>CACWTR010000075.1 GCA_902763865.1 uncultured Bacteroidales bacterium | reverse complement strand
AAGTGAATGTCGGGGGTATGACTTGACAGTCTCAATGGCAATTTCTGCTGCTCGCTGGTTGGGGAAGTGGAATACGCCCGTGGAGATGCAGCAGAAGGCAATGCTCTCCAGGCCGTTCTTCTCTGCAAGGTCAAGACAACTGCGATAGCAAGCTGCCAACTGCTCTTCTTGTTCCTTGGTGGGAATTCCGTCGGGAATAATCGGGCCAACGGTATGAATCACATGCTTGGCTGGCAAGTTGTACCCTTTTGTGATGAAGGCATCGCCAGTAGCCAGCAGCCGTCCCTGCATCTTGTCGGCACACTCCTTGCGAAGTTGGATGCCGGCGGCAGAGTGGATGCAGTTGTCTATGCAGTTGTGGAGTGGTGCCCAGCAGCCCAATGCCTGTGCATTGGCAGCATTGACGATGGCATCCACCTTCAGACGGGTGATGTCACCTTGCCAGATGGTCAGCCCTTCGTCATGGACTTCTACCACCCCTTTGTCCTCTCGCTGCATCTGTAACTCGGCATCCTGCATCGTCAGAAAGTCTTCGCTGATAGGTCTTGGCTCCCACACGTTGACTTCGTCTTCGTTTGTCGCGACTCGGCCTTCCAAGCAAGCTTGAATGCTCTCGCTGCTCCAAACGTTCATCAGTGCCCGCATCATCCTTTGCCGCTCTTCGAGTGTAGAAGGAATCCGATGGCTGACATGCTCGTCAGCCATCAGATACATGATGATGTTCTTCAGATTCTCCAGCCTGTCCATTGTCCTTACTTCTTATAGAATACCTTTTTTTGATTGCGAGTGCAAAGGTACGGCAAGTTTTTCAATCTCACAAGAAGGCACTTTTTGGTGTCATAGTTACCAATAAGTAGGAATTGTGATGTTATCGGGCTTCTGCGAAAACCGCTTTAACTTAGATTAACCAAGTATAATGCTGTTACTTGGTAACTTTTTGTTACCTTTGCTGAGTAAACTCAGCGAGAACAGGCTGCACCTCAGCAATTCGAGCGAGCTCGATTGCATTCGGTTTGCACTGTCCTTGCACTAAAATCATGAATTATGGCAGATATCAAAGCAGAGTATTTAGCCTGTCCCATCAGGCAAGTCATCAGTCGTTTCGGTGACAAGTGGTCAATGTTAGTGCTCTATATGCTTCACACCAGCGAGACGGGGGTATTGCGGTTTAATGAGATTCGTCGCCTGATGACGGACTGCTCCCAGAAGATGCTCTCGGCTACGCTGAAAAACGTTCACTGATGCCCGCCATCATAGCCCTCATTGACTGGGGGAAGGAGCATTTCGATGAAGTGGTAACCGATTGAAGGTATGGCACTCCCCAAGTTCATCGAGGATGTGACTAATGCTGATATCGAGCGGCGCGTAGAGCCATGTTCTCGCGAAGCTGGTCGCGATAGAGCCAGATCTCCCGGGAGTGATAGTTGCCCTCAACGCCCAGCAGCGGCAACACATAATCCTGGGCAGTGAATCCTTCGACGATGAGCAGCCCCTTCGTCGTGTCAAGGTGTACGGTCATCGTGTCCTGTTTTTGCTCCGCTACGGGCAGCAGGGGCGACGGCTCAGTGATGAGTGTGGCGCGAGTGCTGTCGGTCTTCCAGTTGACGGGATTGATGGCCATGATACTCTGTTCCCAGCCTCGCATGGTGCAGCTTGTGTCGCGGACCGAGTTGTAGCAGATGGTGACGCCCGTATCGTCGGCCCTTTTGGCAGGCACGATGTGGGGAGCCGTCTCATGAATAGCGATGCCGATGGCATAGGCTGCTATCAACTGCTGGTAAGTATGGTCGTCCATCTCCTTCAGTAGCTCCAGCATGATGTGCGCACCCTGGCTGAACCCTGCCAGGATGAAGGGGCGACCGCCGTTCTGGTGCTTCAGATAGTGCTTGAAGGCCCGTCGCACATCGTCTGTGGCCAGGGGCATGCGTTCAGCCGTCAGACTGTCGCTCAGGAACGACTGTAGGGAGCATTGCCTATAGTAGGGCGAGAAGAAGTTCAGCCGTCCGCTGATCAGTGTGTCCACGCCCAGCATCTCGGCATAGAGTGGTGCGCGGAGGCTGTCGCTATAGGTATCGGCCCAGTGGCACATCTCACCGTTGGGAAGCCTGTAGTCGCCCGTCTCGGTAGAGATGATGTAGAATACGTCGGCAGCGGCCTGCCGGTTGGTGACATACCACTGTGTAGAGTCCTGATAGTCGGGGGCTGCAGGGATGCTCTTGCCATCACTGCAAGCGCTGAGCGACATTCCGCCGGAGAGGGCTATCGTGGCGGCTACAGCCATCTTCAGCGTGAAGCGGAGGCGGGAGATTTTTTGTAAGGCCGTGACATTTTCACGAGAGCCGCCGAGCGACATTGTACCGGAGAAGAGAGACAGACTCGTCGTCGACGACGGATTCTGCATGGAACATATGCTACGTGTATTCATATACTTGCAGTTAACGTCATTCTATGCTTTCTGTCATAATAATCCATTTCCCTTCCTTGCGACCACCTTCACGAGTGAGAACACCCAATTTCTTCAGTTTGGCAATATCCCTTTCGATGGTTCTCTCATTGACACCTTCCTTTTCCGACATCTTTTCCGAC
>CACWTR010000074.1 GCA_902763865.1 uncultured Bacteroidales bacterium | reverse complement strand
GCGTAGTAGAGTCGCTTCCTGTCACTGAGACAATTAAATATGGTGGTCCTGACCGCGACGAGCAGATCAGCATCTATTGCGAGAGTCTGCGCAACCTGGCGGCTGAGGGCATACATACTATATGCTATAACTTCATGCCCGTCCTCGACTGGGCACGCACCGATCTGCTCCATCTCAATCCCAACGGATCGAGCAATCTCTATTTCAGCATTCCCGAATTTGCGTATTTCGACATCGATCTCTTGAAGCGTGAGGGTGCTGAGGAGGACTGGAGAAGCTTCCAGGTGCTCGGGCCCGACGGCAAGCCCAACGGCAGAGACATATTAAAAGAGGTGGCGGAACTGCGCAAGCAGATGACACCGGAGAAGGATCATGAACTCGTGGAGAACATTGTCATCAAGACACAAGGCTTCGTCTCCGGCAATTTCAAGGAGGGCGATGAGCATCCGCTCGGTCTCTTCCGTGAACTGCTGAAGAAATATGAGGGCATCGGCCGCGAACAGCTGCGGGCCAACATGAAGTATTTCCTCGACGCGATCATGCCGGTCTGCGAGGAGTGCGATATGTATATGTGTGTCCATCCCGACGACCCACCCTTCCAAATCCTTGGTCTGCCGCGCATCATCACGTGCGCCGACGACATCGAATGGCTGCTCAACGCTGTTCCTAACAAGCACAACGGACTGACCTTCTGCGCCGGCTCGCTCTCTGCGGGAGCCCAAAACCATCTGCCGGAGATGGCCCGCCGCTTTGCCAGTCGCACGAGCTTCGTACATCTGCGCAGCTGCCACGTCTTCTCCAACGGCGACTTCACCGAGGCCAGCCACTTAGGCGGTCGCGCTGATCTCGTGGCTCTGGCTCACATCTTCGAGCAGGAGGAACAGCAGCGCAAGGTTGGAAAGGCCCTGCTCTCTTCGCCCAACGCTCAGGTGCTGCCCATGCGCGTGGACCACGGCATGACGATGCTCGGCGACGAGAAGCGTGGATACAATGCCGGATACAGTTTCCTTGGCCGAATGTTTGCCATGGGACAGGTGCAGGGCATCCTCGCCGCTGTGGACAAGGAGTTAGGTATTAAATACGAACAACCAGGATTTTTTGATTAAACCATGAACGAACTATTTAACATTAAAGACTATGTCGTCGTCATCACTGGCGGCACAGGTGTCCTCGGCCGCTGCATTGGCAAGTACCTCGCAGAGCAAGGAGCCAAGATTGCGATCCTCGGACGTAAGGAAGAAGTGGGCAACGAGATTGTGAAAGAGATCACTGACAAAGGCGGCATCGCCAAATTCTATAAGACCGACGTGATGAACGCCGAGCTGGTGAAGCAGAACTGTGAGGACATCCTCAAGGACTTCGGACGCGTAGACACACTGCTCAACGCTGCCGGAGGCAACATGAAGGGTGCCACCATCGCACCGGACCAGAACTTCTTCGACCTCGATCCCGAGCAGTTCCAAAAGGTGCTAAGCCTCAACCTCACGGGTACGGTGATTCCTACCCAGGTGTTTCTCAAGCCGATGGTGAAGCAGGGCAAGGGCTCGATCATCAACTTCAGCAGCATGGCGGCCTTCCGTCCGATGACCCGCGTCTGCGGTTATGCGGCTGCCAAGGCCGGCATCTCCAACTTCACCGCTTACATGGCCACAGAGACCGCAAAGAAGTTTGGCGAGGGCATCCGCGTCAACGCCATCGCCCCGGGATTCTTCATCACAGAACAAAACCGCGCACTGCTCACCAATCCCGACGGCAGCTATACCCAGCGCGGCAACGACGTGATCCGCCAGACACCCTTCGGCCGTATGGGTAAACCCGAAGAGCTCTGCGGCACGATCCACTATCTGATGAGCGACGCTGCCTCGTTTGTCACCGGCACCGTAGCCGTCGTGGACGGAGGCTTCAACGTCTTCGCCATGTAGAAGCTTTATTAGATCCATCGCAAGCCACACGATCAACAGTTCCTACCGCCCCAAGCCAAATGGTAAAGGGAAGAGGACTGGATCGTGTGGCTTGTTTTGTTTACGCCCTTAACTCCACTCCTGCCTTTTCAAGGTTTTACTTGCTGTGAAGCAAGCTTGAGGAACGAAGACGGTTT
>CACWTR010000073.1 GCA_902763865.1 uncultured Bacteroidales bacterium | reverse complement strand
CCGCCATTGCTGTTGTCGTCGTCGTCATCGCTGCAGGCGATGAATCCCATGCTCAGGCCCATAGCCAGCAGGGCGGTCAGCATCCAGTTTGTTGTCTTTTTCATTTTGGTAGTTATGTATTCTTATTTAATGAACTATGCACGTTGAACGATATACTATTCGAAGTCCATTTGCCCGTCATCATAGAACAAGTATTTCTTGACGCCGCTGTTAAATTCCACCCAGTTGTTGAAGTTAAGATCCTTGTCCTGGGGAGTCATCGGGTCGGACACGAGGGTGTATGTCTTGCCGCCATAAGAGCCTTTGAAGAAGGAGGAATTGTCGTCGTCAATCGCCAAGAAGGCCGCGAAGGTGATGGGCTCGAAGTAGGTGGAGTAGCGTCGGGGCTTGGCACTGGGCTTGAACTTCCGCCAGTCGTACTGTTCCTTGTAAGGAGTGAAGTCGCCGTCGCGCTTGCCAGTGTCTGTGCGCTTGCAGTGGCTCCAACGGTCGAAGGGTACATAATAGTCCTCTACTGTTTCGTTGAAGTATGTTCTTCCACTCCAATAGAAACTTTGGGTGGCATCCAGGGTAGGATCATTCAGGGGGGTCTGATTGAGACTATGCCCAGTATAGAAGTAATGGTAAGGATGGCCGTCTGTGCGATTGCCAGCCACGCGTGTGCCGTCGAAGACGTAGCGCATGAAGAACTGCACCTGAAATTCGTCAACAGGATAGATATCCTTCTCGAATGCCAGATTGAGGAAAGTGATGGAGGCTGTGGCCGAACTGCCGGCGATGGTTACGACGGAGTCGCGTTCGATAATCAGGTCGGCGGGATTGACCCCCAGATTCTCGCTCAGGGAGGCGGCGAGCACGCGCTCGCTCAAGCTTGCCGGTTTGGCGGCACCACGCAAGGCGAGGCTCATGATGACAGCTTCATCGTCAGTCACCAGGTTGGTGGCAAAAATACCAGTCTTGATGGCTGGGTCGGAGGAGGTGACAGACACGGTGGTACTCTTCACGGCATCGAAGCTGAGGAAGCGGCTCCTATGGTCGGGAGACTTTTGGTCTTCGTTGTTGTTGTCGGGGTCATCGTACCACGAGGAGTAGCAGATCCAATGATTGCCTTCGGCATCGCGGATGACCGTGCCGGGAGCAAAGAATCCGTGCGCCTTGGACGGTTTAGCCGTCACCTCTGGTTCCGAGTTGAGGTCATACAACTTATCGTGAGTGTGCTGATAGTAATACCTGTTATAGACATAGACGTCCTCACAGTTGGAGAGAGGCAACTTCACGGAGTAGCTGCCCTTGCCATTGGCGTCCTTGCTCAGGGTTTCGCCGGTGGCATAGCGCAGGATGAAGCGGGGGATGTCGTCGCCGAAGAATTGGTGGCAATAATAACCCTGATCTTGGTTGAAGATATTGGCCTTGAACTCTGTATCCTCCATGCTATTCGTGGGCTTGCTGTAGGTGGCATCGTGCATATTGGCCTTATTGGCTTTGCCGTTCTTGTAGGTGGCCTCATAGAGCGAGCAGTTCCAGCTAAACGAAGTCAACCATGAGTAGCCCTTGTAGAGGAAGTGCAGGCCCTCATCGTTCATCAGGTTTTCGACTTCTGTCTTATCCATCAGGTTGAACACATCCTCGAAGATTTTTTCTCGTTCCCAGGCATAGCATACGCGCTCCCAGAAATACTGATTGTGATACTTCTGCACACTCTCGCGCTTGAAGTCGTGGAACACCGCCAGCTTGCTATCCATGCCCAGATTGGCAAAATACTGGAGGGGATGGAGCATGGCATACATCATCTCGGCAAAGTTCTGCATGTGCTCTTTGCTCTCACCCAGCTTGGTGGGCAGTGTCCATGATTGTTTGCCGTAGTCATAGGTATAGAGGTTTTCGTCGGGCAGGTCGCTCAGGCAAACCCAATGGCTGTCGCCCTTGCCCTCGAGGCTGAAGGCAGGACGTACGCACACCCAGTAGTCGTCAAATCCTTTGCTGTTCTCCTTCTTCACCACGTCGCCGAAGCGGTAGTAGGCCGTGCCCGAGAACGAGCCGGAGGCATTCTCGCCTATCTGCTCGGGGGTCTGGTAGAGTATCTTCTTCAGACGGGGCATCTGCTTGAGGTCGACATCGACCTGTGCGAGGTAGGTGCCTGCCGTCGAGCCGGCATGATAGGTGAGCGAGCCGGCCTGCTTGTGGCTCCAGGTGTAGTCGGCGGTGGTCTCGTCGACGGGAGTGCCCGTCAGGTAGGCGAAGCGCTGGGCTGCCGTAGCCAGGTCGTTGGTGGCGATGACGCGGGTGTAGGGGTCGTTCTCCGAGGCCTTGCCGATAGTGGGCTCGAAGGTGGCCTTCTGCCAGTCGTCGGGCAGG
>CACWTR010000072.1 GCA_902763865.1 uncultured Bacteroidales bacterium | reverse complement strand
GCCGCATCGGATCCATTGTAACCGTCTAGTTCTGTCATGCCCCAAGAAAAGTGTCCCGCAGGATTTGAAGCAGTAGCCTCATAGCGGACAAGATCCTTTTGGAGACGGAGCAGATCGTATGATCCGGTCAAGCCTTCTCCGAGCAATTCCTTGCGGCGCTCTACATATATGGCCTCTAGAAGATCATCCTTTACCGATGTGGTCGAGAGTTTGGCATTGCGTGCCTGCTGAAGAGTATTGAGCAGACCGAGCGACTCGGAAGTTTTCCCAAGGTTCGCCTGAGCCTCAGCCATGATAAGGAGCATTTCAGAGCCTCTCATCAAAGGAACATCGATGTCGTAGCTGTGGTTGGAGTTGGTGTGTTCCTCGTATGTCCCGTCTCCATAGGAACGAAGCTTGTTGTATGCCCATTTGGAGCGGATCTGCACGTCCCCGTTCGCAGTACGGTGCCAGAACATTACGTTATGCTCGTCCGCGTCAGTGACGCCTTCTGTCTTGTTGCAACGAGTTCCACGGTAGTCTGTGTCATCGAACAAGTCGACATAAGTCTGGTCAACGAAGATGCAGAGAAAATGATAGAGAGGCCCCGTGGTCATTCCCTCGCCGTAGCTTGGATCGAAGTTCCACCAGTTATTAAACACAGTGTTGCTTCCTACGTTGGAAGTGTTAGTATATTTGCAGCCCCACACAAGCTCGGCGCAGCCATTGGCCATGAGCTTGTCCATGCCGCTGCACCATTGCTCCTTGCTCATGAGGGTGCCGTATTTGTGATATACTTTGTTTGCCTCAGAATATGCCCCTTCCCAGTTGCCCATAACCTGATATACCCTAGCAAGCATGCCGGCAGCGACAGAAGCGTCAATCTGCCATTTCTCGGAACGGTTGAAGCTGGCGAGGGCGGTCTCGGCTTCAGTCAAATCCTTTACGACTTGGTTGTAGCATTCTTCGACGGTAGAGAATCCCTTGTTCGCATTATCATCAGGAGAGAGACGGAGAATTACGCCTCTCTTGTTCTTTGCGATGGCATAGGTCTGCTGGTAGTTCAGGAGGAGATGGAAGTAGCAGAACGCCCGGATTGCTAGAGCCTGCCCTTTGAGTGCTGCCTTGTCGGAATCCGATCCGCTTACGTTGTCGACATTGGCGATGATGATATTGGCCTCGTTAATGGCTTTGTACATTGTTTCCCAAATGTAGTGCGCATCGCCTGTGGACATGGTTCTGGAAGGCGAGAATTCATAGATTGGCTCAGGAGAAGAGCCGTAGTTCTTGTTGACGATGCAGTCCGAACCCATAAGGTCGTAGAGCATCAAGAATCCGGAGACCCCCTGATAACTTGCTCCAGGCTGTTCCTGTGGGTCACCTATGAGGAAAGCCCTGTAGGTTGAGGTAAGAACTTGGTTCAGACCAGCAGTGCTTCCTATGAAGGTGTTGGCTCCCCTGACTTCGTCATCGTGTCACCCAGAAATTTTCGTTGAAGAGTTTTGCGATTTTCTGGTGCCTTGCCATCAGCATGGTCTGTGTGTAGACCTCCTTGTTCAGGGGGAGCTTGACTTGTATCGTGGTCATGGTCTTGGCCAGTGCCAGCACCTTGTCGACGCTCATCTTGATGTCTGACATCTTCAGCATGCGTTCCAGTTCCTTGTAGACTTTCAGAGCCACGAAGCAGATGCACACGTGGGCTTCGATGCGTCGGCGCGTGAAGTGGAACATGGGCCGTATCTCTATCTTGGACTTGGCGATGCGGAAAGCGCGCTCGACGTGCCACAGGTTGTGGTAGGCCGAGTAGACTTGCTCCACGGGGATCGTCGTGTTGGTCAGGTAGCCTTTCAATCCGTCCCAGCAGCCTGCGCCCTGCGCCCTTGCCGTATTCCGCCATCTGGCGGTCGACTTTCGGCTGGCTCAGTATCCACTGCTTCACCTCCCTGCTTTCATTCTTTATCTTCGCGCCTATTATGTATTTGTAGCCTTTCGACTCGAGCTCGGCAATGTTGGCATTGTTCATCAGCCCGGAGTCGGCCACCACGACGAAATCCTCCAAGCCGTATTTGCCGACGAACTCGGTTATGGCCGGCAGCATGGTGTGCCCCTCGTACTTGTTGCCCTCGTGGATGCAGTAGGCCAGCGGATAGCCGCCCTGGCTCACAAGGAGGCCGAGAATGATTTGCGGATTGCTGTGGCGCCCTTCTTTCGAGAAGCCCGTCTTGCGCAGTTCGTCCTCATAGTCGGCCTCGAAGTAAAGCGTGGTGACGTCATAGAACAGCACCCCTATGCTTCCGCCGAACAATCGGGCCGTGTGGCGCACGCTGATGTCCTGCACCAGCTCGTGCTGGCGGCCGCTGATCTTGTCGAGATAGCGGTATATCTTCGAGAGATCCACGTCATCGTCGAAGTGGTTCTTCAGGTATTCCGCCGTAGCGGCCTTGCTTGCCGGGCAGGCCAGACGCGCCTTCACGAGCTTGCGGAACACCTCGTCGTCTATCCGGTTGAACCCCACGCGGTCAAATGTGCGGTCCAGTATCAGGTCGCAGCCGTTGAGCAGGATGTTCTCGACCTGCGACAGCACACGGCGCACCTCCTCTCTCTCCCTGTTGCAGGCCTCGCGCTCCTCGCCGAATAGGTCGAGCCGGGGATGGCGCCTGGCCTTCTCTTTGGAAATCCACTCTTCCGCTAACCCGACAAGGTCGGCCAATTCCTCCTCGCTACGTGCAACACCTATGGTGGCAAGCTCTTTCATCTTGCCGTTTGCTTTTTCAGCGACAATGACACCAATGTTGCCGGACGGGTATTTCTTTTTTCGCACAAACATGGTTAAAATAGGGATTGTCGTTTAATGTTTTCAATTTGAGCGAGGCAGCGACTTGTCCCATCCGTTTTCTGCGTTCAGCTCATCAAATTTACGTTTTTATATCTC
>CACWTR010000071.1 GCA_902763865.1 uncultured Bacteroidales bacterium | reverse complement strand
GGGTGAGCAGCTGAAGCTGAAGGAAACGCCCGTCACGCTGACACCAGGATGGAACTGGATAGGCTATACGCCACTGACGACGATGACCGTCGGCGAGGCACTGGCCGCCGCCAACCCACAGGTGGGCGACTGTGTGAAGTCGCAGCACGGCATAGCCTTCTACAGCCAGAACGGCTGGGAGGGTAGCCTGAAAGCCTTAGAGAGCGGACACGGCTATATGTATAACAGTACGGCCGACAAGGAGAAGTTGTTTGTCTATCCTAATCAGAGTACTCAGAGTAATAGGAGTAATAGGAGTAATCTGAGAAGCGCCGACGGCCTGCGCGTCTTCGCGCCTCTCGCTATGGGCAACTATGCTGACAACATGTCGATGGTGATAGCGCTGAAGGACGGTGAGCAGAGCGTGGACACCTGCGAGGTGGCTGCCTACATCGGTGGCGAGTGCCGCGGCGCTACACGTGCCAACGGCGGACTTTACTATCTCATCATCGCCGGTGAGGGCAGCGGACAGTCGATAGAGTTGCGCACCTGCATCAATGGTGAGACGGTGGTCATTGACAACACACAGACCTATATCAGCGACGTGAACATCGGCACACCGTGGAATCCCTACGTCATCGACCTGAGTGAAATACGGACAGGTATCAGCACCATTGCTGCTGACGATGCCGAAAACGACTCAGATTGGTGGACGTTGCAGGGCTTCAGGATAGGCCGCAAGCCTACCCAGCCCGGAGTGTATATCCACCATGGAAAAAAGGTCTTAATTAAACTGAAGAAATAATATCAATTACAACGAGGAGACGGGGTACATCCCCGTTTCCTTTTTATAAATGAAGAACTGGATAATAATCGTAATCACCCTGCTGCTGACGGCACTCTATGTGATGTCAGTCCGGCAGGCACTGGGCGGCTTGCGCTACCTGCACCGCGTGGAGCTACGGATGATGGCTCCCGCCGAAGCGCAGATGGCTGCTGTCGAGACAGACAACGACAAGCACGGGGCAACAAGGGTGACCCTGACACCGAACGACAACACCCAGCCATTGTACTACGTGCTGGTGAAAGAGTCGTTCTACGACAACCTGCAGGACTACAAGATGTGGCCTGCAGGGTTGCTGCTGTATGGGGGCGAGGGCGTGCAGAAGACCGACATGGCGGTCTGCCGCCAAATGGCAGATCCGCCAGTCCGTCAAATCCGTGGTTATTTGGATATGGGAGAAGTGTAGGACGCACCCTTGTTTCGTTCCTGCTCCGTATAGGCCTGCATCCGGAAGACCACGTCGGGGTGCTGTAGGCTGACGTTTTCCTGCTCGTAGGGACGGCGCATGTCGTAGAGTTGAGGCTCGCGCGAATAGCCGCTTTCTATGCCCGGACCGGAGATGATGGCTGGGCCCTTGCTCGGCGGAATGTACTTCCACTCGCGGGTGCGCACCGAGAGCGTGTGGTTGGCAGCTTGCTCCAGCACGTAGGGGCGGTCCTCTTTCTCCTCGCCCAGCAACGTCCCGAGGCGGTTCTGGCTGTCGGGCGCACTGCCTTTCGGCATGCGTGCACCGACAAGGCTGCCCAGCGAAGCCAGCCAGTCAATCTGCGAGATGAGGGCATCCGACTCCTGTCCTCCCTTCACCCGCTTGGGCCAGGAGACGATGGCCGGAACAATCGTACCGCCCTCGAAGGTGCTGTACTTGCCCGAGCGGTACGGGCCAGCCGGACGGTGGTCGCCCAGCAGCTCTACGGCGCGGTCCGCGTAGCCGTCATCTACCACAGGGCCGTTGTCGCTGCTCAGAATAATCAGGGTGTTCTGCCTCAGTCCCAGGCGTTCCAGCTCGCTGACGACTTGCCCCACCGTCCAGTCGAACTGCGCGATGGCATCGCCGCGCAGACCCATCGGGCTCTTCCCGCGGAAGCGGTCGTGCGGGAAGCGCGGTACATGCACGTCATTCGTAGCCAGGTACATGAAGAAGGGTTCCTCTCTATGCTCGCGGATGAAGCCCAGCGCATGGGCAGCTATGCTGTCGGCAATGTTCTCGTCCTTCCAGAGGGCCCGTCCGCCGCCCTTCATGTAGCCGATGCGCCCAATGCCGTTCACGATGCTCTGGTTGTGGCCGTGGCTGGCCTTCAGATTGAAGAGCAGTTCCGGATTCTCCTTGCCCGTCGGCTCGCCCTCGAAGTTCTGCGTGTAGCTCACCTCGATGGGGGCCGATGCATCGTAGTTTGCCACATGGCCCTGCTCGATGAAGACGCAGGGCGTGCGGTCGGCAGTCGCCGCCATGATGTAGTGGTAGTCGAACCCGATGTCGCCCAGGTGCATGGGCAGCTGAGCGTTCCAGTCCTGTTCGCCGTCCCTGTCGCCCAGGCCCAGGTGCCACTTGCCGATGGCTGCCGTGGCGTAGCCCGCGTTCTTGAAGGCATCGGCCATCGTGAACTGCTCGGGGCGGATAATCATCCCCGCGTTGCCGCGGGCAATGTCCGTGCCGGGGTGACGGAAAGCGTACTCGCCCGTCAGCAGACCGTAGCGGGAAGGAGTACTCGTGGCTGCTATCGCATGGACGTTGGTCAGGCGGATGCCGCTCCGAGCCAAGGCATTCACGTTGGGCGTCTGCACCCGTGTCGCACCGAAGCACTCCAGGTCGCCGTAGCCCAGGTCGTCGGCATAGATGATAATCACATTCGGCTGCTGCCGGTTTGTAGTAGGGTTCCCTTTCTTTGCCTTTGCAAGGGCGGGAACAACGGGCAGCAAGGCCGAAGCCATCGCGCCGTAGCGTAACAGGGATGTTTTCTTCATAGTGCTGCAAAGATACGACTTTTTCCTGACATGAGAAACATTGCAGCCAAAAAACAAAGACAAAAAGGTATGGAGAAAACATGGTGCAGACCTTCGGCCTAACCCCTGTAGGTCTTCAGCTTAACCCCTGCAGGTCTTCGGCGTAATCCCTGCAGGTTGTTCTCCTCCCTCACTGTTTCATTCTGAAGACAACCAGCAGGTCGCCGCCGTTTGCCTCCCACGAGTCGTCCTTCAGCACCAGTTCTCCGTCCACATGGAGCTCGTCGAAGCTGAGCTGCAGG
>CACWTR010000070.1 GCA_902763865.1 uncultured Bacteroidales bacterium | reverse complement strand
TGCTGTGCAGGAGACCGCCATCTACAATCTCGCAGGCCAGCGCATGCAGAAGATGCAGAAGGGCATCAACATCGTGAACGGAAAGAAAGTGCTCCGATAAGGGGCACTTCCACACGACCATAACAGGAAAGGTACTGCGTAAAAAATACCTTTATATATAAAACAACGGATTAAACGGATTAAACGGATTTATGCTACGCTGACAATTAGCATATAAGAAAATCCGTTTAATCCGTTTAATCCGTTGTTGTTAAATCCGAGGTCCGCGTCAGGAACTTTCGAGGTCCGCAATAGGAACCTCCGAGGTTCGCGTCATAAAGTTATTTTCAAACTTTGAAAATCAATTTTCAAGCTTTGAAAATATATTTTCATGACGTGAAAATTAATTTTCATGACGTGAAAATAGTTTTTGCACCGCGTCGGGAAGACTTTCCCGGCGCGGTGCAAAGGGTTTTATGGCGTGGTGCGAGGGCTTTTACTTCCTTGCACGCATGCTCGCGCGTACCATATATATAATAATGATGCAGTACATGCCCAGGCTCAGCAACTCGCTCAGGGAGTTCTGCCACCAGGCCTCGTAGTCGAAGCTGACATTCTGCCACTTCAGCGCTGCGCTGAGCACTCCCATCAGAGCGCCGCCGGCAATGAAGCCGCTGGCAAGCAGCGTGCCGCGCTCGCCGCGGGCTGCGTTCAGGGCCTGGTCGGTGCTGCGCGTCGTGACGAACCAGTTGATGGCACCGCCCACAATCAGCGGCAGGTTGAGTTCCAAGGGGATGAACATGCCCAGGGCAAAGGCCAGGGCCGACACGCCGAAGGCATTCAGCACGAGGGCTATCACGGCGCCGATGCCGTAGAGCAGCCAGGGAGCTCCGCCACCCGTCATGAGCGGCTCTATCACGGCAGCCATCGCATTGGCCTGCGGTGCGGAGAGCGTGCCGTCGGTGAAGCCGTAGGTCTTGTTCAGAATCATGATGACACCGGCCACCGTAGCCGCGCTGACCAGCGTGCCGAGAAACTTCCACGTCTCCTGCTTGCGGGGAGTGGAGCCCAGCCAGTAGCCTATCTTCAGGTCGGTGACGAAGCCGCCCGCCATGCTCAGGGCCGTGCAGACCACGCCGCCCATGATGAGGGCCGCCACCATGCCGCTCGTGCCGCTCAGACCCACGGCCACCATGATGACCGAGGCCAGGATGAGCGTCATCAGCGTCATGCCGCTCACGGGGTTGGTGCCCACAATGGCAATGGCATTGGCCGCCACGGTGGTGAAGAGGAAGGTGATGACGCTGACCACGAGGATGGCTACGATGCTGAATGTCCAGTTGCCGCCCATCACGCCGAAGTGGAAGAAGAGGAAGGTGAGCACAAGGGCCAGCACGATGCCGAAGGTGACGAAGCGCATGGGCAGGTCGCGCTCTGTGCGAGGAGAAGCCTCCCCCGTCCCCTCCAAAGGAGAGGTGGACGGCGAGGCGGCGGAAGAAGAAGTCAACGGCGAGGCGGCGGAACGATTCCCCCCTCCTTTGGAGGGGTTGGGGGAGGCTGCCAGCTTCACAGCCCCTGCGATGACCTTTCGGCTGTTGTAGATGCCGATGATGCCGGCCATGGCGATGCCGCCTATGCCGATGCTCTTGGCGTAGCGGAAGATGTCTTCCGGTGAGGCAGCAGCTGCCGTGATGCCTTGCGCCACCTCAAGGCCGGGGAAGAGCAGGGCGATGGCCGGCACGATGACCCACCAGACGAGGGCCGAGCCGCAGCAGATGATGAAGGCATACTTCAGGCCCACGATGTAGCCCATGCCCAGGACGGCGGCTCCCGTGTTGCATTTCAGCACAAGCTTGGCCTTCTCCGCCACCGTGTCGCCCCAGAGCAGGGCGCGGCTCGTGAAGTTCTCGTGCCAGAGACCGAAGGTGGCGACGGCAAAGTCGTAGAGTCCGCCTATCAGTCCGGCTATCATCAGGGGCTTGGCCTGGTCGCCGCCCTTCTCGCCGCTCACCAGCACCTGCGTGCCGGCTGTAGCTTCGGGGAAGGGGTACTTGCCGTGCATCTCCTTCACGAAGTACTTGCGGAAGGGGATGAGGAACAGGATGCCCAGGATGCCGCCCAACAGACTGGCCAGGAAGACCTCCAGGAAGTTGACCGTCATCTCCGGGTACTTGGCCTGCAGGATGTAGAGGGCGGGCAGGGTGAAGATGGCTCCGGCCACGATGACGCCGCTGCAGGCACCGATGCTCTGGATGATGACGTTCTCGCCCAGGCTGCCGCTGCGACGCGTGGCACTGCTCAACCCTACGGCAATGATGGTGATGGGGATGGCGGCCTCGAAGACTTGTCCCACCTTCAGCCCCAGGTAGGCTGCGGCGGCGCTGAAGATGACGGCCATCAGGATGCCCCAGCAGACCGACCACACGTTGACTTCCCGCGGGGAGCTCTGGGCGGGCATCATGGGTTCATACTCTTCGCCTTCGTGCAGTTCGCGGAAGGCGTTCTCGGGCAGCGTGTCCCGGTATTCTCTTTCTTTCATATTGGGGTGTTGGATAAGTTTATTCTATTTCGTTGCAATAGACGTAGCCCAGCCTGTCGTAGAGCTTCTTGAGCTGCGGCAGGCGCGTCTTGAAGGCTTCGAAGTCCTTCTTCTCCGGCTTGCACCACTGCACTTCGCTCATCGAAGCCAGGCGGGGCAGCAACTGGTAGAAGGCATGTTCGGGCCATGCCACCTGCTCGGTCCACAGGTTGGCCTGCACGCCCAGGATGTAGTCCTGCTGCTCTTCCGTCAGTTCCTCCGGCACGATGGGGTCGAAGGAGTACATCTTCGAGCAGGAGACGACGTAGCTGTCCGTAGTGCGGGGCTGCTTGCCATAGTCCTTCAGCTGCGGATGGTCGATGTAGGCAAAGACGTTGGGACTCATGATGACACGGTGCTTCTGCTTGGCAGCAGCCACACCGCCCTTCGTGCCGCGCCACGACATGACGATGGCATCCTCGGTCAGCCCGCCAGCCAGTATCTCGTCCCAACCGATGAGGCTGCGTCCGCGCTCGGCCAGGAACTGCTCTATCTCGTGGTTGATGTAGCTCTGCAACTTGTTCTCGGGGCTGCGACCGTCCTGGCTTCCTCTGCCACCGTCGCCCTCTACCTTCACGTGCGTCTCGTCCGTCAGTCCCAGCTCCTTGATTTTAGCCTGGCACTTGGGACACTTCTGCCAGCGCTCCTTCGGGCATTCGTCGCCGCCGATGTGGATGTAGGGCGAGGGGAACACGTCGCAGAGTTCGGCGAAGACCGTCTTGAGGAAGTCGAGCGTCTCGGGGTTGCCGCCGCAGAGCACCTCGCGCATCACGCCCCAATAGGGAGCAACCTCATAGGGGCCGCCCGTGCAGCCCAGGTTGGGGAAGACGTGCAGGGCACTCTGCATGTGGCCCGGCATGTCTATCTCGGGCACCACGTTGATGTAGCGCTCCGCTGCATAGCGCACCACCTCGCGGCAGTCATACTGCGTGTAGTAGCCGCCGTAGGGGACGTTGTCGTAGATGCGCATCCGGCTCGGACCGATGACCGTCTTCTCCCTCACGCTGCCTTTCTTTGCCAGCTCGGGCAGCAGGTGCCAGTGGAACTGGTTGCAGCCGTGCAGGGCCATCGCATCCAGGAACTGCTTGATGAACTCCACGCTGAAGAAGTGGCGCCCGCAGTCGAGCAGAACACCGCGATAGCTGAAGCGGGGCTGGTCGGCAATCGTGGCGAAAGGCATCTCCACGCCTTGCCCCTTGCTCCCAGCTCCTTGCTCCCTGCTCCTTGCCCCTTGCTCCTTGCTCCCTGCTCCTTGCCCCTTAATCACAGGCATGCTCTTGCGCAGCGTCTGTGCGGCACGGAACAGGCCCACGGGCTCGAAGGCACTCAGCAGGATGCCGCCTTCGCCGACGGTCAGGGTGTAGCTCTCCTT
>CACWTR010000069.1 GCA_902763865.1 uncultured Bacteroidales bacterium | reverse complement strand
CGCTTCATGAGCGACATGAGCAGCATGTTGTGGTCAACGGCCAGATTCGTGTCCTCGAAGATAGGAGCCACCTCAAACTGGTTGGGAGCGACCTCGTTGTGACGTGTCTTCACAGGGATGCCGAGCATCAGGGCTTGTATCTCGAGGTCTCGCATGAAGGCTGCCACACGCTCGGGAATGGAACCGAAGTAGTGGTCGTCCATCTGCTGGTTCTTTGCAGAGTCGTGCCCCATGAGCGTGCGGCCTGTCAGCAGCAGGTCGGGACGTGCGGCATAGAGTCCTTCGTCCACGAGGAAGTACTCCTGCTCCCAGCCGAGATTGCTTGTCACCTTCTTCACAGCCGGGGTCCTTCGTCCACGAGGAAGTACTCCTGCTCCCAGCCGAGATTGCTTGTCACCTTCTTCACAGCCGGGTCGAAGTAATGGCAGACCTCAGTTGCAGCCACGTTGACGGCTTTCAAGGCACGCAGGAGGGGCGCTTTGTAGTCGAGCGACTCGCCGCTATAACTAATGAATACTGTAGGGATGATGAGCGTGTCGTCGATGATGAAGACAGGGCTTGTAGGGTCCCAGGCCGAGTAGCCACGAGCCTCGAAGGTGCTCCTTATGCCTCCAGAGGGGAACGACGAGGCGTCGGGTTCCTGCTGAACGAGCAACTTGCCGCTGAACTCCTCGATCATGCCTCCCTTGCCGTCGTGCTCGATGAAGGAGTCGTGCTTCTCGGCCGTGCCTTCCGTGAGGGGTTGGAACCAATGCGTATAGTGCGTCACGCCGTTCTCCTTGGCCCATGCCATCATGCCGGCAGCCACGGCATCGGCCACTTGGCGGTCGAGGCGAGCGCCATTGTCGATGACATCTACCATCTTATCATAAACGTCCTTCGGCAGGTACTTGTACATCTTCTCGCGGTTGAAGACGTGCTTGCCAAAGTACTCGCAAGGTCTCTCCGCTGGTGCTTTTACGTCAAGAGGCTTCTTCTTGAACGCCTCGCCGACAACCTGAAATCTCAAATCGTTTGCCATAATTGTGTTTTGTTAATGGGTGAATAATTATTGTTTACTTATGTATTCGTTAACTCTTTTAGCCGTCTGGAGCCCTGAGGCAATAGCTTTCACCACGAGCGAAGCGCCATTGGCGGCATCGCCACAGACGAAGACATTCTCGGGGTACTCTGGATGCTCAGGCTTGAGGAAGCCCATAGCAAGCAGGACAAGGTCGGCCTTGATGATGAAAGGTTCGCCTTTTACGACCATGATGGGACGGGCGGTAGCACCCGCTGGTGACCCGGCGGGCACAGTGGCTGGCTTCCAATCTATCTCCTGCACCTTGACGCCTGTCACCTTTCCATTCTCTCCGAGGAACTCGAGGGTATTGATGTTCCAACGACGTGTGCAACCTTCTTCGTGGCTGCTTGTCGTCTTGAGGATAACCGGCCAGTTGGGCCAAGGCGTGGAGGGATTGTGACCGACAGGCGGCTTGGGCATAATCTCTATCTGCGTGACACTCTTGCAGCCCTGACGATGAGCGGTGCCGATGCAATCGCTTCCCGTGTCGCCGCCACCGATGACGAGGACATCCTTGCCCTTTGCCGTGATGCGTTCATCCCCTGTGAACTCCATGCCGGCAAGGACACGGTTCTGCTGAGCGAGCAGCTCGAGGGCAAGATGCACGCCTTTCAGCTCTCGGCCAGGGACTTTCAAATCTCTTGCGACAGGTGTGCCTGTGGCGAGGACGATGGCCGAGAATTGTTGCTGCGACAGAATCGCAGCGGAAGAAACGGGACTATTATACCTGAACTCAATGCCTTCCTGCTCCATTACGCTGATGCGGCGGTCGATGATTTCCTTGTTCAGCTTGAAGTTGGGGATGCCATAGCGCAGGAGACCGCCTGCGGCTTCGTTCTTCTCGAAGACTGTCACCTCGTAGCCCATGTGATTGAGTGCAGTGGCAGCGGCGAGACCTGCCGGACCGCTTCCCACGACAGCCACGCGATGCCCGTTGCGCCGGGGATGCCTGATGGTCACATATCCCTCCAGGAAGGCTCTTTCGGCAATGGCACATTCGTTCTCGCGGTTGGTGACAGCCTCGCCCGTCGTATGATAGAGCACACAAGCCTTCTCGCAGAGAGCCGGACAGATGCGACCCGTGAACTCGGGGAAAGGATTGGTCTTCTTCAGTAACTTGTATGCCGTTTCCCATTCGCCGCGATAGAGTGCGTCGTTCCATTCGGGGTCTTTGTTGCCGAGAGGGCAAGCCCAGTGGCAGAAGGGCACGCCGCAGTCCATGCAACGGCTGGCCTGTTCCTGCCGGTCGCGCATGTTGAGCGTCTGCTCCACTTCGCCGAAGTCGTGTATGCGGTCGTGAATTGGTCTGTATCCAGCCTCTTTGCGAGGCACAGTCAGAAATGCTTTCGGATTTCCCATCTTTCCATTTACGATTTAACTATTTACAATTTACCATTTTTATTCTCCTCCTTTGGAGGGGTTAGTGGAGGCTGCTGCCATTTTACCATTTTACCATTTACCATTTAATGGCTTTCGCCTGCGACGATTGCAATTTCCGCGTGCGACGATTGCAGTTTCCGCGTGCGGCGATTGATGTTTCCGCGTGCGGCGTTTGCAGCCACCGTGTGCCTCGTGCGCATTTCTTCTATTCTAAATTTCTAATTTTCTCATTTTCAATAGTCTCTCTGCACCTCGGCTATCTTCTGCGAAAGCTTTGCCATCTGCTCTTCCTGCATGACGCGTTTGTACTCGATGGGCACCACCTGGACGAAGTCCTCGACGTAGCGCCCCCAGTCATCGAGCATTCGTCCTGCCAGGGCAGAACCCGTGTGGAGGTAATGCTGACGGATAAGCTCGAGCAGTTCCTTGCGCGAGGCCGTGTCCTCCACAAGGTTTATCTCCACCATATCCATGTTACAGAAGTAGTCGAAGGTGTGGTCTGGATCATAGACATAAGCCACACCGCCACTCATTCCGGCTGCGAAATTACGCCCAGTCTTACCAAGAACCACGACACGTCCGCCTGTCATGTACTCGCAGCAATGGTCGCCTGCACCTTCGATGACAGCAATCGCTCCGCTGTTTCGCACGCCAAAGCGCTCGCCGACCTGTCCGTTGACATATAGCTCGCCGCTTGTAGCGCCATAAAGACCCGTGTTGCCAGCTATGATGTTGTTTTCGGCATGGAACTCCGCATTACTTCCGCGAGGAGGCAAGATGCTGATGCGTCCTCCGCTCAGACCTTTGCCGAAGTAGTCGTTGGCCTCGCCTTCGAGCCTCAGGCTCATTCCTTTCACAGCAAAAGCGCCAAACGATTGCCCTGCAGAACCCTTGAACTTGATGTTGATAGTTCCATCCGGCAGTCCTACTTCACCATATTTCTTGGCAATAACGCCTGAAAGCATCGTGCCCACAGCTCGGTCAGTATTCTTGATGGCAAAGTCGAGCGTTGTCTCTTCCTGCTCGTCGATACTCTTCTGCACCTCCTTAATTATCTCCTCATCTTTTACTCCGCAGACCTTTGTAAACTCGCTTCTGTTCCAATAGAGAGGCTTGTCTGTCTCTGGCTTGTAGAGCAGGCGGGAGAAGTCGATGGTGCGCCATTTGTCGGCGGCAGCAAATTCTTCATTTTTAATTCTTAATTCTTCATTTTGAACTATCAGCTCCGTGTGGCCGATGATGTCCTTCAATTTGTGAACACCTATCTCGCTAAGATATTCTCGTACCTGCTGGGCAAGGAAGGTGAAGAAGTTAACCACATACTCCGACTTGCCCATGAAACGGGCACGAAGACGCTCGTCTTGCGTTGCCACGCCTACAGGGCAGGTGTTGGTATTGCACTTGCGCATCATCACACAACCCAAAACAATAAGCGGCAACGTACCGAACGAGAACTCGTCGGCACCA
>CACWTR010000068.1 GCA_902763865.1 uncultured Bacteroidales bacterium | reverse complement strand
GAAACGGAGGGAATCAAATACACTGGCTCTAAGCTGAAGATACTGCCATACATCATAGACATGGTGGGAGAACTCCGTGTGAACACTGCTCTTGATGCCTTCAGCGGCACGACTCGCGTAGCTCAAGCCTTCTCCCAAATAGGCTACGACACGACAGCCAACGACATATCCGTATGGTCGGAAGTGTTTGGCACATGCTATCTGCTGTCCAAAAAGCCCGATGAATTCTATTTGCCATACCTGGAGGAACTGAATGCCCTGCCCGGATATCGCGGCTGGTTCTCGGAAAACTATGGTGGCGAGGACGAGGACGGCAAGAAGCCTTTCCAAATGAAGAACACCATGCGCCTGGATGCCATCAGGGACAAAATCGAGGAATACCAACTCTGCCATGAGGACAAATGTGTGCTGCTCACCAGTCTCATCTATGCAATGGATGCCGTTGACAATACCCTGGGGCACTATGCGGCTTACCTTTCGGGCTGGTCGCCACGCTCCTACAACGACCTTGTACTGAAACTTCCCAAAAGGCATCCGGGTGCTACGCGCAACAAGGTCACTCAGAGCGATGTCTTCGATGCTGTCAAGGAATATCATGACCTCGTCTATCTTGACCCTCCATACGGCTCCAACAACGAGAAAATGCCGCCGAGCCGTGTCAGGTATGCTGCCTATTACCACATCTGGAAAACCATCATCCTGAACGACAAGCCTAAAGTGTTCGGAAAGGCCAACAGGCGTGAGGACACACGCGACACGGTGGCACCGTCCGTCTTCGAGGAATACAAAAGAGACGGGCAAGGGCACTTCATTGCGATGCAGGCTATTAAAAAGCTTGTTGAGCAAACCAACGCTCACTACATCGTGCTTTCCTACAGTTCGGGCGGAAGGGCAACGAAGAAGGAACTGAACGACATCCTGCACTCCAACGGAAAAGTCATTGCCGCACAGGAAATCAACTACAAGAAGAACGTCATGAGCAACATGCGCTGGACCAACGAGTGGATAAACTCAGACGGCAAGTATATTGAATATCTCTTTCTTTTGGAAAAATAATGAAATCATGAAAGTCATCGACATCATCAATAGCAGCAGGCGGCCTTTTGCGAGCTTCGAGCTGGTGCCGCCGCTGAAGGGCAGCGACGCGAGCCGTCTCTATGCGAGCCTCGACCCGCTGATGGAGTTCCGGCCTCCCTTCGTGAATATCACGTGCCACCGCGACGAGGTGGAGTATGTGCCCAACGAGGACGGTACGTTCCGCCGTCTGACGCTCTCGAAGCGCCCGGGCACGGTGGCTATCGTGGCTGCCATCATGCGCCGATACCCCGAACTGCAGATCGTGCCGCACGTCATCTGCGGCGGTTCTTCATGCAGCCAGGTCGAGTCGGAGCTGCTGGACCTGCACTTCCTGGGCATAGAAAACATCATGGCTCTGCGCGGCGATGCCCTGCCGGGCCAGAAGCACTTCCAGCCCGAACCCGACGGCTTCAGCCACAGCGCGGAGCTTGTCGGCATGATCAGCAATCTGAACCGCGGCCACTACCTCGACCCGACGGTCAGGCAGGGACTGAGTACCGACTTCTGCATCGGTGTGGCAGCCTACCCCGAGAAGCACTTCGAGGCAGCCAACCTGGAGGCTGACATCCGCCACCTGCGCGAGAAGGTAGAGGCCGGAGCCGACTACATCGTCACCCAGATGTTCTTCGACAACGACCGCTTCTTCCGCTTCACCGATGCCTGCCGCAACGCCGGCATCAGCGTCCCCATCATTCCCGGACTGAAACCCATCTCGTCGAAGAAGCAGATCGACATGCTGCCACGAAGCTTCCACATCGATATTCCGCAGGAGCTTGTCAGCCTCATGGAGAAGACGCGTACTGCCGACGATGCCTACCGGACGGGCATCGAGTGGGCCGTCCGGCAGAGCCGAAGCCTGCTCGAACACGGAGTTCCCGCCATACATTACTATACTATGTCGAAGTCCGACAACGTCTGCCAGATTGTACGTGCCGTCTTCTGAGGTATGATGACGCGTCAAACCGCCAGTACCACCGCGGGAAAACTCCAGTACCACCGCGAGGAAACTCCAGTACCACAGTGGGAGTACTGGAATATATACATGAAGCAAGCTTTGCTTGCAAAAATTGAAGAAAAGAAAAAGAACCGACATGAATAAAAATAAATTCCTTCTGCCATTGCTGTTGCTGCTGTTGGCATCGTGCGCCTCGCAGCGAACCTCCCGACGCCACAACTATCAGACCGATGCCATTCAAAAGGTGCCGGCTACCGTCTCGGTGGCGACTCCGATAGTTACGGAAGAAGAGGGGGGGAAGGATGAGTCTGTTGTCAGTGCCCGGCCCCTCGTCTCACAGGTGCGCCGCGCTCCGCAGGGAACCTGGCAGGCCGCCAAGCAACAGGCCCTCGACGAGCTGTGCAGGTCGTCGCTCTTTGAGACAACACAACTCGGCCTCTACGTCTATGACCTGACGGACGGACAGCCGCTCTATGCCGTCAACGCAGCCCACAGGATGCGCCCCGCCTCGTGCCAGAAGATTGTGACGGCGGTGACGGCCCTCCACTACCTGAAAGGCGACTACCAGCTGCGCACCGATTTCCGCATCAGGGGAAAGGTGGTTGGCGGCACCCTGAGCGGCGACCTCATCGTCGTAGGCGGCATGGACCCGCTCGTCACGCAGGAGGAACTCGTCCAGGCAGCAGCAGCCATCAAGCTGAAGCTGGGCATCACCAGCATCACGGGAGAAGTCATCTACGACCTCTCGATGCGCGAGGACACGCCCCTGGGCTGGGGTTGGTGCTGGGACGATGACTACGGTCCGCTCTCCGCCCTGCTCGTTGACGGACGCGACACCTTCTCGCAGCACTGGCTCAAGGCACTTGCCCAGGCCGGCATCAAGACGAGGTCCAAGGGGAAAGTTTCCTCCACGAGGGGAGCCACGGAGGGTTCCACCTTCGTCTATACGCTTCGCCACAGCATCGACGAACTGCTCCTTCCGATGATGAAGCAGAGCGACAACATCTTTGCCGAATGCCTCTTCTACCAGATTGCTGCCTTGGGCGGAAAGAAAGGCGGCGGACACAAACAGGTGGCCGAAAGGACGGAGGAACTGCTCAGAAGCATCGGACTGAATCCCGAGCCCTATAGGATAGCGGACGGCAGCGGACTGTCGCTCTACAACTATGTGTCGGCAGAGATGCTGGTTGCCCTGCTCGGCTATGCCTGGCAGACGGAGGACATCCGCCAGCATCTGCTGACGTCGCTCCCCGTGGCGGGCTACGACGGGACACTGCAGAAGCGCATGGTCGGCACGGAAGCCGAGGGCAACGTGCTGGCCAAGACGGGCACCGTGACAGGCATCTCCTCGCTGGCAGGCTACCTCACTACAGCAGGCGGGCACACACTGGCCTTTGCCATCATCAACCAAGGCGTAGCAACATCGGCAGCCGGACGCAACTTCCAGGACAGAGTATGCCGCGAGCTATGCAAGTGACGATAAGTGCCAGAGCACGATGCCCGCAGTCACGCTGACGTTCAGGCTGTGTTTCGTACCGAACTGAGGTATTTCGAGGCAGCCGTCGCACATATCCACCACCTGCTGCTGCACGCCTTTCACTTCGTTGCCCAACACGACGGCAATCCTTTCGTCCGGCTTCCTTTGGAAGTCCTGAAGCAGAGTGCTGCCTTCGCATTGCTCCACGGCCAGCACCCTGTAGCCCTGCTCCCGGAGCTGCCGGACAGCATCCTCCGTCTGCGCGAAATGTTGCCACGCCACACTTTCCTCTGCTCCCAGGGCCGTCTTGTGTATTTCGGGATGCGGCGGACAAGCCGTAATGCCGCACAGACAGACGCCGCTGATGCGGAAAGCATCGCTGGTGCGGAACACACTGCCCACGTTGTAGAGGCTGCGAACATGGTCGAGCACTACGACCAAGGGTTGCTTCTCTGCATCGCGGTATTCATCTACGCTCATGCGCCCCATCTCGGTCACCTTCAGTTTTCTCATAAACTCAAATCTACTGATTACGTTTACAAAGTTAACAATTTATGTTCATAACTCGGTTAATAGACGGCCACTTATTAACACAAAAACGCCGAAAATGCCTTCACGCTACCTTTTATTCACCGTCTCCAAATGTTATGAAACTTGTTTCAACACAAAAAAAAGCAGTTATCAAGACGATGTTTGAAAGATTATTATTAACTTTGCACATTATTAGGAGATGTTGATAACC
>CACWTR010000067.1 GCA_902763865.1 uncultured Bacteroidales bacterium | reverse complement strand
GTAAAGTTCAACTATGACAGCAACAAGCAGGAGTGGACCAAGCAAGATTACGACTGGCAAAACGATAAGGGAACGCAGGGCAGACAGTACGGTGTCCGTGACTGGTCGCGTGCATCCCTTAACTTTGAAGTCGTAATAGGTAAACATGGTAAACCAGTCGTGCAGCCTATCGACCACGCCAAGCCATCCCTGCAGGAGCGATGGCAGCAGCGAATCGACGAAGGCTACAAGGCGGTTGTTCACACCAAGAAAGGTGATGTCCGGAAGCCCATCAAGAAAAGTGAAATCAAGATTGTGAAGATGGAACTGGGCGGCAACCGTGACCGCATGCACGAACTTGCCTTCGACCGTAAGGTCAACCTCGGCAAACGTGGCATCGGTACCAATGGCGATGTGCATCGACGTGAGGACATCGAGCAGTGGGCGATTGACTGCTACAACCATCTGGCGAAGAAGTACGGCGCAGAAAACATCATCGACTTCGTAGTCCACCTCGACGAGACCAACCCCCACATTCACGTTACCCTGGTGCCTCTCACTCAGGACGGCAAATTGTCTTACACTGAGTTGTTCGGCGGTTCCCATGCGCAGGCCGTTGCAGCAGCCAAAGCCGACGGCACGAAGCCCAACTTCCAGAAGCAGATGTCCGAATACACAAAGCAGTTGCACACGGACTTCTTCAATGAGGTTGGAGCAAAGTGGGGACTTGATAGAGGTGATGATATCAAGATCACCGGAAATACCCACAAGTCAACAGAAGAGAGTCTTCGGGAAAAGAATGCCCTGGAAGAAGAGATTGCCCAGAAGGATGAGCAGCTGCAGCAGAGGAACAGCAGCGTCCTCACCCTCACCAACCGTCAGACGGAGCTACAGGGAAAGGTTGAGAACCTGGAGGAAGCAAGCCGGAGGGCAGATGAAACCTTGACAAAGAAAAACAAGCTACTGTCGAAGATGGGAGTCCAGATCGTACGCCCGACGCTCGAAATCGAGGACGAGAACGAGCGTCTGAAGGCTGAAAAGGAACAGGCCTTGAAGATTGCCAAGGAGAAGGAAGAAAAGGCTGTAGCGGCCGCGAAACGGGCTGAGAAAGCCTTTGACAGTGGTATGGAGTACGGCAAGCAGCTCATGGAACAGTCCGTGACGGAGAAAGTGGATGCCGCCCGTCAGGAAGTACGCCAGGAGGTTCCTGCAGAAATCCTCAGGCTGGCAGGATGGAAACCAAACGATACTTACACCATAGAACGTATCGCCAAGAGCTGGAGGCAGCATGTTGACGGACAGCGAACGGCAAAAGAAGATCTGGGCAAGGCACAGTCCAAACTCGACCTGTACGACAAGATCATCAGGGATATACTGACCGGGCTGATGGGTATCCCCATCATCCGGCTTGCCGTGAATGCCATCCGCTTCATCTTCGCCAATCCACAGGTTACAAAGGGTAGTGGGTTTGGTTCCTCTGCCATTGGCAACATCAACAATGCCCTCAATCTTGTCGACGGGGCTAAGGACAGGAAGGAACTCGGCAAAGCTCTGGTGTCGCTTGCCGCCGAAGAGTTTACGCCGACGGACTTTGTGCGCAATTGGGTTGACAACGAGGTCGAGAAGGTAGCTGACGGAACACACAAACACCTGGCACAAGTCCAGGACGAATCCGTTGGCCTGCATCGGTAATATAGACAATTGCCTATAATTCACGCGACAAATATAGGCTGGCATCTATTTTTTATAGGCGCCAGTCTATATTTTCTCGGTTTCATAGGGATAGATATCCCAGTCCTGGAGCGCATCATCCGGAGACTGGCCGTAGATGTCGATGGAGTCCGTCACCTCCTGCTCGAGGTTGTACTTCTTAGCCCTCTCGATGGCCTGCTCTCTGGTGAACCTCGACGCGGCCACATGCTCCAGGTGTCGCTTAACAAGCAACTCCTTGTACGGAATGATCTTCGGGAATCTCATATCAATCCTCCCATCAGTTTATTGTATTTTTCGATTTCTTCGGGCGTGTGATTCTCCATCAGGTGTTTCATGATGTCGCTATTCATACTGCCCTGTCGTGGCTGCTGCCTGGTCCTGCCGATGAACGGCGGCACGTCCCTTGTAAGGCCTTCGTCCTGTTGGTTGTTAATCCATGCCAACCACCCATCGACCTTGTTCTGCAGGTCTGTCACAATCCTCTTGTTGAAGGCCGTGTCTTCCTTCTCATAGGCCTTTTCGGCTTCTCTGAGGGATGATACACAGGCCGCGAACATCTTCAGACTCCTAATCATCTGGCACCTCCTTTCGTCGTGGTTTTCTTATCGACAACGATGTCGAGCTTTTTCTTGAAGTATTCATGAATTGTGCCTGGTACGTTCTGAACCTTGCCCTTCTGGGCATCATGAATGGTGTCCTTGATGAACAGCTCCACCTTATCGAGCAGCTTGGCATCTGAGGTGATTTTCCACCCCAATTCCTTGATGGCACGCTTTGGCCACTCTTTGTCGTAGGAGTTGCTCCAGTAGTACATCAGGGTGGAAACCATCCAGTCCAGACGTGAGCGGGCATCGGTAAACAACGATTCCTGCATTGGTTGTGGTTGTGGTGGCGGGATCTGCTTGTTTTCCTTCTTTACAACTGTGAAGTTGAATCCTATGACAACGGGCTTACCTGGGCGTGACTTGTCATAGCTCGGTTCATATTCGAAGCAGACATCACAGTCCCCGGCATCGAACAGTTCCTGCAGTTCATCTTTGGCAGGCTCGATAACGTACAAGATGAAATCCTTCATCAACTTGTATTTTTCTTTGTGAAGTTTTCCGTCACTGTCTCTGTATTCGTCGAGTTTAAGACGGAATTTCAGTTCCTTCACTGACAGTTCGAATGTTCCCTTCTTTTTCCACTGGCAACACCACTGATAGAAGGAAAACGTGTACTTGGACTTCGTGAATTTGAAGGCCATCCAAGGATTGAAACCCGTGTATTTGTCACGCTGTCCAAGCAGTTCCTTCACGATGTCCTCATGCTGCTTGATGTGCATACAGTCGGCATTCTTGTCCCATTTAACAGAGCCGATGATGTTGATGCGCATCCAGTCCTCATCATCGTCTGGAGTGCCATAAATAAGGGCATTGTCGGCAAGTCGGTCGAAGGCTTTCTTAAATTCCTTTGGCGTTGGAATGTCAACCTTCCCATCCTTGCCGGTTACTGCCAGCTCTGAGCGGTGGATATCATAGACAAGCAATTCGCTCAGGGGAATCTGGCCGAAGAGGTCGATGTACTTCGTTTCTCTGATATCCATGCTGGGATATTTTGCAAGCCATGCGTCCACACGTTGATTAAAGATCTCGGCAATGCGGCAATATCCCCTTGCCATCAGGATAGTCCAGTCCTTACGGCTCTCTGAGACCTTGTTTGACTGTTTGATTAAAGCCTTTTTCTTTGCCATAGTAATATATTATACTGGTTGATGATGTGGGCAAGTCAGGGCGATAGCGCATGTGCCGCACTCTGTGCCGCACTGGCCTAAAGGAGTTACGACGTAGCCGCCTGACTTCTTGCTGCCTTGCCGCTCGATGAGCTTGCATGCCAGGAGTGCAGTAACCGCACGATCGAGAGTGTTCACGCCGAAGCCGAGTTGTTCCCTGACGGTGCCTGCCTGGATCGGTTTCACGGCATCGGCAATCGCCCAGAACACCTGCTGATGCTTCAACGGCAACGCCATGAGGCTTGCACGGGCTTCCTCAGAGAGTTTTGCAGACCGTTCGGACAGTTGTTCCATGGCAACCTTGCGAACGTCCTGACGGGCTTTTGCAGCGGCATATCGAGCGGCGCGTTCTTCTTCCGACAATTCGGTATTATTACTATTATT
Source organism: uncultured Bacteroidales bacterium (assembly GCA_902763865.1). GTDB lineage: Bacteria > Bacteroidota > Bacteroidia > Bacteroidales > Bacteroidaceae > Physcousia. The sequence goes on along the minus strand of CACWTR010000067.1, from coordinate 544 downwards.
TAATACATCATTATTTGGGGGTGTATCGTTTTTCGAGATATCCATTACATCTAACCCGTCATTATTTGGGGGTGTTATAATGTCGGGCGCAGTCCGCACGGAAGGATCTTGCTCTGATTTTAACCCGCCGTTATTTGGGGGTGTGACAACGGAGCCAGACAGTTCCAGGCTTTCGGGCATGCGCTGCAGCTCCTGGAGCGAGCAGTCGGCGCACAGCGCGGCGTTGACTTCGATGCCGCACAGGGCAAAGAGCCGCCGCAGCTCCTTCAGATCGCCCTCAAAGTACCGCTGCCAGATCGACAGCCCCAGCAGATTTACCCGCGGCGGCCCTTCCCGGCGGGGGACGGGTGCGCTCCACATCGGCGCGCCCACCTGCTGCAGCAGCGCTAAAGCCGCGGCCTCGTAGCCGGCCTCAAAGGAGGTGGAGTAGCCGGAGGATTCGAGCATCACCACGCGGCAGGAGCCCAGCTTGTCCCGCGCCAGCTCCAGCAGGTTGTCCCCGATGAGGGACGCGCCGGGGGAGTTGACGATGGCGATGATGTCA
>CACWTR010000066.1 GCA_902763865.1 uncultured Bacteroidales bacterium | reverse complement strand
TCACCTTTCTTTACTTCGAGCGATACGCCGCCCAATGCTACGGTCTCCACCTCTTCCGTGCGGAACACCTTCTGAATGTTTTCTAACTTAATCATAATCAAGAGACCCACCCCCAGCCCCTCCCTGAATGGAGGGGAGTGAATAGTTTTACTGGTAGGCTTATAGGGTCATTTTCTAAATTGTTTATATTATTTTTCTGTTTAGCAGGTAACTACTCCCCGCCCTTTAGGGAGGGGCTGGGGGGAGGGTCTTCTATTCGTTCTTGAGATAATCGACAGGATTGCTGCTGGCCACGCGATAGCAGCCCAAGCATACCACACTGAGGATGACGGCAATCACTACCAAAGCACCGCCAATAAAGATGAGGGGCGACAGCGCGGTCTTCTCGCTGAACTGCTCTAACCACAGGCGGGCGACATACCAAGCCCCCACAGCGCCAATCACGACGGCAGGCAAAGCCACGCGCAGGATGTCGGTCTGGAACAGCCTGAGCACATCGGTTATCGTTGCGCCGTTCACCTTGCGGATGGCAATCTCCTTCTGTCGGCGCCCTATCTCGCCAGCCAGATAGCCGACCAGTCCGATGAGGGCTATCAGCAGGGCCACCAGTCCGCCTATCATCACCGTCGTACGGAAGCGGTGGGCGTCGGTATAAAGATCTGTCACCATCTGGTTATAGGGCGTGACGGCGATGTCGGGATTGTCGGTCATCAGTTCCTTCACCAGCTTATTGGCCTCCTCCAGACCTTCCATCGACTGGAAGCGAATCAAGATGTAGTGCATCTGGTCAGGCTCGCGGCTGTAGTAGCATAAGCTGGGACGGGTATCTGGACTGGTGATGCTGCCAATGCGGGTGTCCTCATACACGCCGACGATGGTGTAAGGGCCTTCGAACGAGGTGCAGATAATCTGCTTGCCCACGGCGCGGTCCCAACCGGCTATCTGCTTCATGCGCTCTTCAAACTGCCGGCTCACCATCACCTCGCGCAGCGTGTCGGCCTGTTCTGTAAACGTACGGCCCGAGACGATGGGGATGCCCATCACGTCGAAATAGCCGTCACCAACGTAGTAGAGATCTGCGATGTTCATGTTCTCTCGCTCGCTGCCAGGCAGATAGATGTTGTCGCCGCTTTGATGCTCCGTCAGGTTGGCATACGCCATCGTGACACCTTTCACGCACGACAACTTCCGCAGCTCCTCCATCGCCAACTGGCATTGCTCGCTGCTTACGCCGTCCTTCAGCACCGAGCCGAGCGTGGAGTAGTCGTAGCCGGGATTGTCGTTGACCATCATCCTGTACTGCCGGCCCACCACTATCAGTAGCACGATGAGGAACGTAGCCGAAGCAAACTGCAGGCCGAGCAACAGCAGTTTCCACAGACGGTAGCTCTGTCGGTAGTGCTTGAACGCAGCCGCCACGGGCACATGGGTATAGATGTAGCCCGGCACCAGACCCGTGACAAGCAGCACGACGATGCACGTCGTGACAATCACCCACACGTTGCTGCCCGTGGTCAGCAGCACCGCCAAGGGAGCGCCCACCAGTTCCTCTACCGTGTCCTTGGCCAGGAGCAGCAACAGGGCAGCCAGAGCCAGCGACAGCAGCAGATGGACTGTGCTCTCGGCTACCACCTTATGATATATATGGCGCGCCTCAGCACCGTAGCACATGTGAACAGCCATCTCGCGCGCCCTGCGGCTGATGCCGCCAATGACGAGCAGGAGATAATTGAGTACGGCACAGCCAATGAGCACGGCGGCCAGCAGCGAGAGAATCCACGTCATGCGGCGCGTGCCCTCGTCGTTCTTATGGTAATCGCGCAGCGGACGCACGGAGAAGCCGAGGTCCACACCAGCCTTCTTCAGCTGGTCCTCAGGCATGTTTTCGTGCTGCATCTTCTCTATCTGAGGCTTCAGGTCATCGGGCGTGATGCCCTCAGCCAGACGGACGTAGGCCATATAGCGGTCGTTGCCCACCCAGTTGTCACGACCGTCGTATATCACTTCTGTAATAGTGGGCATCGACACCATCACCTCCAGGCCATGCAGTCGCGAATTCAGGGGCACGTCTTCGTAAATGCCGCCTATGGTCAGCGCCCAACCGCCTCGCTTGTTATAGAACACTTTCTTGCCGACAAGTTCGAGGGGGTTGGCAGCCCCCGCCAGTTTCTCGGCCAGCGAAAGGGGAATCATGCAGCACTCTACCTGACTGAGCACCTTCTTCGCATTACCCGCCAGCACACGGAAGGGGAACACATCGAAGAAACAACTGTCCACAAGGCTAAAGTTGGTGCGCACCCGCTTGTCGTCGTCGGTTACCAAGGGCATGTCCCAAGCAAAGCCTGTATAGCGTGTGGCAGCCTCCACTTGCGGACAGTAGCGCTTCAGTCCCGGCGTCACAGCTCCAGGCGTCTGTGAGTAGTGCAGGTATTCGCCATTACGGATAATATCCTCATAGACCACGTAGATGCGGTCGCTCGTTGGAAAGAAGTTGTCCCACGACTGTTCGAACCCAGCCTTGCCTATCAGTACAATGCCCGTAGCCAGTCCGGTGGCCAGACAGAGAATCTTAATCCAGTTGTGCTGGCCGCGCTGATGGAGTGATTTCAATACGTTCATACGTTTTATTTGTTTTGTGATGCAAAGTTACCCCATAAAAACGAATCCGCCAAGGTTTTCCACCCTGGCGGAAGCAGATTGTCTAATAATTAGACAGTTCGGCGTATGATTCTTTGACACCCTATCCTATGCCCCTCAGTGTGCCTTGTCCTCGCCGACCTGGAAGTAGGTCAGATACTCCGTCCCGTTATCCTGCCAGATGCCGTCGAAACTCTGAAGCAGCGTGTCGCCTTCGTATATGCCATCAACCGTAAACTGGAAGACGCCGTAACTGGCAAACGGCTTACCCGCATCCAGACTGGCTTTCGTCAGAAGGAAATAGGTCTGGGAGTTCAGTTTCAGCATCAGATGGTGGTCTGTGCCGCCGTAATGGAGCGTGAGCGGAATGGCCGCTGGCTCGAAGCCCCAGTTGACATCGCCGTTGTCCTGCAGACTGTAGAAGCGATAGTCGACCAGAAAGTCTACATTGGGAGCGCCGGCCAGAGCCTCAGCCAAAGCCCGGTCTTCCACCACGTTCGAGAGCAGGCTCACAGGGTAGTCGTGGAAACAGACGGAGTGCATCGTCAGGTCAGTGACCGTCATCTGCACGCCCTCCTTCTTAACGGCCTTGGTGTCGCTGCCGCCACCGTTATAGACGATGACATAGGTTCCCTTGTATTCGCCCGCTATGGCCTTGGCGTAGTCCTCCTTCTGCTTCGTCGTCATGCCGTGAAACACAGGGTCGCAGCTACAGGCTGCGAAGGTCAGGGCAACCAACAGCGCAAAGAAGAATTTTCTCATCACAGTCTTTCTCATTTAATCAACTACTATGTGTTAAACGCATTGCAACATTGTTTTATTGTGTACATGGTCTCTTTTCCGCCTACTCCTTCCGAGGGGGAACATCAAAAGATAGAAAAGTGGATTTTGGCGACCGCCCCCACGTATAAGGCCGTGCGCCCGCATTGATAAGGGCGGCCGCCCGAAGATGTGTGGCCGTCCGTCCGAATCTGGCAAGAGGGCGGCTTGCTCCCTGTTTGGCGGAGGTTTGCTCCCTGTTTGGCGGGCTCCTTTCCCTTTCGTTGCTGTTTTAGTCTGTTGCTGTACTACAGCAACATACGGAACAGAGAGTACGGGCCATGTCGTTCAGGGAGAGGCATTGGCTGCGGCTGATGGTTGTGCGCTCGTTGTGATGCTCCCACGGCGCGAGGATGAGCAGCTGCCCTCGGGCACAGGCCTCCATGCGCTGCCCGCCCGGTTTGGCCAGGTCGGTGAAGCCGTTCTCCTGCAGATAGACAAGGGGGAAGCCCTGCTCAAAGGCGGCACGCATCACGGCCTTCTCGCCCGGCGAGATGGAGGGCGAGACGAGCACAGCGCCCCTTGCGGCGGCTTTCGTAAAGTAAGCCACGCGCTCATGTATCTCAGCCTCCGTCAGTCGGCGGGAGCATTGCACTTGCAACAAGACCGGCCGCTGCAGGAGAAACCGGTTGCCGATGGCAGAGAACGACATGTTTCCAATGGTCAAGCCCCTCTGTACGCGGAAGAGGTCGGGGTGCTCGCGCTTCATCAGCAGCCGGCGCGGGTTATTACGCAGGTAGTCGTTCCAACGCTTCAGCTGGTCTTTCTGCAGCAGGAGCTTGTCGTTGTAGCTCGGTTCAAAGAGCAGGCCGTGCTTGCGGTCATCCTTCGTCTGTCCTGTTTGTTGCTGTAGTACAGCAACAGACGCAACAGAGGGAACGAGGGCGCGGAAAGCCTTGTTACAGCCCTGCTTGAAGCCGAGCAGCACCTTGCCCAGCGGCTTGTCGATGCGCTCCTTCACAAAGAGGATGCCGTGGAAATGGTCGGGCATCAGCTGAAAGGCCAGCACCTCTATTTGCGGGTAGCGTAGGGCTATTTCATGCCAGCACTGCTCCACGCAACGCCCCAGCTCTGTGGGCTCGGTGCGCGGAAGGTCTGGGGAGCCTGGCTGCCCGTCGCTCCTGCCTACGACCTGCCCTAACAAAGGGCGGCGGTCCTCGGTCACCATCGTAATCATATACATCTGCCGTTCCTGATAGTCGTGCCCCACCATACGGCGATGCATCGAAGGGACCTTCTCGCCGGCAAAGGCTTTCTGTTTCTCGTAGGTTTCTTGGTCCATACAATATCTTCTTACTTTATTGAGAAACGCGATACTCCCCTCTTTTATTGTCAGAACAGGCTGGATAGTCGTCTCCGCCTACTCATTCTTGATGCTGTTCACGGGATTCTCCGTGGCGTTCTTCCAACTTTGGTATGTCACCGTCAACATGGTGATTAGGGTGATAAGCAAGAAGGACACCACGAACAGCAGGGGCGAGATGGCGGTGCGGACGGCGAAGCCTTCGAGCCAGTGCTGGCCCAGCAGGTAGCCGATGGGAGCAGCCACCACGAAGCAGCCCAGCAGGATGTAGAGGTATCGCCTCCAGAACATCATCAGGATTTCCTTTGTTGAACTGCCAAACACCTTACGGATGCCTATCTCCTTGCGACGGTACTCGCTCTCGAACATCGTCAGGCCAAACACGCCGATGATGCTGATGAGGATGGCCAGCAGCGAGAACAGCAGAATCTGCTGGGTGAAGAGCCTTTCCTGACGGTACGATTCCTCCAGCACATCGTCCACGTAGCGCAGGTCGCTGACTTCAAGCTCGTTGTCGTGCTCGTATTTCAGCACCGTCTTCAGCACTTTTCAGCACTTTCTCTTTGGCCTCGCGCTTATCCACGCCTTTTGCCACACGCACCAGGAGGTGGTTGCGCCAGAAACCTTCCTTCGAGTAATAGCCGTCACGACTGGGCACCAAGAAGGCTATCGGCTGCTGGCTGTCGTCTACGCGCAGGGTGGAATACTTGATGTCCTCGCAGAAGCCAACGACGGGCATGTCTTCGTCGTTGATCGGCTTATCGACGGCGAGCCAGGGGTATTTCTTCTTGGCCGACTCGCTGAAGATATACACGTCGCCATCCGTCTCACGGAAGTTGCGACCCTCCACGATGTCGATGCCCATCACGCTGAGGAAACGCCAGTCGACGAAGATGCAGGTAAACGTCATGTGCTTGTCGCCTTCGCCCCTGCCCCACGTCTGATAGCGGTCGCTACTGCCTAAGACGCTCTGGGCCAGGCAGGCTCCCTCTATGCCGGGAATCTTGCGCAGGTCGGCATCGATGGCATCGGCATGATTGCGCGTGTCGGGCGCTGTCGGCACCACCATCACTTCGTCCTTGTCGAAGCCG
>CACWTR010000065.1 GCA_902763865.1 uncultured Bacteroidales bacterium | reverse complement strand
GTTCCAGACGAGGGCATTCGTGTAGTTGTCGTTTTGTCCGACCATGACGATGCGCGAGTTCCCGTTGGGCTGCTGCATGGTAAGGGCTCTTATGCCGTAGGCAGGCAGTTTGTCTGGTTCCGAGTCCAGTTTTTCCTCGTCCCATGTCGTTGCGTCGGCTGAACGCAACAACTTGCCCTCGGAATATGCGTAGAAGTAGTCGTCGGTCCTTTCGAAGAGCGTCAGGGCTGCAGAATGGGGAATGCCTACCTGCTGCCACGTTTGTGCATCGACGGAGGAGAGGATGCTGCCGTCGGAGGTATTGAGGTAGAGTATGCCGTCGTGCTGACAGAGCGACTGCAAGTCCGCCTCGACGGGCAGGCCCGTCGTCGGAATCTCTTCCCAGGTACCTTCAGCTTCAATCGAGGTGCGCCCTGCAAGGACTACTTTGTCTGTTCCCTCTATGTTCTTCTTTCCGAGCACCAGGAGCCTGTCGGCCAGGGTGAAGGCTTTCATGTCGGTCATGCCTTCGAGCTGTGCCACCTCGCTTTCACAGCGGTTCCAGTAGAGGGAGTCGCCCTCCTGACTGTGAACATGTACGGTGAAGGTGTAGGTGCGGCTGCTCTGTCCGTCGTTGCTTGTCAGGAGAAGTTCCAGTGGCCGTGTGAGGTCGAGGCTGTCTGTGGCATTGTAGGCTTTCCAGTCGGCATCGGACCCTTTGACGCGGTACCGGAGCAGTGAGCCGTCGAAGGCGATGGTGACGGTCACGGCGGAGAGCTGACTGCCGAAGGGCAGCGGGTTGCGGTTCTCGATGGTGCCGGCGCGCAGGTCAACGGTCATGGGGTAACTGCTTCCGGTGAAAGTAGCGTAGCGGGTGTTGATAAGGTTCCCCTGGCGGTCGTAGAGATCCACCTTGCGTGTCACGTTTCCCAGGGTGGCGGACTTGATGTAGCAATAGTCGTTTATCTGAACAGAGTTATTGTCGTCCGCAGAAGAGCATGATGCCAGCAGGACGGTCAGGGCCAGAAGTGTCAGCAGCCAGAGGTTTCCTATTCTTTTTCTTGCGCGCATAGCGTGTGATATGATTTCAACGTGCAAAGGTACGAAGAAATTAAGAATTAAGAATTAAGAATTAAGAATTAAATGTTGATGAAGTGTCAGTTTTAAGTTTAATTAGGGAATAAGGGGCTTCTTGCAACACTTTATTCCACATTTTCGGGTTTTACGTGCCGGTATAGCCGGATGATTTGTCCGCCGTAGTCGTGCCGGCTGACGGGTTCTTCGTTGCGAAGCAGAGGGGCTTTCGTCCCGTTCCTCAGGCAGGAGGGTGCAGTCTCGATGCGGGCTTCGTCCCACAGACCCTCGTCGATGAAGCTTTGCAGCAGCCTGGTCCCGCCTTCGACGAGGAGGCTCTGGATGCCTCGGCGATAGAGGTCGTCCAGTATCTCGCGGATGCTTTCCTGTCCATAGACGACGGTGGGCACGCTCCCGTCCATGAGGTGAAGCGAGGGGGGGAGGATGCCGTGACGGTCTATCGTAAGGCGCAGGGGGTTAGGTCCTTGCCAGTCTCTGGTGGTGAGGCTTGGGTTGTCCAGCAGGGCTGTCCTTGTACCTACCAGTATGGCTTGATGGCGTGCCCTCATCCGGTGCACCAGTGTCCGGGTCAAGGCATTGGAGAAGGTGACGGGCCGGTCTGAGGAGATGTAGCCGTCGGCACTCTGTGCCCACTTCAGGGTTATCCAGGGGCGGTGCATCTGGTGGAACGTAAAGAAGCGGCGGTTCAGCTCGCGGCATTCCTCTTCGAGCACGCCCACTTCAACCTCGCATCCAGCATCCAGCAGCTTCTTGATACCGAGTCCGTTGACGCGTGCAAAGGGGTCTGTACATCCGATGACGACACGCGGAATTCCGCTGCTGACGATGAGGTCTGCACAGGGCGGTGTCTTGCCGAAATGGGCACAGGGCTCCAGGCTGACGTAGATGGTGCTGTCGGCAAGGAGACGCTTCTCCCTGACGCTGCCGATGGCGTTTACTTCGGCATGCGGCCCGCCGCAGCGTCGGTGGTAGCCTTCGCCTATGATGCGCCCGCCGGCCACGACGACTGCTCCCACCATAGGATTGGGCGGGGCTCCGGCCTCGCCGCATCGTGCCAGTTGGATGCACCTTCGCATGTATTTCAGTTCATAATCCATAATTCATAATTTCTTTGTACATTTGACTTCTCCGAAGGCACTTCCGCTCGGAAATACTCGGATAAATTTGGTATTTCCCGCGCTTCTTCGTACCTTTGCAACATGAATGCATTGCAGACGTTGCGAGAGAGCTATGCGGCTGGCGAAGCGAGGGCCATCTACGAACTTGTCCTCAGACTTCGTTTCGGCCTGTCGCGCACCGACATTCTCCTTGGCAAAGATACGACATTATCGGCAAATGACAAAGCCGAGTTGCAAATAATTGTCGATAGAGTGGCGAAAGGGGAGCCGGTGCAGTACGTTTTGGGCATTGAGGAGTTCTGCGGGCGGACGTTCCTGGTCGGTCCGGGTGTACTCATCCCGAGGCCGGAGACAGGGCAGCTGGTGCACCTTGCTGAGCAGAACGTGCCTTCGGGAAGCAGGGTGCTCGACGTCGGGACGGGCAGCGGCTGCATTGCTGTCTCGCTGGCTTTGGCGGGCTATAAGGTCACGGCTCTCGACATCTCGGAAGAGACCCTTTCCTATGCCCGCAGGAATGCCGAGCGCCTTGGTGCCGAGGTGGAGTTCGTGAAGCAAGACATACTGAGCCCTGACTTCAAGGGGCAAGGAGCAGGGGGCAAGGAGCAAGGAGCAGGGGGCAAGGGGCAAGGGGCATCGTTCCCCTACGATGCCATCGTAAGCAACCCGCCCTACGTCTGTCGGAACGAGGCTGCGGAGATGGAAGAAAATGTCCGCGCATACGAGCCGCATCTGGCCCTCTTTGTTCCCGACGACGACCCGCTACTCTTCTATCGCGCCATTGCCGACTACGGCCTTGTGCACTTGTCGGCAGGCGGATGGCTCCTCTTCGAGACGAACAGGGCCTATGCCCTGCAAGTGGCGGAGATGCTGAGGCAGAAGGGATACACGGAGGCTGCCACGAAGAAGGACCAGTTCGGCAATGACCGCTTCGTCGTCTGCCGCAAGGGAGCTTCCGGCGAGGCACAGACTGAATGTCGTAACAGGCGACACGTCGAGTAGGATTTCCCCTTGTGAGACAAACGCCTGCGACTCGTGAGGCAAACGCCTGCGACTCGTGAGGCAAACGCCCGCGACTCGTGAGGCGAAAGGCAACGACTCGTGAGTCTTCCGCCGTAACCAAGTAAAGCTATTAGGAAATGAACAGGAAAATGACTAAAGAACAAGCCCTCAACCGGGCGGCGGCGCTATGCAGCGGCAGCGAGCATTGCACCTCGCAGATACGCGAGAAACTGTCCTCGTGGGACATCGGGACGGAGGATGCCGAGGAGATTATCGACCATCTGACGAAAGAGGGATTCATCGACGAGAGGCGTTTCGCGCGTGCCTACTGCCACGACAAATTCGCCTACAGCCACTGGGGACGCATGAAAATCCGCCAGATGCTGCGCCACCTGCAACTGAGCGACGGGGAAATCGAGGAAGGTCTGTCCGTGATTCCCGACGATGCTTACCTCCGGGCCATCGACGATGCCGTGCTGCAGAAGGACCGCACCCTGCACGAGACGGATCCCTATCAGCGGAAGGGCAAGCTGGTGCGTCACCTCGTCTCCAGAGGGTTCGAGACGGGGCTTGCCGTAGATGCAGCAGAGGAGTATCTCTCCAAGAATTCGCGGTAGGCACGCGGGAGCTCCTTACCCTTGTAGAGATCAACGCTGTTGATGACCGTCAGGAAGCTCCGGGCATCGCCCCTCAGCATGTAGCAGCAGATGGCATAGTCTATCATCTGCTTGCGGTGAGGGGAGTTGCCATAGTATCGCTCCAGCCGCAGCATCTCGACGGGCAGAGGCCAGCCGCCCACCAGATTGTCGGCACGCAGGGGAACCTCGTCCCTGTGCTTTTGCCGCAGGGCTGCCATCTCCCCCCGCTTCTCGCTGACAAAACGGCTGTGGCAGGATGACTTGGAGAGGATGTCCAGGAATTCTTCCGCCACCTCCCATTCGCCTTCCCGCAGACTGTACTCCACCATCTGCCGCAGGCTGGAGAAGCAGGTGCCGTTGGACTGCAACAGGCTGAATTCCTGAGCATGATGGAAAGCTTCGTCATAGATGCCGAGATTGAGATAGAACAAGCGGTTGAACTGCAGGGCGACGTAGTTCTGTTCGTGGCGGTAGAGAAAGAGATTTTCGTCGTTGATGGGATAGTCAAAGAGTTTTTCGGGCAGGGTGCCGAGAGCGCTCTCGGCAAGCAGGGCAAAGCGAAGCGCCGTGGCGTTGCCGCGCCGGGCCTCCTGTTTGGCACGGGCACGGTAGAGCAAATCTTCCCATCGCTGCTCGTCGGCCAGGCATATCATCCGCCGGATGAATTCGCTTTCGTGACTCTTGCGGCCAGTCAACAGACCGGCATGACCGCCCCAAACCGTGTAACGCTGGGAGAAGGGAATGAAGGCAAACTGTTGGCTGTAGATAAGGGGCAGGGAGCAGGAGGCAAGGAGCAAGAGGACACCTGTGCCCACAGCTTTCCACCTGCCCCCTGCCCCCTCCGTACAATAATGTTCCCTGTACATCACTGCCGCGAACAAGAGCTGGAGCAGGCAGAGCTGCGGCGTCCTCATCAGCAGAAAGCCAAGGGGCACACACAGCACAGCGCAGATGACTTTTCCCCATAGAGCGGGGGTATAAAGGAAAACGAGGGCCAGCGCGAAGAAGAAGAGCCACTGCAACTGGAAGGAAAGGATGAAGGGGCTGAAGTATCCGAGTAGAATCGGGGGGAGAAGGGCAAGCCACCTGAGCAGGGAAGCTTTCCGGCCCGCCGCGCCTTTGTTTGTCAAGACGTACAGAACCTGATAGGCCAGCAGCCCCGTCAAGCCGAGCACCGATGCCGTAATGCCCGCTCCGACGTAGGGCGAGCCGTAGAACTGCGTCAGGAAATCCGTCAGCCACATGGTAAAGGCCGGCAGGGTGGAGAGCTTCAGCTGCCAGAAGTCCCAGGTCAGCACCCAGAAGTCATCGCCCTCCATCATGATGTAGGTGCAGGGAAACTGCGTGGCGGTGTAACCAAAGAACAGGAGTACAAGGGCCAGCAGAACCAGGGAAAACCTAACATTTACCATTTGAGCGTTTACCGTTTACCATTTGAGCATTTACCGTTTACCGTTTATTTCCTGAAGAACTCTGCCATCTCGTCCTTCGGGACGATGACAGGTGCCTTTATGAACTCGGGTATGTTGTAGGCCATCATCAGCTGGATGTTGTCCTCGGGATTGCGTTGCGGCAGGAGGAAAGGCTTGTGGAAACGCTTCCCGTCCCAATAAGCGAGCATCAGGCGGGAATAGCGTCCGTCGAAGCGCTTCGACATGTATATCATCCACCGTCCGTTGCTGCTCCAGGCGTGGTAGCTCTCTGCCCTGGGGCTGTTCAGCACGTCCGTCGGCACTGCGCGGCCCGTCTGGAGGTCCAACATGCAAAGGTCGGATTCCGTGTGATAGAGATTGAAGGCTCCGCAACGCGAAAGGGAGAAGAGCATGTAGCGTCCGTCGGGTGTCAGGCGGGGCATCATAGCCGTGCCTCCGCCGTGTTCG
>CACWTR010000064.1 GCA_902763865.1 uncultured Bacteroidales bacterium | reverse complement strand
CCTTGGAATATGGGAGCGGTTGATGAATCCGAATTTTAATTGTGCCGAATTCGACATAATTAAATCTCAGGCAGGGCTGAACCGTTTCCGTCTCAGTGCTAAAGAGTGGACAGAGAAAACCAATGCTATCGGTATAATCTCGAAGGCAGGACGTTATGGCGGCACATACGCCCACAAAGACATTGCCTTTGAGTTCGCCATGTGGATTAGCCCTGAGTTCAAGGTCTATCTGATACGGGAGTTCCAACGGCTGAAGGACGAGGAGCAAAAGCAGCTTGGATGGACAGCGAAGCGTGAACTGTCGAAGATTAACTATCGCATTCATACGGATGCCATCAAGCAGAACCTGATTCCAGAAGAGGTGACGGCAGCACAGTCCAGCATCATCTATGCTGAGGAAGCGGACGTGCTCAACGTAGCCATGTTCGGACAGACAGCCAAGCAATGGCGCGAAGCGCATCCTGAACTGAAAGGAAACATCCGTGACTATGCTTCCATCAACGAACTCATTTGCTTGGCAAATATGGAGAATATCAATGCCGTCCTCATTGATGAGGGTGTGCCGCAGGGCAATCGCCTTGTGCGCCTCAATCAGATAGCCATCAATCAGATGCGTGTGTTGGAGAACGACGATAAAAGGAACTTGTTAAAATGACTTGAGTGGATAGGACATAACATAGAAACGACATAAGCTAGGCAAGCGTCCCAAGGGCAATTCATAATTCACAATTCATAATTAATCTTAACGCCAAAAACTTCTTGTGCATTCTTAACATTCCATTATGATTATTTAACGAGGCAGGTGGCGAAGGTTGCGAAAATACTCCTATCTTTGCTGTCGATTTTGTGAAAAAGGACATACACAATGAGACAATTAGCCCTTTGCCTCCTGCTTCTGTGGCCCCTTTGGGCTGCCGGCGCGGAAGAAGACGACACCACCTTTCAGATAGCACGTGTACGCACGCTGCAAGAAGTTTTGATTAAGGCTGAAGAGCCTGCGTGGATAAGAAAGAAACTGAAACTCTTCATCCAAAGACGGGAAGAGAACTATCAACAGGAGCCGTGCTTTAGCAAGTATGATTTCTTCTTCCAAGACACAGGCTCCGACCTCCTGCGTGGCTCCCGACGAACCGTTACAGACTCTCTGACGGCTTATAGGTTCCAGAGCCAAGGCTTGTTGTTCTCGCCTTCAATGGTGCAGATGCGGCAGGACAGCGTCTTTCAGGTGGCACCCAAACGAAACACAGTCTTCGGCACCGATACAGCTTGCGTAAGCCAGCCCGACAGCGCCTATGTGCGTTGGAATTACCTTGACGAGATGCTTTACCAGAACCTCATCCGCTCCCTGGACAAGCACTTCCTCAGGCAACATCGTTTTGCTGTAAATGGGGAGTTCGAGCATCCCAATCCCAACGTCGTACAGCTTGTCTTCTGGTCAACCAAGTACAAGTTGGACCGTGGCTATCTGAACCTCGACACAGCCCGATGCATGGTCTTGGAGGCAGAGCGCCACAGCGGTTTGGACTGTGTGAAGCATGAGTTCATCAACGGCTTTGCCCTCTGGGCATTAGGTAGGTTCATAAAGTTTCAGCTAAAGGACTGGACCATTCTGCTGCGTGCCTCCTACACCACGGAGGGACAGCCCCAGGAGTTCCAATATCAGTCCAGGAGACATTTCGCCTCGTGGAGCGATGTGAAGAAGAAACGACGCGAATGGATGGATAACAAGACCACCTGCCGAGTCTCACTCCGTCTTCGACCCACTTCTGAAGAGGCTCAGTTCCCCGAACTCATAGACATCTATCCTCCCAAAAGCATCGAGATAGTAAACTCCAAAAGCCGCCGCTATCAGATGCAGGAACGCCTCAGAAAAGTTCCCAGACAATACGTCCTGCTGAAGGAGGATACGCTGACACCCAGTGGCGAGTAGAAACACTGCACGTTATGATTGCGAACTTAACGTGTTAAGTTGGCCAACTTAACGTGGAGTGTATGCATTTACTCCGTGGAGTGTTTTTGATTTCATGTTTCATCCTTGCCCGAGCTGGACAAACATCCGGCAAAGGGCGCAAATTCTTTTCTCTGACGCATAAAGGCTCCCGCATCTCACGACGCAGGAGCCTGTTGGCGCACCATTTTATTAACTTCAAAAAACCATTTTATTGCTTTACGATTTCGTAGTTCTTCACGCCGCATTCCTTCATGATGCTCTTGATGCGGTCGATGTGCTTCTGCGGAGTGCCCTTGCAAACGTTGATGCGGACATGATGGTCTTTGCGGTTGACAGCCTCCTTCAGATGGATGCGGATGTTCTCCCATTGACCTGTCCATGAGGTGTAGATGTAGTCGTGCCAGTCGTAGCTTTCCTTGATGCCACTGCTCTGCCAAATGGTTACGGGCTGATAAGCGCCTTTGGGTACAGTGCCCGTCAGCAGGATGGTCAGTTCGGGATTAACATTGCCCTTCACATCGGCGGGTATCTGCACGGGCTTGGTGACGAGGTTGATAGTCCTCGTACTCATGTCTAGCTCTACCTTCTTCACGATGGAGGCTGGCTTGTCGAGCAGTTCATGGATGTCATGCTCTGTGCCGTCAATCTTAATCTTGACCTCGCTTGGCTGCAAGAAGGGCGAATGGCTGACAAGACGCTCTTCTCTATAGGAGACTCCAAAAGTATTCACCACCCACGTGCCTCGCGGCCAGTTCACAAGAAAGACTTCCCCATCCTTTGACAATCTGATGAGTTTTTCATTGGCAATTGCTATACTGTCCGATATTTCCTCAGCTGTCTTCCTTGACGAAATGGTATGGTAAGCGGCAAAGGACAACCCGCAGAGGAAGGCAGCTGCGATGAAGATGGCGGCAGTCTTCCAGAATGATGAAGCAAAGCGCAGGCGGAGCACTCTTCTCTCTTCACTCTCCACTCCATCTCTGGGCTGGAGCATGTTGAAAGTCTTGCGAAGCTCCTCATAATATGCTTTGCACTCGGGGCAACTCTTCATGTGCTCGCTCAGTTGAGTCTGAGTCTGCATGTCGATAGTCTTGTCGAAAAGGTCGGCAACCTTTTCCTTGAATTCATTGCACTTCATAATCTTTAATGTTTTAACTTTTCAACTTTTTAATTTTTCATCCCCCGGCGGAGCTTCTCCAGTCCGTAGAGGAAGCGGGATTTGACCGTCGGTAGCGGCAGAGAGAGGATCTCGGCAACTTGGGCAAAGCTGTTGTCGCCGTAGATGCGGAGGCGGATGACCTCGGCCTGTTCGTCGGGTATCTCCGTCAGCAGAAGGGCGATGCGTTTGTAGTCGTCCTCGTTTTGCTTGTCGGGAGCGGTGTCGGCCACATCGACTCTTGTGTCAAGGGGAACGGTCTTGAGGCGGCTGGCATTTGCCTGCCACTTGGTGCAGAGGTTCGCCAGCGTCCGAAACAAATAGCTCGGCAAGTCGTTTATCTGCCCGCCATCTGTGTCGGAGAGCCTCGCGTGCAGTTTCAGGAACGTCTCTTGCAGAACGTCCTCAGCATCATCGCCGTCCGCAAGTCTGTAGCAGGCGTACCTCAGCAGTCGCGGCCGCTCAGCCTTGAAGACTTCTGCGAGTTCATCGTTTGTGATGTCATTAGGTTTCTTCATCGTTTGTTTGTTTATCAGATGCATCTACTATTAAGACCCAAAAGTAAGCAAAAAGATTTAACCAGCGGCAACTTTTTGCAAGAAAAAGAAACTTCGCCTGCATTATGCGAACAATGTCCCATCATCATACGACGTCTTCTTTATACCTTATATTATATAGTTGAACAGATAAGCTTCGAAAATTATTGAGCATTGAACATTGGACATTCATGTTTTTTTCGTACCTTTGTACTGAACAATCATCAAACAATAACTATGGAACTCATATATCTTCTCTATCTCATCATCGGCATCGTTATTGGTGCCATAGGTGTGTGGCTTGCCATGCGGACTCAGGTGCAGGCAGCCGGGGAACGTATCGCCCTGACCGAACAGCAGAAACAGCAGGAAGGAGATGCACTCCGACAGCAGATGCGCGAGCAGCAGGAGACGTTCCGGCAGCAGATGCAGACTCTTCAGGAGACACATCAGCAGCAGATGCGGGAACAAAGGGAATCGCAGCAGGAGCAGTTGCGAACTCAGCAGGAAACCCAGCACAGGCAGGTGGAGCAGCAGATGGCCCTGCTGCGCGAGCAGATGAAGACGAGCTCGGAACAAGTGCTCAAGGAGCGGGCAGCCGAGCTCTCTGCCGTCAACAGCGAACAGCTCTCCAAGATTCTCACTCCGCTGCAACAGAACCTTGTGCAGATGCGCTCGCAGACGGAGAAGATGCAGAAGGACCACGATGACTCCCTGCGCGAGCTGAAGACGGCCATACAGGTCAACATGGAGCGCGAAAGGGCGATGGGCGAACAGACGGAACGCCTGGCGCAGGCCCTCACCGGACAGAACAAGCTGCAGGGCAACTTCGGCGAGCTCAAGCTGACACAGATACTGGAGCAGATGGAGCTGGAGCGCGGCCTGCAGTACGACACGCAAGAGACGATGCGCGACGAAGAGGGCCGCAGCATCCTGGGCGACGACGGACATCGCATGGTGCCCGATGCTGTGCTGCACTTCCCCGACGGGCGCGACGTCATCATCGACAGCAAGATGTCCTTCACGGCCTTCGTCGATTACCAGAACGCCCGCGACGATGCCGAGCGCGAGTCGGCCTTGCGCCGCCACCTTGCCAGCATGCGGCAGCACGTCCGCGAGCTGGCCCAGAAGCAATACTTCCGCTATGCCAGGACGGACAGAGGCCGGCTCGACTTCGTGCTGATGTACGTCTTCCAGGAGAGTGCCCTGCAGCTGGCCCTGCAGAGCGACCCGACGCTCTGGAAGGAGGCCTACGACCAGGGTGTCGTCATCTCGGGCAGCCAGTCGCTCTACATGACCCTGCGCGTACTCGAACTCACCTGGAAGCAGACACGCCAGGTAGAGAACCAAGAGAAGATGATGCAGTGCGCCAACACCCTCGTGGAGCGCGTGCAGCTCTTTGCCGAGCGCTTTGCTCGCGTCGGCGAAATGCTCGACAAGACACGTCGCTCCTTCGACGACCTCAACACCGTCACCGCCCCCTCCGGCCCCAGCATCACCACCGCCGCCCGCCAACTCCTCAAGTTCGGCGCCCAGGAGAACAAGAAGAAGAAATCTCTCGCCTCGCCCTCGCTCTTGGAGGACAAAGAGGACAGCCAAAAAGAAGGAAAAGAAACCACGGACTGAACGTACCTTACAGAACAACTGCCAGAAAATATCTATTATGAACATGAAAAGAATAACCTTCTTTATGGGTATGGTGATGTCTGTCATTGCCTGCTTTGCTCAAACGAAAAGGAACTACGACGTTGCGGCTTACCTCTATCCCGCCTATGCTTCCGATGATCCTCGTCTGCGACCCTTCTGGCCAACGGGCATGGGCGAATGGGAGACGGTGATGACCATGCAGCAACGCAATCCCGGGCATTACTGGAACCGTCGTCCGCTGTGGGGATACGTCAATGAGGCCGACCCTGCCGTCATGGAAATGGAGATTGAGCAGGCCACCAGTCACGGTGTGAACGTCTTCATCTTCGACTGGTATTGGTTCGACGAGCGTCCCTTCATGGAGACAACGCTTACCAACGGTTTCCTGAAAGCCGCCAATTCGAACAAGATGCGGTTCTACCTCATGTGG
>CACWTR010000063.1 GCA_902763865.1 uncultured Bacteroidales bacterium | reverse complement strand
CAGTCGAACTATCATGGTTTTATAGCTTACAGGGGTTGCCACTTCTTGTGCCACAGCCGTGACGGTTGATAGCACAAGGGCGAACAACAACATAAGGATTAGTTTCTGTTTCATTGCCATTATCTCTGCATGTCTTGTTTCTATGGATTGGTTCCGTAGCGGTTGCCGATAAATTCTGTTGCAAAGGTACGACTTTTTTATTAAACTCTGCTTACACAGATTCCTGTTTTTTATACCAGAATCACGGAATCGTCCCAATTTCCGTGCGCGTGGAGTATGTTGCCCGTTCTTCGGGCGAAATGTCCATCCACGATGCTGATGCCTTATTGCATCGTGAGGGAAAACGTGACACCACGCGTTGCGTTTGTTTACGCATTGCTTGTGCAAAAAAAAGTGGCCTTGCAGGTGGCTTAATCAGAAAGTTTTCTTAAATTTGCAGACATAAATACCAATCCGAAAGAAAAAATGATGAAGAAAAGGCATTTGTTGACAGCCTTGCTGTGCTTGGCAGTGGCTGCCGTGAAGGGAAATCCTGTGAAGGTTCAGGCCGGAAGTACGACGGTAAGCGTGGAGTTCTACACTCCGCAGACGGTGCGTGTGGTGAAGGCCCCCATCGGCCATGAGTATAGGAAGCAGAGCCTCGTGGTGATTGCAAAGCCCGACGAGGATGTGCGGGTCACTCGCAGCGGCAACACCGTGAGCAGTGACATGCTTTCTGTGAAGATTGATCCCGGGACCGGCGCATTGACGTTCTCGGCAAAGGGTAAGACACTGCTCCGCGAGAAGGGGGCTGCCACCTTCGAGCCTCGGACAGAAGGTCCCGACGCGGGCAAGTTTCGTGTGACGCAAACGTTCCAGCTTGACACCGATGAGGCTATTTACGGCCTTGGCACCATCCAGAACGGTAAGATGAACCGTCGCGGAGAACACAAGCTGATGGAGCAGTCGAACCTTGAGGACTTTCAGAACGTCTTGCAGTCCATCAAGGGTTGGGGCATCTTCTGGGACAACTACTCCCGCACGCAGTTCGACGACGACCCGTTGAAAGGTATGTCGTTCTCCTCGGAGGTCGGGGATTGCGAGGACTATTATTTCATGTACGGCGGCTCAGCCGACGGCGTGATAGCGCAGATGCGCGGGCTGTCGGGCGACGTGCCGATGTTCCCTCTTTGGACCTATGGCTTCTGGCAGTGCAAGGAGCGCTATAAGAGTGCTGCTGAGGTGCTCAGCGTGGTTGACAAGTACCGCCAGCTGCAGGTGCCCCTTGACGGTATCATTCAGGACTGGCAGTACTGGGGCTCCAACTACCTATGGAATGCGATGGACTTCCTCGCCGAGGAGTATGCCAATGGGGAACAGATGATAAGCGACATACACAGGAAGAACGCCCACTTCATGATCAGCATTTGGGCCAGTTTCGGTCCACAGACCAAGGCCTACCGTCAGCTTGATGAGAAGGGGCTGCTCTTCGACTTTGAGACTTGGCCGCAGAGCGGTCTCACAAGCTGGCCTCCGCGCATGGACTACCCCTCCGGTGTCCGCGTTTATGATGCTTTCTCGCCCGAGGCCCGCGATATCTACTGGCAGAACCTGAAGAACCTGTTCGAAAAGGGAACGGATGCATGGTGGATGGACTCTACAGACCCCGACTTCTTCAATCCCAGCGACAGCCACTATGACCACAAGGCAGGCAAGGACGGAACCTGGCGTTCCCTGCGCAATGCCTTCCCCCTGGAGACTGTCCGCGGTGTCTATGAGTCGCAGCGCAAGGAGTCGGCGGGGAAACGCGTCTTCATCATGACCCGCTCCGCCTTTGCCGGACAGCAGCACTATGGCTCGGGCATGTGGAGCGGCGACGTGGCTTCCTCCTGGGATATGTTGCGCAAGCAGGTACCAGCCGGACTGAGCTACTCGCTGACAGGTTGCCCGAACTTCAACACCGACATCGGTGGCTTCTTCTGCGGCAGTTACAACACGAAGGGCGCCGGCACAGCCCCTCAGAACCCGCAATACCAGGAACTCTTTATCCGATGGATGCAGTATGGGCTGTTCTGTCCTGTGTTCCGCAGTCACGGTGCCGATGCGCCTCGCGAGATATGGCAGTTCGGCAAGAAGGGAGATACCGTCTATGACATCATCGAGGGGCTCATCCGTCTGCGCTACAGGCTGATACCTTACCTCTACAGTACCGCCTGGCAGGTGACAAGCAATAATGAAAGCTATCTGCGCCCGCTGTTCAGTGACTTTGCTGCCGACAGGAAGGTGTGGGACATGACCGACGAGTTCATGTTCGGTCGCAGCATTCTTGCTGCCCCTATTCTCGACCCGCAATACACGCAGGAAAAGATTATCCGCGAGGATGCCATGACAGGATGGGACAGGAAAGACGTAAAGATGGAGAGCGGCGGACAGCAGGTGGACTGGAGTGCCCCGAAGACAGCTGCAAAGTATCTGCCGAAGGGTGCCCTATGGTACGATTTCTGGACAGGCCGGAGTTATCGCGGCGGCCAGGTGCTGACGCTTCAGACTTCGATAGACCGTGTGCCGATGTTTGTGCGTGCGGGCAGCATCCTGCCCCTCGGCCCAGAGATGCAATACACTGGCGAGAAGAAATGGGATAACCTCGAGATCCGCATCTATCCTGGTGCTGACGGTGACTTCACCCTGTATGAGGATGAAGGCGACGGCTACAATTACGAGCGTGGCATCTGTTCGACGATAGCATTCCATTGGAACAACAGGTCACGCACACTGACCATCGATGCCTGCCAAGGTGAATATCCTGGTATGCTCTCCACCCGAAAGTTTACC
Source organism: uncultured Bacteroidales bacterium (assembly GCA_902763865.1). GTDB lineage: Bacteria > Bacteroidota > Bacteroidia > Bacteroidales > Bacteroidaceae > Physcousia. The sequence goes on along the minus strand of CACWTR010000063.1, from coordinate 8,179 downwards.
ATTACACTGCCTGACGGCACCTCAAGGACAGTTGATTATAACGGGAAAAAGCTCGACATCACATTGTGAATATCGAGCTTTACGGCTAACGGTGTGTCATCGCGTGCTTGCGATACTTTCGCTTGCCTCTTCCGCGTTTATCTGATGAAGTTCATGCCCTGCCACTCTTCGCGTCCGGGATAGTCGGGATGTCCGTCGGCATGGATTTTCTTCAGCAGCCAGGCCATGTTGTCGGCCAGGGTGCGCATGGTCTGCATTCCCTCTGTGTCCTGCGCCGCTTCACCAGGTGTCAGCCCGTAGGCGATGTTCCAGTATTGCGAGGTGACGATTGGCATGTTCATCATCTCGAACATGATGTTCAGTGTCTGGAAGGCTGCCGTAGCACCGCCGCGACGACAGATGGTCACTGCTGCCGCTGGCTTGTTCTGAACCTTGGCACCCGAGAAGAAGGCACGCTGCAGTACGGCCATCAATGCGCCGTTGGGCTGACCGTAATAGACGGGCGAGCCGACGATGAGGGCGTCTGCCTCGCCCAGCTTCTCTACGATGCGGTTGCAAATGTCGTCATCAAAGACGCAGCGGCCCAACTCTTTCGTCCTGCACGCGCCGCAGGCTATGCAGCCACGGACGGGCTTGCCGGTCAGTTGCATGATTTCCGACTCTACGCCATTCTTCTCCAGCCTGCGGGCAATCTCCGAGAGTGCCGTGAACGTGTTGCCATTCCTGTTGGCACTTCCGTTTAACAGTAATACTTTCATAATGTGTTCTTTCTTTTTGAATGTGATGCCATGTTGGTCATTAGATTCTGATTTCCGATATTTTAGGATATTGCTTTTGGTCCGACAATAGAGGCGATGAGCGTCGTTAAGAAGAACAGCCTCCAGAATGTGGCAGGCTCGTGGAAGATGAAAACTTTCGCTTTTCCAAGGGGCAATAGGCGAAGCCCACTTCGCAGAGCCCTGCTGCAATCAATGTAATCCAGTTCATAGAAGTTAACTCCGTGCCGGTCGAGGGTTGCAGGACTATCTCGGCGACTCCTGCGGACGGCGTTGCAAAGTTACGAAAAAAGAATCAGATTCCGTTAGTCATCCGCCCCCAAAGAGACCGTCTTTGACAACAATTAAGCATATTTGTCCGCAGCAGTCAGGATTGTGACGGCGAAAAGCCGTATCGTTGCTTGAAGATGCGGCTGAAGTGTGTTGGATTCTCAAAGCCGAGGCTGTAGGCCACATCGGCAACGGACATCCTGGATGCCTGAAGCATCTGTCGGGCCTTCGCCAGCCGCTTCTCGCGAATCCATTTGGCAGGTGTGGTGTTGTAGATGCACTGGAAGTCGCGCTTGAAACTGGATAGGCTGCGGCCAGAGAGGTAGGCCAGCTCTTCGACTGATATGGGCGACGTGTAGTTCTCCTCCACCACGCGGTGAATGTCGGTCTTCACGGGCTGGCGCAGTTGGAGCATCTGCCGGAAGATGTTCTTCGAGCAGTCCATCACGTCGTAGAGCAACTCCATCACCTTCAGGCGCAGCAGTCCGGGATTCGTCTGCGACGGATCATTGAAGTAGGGTGCCAGTGACCAGCAGTAGGCCACGAGGCGGTCACTCATGGGCGACACCTGAGTGCCAAGCACCTCTGCCATCGGCGGAATCTGAACCTGCTGCGAGGTCAGGAAGTCCTTCAGCAGCTCGTCGTTGATGGCAAAGAGCAGGCTCTCAAAGAGGCCCGTCTCTGGCGAGCCCTGTTTCACATAGCCGACGCTCTGAGCCTTTCGCAGCAGTATCATCTCGTTTTTGTGAACTGTCCAGGTCTGTCGTCCGCAGGTGAGGCACACAGAACCTCCCAGCACCGCGTAGAGCAGATGCTGTTCGAGGAAGAACGTGCCGCGCTCGCCTGCCGTGACGATACACTGGTCAATGATACTGCCGCCGTCCAGCATCAGGGACGATGCCGTGTAGTCGCCCGACACCATCGCCGTGGGAAATCTGATGATTCTGTTCATTCGGGACAAAGTATGATATGGTCTGCAAAATTACGGAAAATTTTGCAGACCAAAGAAGAATTACTTGGAAATTGTGTCAGAATTCTGATTGTATGCCTTAGCCACGCACTTCCACTGCCCGTCAATCTTCAGCAGCAGGAGCACGTCGGTAAAGTCGATGCTGCCTCCCCAGCCCTCTTCCAGCACACGGACCACGGCCAGCGTCTCCTCCAGTTCCAGCACGTCGATGCGGGTCTTGAAATCATCGCCGGCACCCACCGTGTCAACATTGCGATAGAACTGCTCGATGCTGCCGCGCTCGAACTTGCCGTTCAGGAAACCAAACAGGCAGGCATCCTCCGTGAACAGCTCTTTGGCATACTTGCTGTTCCCTTCGGCAACGCTCTTCGTAAACTTGCTTGCAGCCTCTACTACTGCATTGTACTCTTCAATTCTACTTCTCATAATGGTTATAATTTAATAGTTAATAGAGTTTTATGACTTAATGGTGAAGCTGAACTCCACGTTTGAATCTGCACGGACAAAGGCGGGAATGAGCACCCTGCCGCAGGACGTCATTCCGTATGCGACGCGACGTGTTTGTTGCTTCATCGCGATGGAGTAATTGCACATACATGTAGATGCAATTGCTTGTTCGCGATGAAGCAACGAACACATCGGTATAAGGCCGGCATCCACTGAGGGGGAGCCTTCTCCTGCCAGCGGGCACAGATTCGTCCTTCAGGCAAGACACTGTGCAAGGCGACTTTTCTGGGTTGTACTTCATGCTTAACGGTCATCCGTCAGCCTCTGGAGCTTCAGCGGCTGAACTTTCCGGCTGCAAAGTTACGACAAATCCGTCAAACGGACCTTTCTGTTCAGTCCAATAAATCTGCCTGTTTAGTCCATCCGCCATAGCCCGAGGCCTATTCCGGCCCGCCGCCCCGGTGCCAAAGCTGAGATTCGCTGACATGCGATGCTGAGTTTGTAGAGGCTTGTGAAGCAAAAGACAGGGCAAATGCCTTGAAATCCGCTCCTGAAAAGTAGGGAAAAGGCTCCAATCGCCGTAAATTATTGCTTGAAAAGTGTGTTTTCTGCTCTTGCCATCGGCTATTGTCAAGGTAATTTTGTAACTTTGTGCCGTATTTACAAAGAATATGCGGCACAAAGCAGCGATGCCGAGGCACATGGACTTACGTGAGAATCAAAAAAACGCAGCAGAAAGAAACCTTAAAAGAATAATACAGAACAATGACGATACAAGAATTTCGTGATTACATGGCATCCGGTAAGCGTTCTGCCTCTATGAAGACCGCGAGCAGTTTCAGCCCTATGAGAAGCACCACAGCACGGTGCTCGACTCTGCTCGCCTGGCCGCGACGCTGCACGCCGGGAATCTCATTCTATACCACACCGAGGACAGGACACTCGAGACCTTGCCTTGTCAGGACATGGGGCAGAAAGACCAGGTGGCGGCACTGAACTGGGTTCACCAGATTATTCAGCTATATGGTGGTGATGCTCCTCGAATTACTGTTGCAGGACAATCTGCCGGAGGATATATAAATAGCAATTTAGCGAACTGAAATAAAACGAATATGAAAAAGGTAATAGTAATTTCTACGAGCCTGCGTCATGGCTCAAACAGCGACATGCTCGCTGAGAAGTTTATAGAAGGTGCCAAAGCAGCCGGAAACGAAGTGGAGAAGGTTTCCCTTACGGACAAGAACATCCAGTTCTGCAAGGGCTGTATGGCTTGTCTGGGCAACGCCTATCTACTATTACGAGATGAGCGGGCAGATGAAGACGCTCATAGACCGCATGAATGCGATGTACGAGCAGGATTATCAGTTCCGTGACATCTATCTGCTCACCACGGCTGCAGAAGATGAAGCCGAGACTCCCAAACGTGCGGAGACAGGCTTGACGGGGTGGATAGACTGCTATCCGAAGAGCCGCTTGGCAGGCACGCTGTTCTGCGGCGGCGTGAACGCTGCCCGCGAGATAGAAGGCAATCCCAAATTGCAAGAGGCTTACGAACTTGGCAAAAGCATCTGACCACCCGCGGCGAATGAAGCATAGAGGAATTGTCTGCGGCATACTGGCAGCAGTCTGTTATGGAACCAACCCGTTTGGAGCCTTGCCGCTTTACGAGGAGGGCGTAAACACATCGTCCGTACTCTTTTACCGGTTCTCCATGGCGGTGCTGATGCTGGCCGTCATGCTGCTCGTGGAGCGCAAATCTTTCCGAATCAGCAGTGGAGAATTGAAGACGCTCGGCTCGCTCGGACTGCTCTTTGCCGCATCGAGCATCACGTACTATCAAAGTTTCCGATTCATGGACGCCGGCATTGCCTCCACCATCCTGTTTGTCTATCCCGTGATGGTGGCTGTCATCATGGCTACCTGTTTCCGCGAGAAGGTGACGGCTTCAACGGCAGCAGCCATCATCCTCGCATTGTCAGGTATCGGCTTGCTGTACAGGGGGGATGCGGGCGTGTCGCTCAGCGCGATGGGGGTACTGCTGGTAATGGTGTCGTCGCTGACTTACGCCGTCTATATCGTGGTGGTCAACCAGTCGAGCATCCGCATGTCGTCGCTGAAGCTCACTTTCTATGTCCTGCTGATATGCATGCTTTCGTTGCTGGCCTATTCGTTCACCTCGCCCGACCTGAATCTGATGCTGCCGCCGTCGCCCCGTGCTTGGTTCTTTGCCTGCTGGCTGGGGCTGGTGCCAACGGTGCTCTCGCTGGTGCTGATGACCATTGCCGTTCATGAAGTGGGCGCCACGCCTACGGCCATCATGGGAGCCTTGGAGCCATTGACCGCAGTAGCCATCGGCGTTATCGTGTTTGGCGAATCGTTCACTTTACGTCTTGTCGTCGGGATTGTGCTCATCCTTTCAGCCGTCCTGCTGATTGTGTTGGGCAAAAACTTCCATTTGCGTACCATCGGCCACGCGATAAACGTCATCGTCAGAAAAACATGGCGATGGAAATCATAAACTAAAATCGAACAAGAATAGATAAATCGGAATTTAGCGTATAGAGAAATGAAACCGCTTATCGTAACATTTCCTTTGTCACTTATGTTTTTCTTTTCGTGCGGCTCAGGCCATCCCGATAAAAGGGTTACGGCAGAAAACGCTTACGAGGGAGTAAACAAATATTGTCATGATGTCTATGACTGGAGTGCCGCTAATGAAAATCCCTCCATCATGAATGTCGAGATGGGGGCAGAATCGGATTCTGCGTATGAAGTGGTATTCCGAAGTTATACGGGAGCAACAGTTCATTTTTATGGTGGAGAAAGTACCTGTTCTTAATATTGAAAATGAGACAGGAACAATAGATTTGCTTGATTACCTAGAGAAGAAAGAAAAACTAGAAAGCAAGTAAAATTCCAATTTTGCGACAACGAATAACATTTAACAAAGATAACGATAAAAGGAGTATTATGAGTAAGAAAATCATTGCTGTCAATGCAGGTCCCAGGAGGGGTTGGAATACCGACTCGCTCATCATGGAAGCAGCCAAGGGCGCAGAGTCTGCCGGAGCTGAAGTACAGAAATTCGACCTGTTCAGACTAGAGAAGTACACTGGATGTATCTCCTGTTCCGGTTGCAAACGGGAGAAGAACAAGAGCCATTGCATCTGTCGCGACGGACTCGCACCCGTGTTGGATGCCATTCGTGAGTCTGACGGCCTGATCATCGGCTCACCAAATTATCTTTCGGAGCTGACCGCCTCTTTCCGAGCCTTGTACGAAAGACTAATCTTCCAGCACCTGACCTACAACGCTGAGAAGCCCTGCTGCAACGAGCACCCGATTCCCGTATTGCTGATCATGACGAGCAACGCTCCCGACGGCATGTACAAGGGACTCCTCGAGAACTATCAGCAGGTGCTGAGTCGCTTCGTAGGCCCGACGGAGATATTTGTCAGCGGCGACACCCTCCAGTTAAAAGACTATGGCAAAACAGACTGGCCCTGGACGCTGTTCGACCCGGAAAGCAAGAAGCTCAGACATGAGACCGTCTTTCCACAGCATCTTAAGCAGGTGTTTGAAATGGGTGCTGCCTTGGTCATACAAGAAGTTGGCATACGATAATAACACCATAAACAGATAAATCGCAATTTAGCAGTATTATGAGACTATTATTATGCGCACAATTGATGCTCCTTGCTTTAACAGCTTATGCAACATGGCAAGAAGGAGATGTCATTTATATCAATGGCGAAAGATTGGAGTTGTTGGGAAGACCTATCTGGCTTGACTCCACGTTATATCATACTCTAAAAGACGAACTTCCATCAGACCAGGGTACTGTCACATCCAATTGGGATGGCTTTATCGCTTATTGGAGCATTAACAATGATAAACTCTATCTGGATAGTGTCAAATGTGAAGCTTATGACCCAAATGTAAAGGCAGTAACGGGCAAAAGCATCCCGTCTATAACTTTTTATCGCATCTTCAACAGTTATAGCGCAGGTAACCGAATAGTTGCCAGTTGGGTATCAGGCAAGTTTCGAGCAGCTAAAGGTAAGGTCATTTACTACCAGCACTCGGGATTTGAACGCAACTATGAAGAAGAAACTATTCTTGATATAGAGCAAGGTAAAGTGGTAGGAAAGAAGGAATATCACAATTTCGTCAAAGATGGGTTCGCCTTCGACAAACTACAAGAGAATGGAGCCCAAGAAATGTTACATAAAATACTCCCTCTGCATATTGAGCGCTATCCCGAACTGGTCAATGTAAAACGACTGATCTTTAGAGTTAAACGTGCTCGCGTTGACGAGAAGGGAAATCTTTTGGAATGTAATGTGCAGGTAGTAAGGCCTGATGCAGGCCCACAACTTGCCACAGAGATAGCAGAGGCACTAAAGAACTATCATCCATGGAAAGTTTATTATATTAATGGAGAATATCGTGCTTTGGGAATTGAGAACTGGTCAATTCCGTATATTCTGCAAGACAAGTAAATTCCAATTTAGCAAACAAACACATAATATAATTCACTTAAAAAGGTCTTGGCAGAGACCAGTGCCTCGTCACGAAACACTCCACAAAAATATGAAGAAAGTAATGTTCTTATTGGCGGTAGGTGTGATGTGCCTGACCGGTTGCGCCCAGAAGAAGGGCGGCGAGCGTGGTCCCCGTCAGGGTGGCCACATGGAAATCAACAAAGATTCAGACAGCACGTTTGTGGCTCTGAAGAATGAGACGTTGAAGAAGTTTAAACAATTGACCTTCAACGATGAACATACGGGTAAGACGATGGAGTACAACCTACTGGTTCCTGAAGGAGCCGAGGCGGGTGAGAAGTTCCCCTTGGTGCTCTTCATGGCCGATGCCAGCACCGCCGGTAAGGAGGTGACAGCTCCGCTCACACAAGGGTATGGCGCCCTGGAGTTCGCTTCCGACAGGGATCAGCAGAAGCATCCCTCCTTTGTGCTGGTGCCGCAATATACTGACTGGGCCGTGCAAGACGACTGGAGCACCACCGACGAAGTGGAGATGACCATCCGTCTGCTTGAAAAGGTTTGCAAGGAATACAACGTCGATACTAACCGACTTTATACCACCGGTCAGTCGATGGGCGGCATGATGTCGTTCTACTTCAACATCACCCATCCCGACCTCTTTGCCGCCTCGCTCTTCGTGAGCAGCCAATGGGACACCTCGAAGATGCAAGACTTCGGACGGAAGCATTTCTTCTACATCATAGCCGGAGGCGACCAGAAAGCATACGGTGGCATGCAAGACCTGGCAAAGGTGCTGAAGGCGAACGATGCCCGTGTGGATTCCGCTTCGTGGAGTGCCAAACTCCCCGTCGAAGAGCAGGAGCGATTGGCCGAGCAGCTGATAGCCCGTGGCGGCAACATCAACTTCATCAAGTGGGAGGCAGGCAGCGTACTCCCGGAAACGGGCCGTGCCATGGAGCACATGGCCTCGTTTGACTACGGCTACAAGATTGCCGCCGTCAGGGACTGGCTCTTCAAGCAGAGTAAGGAATAGATTTCGAAAAGACAAACAGATAAATCGGAATATAGTCATGAATTTGATAAAAATACAGTCAAGCAAAGACCCGCTGATTGCGCAAGTTCCAGAGCTCTACGAGTCTGCTTTTCCCGAAGCGGAGAGAACTGACACTGAACGTTTCCTGTGGATGATAGACCACTGCCAGGAAATGTCT
>CACWTR010000062.1 GCA_902763865.1 uncultured Bacteroidales bacterium | reverse complement strand
CGACAAGGAGCTGAAGCTCCTGATGAAGAAAAACGGACTAATGTAGAAAAAAACTTTCTTTCATACAAACAAAAATCTTCAAAAATCTGGCACGAATCCTTCTGCGGATTATTTTTGTCAGATTTTTGAAGATTTTCGTCTTCATTCAGCGTCCGTCAAAGTATCATCCGACGGAACGCCCTACTTCACTACCACTTTGCGGCCATTGCGCACGTAGATACCCTTCTTCGTGGGCTCACCGCTGAGGCGCTTGCCGTCGAGCGAGTACCAGAGGCCCTTCTCCTCAGCAGAAACCTCGATGCTGCCGATAGCCGATGGCTCGCTGCCAGCATATTCCTGAACGCTTCCGCCGTTATAGTCATACACCTTCCAGCCCTTGTCCGTAGCGATTTTCACCTGTGGCTTGGTGCAGACGTTCTGCTCGTTGCTGTTCTTCGTGTTGATGACATAGAATTGTCCATTAGTCACCGTGGGCAGACTGTTCACCAGCTTCAGCATCTGGTCCTCCTTGATTTGGTTGTTGAAGCATGCCAAGAATATCAGCGCCGTGTTCTTGCTCACGTCAAGGCTCGTCAGCTGGTTTCCGTAGCAATACAATTCTTCCAGTGCCGTGTTCTTGCTCACGTCAAGGCTCTTAAGCTGGTTGAAGGATAAATCCAATTCTGTCAGTGCCGTGTTCTTAGATACGTCTAAGGCGGTCAGCTGGTTGTTGGAGCACCACAATTGTACCAGTGCCGTATTCTTGCTCACGTCAAGGCTCGTGCAGAGCCGTGTTCTTGCTCACGTCAAGGCTTGTCAGCTGGTTTCCGTTGCAGTCCAAGTCTATCAGTGCCGAATTCTTGCTCACGTCAAGGCTCGTCAGCTGGTTATTGCCGCATGACAATGATTCCAGTTTTGTGTTCTTGCTCACGTCAAGGCTGGTCAGCTGGTTTCCGTAGCACCACAAATCTTTTAGTGCCGTGTTCTTGCTTACGTCAAGGCTTGTCAGCTCGTTTCCGTCGCAGTACAATTTTGTCAGTGCCGTATTCTTGCTCACGTCAAGGCTTGCCAGCTGGTTATCGAAGCAGTACAATACTTTCAGCGCCGTGTTCTTGCTTACGTCAAGGCTTGTCAGCTGGTTATTGTAGCAGTACAAATTTTGCAAAGCCGTAAAGAACTCTATTCCCTTCAGCGATGCAATGTTCTTTTCGCTTACATCCAGCTTCGTCACTGCGGCAATCTCCTCGTCAGAAAGGTAGCCGTCAGCATCCTTGTCGATGTCGGTTCCAGCCACGATGGTGCGGAAGTTCTCATCGGGGAAGTTCGTCGCGTTGATGGCGATGCCCGGGTCACTGCCGGCATATTCTTCCCAGTCTTCGTCGATGTAGGCATACACCTTCCAGCCCTTGTCCGTAGCGATTTTCACCTGTGGCTTGGTGCAGACGTTCTGCTCATCGCTGTCTTTCGTGTAGATGACATAGAACCTACCATTCGTCACCGTGGGCAGACTGTTCACCAGCGCTTGCATCTTGTCGCCCTTGATTTGGTTGTTGTTGCATCCCAAGCATGTCAGTGCCGTGTTCTTGCTCACGTCAAGGCTTGTCAGCTTATTGTCGTAGCATTGCAAATCTAGCAGAGCCGTGTTCTTGCTCACGTCAAGACTCGTCAGCTGGTTGTAGTAGCAGAACAAATATAGCAGTGCCGTATTCTTGCTCACGTCAAGGCTTGTCAGCTTATTGTCGTGGCATTCCAAATATAGCAGAGCCGTATTCTTGCTCACATCAAGGCTTGTCAGTTGGTTGTTGTCGCAGTACAATTCTGTCAGTGCCGAATTCTTGCTCACATCAAGGCTTGTCAGCTGGTTATTGTTGCAGTTCAAATATGTCAGTGCCGAATTCTTGCTCACATCAAGGCTTGCCAGCTGGTTGCTTCCGCATAACAAATATTGCAGAGCCGTGTTCTTGCTCACGTCAAGGCTCGTCAGCTGGTTGTTGAAGCAGCCCAAATATTGCAGAGCCGTGAAGAACTCTATTCCCTTCAGCGATGCAATGTTCTTATTTAATACTTTTAGCTTCGTCACTGCGGCAATCTCCTCGTCAGAAAGGTAGCCGTCAGCATCCTTGTCGATGTCGGTTCCAGCCACGACGGAGCGGAAGTTCTCATCGGGGAAGTTCGTGGCGTTGATGGCGATGGGGTCTTCGCTGCCTTCGTAATCAACGTTGGACGAACCGTCTTTCGCCAGCACATTCCAACCCTTGCCCTGGGCAATCTCCACGCACGACTTCGGGAGCACGTTTTTCTCTCTGCTACTTGATATGCTGATGCCATGGAAGTAGCCTTTGGCCACCGTAGGCAGACTGTTCACCAGCTTCAGCATATCGGAATGACCTATCTGGTTGATATAGCAAGACAGGTTGGTCAAGGCCTTGTTGTTGGTCAAGTCGAGGCTTGTCAGCTTGTTGTCGTAGCATAACAATGCGGTCAGCGCCATGTTCTTTGAGACGTCGAGACTCGTCAGCTTATTTTCGTAGCAATACAATATGGTCAGCGCCGTGTTCTTCGAGACGTCGAGGCTTGTCAGTCGGTTTTGGCTGCAATAGAGGCCTTTCAATGTAGTGATCATCGAGACGTCGAGGCTCGAAAGGCGGTTATTTTCGCAGTGCAGCGCCGTCAGCTTGAAGAAATGCTCTACGCCCTTCAGTGACTCGATGCTCTTGCTGCGCGCCGTGAGGGTGGTCACTGCAGCAAGCTCTCCCGTTTCGAGCCATCCGTCCTGGTTTTTGTCGATGTCCTTTCCCTTCACGATTTCTCGGAATTTAGAATCGGGAAAGTTCGTGGAGTTGATTCGTACAGGTTCTTGCGCCCATACTGCCGTAGCTGTAGCAAAGAGGGCTACGGCCAATAGGAGTAATTGTTTCTTCATTGTTAAATTAAATCTTAGGGGTTAATATAATATTTGATTCATATACTCGTAATCATGCTCATCAGGGGCAGGGCTCCCCGCTGCGACGGTATGTCCGCGCGGGAAGCCCTGCCCCCGAGGTTGGGGCCAGTGTCTGGCTGTATATATAAGAAGAGGTTTACCTGTGTGTGTGTGTGTGTGTGTGTGTGTGTGTTACACAAAATTCCGTAACACGCAAGTATTCCGTGTTAAAAAATGTTGGCCTATATTGAAATAATTTCCTCATTATGTTGCAAATTTACCACATTTTCCGCAAACTTGCAAGAAAAATCATCAAAAATCACAAAAAAAATCTCTCTGCGCATCAATAATACAAACAAAAATCTCCAAAAATCTTACGAAAATCCATCAGCGGATTATTACGAATGTAAGATTTTTGAAGATTTTCGTCTTTCAATGACAAGGCGGGAGGCGCTTAGTTCTGGGAACCTCCCACGATGTCGAGCAGTTCGCTGGTAATAGCCTGCTGACGACTCTTGTTGTACTGCAGATTGAGTTCGCGCAAGAGTTCGTCGGCATTGTCGGTAGCCGTCTGCATGGCCACCATGCGGGCGGCATGCTCCGAGGCCACGGAGTCGAGCAGCGCGGTGTAGAGCATGAGGTGGGCCAGCTTCGGAACGAGCTTGTTGAGCACCGAATGGAGATCGGGCTCTACGATGTAGTTGTCGTTGAGAGGCTTGGCGGCCTGGCGCTCCTTGGCAACCTGCTGGCGGTCGCGATTGCGGAGATACTCCACGGCCTCGCGCGTGGCTACGTTGGAGGTGAGGTCGCGCTCCTTGTCGGCATTGAGCTCACTCTCGATGTCGATGGGCAGGAAGGTCTTGTGGGTGAGGATCTGCGAACCGGCACTCTTGAAGTGGTGGTAGATCATCTCCACGCGATCGACCTCGCCCTTCGCATACATGGCTCCGAGCTCCTGGGCGATGCTGATACAGCCGTCCACGTTGGGCTTGTCGGCCAGGGCCACGAAGTTGCCTGCGGGCTTGAATCCGAGCTTTGTGACCTTCTCGGCAACCTTGCGGCCAATGGGATAAATAATGATATTATCCTTGCCGAGATGCTCGTACTGGTCGAGTGTCTTCTGCATCTCCTTGATGACGTTGGCATTGAAGCCTCCGCAAAGCGAGGAGTTGCTGGAATAGACAATCAAGGCCACGCGCTTGACGGGCCGCTCCTGGAGGAAGGTGCTGCGGAGCTCGGCATCCGAGGCCAGGAAGGTCTTGAGGATGTGCTCGAGCATTTCCTCGTAGGGGAGCATGTTCTCGATGGCCACCTGTGCATGGTGGAGCTTGGATGAAGCCACCATCTTCATGGCAGAGGTGATCTTGCGCGTGCTGTTGACTGAGGCAATACGGCCTTTTATCTCTTTCAGACTCGGCATAGGCTATTACTTTTTATACGTTCCGGCAATGTCGGCCATCGTCTGCTCGATGGTCTTCATCACGTCGTCGTCAATCTTTCCGCTTGCCAGCGTGGCGATGACCTCGGGATGGGCTGAGCGCATCTTGTCGAGGAAGGTGTCCTGACAATCGCGCACCTTATCTACGGGCACGTCGGCCATGAGTCCGTGGGTGCCGCAGTAGAGGATGGCTATCTGCTCGCCTACGGGCATGGGGCTATACTGGGGCTGGATGAGCAGCTGGTTGTTCTTACGTCCGCGGTCGAGCGTCATGGCGGTCACGGCGTCCATATCGCTTGAGAACTTGGAGAAGGCCTCGAGCTCGCGATACTGCGCCTGGTCGATCTTGAGCGTACCGGCCACTTTCTTCATCGACTTGATCTGGGCCGATCCACCCACACGGCTCACAGAGATACCCACGTTGATGGCCGGGCGGAAGCCTTGGTTGAAGAGGTCGGTCTCAAGATAGATCTGACCGTCGGTGATGGAGATCACGTTCGTAGGAATATAGGCCGACACGTCGCCTGCCTGGGTCTCGATGATGGGCAGGGCCGTGAGTGAGCCGCCTCCCTTGACATGGCCTTTCATGCAATCGGGCAGGTCGTTCATCTGCTCGGCCACTTCCTGCTGGTCGTTGATACGGGCAGCACGCTCGAGCAGACGGCTGTGGAGGTAGAACACGTCGCCGGGATAGGCCTCACGTCCGGAAGGACGGCGGAGGATGAGCGACACCTCACGGTAGGCCACGGCCTGCTTGGAGAGGTCGTCATAGACCACGAGGGCGGATTCGCCACGGTCGCGGAAATACTCACCGATAGCTGCTCCGGCAAAGGGTGCATAATACTGCATGGCTGCGGGTTCGGCAGCGGTGGCGCTTACGATAATGGTGTAAGGCAGTGCGCCGTGCTCCTTGAGGTTGGCCACGAGGGCGGCCACGGTGGAAGCCTTCTGGCCGATGGCCACATAGATGCAATACACGGGCTTGCCGGCCTCGTAGAAACTTCTCTGGTTGATGATGGTATCGACGGCAATGGCGGTCTTACCCGTCTGGCGGTCGCCGATGATCAGCTCGCGCTGGCCGCGGCCGATGGGGATCATCGAGTCAACGGCCTTGAGTCCGGTCTGGAGAGGTTCCTTCACGGGCTGACGGTAGATTACACCCGGAGCCTTGCGGTCGAGTGGCATTTCGAAAGCTCCCGTAAGGTCGATGTCTCCCTTACCGTCGATGGCCTGTCCGAGCGGATTGATGACACGTCCGAGCATGTTGTCGTTCACGCGGATGGAGGCGATACGCTTGGTACGCTTCACCACCTGGCCTTCCTTGATGCCGCTGGTGGGACCCAGGAGCACGCAGCCCACGTTGTCCTCCTCGAGGTTCATCACGATGGCCATGGTGCCGTTCTCGAACTCGAGCAGCTCGTTGGCCTCTGCATTGCGCAGGCCATAGATACGAGCCACGCCGTCGCTCACGGTGAGCACGGTACCCACTTCGTCGAAGTTCTGCTCATTGCCCAGACTGTTGAGCTGCTGAAGCAGCACCTCTGATACTTCGCTTGGTTTTATCTTGTCCATTCTGATTATTTACTTATTTTATTTCAAGTTCTTCAGGATGCTCCACAGCTGCGACTGCACGCTGGCATCCAGTCTGTAAGTGTCGTACTCGAGGATGAATCCGCCGATGATATCGGGGTTCACCTCGGTAAGGAATTCCACCGTGCCCTGAGTCTTCGACTCGACGATGCTCCGCATCTTCTGCTCGGTCTCGGGGCTGACGGTTGTAGCGGTGATAAGCCGGCCATGGATAATGTTCTTCTGTTTCCGGTAGAGGGTGATGTAGGATGATGCAATGAAAACCATGAACGACTCCCTACCCTCCTTGAGCACCAGGTCCACGAAGCGCTCGGTGAGCGGCGTGACGGCCGGTCCGCATGCGGTGATGAGGAGCTGCCGCTTGGATTCCTGCGGGATGGTGGGGTTGTTGATGGTGGTGCGCAGCTGTGGAACGTCCACAAACGACTTGGCCAGCGTGGCCATGTCGGTGTACACCTGGTCATCGCACTTCGTCTGCACAGCACTCTTCAGGAGGGCCCGCGCATAGCGAACGGAAATGACGCCTATATCCATACTCTACAATACTATTGAACGTTAGAAGAAACCTCATCCAGCAACTTATCAACATACTGCATCTGAGCGGCATCCGTGGAGAGCTGCTTGCGAAGCACCTTCTCGGCCACCTGGACGCTGAGCTCGGCCACCTGCTTGCGAATGTCGGCAATGGCATTCTGCTTCTCGGCCTCAATCTGCGCCTTGGCTTCGGTGATGATGCGCGAGCTCTCCTCACGGGCCTTCGACTGGGCCTGCTCCACGATGGCGTCGCGGGTCTGCGCAGCCTCAGAGAGTATCTGCTGCTGGCGCTCGCGGGCCTCCTTGAGCAGGTTCTCCCCTTCTTGCTGAATGTTGGCAAGCTTCTCGTTGGCCTCGTGGGCCTTCTTCAGGCTGTCGTCGATGTAGGCTTTACGCTCTTCCACCATCTTGGTGATAACGGGAAAGCCAAACTTGGCGAGCACGAAGAAGATGACGAGAAATGCCAGAAGCATCCAGAACAGGAGTCCCAGGTCAGGAGTGAGTATTGCTGGCAAATTCTGTAAATCCATTTGCAATCGTTGTTGATGAGAAATTCAATTCGTGAAAGCTTCCTTCCGGATTAGATAAGGAATGCGCAAGCAACCACGGCAAACAGAGCCACACCCTCAACGAAAGCTGAAGTAAGAATCATGTTTGTCTGGATCTTGCCGGTAGCTTCGGGCTGACGGGCGATAGCGTCCATGGCGCTGCCACCAATCTTACCGATACCCATACCTGCACCTACTGTTGCAATACCTGCGCCGAGACCGCAACCTAATGCGCCCAGACCTTCTGCTGCTAATAATAATGAAATCATAATCTTTAAGTTTTTAAATTGTTATTAAATTAAATGTTTGTATTCTTTCGTTTTACTTGTTATGTATCAGAGTTTTATGCTTCATGATGCTCAGGATGCGCCAGACCGATGAACACGGCCGAGAGCAGCGTGAACACGTAAGCTTGAACAAAGGCCACCAGCAGCTCCACACAGTTCATGAAGAGGAGCATGATGGCACTGAAGAGATTGAGTCCGAGACCCATGCCTACGCCCATCGTCCAGCCCAGGAATATCACGCACGTGAAACTCAGGATGATGGCGTGTCCGGCCATCATGTTGGCAAAGAGACGGACCATCAGTGCGAAGGGCTTGGTGAAGATGCCTACCACCTCGATGACGGGAATGAGCGGTGCGGGATACGCCTTGAGGAACAGGGGCACCTCGGGCCAGAAGATTTCCTTCCAGTATTCCTTGTTGATGTTGACCAAGAGCATCGTGCAGAGGGCGAGGAAGAACGTGATGTTGATGTTGCCCGTCACGTTGGCACCACCGGGGAAGATGGGCAGCAGACCGAGCAGATTGGTCACGAGGATGAAGAAGAAGACGGTGAGCAGATAAGGGGCATACCTCTTATAATGCTTCTCACCGACGCAGGCCTTGATCACGTCGTCGTGGATATACATCACGAGCATCTCCATCGCACCCACAAATCCCTTGGGAGCCTCGCTGGTGGAGTCGTGCTTCTTGTACCACCGCGACACGCCGAGGAACACGGCTATCAGGATGATGGCCACAATCCAGATCTGGCACACCGCCTTGGTGATGCTCAGGTCGAGCGGACGCTTGGTGGAGCCGTCGGGCATCTTCTCGTAGATTTTGCCATGGTGCGTCTCGTCGAAGAAGAAGTTGCCGGGCAGCGACTTCTCCGTGCAGAACGTCCATTCTCCCGTGGCACTGCTTCTCAGGATGATGGGCAGCGGAATGCTCACATCGCCCGCAATGTGCCACTCGTAGGCATCCGACAAGTGGTGGAGCACAATCTCGGGGATGTCGATGGACTTCTCTTCCCCATTGCCCTCAGCGGCCAACAGATGGAGCGGCATGCACATCGCCATGAGAATGAGCAATATTGACTTGATGCGATTCATTTAATATGATTTAATGTAATGATTCTAATTTATTGTTTTACAAAGAGTTATTGACGGTTCGTAATCCGTGAGAAATAGACTGTATGGAAAGCCACCATCACCAGATAAAAGACCATGAACACCAGCAC
>CACWTR010000061.1 GCA_902763865.1 uncultured Bacteroidales bacterium | reverse complement strand
TAATTAGCTGACAAACAGCAGTTGAATAATTCGTGTAATTCGTGCAATTCGTGGTTAAAGCAAAAAAGGGGGCTGTGCCATTCATTCTGACACAGCCCCTTTTATTGAGACTTTTCTCTCCCGTCGCTGAGGCATTTGCCCCGCCTCCTACGCCTTTTTGCCTTTAAGCCAGAAGCAGAGCAGATAGAGCACTCCAAGCGAGAGCACACCGACGGCCCCCACCTGCCCTATGGCATCGCTGGCCAAGCCCATCAGCGGCGGGAATATCATGCCGCCGACGAGACCCATGATGAGCAGGCCGCTCACCTCGTTCTTCTTCTCGGGAGCAGCTTGCATGGCACGGGCAAAGATGATGCTGAAGGGGTTGCCGTTGCCGAAGCCCATCAAGGCCACGCTGGCATAGATGGCTGCCGTGCTCTGCCCATAGATGAGGCCGACAACGGACACCACCATCATCAGCACACTCACGAGCAGGAAGGTCCAGTCCTTGAGGTAGCTCATGATGAAGCTGCCCGAAAAGCTCCCGGCTGCCTTGGCTACGAAGTAGATGGTGCCGATGACGGCAGCTTCGTTCAGGCCGATGCCGGTCCGCTCCATCAGAATCTTCGGAGCCGTGATGCTCATGCCCACATCAATGCCGACATGACAGATGATGGCAACGAAGCAAAGCAGGATGAAGGGGTCCTTCAGCAAAGTGAAACACCCCGCGAATTGGTCTGCAACGGATTTCTCCCCCTTCACGGGGGAGTCGGAGGGGGTCTTCGTCCCAAACAGCAGCAGCGTCGTCAGGATGCCCACGCCCAGATAGATGGGATAGAGCACTCGCCAGCCCAGGCCGAAGGCATCCGTCGTGGCTCCCCACGAGGCGATGATGGGCGCAAGGAACGATGCAATGCTCTTGACGAACTGGCCGAAGGTGAGGGTGCTGGCCGAAGCACCGCCTTTCATCACGCTATCCACAAGCGGGTTGAGCGACGTCTGCATGATGGCATTGCCGATGCCCAGAAGCGAGAAGGAGAGCAGCAGCATCGGGAAGCTGAGGGTGAACATGGGCACCACCATCGCACAAAGCGTCAGCACAAGGCTCACCAGGACGGTGTTCTTGCGCCCAATCCTGTTCATGAGCAGGCTCGTAGGAATGCTGAAGATGAGGAACCAGAGGAAAACAAGCGAGGCAAGCGTGTTTGCCATCGAGTCGGAAAGGCTCAAGTCGGCCTTTACGTAGTTGCTGGCTATGCCTACCATGTCAACAAAGCCCATGGCGAAGAAGCACAGCATGACGGGAATTAACTTTCGATTCATATCGGTATTTTTTTGGTGGGAAGTCAGGGAAGTCAACTTCCGGCGTGATTATTTCTGCAGCTGATTCAATGCGAAGTTATATGCTCCGAGGTTGATGGCCTTGCTCGCACCGAGTTCCGACACCAGAACCGCCACCTTGCGCTGCGCCAGGTAGAGCACCTTCCGGTCCGTGTGGGGCACGTCAACGAAGACATCCTTGTCCTCGAGGAAAGCGGCACGCTGCTCTTCGTCCTCAAAGTTATAGACCTCCGACTGCAGCGTAGGCATCAGGTTGCCCGTGAAGGTTCCGACAGAGCGATTGAACTCCTCCATCATGCCCGGCAGAATCCACTTCGAGTTGTGCGAGAGTCCGCCGCCTATGACCACGATGCCATCCACGATGTTCAGCACATTCACCAGGGCGGCAGCCGTCACCTGACCCAGCTGTCGGAAGCTCTCCTGGGCAGCCTTCACGTTGCCGGGGCGCGTGCCGTTGGCAATCTCGCCGATGTCCTTCGGCGTGAGGTCGCCAATCTCTTCGTGCGACATCTCGGCATACACCCTGCGCACGGCACGGATGCTGACACTTTCCTCGGCAATGACGAAGGGATACATGCCGTTGCGCATGCACCAGACATCGCCGCCGCAGCCGTTGTCGCCCGTCAGCAGCACCTTGTCGATGACCACGCCGCAGCCGAAGCCCGTGCCCAGCGTGATGCCAACCATGTTCTTGTAGCGACGTTTGCAGCCGGCCTCCTCCAAAGCTTTGTTCACGCGCGGCAAAGCTCCGGCCAGGGCTTCGCCATAGGCAAAGAGGTTGCCGTCGTTGTTCACGAACACAGGAATCTTGAAGACGCTCTCCAGGTAGGGACCCAGCGCCACGCCGCCGCGGAACGACGGAAAGTTGGGCAGGTCGCCGATGACACCGTGCTCGTAGTCGGCAGGGCCGGGGAAGGCGAAACTGATGGCAACGGGCTCGTCGCCGAGCTTCTCCTTCACGGTCGTGAAGCCCTGCACCAAGGTAGCCAGGCAGCCCTCCGTATCAGTCGTCACGGCTTTCAGCCGCACGGGTTCAACAATTTCCTCGTTATCGCAAATAGCCGAGAACACAAAGTTCGTGCCGCCAGCATCCAGCGTCAGCACGATTTTCTTGTCTTTACTGCTCATAATAGTTGGTTTTATGAAGTTCTGGGTAATCTGAGTAATTTGATTATTCTGAGAACTCTGAGTATTCTGAGTACTCAGAGTGGCAGGTCAGTTCCTAACCGAAGCCTTTATCGTCATGCATTCGCCGGAGAGGGGCTTGATGACGTAGCGGCCTACGCAGGCGGGGATGATGAAGGTCTCGGCATAATGCACTTCGAAGGGGGGGAACTTGCCCTCGGGACTCTCGACGACGGCTGCCTCGCCATCGACAAGGTTGAGGACGTTCACGCCGCCCTCGGTGTCGTGTTCCACGGGACGGCTGAAGGTGTGGCGGCGCGTCTCGATGAACTCGTTGGGGTGCAGGCCGGTGCGTTCCTCCTTGATGCCCGGCTCTTCGCGGAGCACCTCGAAGTGGTTGGCGATTTCCCGCTTGACGAAAGGCGTGGTGCGTTCCCACTGGATGACGAACTTGCCGCGCTCCACGTTGATGGGCCTCGGCTTGCCGTCCAGTCCGAGGCGTGCCCAGTCCCACAGCTTGAAGGTGAAGATGCTGGGGGTGGAACTGATCTCCAGTACCATGCTGTTTGCACCGGAGCAGTGGATGGTGCCTGCCGGAATGAGGTAGTGGTCGTGCTTCTTTGCGGGGAGCTTGTTGACGTACTTTTCGGCATCGAACATGATTTCTCCCCGTTGTGCAGCTCGCAGGTCTTCTATCATCTGCACTTTGTCGATGCCTTCTTTCAGGCCGAGATAGACGACTGCATCTTCTCCGGCATCCAAGAGGTAGTAGCTTTCGTCCTGTGTGTAGGGCAGGCCGAACTCCCTGTAGGCAAACTCGTTTGTGGGATGCACCTGCAGGCTGAGGTTGCCGCCTCCGATGGTGTCGAGGAAGTCGAATCGGATGGGGAAGCTCTTGCCGAAGCGGTGCCATACCTGCTGGCCGAGCAGCTGACGGGTGTGGGCCAGCACAACGTCCTGCGAAGGCAACTCGAAGAGTGTGCCGCCGGCTTCCAGGTAGAGGCTGTTCTCTTCCGGTACGCAGTCGAAGCACCAGCCGTAGTTTTGCTCTTCGCGAGACAAATCACAAACATCCTTCATCCATTGTCCGCCCCAGGGTGCCGGGTCGAAGAAGGGAACGACGCGGAAGGGCTTCTGTGCCGTGCGCTCCAGTCCTTGCCGCATCTGTGCGTTGGTAATCATCTTTGGCTGGTCGCGCCGGTTGGAGTCGATCCAGAACTGTATGCAGCCGCTTTGCATGAGTTCGTCCTTGTAGCGGTCCAGGATGTTCCAGTCGTTGAAGTAGCCACGCTTGTACTGTACGGAGGGGCTGTCCTCGTGGTTGTCGATGCCGAGCGCCTTCACCTCGTGGCGGCGGAAGCGTTGCTGTATTTCCCAGCGGGCCATGTCGGCGTAAGCCATTGGCCATTGACCATTGTCCATTGACCATTCGCGTGCAACGAATGCTGCTCCGGTGCCGATGATGACGCAGGGTTCTTCGGCTTTGAGGCTTGTGTTCTTGAGTCTCGTACTGTCGAAGTATTCGTGCAGTCGGATGTTCGACATGAAGCCGAAGAGCACGTCGTCGGTCATGAAGCGCTCGGTGAGCTGGCGCAGTTCTTCCTCGGGTCGCATGAGCGAGCGTGTGTCGATGATTCTCCTGCCAGTCTTCCGGAAGGCGTCGATGAAGTCTTCCTCGTAGGTGCCTGTGTAGAGGTCGATGACCCATACCGGCTGGTCGGCCCAGGCTTCGGTGAGCGTCCTGATGATGTTATCCCATCCTGTGATTATTGTTCCCTCGATGTGGGTGGAGGGTTGCTTGTCGTAGTTGCTTTTTCTCATTGTTTGATGCTTTTCCTTTGCAAAAGTAATGAAAACAATCGAGACGGCAAAAGGAATCTGCAAAAAGAAGAGGGCAAAGTGCCAAAAAGACACAAAGAACTCCTGCGTCGCGACGACGCAGGAGTAGGGTGGCGAGGCAATCCACTGACTGTTGCGGAGCCGTTACCTCAGGCGGAACATGAAAGGAAGCGTGATGATGCTGCGGACGATGTTGCCGTCCATGTCCTTGGCAGGTTCCCATTTGGGCATCAGCTTCATTACGCGCTTGGCTTCCTCGTAGAGCAGGTCGCCGAGGTCCATGCCCTCCTCAGGGAGTTCCGTCGCATTGGGGTTCTTCTCCTTATAGGAAACCACATCCACTTGTGCAAGCATCCGGCTCGGAGCTTTCCTTTTCTCTATATGGGTGATGCTGCCGTCCTTCTCGATAACGAAACTGACGAGGACCAGTCCCTGCACGCCGAAATCGTGGCAGAGCTTCGGGTAGCGGATGTTCTCGGCAAGGAATTTGTAGCACTTCTCATCGCCGCCGGGGAACTTTGCAAGCTCCTTCACCACATTGTAGATGGTGTCGTTCTTGTTGAAGACTTCCTTGTCGTTGAGCATTATCTTAGAGACGCTCTTGCCGTTGACTGTGATATTGCCGTCGTCGTCCATCTCTGCTCCAGGCAATTTCTTGACGAGTTCTTTGACGTCATCTGTGCTCTTGGTCGTAATTACGATGACGCCGTTGGCACCCTTGTCGCCCCATATTTTGGTGGCTTCATCCTTTTGCAGCACGGCAATGCTCTCGACGTCCTCGGTATTGATATTCAGCAATGACGTGAGCTGCTCCTCGCTGTTCATTGTTTCATGGTTGACATCTTTGGGGAGTTCGATGATTTTGCCGTTGAGGACAACCAGAGGCTGTGTATTATCATGACCACGCACGCGCATCATGGTTGTACCAAGGGTTTCTTCATCCCTTATTTTCTCATTGTCTTCTCCGAAAGCTTGCAGGTTAGGGGATTTCTCCGTACCTGTGCCCTCGAGTTTGCTTACTGTCTCCTCGATGGGAGCGACGAACTTAGGCGTGGCGAAGGCCGAGAGAGCCAACGCAGCCACTGGGATGACGTAGAGAGCCTTGCTCCGCATCCACGGATTTGATTTCGTTTTTTTCATCATGGTGATACGTTTTTTAATTAAACTATGGTTGAAGTTGTTTGCGAAAGCGTAGGAACCGTCTGCGCCTGACCAAAGGGAAGAGTCTGCGCCAACGGCTTTTCTTATGAGCAAGAGTTGATAGGCGGGAGCCGAGACGCCCTGCCGGAGGACGTAGCTGTCGGCCTCGTATTCGTGGACGTCCCGCAGGCTGATGCCCAGCATGTAGCAAAGTGGGTTCCACCACTGGAGCATCTGCACGAGCGTGAGCAGCACGACGTCCCAGGAGTGGCGGGCTAGGATGTGTCCCGTCTCGTGCAGGATGATTTCGCGGCCCGCCTCGTTCCAGTCCGTTTCACTGATGACGATGCTGCGCATCCAGCTGAAGGGGGCCATGTCTCCCGCATGGCAGTAGATGTTCGCGTCCCGGCCTTCCTCCTTCCAGAGCACGCCCCGCCTTATTCTCATCTGCAGCCGGCCTATCTGCCAGAGCCTCGCGGCAAGCAGCGACACCATACCTATTATATATATAAGGGTGAGAAGGTGAAAGACTGAAAAGGTGAGCATCCTCCCGCTTTCCTGCTTCTCTGCTACGACCTGCACCTCGGGCAGCGCGTGGACGGGGATGCCGAGCTCGAGCATCTGCACCTGTGCGGCCTGCACGACGGGCTGGCGGTCGAGCGAGAGGAAGGGCACGTTGCAGAGCGGCAACAGCAGCGACAGCAGCAGAATGCCCAGCAGCACGAAGCGGTTGAAGCGATAGAAGCTCTCGTGCCGCAGCATCAGCGAGTAGGGCAGATAGAGCAGCGTCAGCACCAGCGCCGACTTCATGGAATAAATGAGAAAGGCTGAAACCATAGTTATTTACTATTTGACGATTTACGATTTACTATTGATTCCCTCAGAAAGGGGGGTAGGGGGTCCTTACTATTTACGGTTTGACGTTTCCCGGGATGCAACGTGTCGTGTTGCTCACATCAACGTGTTGTTTTGATTGCTCCATCGCGATGGAGCAATTGCTTCATCGCGATGGAGCAATCACTTCATGGCGATGAAGCAACGAATACGACGCGTCGGGTCGCCGCCCCGGTCCTTTATTCATCTCTCTCCGCTGAAGAGGCGGGGAGGGGGGTGACCAGTTCCAGCAGCTCTTTCACTTCCTCGGGCGAGAGTTCTTCTTCGCTGACGAAGTATCGGAGCATCGACCTCAGGCTGCCGCCGAAGAAGTCCTTCTTCACCTCCTGCATGGTGCGGCGCGTGTATTCGGCCCGCGTCACGAGCGTCACGTAGCGGTGCGTCTTCCCCTGTCCCTCCACTTTGTGGAAGTCGAGGAATCCCTTCTCGTAGAGCACTTTCAGGTAGGTTGCAACCGTCGTGTAGGCAGGCTTCGGCTCCTCCATTCGCTCCAGTACGTCCCAGGCACAGGCTCCTTTGGGCAGGTCCCACAGGATGTTCATCACCTCGAACTCAACCCTGGTCAGTGTGTTTTCCTTGCGTTTCATGTCGTTTGGTCGTTAGGTTTCGGTGGCAAAGTAAGGAGTTTCTCTTCAATCTCGCAAGGTTTAGATATTGAAAAGTCTCGATATTCCGCATGATTTAACATTTATTCGTAGTAATGGAACAGTTATTCGTAGTAATATAACTATCGAAACTTAATTAAGTTGAATTTTGAATTTATAAATTTTGAATTACAATATGAATGTTGTACCTTTGCACGCAGATACACGCATA
>CACWTR010000060.1 GCA_902763865.1 uncultured Bacteroidales bacterium | reverse complement strand
TGTAATGTTTTTCAAAAAATACGTTAACAGCATTTGGCGTTTTGTTAAACAATCCTATATTTTATTCACATTCTTTTTGTCCGCTTTATGGTTCGTTAACATTGCATTGATTGCCCATTGCCCATCAAATGAGGCTTTCGGCTCCGAAAGCCCATTATGAATTATTATGACAAAAGCGATGTTCAACTATCAGTACAGCTGCGTGGAAGGCGGCGTTGCGGACGTTGAAGGGGAGCCCCACCCCCGGCCCCTCCCCTGCAGGGAGGGGAGGGCCTGCCGGGACATGGGGGACCTTCCCCGGCGGCAGGCAGGGAAAGGCGTGCCGTAGGTACGCAATAGGGATTCATTAGTTGACGACTATCTTTTTGCCATCCACGATATAGACTCCCTTCTTCAGGAGTGTGGGGGTGCAGGAGTGAGGAGGTGCAGGCAATAGCTTCCGTCCCGTGAGGTCGTAGACGCCCTCCCTACCCTTCAGGGAAAGCCTACCCCCAACCCCTCCCTGAAGGGAAGGGAGGGCCTCGATGCCTGAGGTGCCCACGGTGAGCGTCTGGTGGGCACGCAGCTGCAGGTCGTCGCGCAGCACGGCGACGGCGGTGGTGCGGCCTTCGACGAGGGCATCGAAATAGACGTCGTAGGTGCCCTCCTGGGGAAGGCAGACGTTGAACATCACCTCGACCTCCTCAGTGGAGCCGATTCTGACGGCCGGGGACTCAGCCTTCAGGTAGTGGCCCGTAGCAGTGTTGACGAACGTGGCGGTGATGGTGCCGGCGAAGGTGTTGCCGCCGCGGTTGCGGATGTAAAGGGAGAGCGTCTCTCCGGCAGTCGCTGAGGGGGCCTCGTCGTTCCGTAAGGCATGCGCGTCAGCCCCCGGGAAAAGGCTATGGGCAGACGATGCGGCAGAGGAGGGAGCCGAAAGGGGCGACTGCTGTGGAGCAAGTTGGGAGGTGGCTTCAAGGATGACGTCGTTCTCGCCGATGCCGGTCTGACGCCATACGAAGATGCGCTCGCCCCGAGCATTTGGGTTGAGGAGGCTGCGCTCGCCGTCGGGAGTGAGGTAGCGGTAGTTGAACTGGTAAGCTCCCATGAGCGGATAGAGTCTGACGGGCATGGTGTACTTGGCATTGATCTCGCTGTTGGCGTTCACCTCGACATCGGGAATGGAGCAGACGAACGTCTCCTCGTCGTCGCCTTCACGCGTGGCATAGATGTTCACGACAACTTTTCCGCCGACATTGTTGGCACTATAGGCTCTATATGGAAAGAAGACGGGAGTATCATAGTCGTAGTACACACTTCTCTGCAGCACTTTCATGGATTCCACGTTGACGTCGAGCAAGGGGTAGTCGGGCTTCGGCGCGATGGTGAGGAGGTGCTCGTGGTCGGTGGCATTGGCCCAGCGCACATTGGGCTCGCCGAAGAGAAAGCGATAGGTGCCGGCAGGCATGGTGAAGCCGTTGTCGGGGTTGACGGGCTTCAGCCTGCAGACGGTCTGATACCTGACGCCGGGATAGTAGCAGGGATCGTAGAAGCTGACTTCATTGGCATACTTCACACCGGTCTCTACGTTCTGAAAAGAAATGGGGGGCAGAGAGGTGGCATAGATTTTGTTACCACGCACGAGCTTGGAGGACTCTATGTCGAGCATGACATAGAAATAGCTGCCGTTGCAGGCATCGCTGACGGGCTGGAGGGCGTGCAGGAGAGTGGAGTCGTTGCCGTTGTCGTCGCCGACAATCTTGCCATCCTTCAGTTCGACGGAGGTCATGAACTCCTCAGGCCAGCGGGCCATCGTAAACGAGGCATCATCGCCCTTGTCGGCATAGAGCAGGCAGTACTTGTAGGTGCCGTCTGAGAGCGGAAAGGTGTAGCTGCCATCTCGCACGACAGCGCCGTTGCTGCCCTTGAGTTGGATGCCGGGATAGGCCAGATTGGTGAGATCGCTGCCTCCGGTGTAGGCCAGTATGTTGGCCTCGTCGGCAGTTGCGCCGTCGGCAATGAGGCCACTCTTGACTTGATAGTCGTGCTTGTCATAGCTGTTGGTGGTGACGGCAGAGTAATACTGGCCCAGCACTGCGCCGGCCTGCACGAGGCGCGGCTCGTAGTGCTCGCCGGCAGTGCGCGGGCGGATGTCGGCAATCATGCTTTGCTGCGAAACGAAGCCGCGGTCGGCCGAGGGCGGATTGCAGAAGGCTATGTTGTAGTAGCCGTCATCGAGGCCTGCCCATCCCCAGTTGACATGGCAAAAGCCAGAGGCATCGATGCCATCGACGACGAAACCGTGGCCACTGACGTTGACCGAGCCTATGCCGCCGCTGCCGCCGCTATAGATGACGGGACGTCCGTCAAGAAGGTTCTGCTGGATGACACTCATCCACATCTCGGTGGAGACGAAGGGACGATAGTAGTAGTTGCACTCGAAGTCGTAATGGTGCTGCAGGGCCACAAAGGGCGCACTGCCCGACGTGGCATACTGTCCGTACTGGCAGTGGCAGGCCACACCGGCCTCGAACATCAGCCGGGCTACGGCCTCGGCCTGCTGCTCAGTGTAGGCCCCCTCGTCGTAAGCAGGCAGCATGTTGTCCCAATCGTATTGACCGCGGGAGTAGTCGACGGTGATCTCGGTGCCGGTGGCTTTGTTGACATATTGCTCGACGACGTCTGAGGTGTTGGCCGCCTGATAATAGTATAGCACCTGTGCAAGCGACACGGCGGAGCAGCCTGTCGGGGTGGGCACGTCGTTGTAGGTGGGGCACTGGCCGTTGAAGGGCTCACGCTGTCCCCACTGGGTGCGCAGCAAGGGTGCCACGGGGGTGTAGTCATAATGGAAGGGAGCCTGAGCGGCAGCCGATGGTTGGGCAGCGATGTCCTGAATCCACTGGCGCAGGGGGTCGGGCATGGCTTCCTCAGAGAAAGTGCCGCGGTCGGAGTAGCCGATGAGGACAGGTTCGCCATCGGCATCATCGCCATAGTGAACGAGGGCAAAGCCTCCGCCGTCGATGTTGTAGGCCTTCAGCGGTGAGTCGGCAACGGACAGCGGAAGCCGGACTTCCGTGAGCTCCGAGACGTCGACGCTGCGCCCAAAGTGTTTTTCCAGAAGGGGCTGGGCTTTCTGCTTAGCCATGCCGGGATGCTGCGCCCACAGGGGCATTGCCGCCGATGCCGCAAGCAAAAGGATGGATGCGAGATATTTCTTCATGTTCATGGTTTCCTGTCAATTGGTTTTGTGGATATGGACGGTGCAGATGTTGCCATCGGTGTCTTCGTCGAAGGTCATGTTTTGGTAGGAGACGATGGTGCCGTAGTCGGTCTCGTCGGTCTGTACGCCCGACGTATATTTGATTTTGTTCATCGGAGTGCCGCAAGTGTAGTAGCTCTGACCTACGCGGAAGTAGACCTTGGCAGTGGTGAGGCTGATGTTGTCGATGGTCTTCTGGTCGTAGCTGACGGCGCTCATCACCTCCTGCCCCTCCAGCGTGAAGGTGACGATGGTGATGACGTCGCCTTCATCATCCTCCGTGCTGACGGTGTAGCGGTCGTAGAGCATGGGGAAGGTCTTCGGCAACTGGGCGATGCTTTGCCCTACGAGCACCTGCTCTTCGCCGACGATGCCCTTGGCGGTGACGGCGGGCAGTACTCTGATCGGTGCGTCGTTGATGCGGAAGCCGTACTCATGCCACTGCCCCTGATTGCCGATGTAGGATATCAAGCCGAACAGCACCATCTGCATATCTTTGACGCTGGCGGGCACGTCGACATAGTTGAAGGTGTACAAGGACTTCGTTCCGGGCTCAATGCTATTGGCTCCTATGCGCCTGTTTCCAGCCATGGCAGCCTCATCCCAATACTGACGGCCCTGGTTGTCGAGGGCGTAGTTCTTGGTGGAACCGTCGAAGCTGATGCCCGCCTTCAGCTCTCCCTTGTTGACGAGCTGGAAGTAGGCCGTGACGACGGTGTTGCCATAGATGCGATAAAGTCCCTGCCAGTTGATGTCGACACCGGGATTGTCGCCGAGTTTCGTCAAGGTGCTCTGCCCTATCTTCACAGGCTGCCCTATCACCTTCCCGGCGTCGGCAGTCTGCCGGTTTTTGTTGGTACTGGTGTTCTGCGTCTGCTGGGGCACGCCTCCAGCTACCTTTTCGAGGGCGTCGGCGGCCTTGTCGAGTTTTTCAAGGCCCTTGTCGATGGCCTTACCGAGTTTCTTGAGCAGTTGGGCGTCGGCCTGTATCTGCACAGCGCCGAGCATGAGGATAAAAATAAGAAGCCTTTTCATAATGATCTGTTTTATAGTTTCTGGTTTGTTGCCTTGATGTATCCTTTGGCAATGCCCTCGCGCACGAGCTGGGCCATGTTGGTGGCGCGCAGCTTGCGCATGATGCGCTTGCGATGGAACTCGATGGTGTTGGCCGACACGAACAGTTGCTCGGCAATGTCCTTCGTGGCGAGGCCTTCGGCAATGAGGCGCAGGATTTCAATCTCGCGGTCGGAGAGCGTCTGGTGGAGTTCCATTTCCTCGCAACACTCGCGGAAGTGGCTGCTGAAGTAGTTGTTGCCTTCCAGCACTTGGGTGATGGCGGTCTCGAGTTCCTGCACGTCGTCGCTTTTCATGACGATGCCGTTGGCCCCACTATTGACCATCTGGCGCAGCGTCCAGAGCTCGTCGTGGATGGTGTGGAAGATGAAGGCACTGTCGGGCGAGAGCAGTTTCAGGTTCTTGATGAGCTCGATGCCGTTCATGTCGGGTAGCTCCACATCGATGACATAGAGGTCGTAGGGGTGTTGCACGGTGAGCTGAATGGCTTCCTTGGCGGTGCTGACACACTGTATGGAATGCAGGGCGGGATGGGAACCGATGAGTGTTTTCAGTCCGAGTGCCACGATTTCATGGTCTTCAATGATGAGGAGAGAGGCTTTTTCTGTAGCGTCCATTCTTGGTTTTGGGGGGTATGTAATTGAGTTATTTTAAACTGATTGTTGGGCAAAGATAACAAAAAAACGGCAAAGGAACCTATGCCTTTGCCGTAAAAATGCGGTTGTGGGGTGAAAAACTACGGCGTGCCGTAGTCGACGCGCAACGTGAAAACATCGGTATCGGTGTGGGTGGAGAACTGGGCACCGATGCTGCTGGCGCGGTCGCGCAGGGACTGCAGTCCGATGCCGGTGCCGTCGCCGGGAAGGGCGCTGCCCCGGGAGGTGATGAGGAGTTGCAGATGCGGCAGCTGACAACGGGCCGACACCTGCACCTGCGGCTCAGCCTGATGCACGATGATGTTGCCGATGGCTTCCTGGGCGATACGGTAGTACTGATAGGCCACGTTGGCGGGCAGCTGTTCCCAGCCCGTGCCTTCGGCCTGGAAACTCAGGCCGGGAAGTTCCAGATGCGAGAGGTAGTGGCCCAGGGCCTCATGGAGGAGCACGCCATCAGAGAACTGCGGCGGCATGAGCTCGTGGGAGAGGTTGCGCAGCTGTGTGCGCAGCGTGGATACCTGTTGGCCGACCTGCGACACGTCGGGCTGCGGTTGGCGGAGCTGCATGCCGATGGCCAGCAGCTCGTTGCAGGCGCCGTCGTGCAGTTCGCGGGCAAAGCGGGCGCGCTCCTGCTCCATGCCATCGACGTAGCGGCGCGTCTCGCGCATCTGGGCTTGCTGGCGGCGCTGGCGCAGGAACAGCAGCAGCAGAGCCAGCAGCAGCAAGGCGAGCACGAGCAGCGCAAGGAGAACGGCATTCTTCTGCTGGCTGGCAGCTTGCTGCTCGCGGAGACGGCTGAGCTCGAGTTCCTTCTCCATGACCCGATAGCTGGTGGTGAGGGCATCGAGCTTGCGGCTGGCCTCGCGGCTCTTCGCGGAGTCGCTCTCCACGGACGACTGCCGCTGCAGCTGGTAGGCTTCAGGATAGCGGCCGAGTGCTGCAAGGCAGCGCGCCTTGCAGGCCAGGAGCTTATGGCGGGGGATGACCTGCTGTTGCTGCATGAGCTGTTCGAGCCGCTGGATGGTGAGCAGAGCTTCGGTATAACGGCCTTGCTCGGTGAGCACGATCATCTTCGCTTCGAGGATGCCTGCCGCAGCAGTACCCGCCTGCGGCAGCTGGGCAGCCAACGCCTCGCCCTGCTGGAGATAGACGGTGGCAGCATCCCACTGGTGCTTCTCCATGAGCGCCTTCAGTAGGTAGTTGAGCGTCTTGAGCTTCAGCGGCGTACTGCCGGTGGAGTCGGCCTGTGCGGCGGTGAACTTCAGGAGGCTCACGGCGTCGTCGGTCTGGCCGTTGAGCAGCAGTGCCACGCCTTTGTTGGCCTGGGCAGAGAGTCGCTCGACGTCGTCGCCGGCCTGACGGGATGCCTCGGCGGCCTTATCGGCATAGGCGATGCTCTCGTCGTAGCGCCCCATGTCGGCATAGAGCACGGAGAGATTATTTGAGAGGTAAGCCTGGCTCTCGGTATCGGCAGCCTGCATGGCCACCTGGAGCCCTTGCTGATAGAGGATGGCGGCGGAGTCGTTCTGACCGAGTCGCCGATAGGAGATGCCCATGTTGCCACAAGTGATGGCTACATCCTCCTCTGAGCCATACTGCCGCATAAGCGGTAAGGCCAGCAGACCGTAGTCCACCGACTGGCGCATGTCGCCCTTGATGTTGTAGGTGGCCGAGAGCTCACCATAGTACTGGGCAAGCAGGGAGTCGTGGGCTTCGGGATAGGCAGCGAGTCCGCGCTTCAGCGAAGCGATAGCTGAGTCGGGACGGTCCATCATGTTGTGGTGGCGGGCCATAGCCAGACACGTCTCGGCCAGAGCGCTGCCGTCGTGATGCCGGCTTGCCTCATCGTAGGCATGCTCGAGCAGGGCCCAGGCCGAATCGACGTTCTCCTGCTCAAGCATCTGCTCGGAGGCCGCAATCAGGGCCGTTACGTGCCGGCGGTCATCGCCAGGGCGGCCACAGCCCGAAAACACGATGGCAGCCGCCGCCATCCAGGCAGCGGCTCGCCAGTAGCTGTACAAGGTTTGCATGGTGCTACTTCTTTCGCAACTCCGACTTGTCGATGACGACGAAGATGGTGTCGACGACGTGGCCCTGCCGACCGCCGGCCATGTTCTTCAGCGGGTTGGCGAAGTCGCGGTCGAGAACAATGACATCGTCGACGAAATAATCGGAGCGGCCACGGTTCTCAAACCAGTTCTTACCCATCACGCGGTGGTACTTCACTTTGATTTTCCAGCCCTCTATCTGTGCCTGATAGAGCAACTGCACGAGCGAGTCCTGATCGGTGCGGTCGTTGTCGAGCGAGAACATGAACGGCTCGCCGGCGGTGTTCATACCGGTCTGCGTCAGGTTGAGGCGCCCGTCCCACGAGTCCCAGATGAGTCCCGACTGGGCAAACTCGATGACGGTGCCCACTTTCTCGCCGCGCGAGTAGTTCTCGGTGCAAGCCGTAAGGAGTATGCCGACCACGGCCAGCATACTCCACTTCATGACGTTTCTTTTCATTCGTTGGTTTGTTTTTTTGAAGGCTGAAAGGGTAATATTATGCCCTTTATACCCTTTACTTTATTGATTATTATCCTTAAAGA
>CACWTR010000059.1 GCA_902763865.1 uncultured Bacteroidales bacterium | reverse complement strand
GTCTCCTTCACCCACTCCTGCACGAACTGCGCGATGCGGGTAATCTCGGCATTGCTGCTGTCGTAGGCAATCCCCATGCCCTCTTGCAGGGTAAATGTCTGCGTGGTGTCGGTCTTTACCTCCTGCGGGAGGGGAATGATATCGTAGTTGGCCCGCTGTGCTCCGGCAATGAGGGCAGCGAGGCAGGTTAGAACTGTCAGGAAAAGTTTTTTCATAATATATAAAGGTTTATAAAGTTGATTGTGTTGTTTTGCTTTTCAGGGGCGGAAGGTTTGCCTGCCCGCCTTGTGCCGTCGCCGAGAGGATGCCCCGGCAGCCTTCCGTCACGTCGCGCCACGTCGCCTCGAAGTCGCGGGTGTACCACGGGTCGGCCACGTCGCCCGGGCGCTGGGTGAAGTCCATCAGCAGCTTGAGCTTCCCTTCGGGGTCGCCGCCGCAGATGTGCAGCATGTTCCGCATGTTCCAGGAGTCCATGCCGACGATAAGGTCGAAGCGCTCGTAGTCGGAGCGTCTCATCTGCCGGGCCGTCTTGCCCTCGCAGCCGATGCCGTGCTCTGCCAGCTTCCTGCGGGCAGGGGGATAGACGGGATTGCCTATCTCCTCGGTTGAGGTGGCTGCCGACTCGATGTGGAACTCAGCCTCGCGTCCGGCCTTGGCCGCAAGGTCCTTCATGACGAACTCAGCCATCGGACTGCGGCAGATGTTTCCGTGGCAGACAAACAGAATCCTTATCATCTTCGGTTCACAAGTTGAATTCAGCTACGGTCTTTCCTGTCACTTCCTTGGCTACCTTGCCGTCCCTTATCAGTTGGATGCCGAGGCGCTGCCTGCTGTCGCGGTGGACACGTAGGTCGAAGTCGCTGCCGCAGATACGGATGTGGCGCAAGGTCATCTCGGGCCAATCCTTGGGCAGTCGCGGCGAGACACTGAAGCTGCGCAGACCCGTTGGGCGAATGCCGAAGAGTCCTTCCGTAATGATGCGGGCATAGAGAGCACTCTCGGCTGAGAGGTGGCGCTGGTTGCCTTCGGGCCAGGCTTCGATGGCATACGGCACATGGCTGCCCAGAAGACGCGTGCGGGAGTAGTATTGCAGGAAGCCCAACGTGCGCTCCGTGTCGCCGGCCATGAGTGCGCCGCGCAGGGCGTAAAGGGTGGAGCGGTCCCAGAACGTCTCGCTGCCCGCTTGGGTGAGCATGCCGTCCTTCGTCCAGAGCCGAGGCGAATAGAGTGCATCGATGGTGCCCTCTGCACGCTCGAAGATGCCCATCGTCAGAGGAATGCAAATCCAGGAGCGGAGGACGGTGTTGCCGTCGTAGTAACGGTAGGTGTCGAAACCCTCCACCTCGGCGTGGAAGTGGCGGTCGATGGCCTTGCGCAAGGTGCGGGCCTGCCGGTCGTAAGCCTTTGCAGCAGCCTGATGATTCAGGTCGCGGCCCAGGCAGGCGGCTGAGAGCAGGGCATCATAGTAGAGCGAGGAAGTGCAGAGGTTCGCGTCGCCCGAAGGGAAGCGTCCTTCCAGCTCGTCGCGGTCAGAACGGACCACGCCGGCCTCGTTCAGCTGACGCCGACAGTACTCCAGCGTCCATTCTATCAGGGGCCAGAGGCTTTCTGCTTCGCTGCGGTCGCCGCGGGCCAAGGCATAGCGCGATGCTCCGTATGCTATCATGGCAGCGTCGCCGCGGTCACCGGCACCGTTCCAGTAGCCAGTTCCTTCGGCAATGATGCTGCTGGGGATTGGTTTCCAGTCATCGTTCATCCATGCGGCAAACATTCGCCACGAATTCATGGCCGAGGCATTGGCATAGGCATCGCCGATGAAGGGGAAGAAGGGGTTGGCGTACTCGGCCTGGTCGTTGGCCCAAATAGCAGCATAGTAGCGCTCGCCGCCGGGCCCGTGCATGGGGCCGTTCTTCGTCTCGAAGATGCTCTCGCAGGCACGAATCTTCGAGAAGGCAAACATGCGGTTTAGCACGTCGTCCGGCGTCTGAAGGACGAGGTTCTCCTGCCATTCGGCTACAAGCTTCCTCCTTTCCGCGATTTCTTCAGAAACGTTGCAGGCCAGCGGCTTCTCGCTCTCGCGGCGGGCACTGAGGACAGCCGAGAAGGTGACACTCTCCTGCGGTGCGAGCCGGAAGGTTCCCGTACCGCTAAGACGTTCCTCCACGACGTATGCTCCGTCGATGCCACTGGCGGCATCGCTCGTCATGCGGTGCTCGGTGGGCTCAATGCGAATCAAGGCTGCTCTGTCGCCTAAGTTTGTCAGCTTGTATTCCTCCACCATCGCGGGCAGGGTGGGGGAGGGAGCAAGTGTGCGCCGTACACCGATGGAACCGAAGCGGCTCTCCACGGTCATCAGGCCGTCGAGCTTGATGTCCTGCACCTGCTCCCCTCGGTCAACGAGTCGGCTCTGGTCTGTCAGCACGCTTTCCAGCGGGTCCCAGTTCACATAGCGGATGAAGCTGCCGTGCGTGTCGTTGGGGATGGTGCGGAGCATTGGGAATACCAAGTGTCGCTCGCAGGTGAAGCTTCCCCGGTCCGTGATGCCGTAGTGCAGGACGACTGCCATTTGCCGTCCCGCCATCTCGATGTGGTCGGTGTGTGCCCGTCCGTCGCTGTTCCATGTGATGCCTCCTTCGGCATCGAGGGTCCAGAAGGGCTTTTCTGTCTCTTGTGCCTGTGCGGGAGAAAGAATAAGGGAACTGAGCAGCGCCGCAGCGCAAAGGAGATACTTGCATTTCATGGTTGCTGAGTCAAGTTTTCGGGTATCATCAATCGTAATAATGGAAAATCAAGCACAAAGTTACGAAAATAAAGTGAAATAACGTAGTGCAATCGACTATTTTTTCTTATCTTTGCAGCTGCAAACTAACATCTGTCCCCCCATGAAAAGATTTTTACTGCTGCAGACAGTCCTGCTGACATCGTTGTTGATGATGGCAGCCGACGGCGAACTATTCTACGGTTACTACCAAGGCACCGGCACGCTGACCCCTACCGGCACGCGCAAGGTCGAGAGCTACGACGTGGCGATACACCTGACGGACCCGTTCCTCGTGGGGCAGGCTATTTACGGGCTGCGCATCCCTGTCAACACCTCGGCAAAGAAGACAAGCGGCTACTCGGCATGGCTGTCGAAGGAGCTGAAGGTGGAGAGCGGCAAGAATGTGCCCGACATAGCCAGCGTGTCCTTCAATGCGAATGCAAAGTGGGTGGATGTGACCTTCGAGACGCCCTACGTGATTACCGAAGAGGGCGTCTATGCAGGCTATTCGTTCACGGTGAGCGACGTGACAGCCGAAGCCGACCAACTGCCCATCCAGACCATAGCCACCAGCGAGCAGGGCGGCATGTTCATCCACACCTCGCGCACTTACCGCCAGTGGCGGGAGCAGACGGGTGCCGGAGCGTCGGCACTGACGGTGCGGCTTGGCGGCGAGGGCATCAAGAGCTATTCCGCCACCTTCACGATGCCCGAGGAACTGGATGCCTATACCACGGTCGGCGAGGAAGCCACGGTGACGCTCTCGCTGGTGAATCACGGCACGACGGCCATCCGCAACATAGACTATACGATTGAGGTAGATGGCGAGACGACGGAGCGACATCAGAACGTGACGCTGGCCGCACAGTACTATGGCCGCAAGAAGGCTATACAGGCCACAATTCCTCCGGTGTTTCATCGCGGCACACGTCCCGTCACTTTCTGCATCACCAAGGTGAACGGCGAGGACAATCAGGACCCGCATCCCTCTGCCGTGCTGCAGATGGCTTTCCTGGCCGAGACGCCGAAGCACAAGCCTCTGATGGAAGAATACACGGGCACCTGGTGCGGCTGGTGTCCTCGGGGAATGGCTGCTATGGAGGCGATGGCCGAACTCTACGGCGACGACTTCATAGGCGTGGCCTACCATGAGGGGGATGCCATGATGATTACGTCTCAGTTCCCCAAGGTGGTGAGCGGATATCCCGGCAGCACGATTGACCGCGTCGGGGACAGCCACGACCCATTCGGCGGTTCAGAAGGAGGCAGCCTGGGCATCCGCAACGACTGGACCAGGCGGGCTGCGGTCATTGCACCTGCAGCCTTGGGGCTGGAAGCCGTCTGGGACAACGAGGAAAGGACGCGCATCCGCGTGAAGAGCACCACGTCCTTCGTCCGCAGCCTCAGCGACAATCCCTACCGCCTGACCTATATCCTCGTGGCCGATGACCTGAGCGGCACGGGACGCTACTGGTCGCAGGTGAACAACTACAGCGGACAGGCGGGCTACGACGGCGACCCCTACCTGAGTCCCCTGACGAAACTGCCCGGGACGATTCTCGGCATGAAGTTCAAGGATGTTGTCATACAGCTCTCGTGCCTCGGCCCGGATGCCCTGGAAGAGAGCCTGCCCGCGTCCGTGAACGACACCGACGACTACGAGCATACCTACATCTTTGACATCGCCGACAATGCCCTCGTACAGGACAAGAGCAAGCTCCGCGTCGTGGCTGCCCTCGTCAATACGCAGAACGGCGAGGTCGTCAACTCGGAGAAAGCCACCGTGGGCGACGACCCGACAGCCGTTAGGCACATACGGAGCGAAGCGCAGCCCGTAGGCATCAGCTACACCGACATGCTCGGCAGGCGCGTCAGTCCCCGCCAGGGAAGCATCTACGTCAAGACGACAACCTATAGCGACGGAACAGTGAAACACGAGAAGATAAGAAGATAAGAAAACAAACAAACCCCCATACGACATGAAGACATCGAGAATCCTACGCGCAGCCCTCATCTTGGCGGCAGCCACAGCAATGACAGCAAACGCTGCAGAAGTCACGCGCGACTCCCACGGCATCATTCGCCAGCAGCCCGCCGGCACCCATCGCCTCTACATGCGCTCGGGCGGAGCCACCTACGCCCCCATCTATTTCCAGACCGTGACACAGGACGGCATTGCCACGGAGGTGGTCTTCTCCGAGGACGGCACGAAGGCGTACTTCAAGAACATCATCTCGCATGCCGCCACAGACACATGGGTCGAAGGCGACGTGGCCGACGGCAAGATAACGGTTCCCCTGGGGCAGGTGGTCTATTGGTTCGAGGGCGGCGGCTACGGCATGCAGCTGGCACTCGTGGAGGTGAAAGGCAACATCACCACCTACACGACCAATAACAAGGGCACCGTCACCTTCACCATCCGCGGCGACGACCTCTACCTGGAGGGTACGTCCGCCACTCCCGACCAGACCCTCTTCGTGGGACTCGGACTCACCTATACCGGCTCGTACAGCGGCGAGTGGAGCTACTACCTCGACTACGAGACGGTGCTGACCCACAAGGACGTAACCATCGTCGATGTGCCCGCCGACCTCGAGACGCAGACCTACTCGATGGAGTACGAACAGAGCGGACACCTCGTCCAGGTCGGCTTCCGGGACAATGATGTCTATGTGCAGGGCATCTCGGAGAACAATGTTCCGAAGGCCTGGTGGAAAGGCACCATCGGCGAGGACGGCAAGCTCGTGTTCCCTCTGCAGTTCGCACAGGTCTATTCCACCTATCTCCTCTATTTCTGCGGCGCCGACTTCGAGGGCGAGACTACGGAGGCCGGTGGCACCACGTGGAAATACCACTGGACCGACGGCAGCGCCACCTTCGACCTCGACCCGGGGGCACGTACCTTCTCTACCGGGCAGGCCGTCTGCGTGAACAATGCCGACGACCATGTCGAGCGCGGCGAGACGTTCCGCGCCCCCTTCTTCCGTCCCTACACGGAGAAGGCCGCCACGCCAGCCGACCCGTCCGTGGAAGCTTACATCGACTACTTCGACCTTGCAAACATCAGCATCATGATGCCCAAGGTTCCCCTGCTCGACACCGAAGGCAACTTCATGGACCCCGCCAAGGTCTCATGGCAAATCTTTGTCGATGACGACGAGCCCTTCACCCTCTACCCCGACGAGTACCGCTACCTGACCGAAGCCATCGACGAGATTCCCTACCTCTTCACGCCCGAGCAGGATGCACAGTACTCACGCTCCTACATCTACGAAAAGGCCTATGCCATCTACATCTACCAGACAGGCTTCAGGCGGATTGGCGTGCAGACCATCTACCGCGGCGGCGGCGAGGAACACCGTTCCAACATCGTCTATTACAACTTCGGAGGCGACGGCATACAGTCCGTCTTCAGCTCCACAGAGGGAGAAGAAATGGTAAATGGTAAATGGTCAAATGAGAAATGCTACGACCTCAGCGGACGGAGGGTTAATTCCTCGAAGGCAGGAGGGCTTGTCATAAAGCGCCTGCCCGACGGACGTGTGGTGAAACAACTGCGCTGACAGGATGACGGTAGCACTCGTACAGATGGACATTGCCTGGGGCGACACCCGGGCAAACATCCGGACGGCAGAGCGTCTCATGCTCTCCGCCGCCCGGAGCGACCTCTACGTCCTGCCCGAGATGTGGAACACAGGCGTCAACCCCGACCCTCGCTCCTTGCCCCATGCCCCATGCCCCTTGCAGTGGATGCAGCAGATGGCCGACCGCCTCAATGCAGCCGTAGCCGGCAGCATGGCCGTCAGCCTGCCCGACGGCACATACAGGAACAGACTCTATTTCGCCAGGCCAGCCCCCTCCCCCGAGGTGGAGGGGAGAGAAAGCAACTGCCAACCCTGCCAACAAAGCCTCCCCCCTCGGGGGGAGGTTTGGAGGGGGGCTTTCTACGACAAGCACCACCTCTTCTCCTATGGCGGCGAGACGGAACACTTCACGCCCGGCGGGGAGCAGGTGACGGTAGAGTGGCGCGGCGTCCGCTTCCGCCTCTCCGTCTGCTACGACCTGCGTTTCCCCCTCTGGCTGCGCAACCGCGACGACTACGACGCCCTCATCTGCGTAGCCTCATGGCCGTCCGTCAGGATGCACGCCTGGAAGGTCCTGCTTCAGGCCCGCGCCATCGAGAACCAGTGCTACGTGCTGGGCGTCAACCGCATAGGGCACGACCCCTACTGCGACTACAGCGGCGGCACCACCCTTGTCGATCCCTTCGGGCAGCCCACTTCCTGCCCCGACCACGAGGCCAGCGTCCTGACCCAAACCCTCGACCTCAAGCGCCTCCGCTCCTTCCGCCGGAAGTTCCCCGTCCTCGAGGAAATGGACGCTATTCCGCAAGTCCTGACCTAAGTCCCCCGTGTTTTCCGGCGGAATATCAGTTTGTCCCCTTTCATGTCAAAACGTGTATTCGATTTGTTTCCCGTGCGAAACAAATTGTTTCTCGCATGGAAACAAATTGTTTCACGCGGGAAACAACCCCTGTCTTTGTGTTTTGTGTTCACTTAAACGGTTTCACCCACTTCTTGCGGTCCTTGATGTAAATATCACGAGGGGATTTACCATTTAGCCATTTACCATTTACCATTTTGCCGCTCAAATCATAGATGGCAGCATCCTTTCTCCCCTCTCCTTCGGGAGAGGGGGCGGGGGAGAGGCTGCCCGTGCCGCGGTCGTGCAGGACAATCTTCAACTCTTCCTCCGGTCCTTTGGTGGCTCCCGGACCGTATGGGTCATCCCAGGTCAGGTAAGCTCGCAGGGTGCCGACGAAAGCAAGCCTCTCCCCCTGCCCCTCTGCGGGGAGAGGGGAGCAGTCGGGCGTAGTGTCGATGATGCGGTAAAAGCCTCCCCCGTCCCCTCCAAGGGAGGGG
>CACWTR010000058.1 GCA_902763865.1 uncultured Bacteroidales bacterium | reverse complement strand
ACTTATTCCAATGATGTCAAAGAGCAACTTGGTCCCCTTATTCCGGGGTTGTTTGATTAATATTTAACTCGTCCCAATTTTAACGGGACACTAATGAATAAATAACTTTATAACACGTCGTGAGCCGATGACCAATACGTCGTGAGCCGGAGGCCGATACGTCGTGAGCCGATGGGCAACACGTCGTGAGCCGATGACCAACACCTCGCGAGTCGGAGGCCAACACCTCGCGAGTCGGAGGGCAACACGTCGTGAGCCGATGACCAACACGTCGTGAGTCGGAGGGCAACACGTCGTGAGTCGGAGGCCGATACGTCGCGATGTTTTTTTCCTTGCCTTATGTTTGGACGGGTGAAGAAAAATGGCTAACTTTGCGGCGCGTAAAGGTCCCTCCCTCCTAAAGAGGTCAGGAGGCCGGAAACGGTAAATGGTAAATGATTAAATGGTAAATGACAGTTATGTTGAAACCAATCGTAAGCATCATCATGGGCAGCACGAGCGACCTGCCCGTCATGGAGAAAGCGGCCAAGTTCCTCGACGAGATGGGCATTCCCTTCGAGATGAACGCTTTCTCTGCACATCGCACGCCAACAGAAGTGGAGGACTTTGCCCGCTCGGCTGAGGAGCGCGGCCTGAAGGTCGTCATTGCCGGAGCAGGCATGGCGGCGGCCCTGCCGGGCGTGGTGGCTGCCAGCACGACGCTGCCCGTCATAGGCGTACCCATCAAGGGGATGCTCGACGGACTGGACGCTCTGCTCTCCATCGTGCAGATGCCGCCGGGCATACCCGTGGCTACTGTCGGCGTGAACGGCGCACAGAACGCCGCCATCCTTGCTGCCGAGATGCTCGCCCTCTCCGACGAGACGCTTGCCCGGAATCTCCACGACTACAAGCAGGGTCTCAAGCAGAAGATTGTGAAGGCCAACGAGGAACTGAAAGAGGTGGAGTATAAATTCAAGACGAACTGAGAAAGACCCCCTCTAACTCCCCCGTAAAGGGGGAGAACATTGGCGAAGGCCCACTCCCTTTAAGGGAGGACACCGGGGAAATCGCCTCTCTTTAAGGGGGAGGACATTGGCGAAGCCCCCTCCCTTTAGGGAAGGGCCGGGGAGGGCCGGGGAGGGTCTTTAAGGGAGGGTCTTTAGGAAAGGGTCTTTACAGGGGCGGTGCAGTCTTTTGCCCGCCGGATGTATCTATATAGACATGGGGCTGCGGTCATATCCCGCTCCGACGTTAATATGGATCTAAACGACACTGTCAGCAAAGCAAAGGAAAAAGACGCCAAGGCATTCGCCTCGCTCTATGCGGCATACCATGCCCAGATGCTCGGCGTGTGCATGAACATCATCCGCGAGGACAAGCAGGCCGCCAGCGACCTTGTGCACGATGCCTTCATCCTGGCTTTTCTGTCGATGGACAGCCTCAAGGACAACAGCAGGTTCGGAGAGTGGCTGACGACAATCGTCAGGAATGTCTCGCTGAAGTACGTCAGCCGCAGGGAGCGGGAGCGTCTGCTTTCCGTCGGCTCGCTCAGGGAGGACGATGCCGTGTTCACCGCCTCCTCGCCGTCGCCCGAAGAGGACCTCTACTATCAGGAACTGCTCCAGCTCATCAGCCGTCTGCCGGAAGGGTACAGCAAGGTGCTCAGGCTTTCCGCGCTCGAAGGCTTTTCGCATAAGGAGATAGCCGACATGCTGGGCATCGAGCCCCACAGCTCGTCGTCGCAGCTGTCGCGGGCCAAGCGTCTGCTCCGGCAGATGATGGACCGCCGGCTGATAGGCATCGTCGTCCTCCTGCTGCTGCCTATTGCATGGCATCTTGTCTATCGTCACAAAGGAAGCCCCCTCAGCCTCACCCCCGACCCCTCTCCGGGGAGAGGGGAGACGCGCAGCGAGACACCCATCCCCCGGGGAAGAGGGGAGAGGGGAAGCAGCCAACTCAGCGAAGGAACTTCGCGGCCCCTGAAGGAGGAGGGTGGGAGGTCTCGGGCAGAGGCCTTAGATTCCGCCCAAGTCATTTCCCCGCCGGACATCAGCGAAGATGTCTTTATCGCAGAGGCTGAGGACGATTCTGTCGGCACGGTCACGAAGGACTCCATCGCTCCACGGGAGGTCCTGCCTCGCACAGACA
Organism: uncultured Bacteroidales bacterium; assembly: GCA_902763865.1. Taxonomy (GTDB): domain Bacteria; phylum Bacteroidota; class Bacteroidia; order Bacteroidales; family Bacteroidaceae; genus Physcousia. The sequence goes on along the minus strand of CACWTR010000058.1, from coordinate 6,234 downwards.
TTGCAGAGGACGCTCATCGCGCAGAGAGGCGGCAGTGGCAGCTGGCCGTGAGCGGAAGCTTCGGACAGGCTCAGACGCAAAGCGGGGAACTTCTTCTCGCCACAAACGTCCCGCAGGCTCCTTCCATCGGCTCAGACGTGCCGGAGCCCGAGGGACCCACGTTTGTTATTCCAGACTACATCAACACCTGGGAGGACTATGCCCGATACCTCCGATTCCTCTCATCGAGCACTGCCAGCATCCCTGCCGACACCGTTGCCTTAATCACCATTGCCGACCACAACACGGGCGAGATGGTGCAGCGGGAACATCACGACGTGCCCCTCACGTTCAGCTTCTCGCTGTCGAAACAGATTGCGAGACGGTGGAGCATCGAGACCGGTCTGCAGTACTCCCTGCTCAAGTCCAGCTTCCAGATGGGCGAGAACGGCTACAGCGTCAGCACCAGGCAGCAGGCGCACTACCTCGGGGTGCCTTTCCGCGCGTCGTACCGATGGCTGGAGTACAGGAACCTCTCGGCCTACAGCTCGCTCGGCGTCACGTTGCACATCCCCCTCGCGGGCAGTAGGCAGACGCAGTACACGGTGGGCTGGCAGAGCCTCAATGCGGACAAGCAGTACTTCACGCCCGCTTTGCAATGGCAGACCGGCGTCAGCTTCGGCCTGCAGTACAGGATAGCACCGCACACCAGTCTCTTCGCCGAACCGTCCTTCAACTGGTTCATCCCCAACGGCAGCGAGACGCACACGTCCTGGACAGAGCATCCCTTCATGTTCACCTGCCCATTCGGAGTGAGAGTCAGCTGGTAGCGGACGCGTGCCTCTGCAACAGATACCAGCAGCTGGAGCAGAGGAAGTTCCTCAGGTAAGGCAAGGCGGAAGCCCATCGGGGCAGTCGGCAGGGCGGAAGCTTGAACTTTACCTTGTAGTGCGGATTGATGAAGAAGAGCGACCTGTCCGCTATCGTCAGGCCCGACCTCCCGACAAGCCGCTCGAAGGACTCGACCGTCGTGCGCGTCTCTCTGATTGAAAGCAGTTCTTGGAGGCAGTCGTCGCTCTCGCCGGCCCAGCGGATGATGCCTTTGTAAAGCGCTGGGGGCAGGAGGTGGACGAAAGGCAGGCGGGAGAGAAACCTGTTCCGGCATATCTGCTGATGTCCGCCAAAAGGCATTTGCCAGGCAGGAAACGACACGAAGGCGATGCCGTCCTCGGCCAACAGACTGCTCATGAGCGAGAGCAGACGCGCTTTGTCGGCCACGTGTTCCACGACGTCGTGGCAGATGATAATGGAGAACTTCTCCCCGGGCTGAAGTCGAAAGATGTCCTGGCAGACGAACTTGCCCTCCGCCTGTGCTTTTGCAAAGAACTCCCGAGCCTGACTGATTCGCACGCGAGCGATGTCGATGCCTGTCACTTCCAGCCCCGCCCGCGCGAAAGGCAGCAGATTGCCGCCCTCGCCGCACCCTATCTCCAGCACCTTCTGTCCAGCCCGAAGCTCGTGCCATCGGCTGACGTAAGGCATGAAGTAACGGCGGCTCGTCTCTGCCAGCTCGCTGAAGTAGCGGCTCCTGTTGGTGTGTCTGTCCTGCATGTCTGTGTTTGTTTGGTTCCGATTGTCGTTAACATTGATGTCGGGAGCCGACAGATGACTGCACGGAAGCCACTTTTCCCGAAGGCGGTGCAGTCTTTTGCCAGGGGGACATATCTATATATAATAATGCAGACAGACAGCAGCATTTACTATTAATTCATTTTCATTTTTCCGAAAGATGAAGAGACTCCTTTGTTTGATAGCGCTTGCCGGCGGCAGTGCGGCAGCGATGAGCGGGGACGGGCACTCGCTCAAGTTCACGGAAGTATGCGTGGCGAACATCGACCAGACGATTGACTTCTCCTGCAACTACGGCAGTTGGGTGGAGCTTTGCAACGATGGCGAGACCGACGTCTCGCTGGACGGATGGTACATCAGTGACGACGCGGCGAACCTGACGAAGCACCGACTCAGCGGCTACGGCGTGCTGAAGCCGGGCGAATATCGTGCCATCTTCTTCGGGCACAACGCAGCCGACGGGGTGTATGGACCAGACGCGTCGAGGCAGGTGCGCTTTAAGCTCAACCGGAAAGGCGGCTCGCTCTTCCTCTCTGGGAACGGCACAGTGGCCGACCTCTCGCTTTCCTATCCGCCTTCCATCCCGCGATGCAGCTATGCAAGAGTCCGCCTTCAGTCCGACGAATGGCAACACCAGGGCTTGCCGACGCCGGGGGAAGCCAATGCCAGTCTCTTCGCTTCGGAGCAGTTGCCGCCTCCCGAGGTCAGCTGCGACTCCAGGCTCTTCACCGAAGCCTTCGACGTCCGGGCCGACATTCCCGCAGGAGCGACGCTTCGCTACACTTCAGACGGCAGCACGCCAACGCTCACGAATGGACAGACCAGCACCGACGGACGCTTCCACATCGCCGCGACAACCGTACTCAGACTGCGTCTGTTCGCTCCCGACATGCTTCCCAGCGGCATCGTCACGCGCACGTATATATATAAGGACAGGGACTACTACCTCCCCATCGTTGCCATTACAACCGACCCGCGAAACCTCTACGATGGCATGATAGGCTGTTACGTCGATGGACAGAACGGCACCCAAGGGCGCGGCGCGGCAGGGAAGTCGAACCTCAACATGGATTGGGAGCGGCCAGTCAACTTCGAACTGCTGACGGCTGAAGGCAAGATGGCGGTCAATCAGGAGGCGAGCTTCGAGGTGGCCGGAGGCTGGAGCCGGCACTTCAAGCCAGCATCGTTCAAGCTGCAGGCGCGGAAGCTCTACGACGGCAAAGGCAACTTCGGGCACAACCTGTTCCGTCGGAAGCCTCACAACGAGTACAAGCAACTGCTCATTCGCAACGGCGGCAACAACAACCGGACGTATGGCGGGCCCCGAATCATGGATGCCGTCACGCAGCAGGTGCTGACGTCGAGCGGCTTCTATGTCGATGCGCAGGAGTACCAGCCGGCCCACGTCTTCGTGAACGGCAGGTATCTTGCCATGATGAACATCAGGGAACCGACGGGACGCTTCCACGGCGCAGCCAACTACGGCTATGACGACGACGAGATGGACGCCTTCGAGTACAGCAGCGGAGGCTATCATCAGAAAGGCGGAACGCGTCAAGCCTTCGACGAGATGGTCCAGGCGTCGTATCTTGCCGACACCGACGAGGGCTTCTCTCGCCTTCGGGAGCTGCTCGACCTCGACGAGTTCGTGCGCTACATGGCTGCCGTCTGCTACACAGGCACGGGCGACTGGCTCCTGAACAGCAACAACGTGAAGGGCTACCGCTCGCTGGACGGCGACGGGAAGTTCCACTTCGTCTTCTTCGACCAGGACCTGACGTGGGAGCACACAGGCAACGTGGAGGAACTGGACGCCAATGAAATCGTGTACCTCTACCGCAACCTGAAGGAGAACCCGACGTTCCGGAAGCAATTCGTCACGGCCTACTGCCTCCTGCATGGCAGTATCTACACCCCCGAGCGCTGTCAGCACATCGCCGACAGCGTCTGCCTCCTGGTGAAGGATGCACTGGCAATGGACCATCGCTCTGCAGCCACCACCTATCGCATCCTGCAAGAAACGATGTGGGAACCAAGTCATCGGCAGGCACGCATCAGGTCGCTCATGAAAGCCTATGCGCTCACCGACAGCATCAACGTCAGTCTCAGCACCAACTGTCCCTTCGCGCGGTTGCAGATTGACAGCATGGACGTGCCCTTCGCCAGGTTCTGCGGCGTGCTGTTCGGCCCGGTTTCCGTCTCGACGGATGCTGCCCAGGGCTATCGGTTCATCGGTTGGAAGGACCAGTGCGGTCGCTGGCTCAGTCATGAGAAACAGCTGCGGATAACGCACGACGGCAGCTACACAGCCATTTTCGACGAGCGGCGCGACAACACAACACTCGCGCCCATCTGCATCAACGAGGTCAGTGCCGGAGGCGACATCCACGTGAACGACTACGGCAAACGGGCCGACTGGCTGGAGCTCTTCAACCGCAGCACGGAGCCAGTGGATGTGGCAGGATGGTACTTCAGCGACGAGAAAGATGTGCCGATGAAGTATCAGATTGCTGCTTCCGACGAGGTGAACACGGTCCTCCGTCCCGGCGAGAGGATGGTCGTCTGGTGCGACGGCAGGCCCTCCATTGGGGAGCCTCACCTGCCTTTCAAGCTGAAGAACGCCGACGGAAGCAAGCTCTTCCTTTCATCGCCCGACGGCCAGTGGCAGGACTCCCTGCGCTATGACATGCACTCGGCGAAGGCATCGGTAGGCAGGTATCCCGACGGAGGGAGCAACTTCTGGGTGTTCTACCGCCCTTCCATCGGCTCCTGCAACGTCCCCACGACCTACGACAAAGCCTCCGACTCCATCCCCAGCAGCAATCCTCCCGCCCGTTATGCCCGAGACGACACCCGGGGCTCCTGCTATTACACCATCGGGGGAATCCGGTTGTCCAGCCCTCCACGCGGCATCAGCATCAGGGTGACCGGCGGACGGGCAATGGGGACTTTTCTGCTTTCTGAGCCGAAATGTTTGGACAGGTGAAGAAAAATGCCTAACTTTGTGGCGGGAAAGGAAAGGAGACCTTCTCGAACTCCCCCTGCCCATCCCTTTAGGGGGAATTAAATTATAAAATAGTTAAACCGTAAATAAATAGTAAATTGTCAAATCGTAAATGATATGGTGCGAAGAAAGACTCACGAAGTAAAGATAGGCAAGCTGCGCATCGGCGGCGAGAACCGCGTGGCGGTGCAGAGTATGACCACATGTTCCACGCTCGACACGGAGGGCTGCATCGCGCAGGCCATACGCATCATCGAGGCGGGCGGACAGCTGGTTCGCCTCACCACACAAGGCACGCGCGAGGCCGAGAACCTGCGGAACATCAAGGCCGGACTCGCGGCTCGCGGCTACGGCGATGTGCCGCTCTGCGCCGACGTCCACTTCAATCCGAATGTGGCCGACGTGGCCGCCACCATCGTCGAGAAGGTACGCATCAATCCGGGCAACTACGTCGATCCGGCCCGTCAGTTCAAGACCTTGGAATATACCGACGAGGAGTACAGGCAAGAGCTGAAAAGGCTGGACGAGCGCTTCTGCCGCTTCCTCAGCATCTGTCGCGAGCACGGCACGGCCATCCGCATCGGCGTGAACCACGGAAGCCTCTCCGACCGCATCATGTCGCGCTACGGCGATACGCCCGAGGGCATCGTGGAGTCGTGCATGGAGTTCCTGCGCATCTGCGAGAGGGAACGGTTCCGCGACGTCGTGGTCAGCATCAAGGCCTCGAACACGGTGGTCATGGTGCAGAGCGTCCGCCTGCTCTGCCAGCAGATGGAGAAGGAAGGCATGGACTATCCGCTCCACCTCGGCGTGACGGAAGCCGGCGAGGGCGAGGACGGCAGGCTCAAGAGCGCTGTGGGCATCGGGGCGCTGCTCATCGACGGCATCGGCGACACCATCCGCGTCAGCCTGAGCGAAGAACCGGAAAAGGAGATACCCGTCGCGCAAAGCATCCTGCAAGCGGCCCGCGTACAGATGCACAAGACGGAGTACATCTCCTGCCCGGGCTGCGGACGCACGCTCTACGACCTGCAGGACACCATCCGCCGCATCAAGGCTGCCGTGGAGGAGAAAGCCAAGACCGACGCTCGCTACCGTACCCTCAAGATAGGCATCATGGGCTGCATCGTCAACGGCCCGGGCGAGATGGCCGATGCCGACTACGGCTACGTCGGTGCCGCCCGCGGCAAAGTCTCGCTCTACAAGAATAAAGAGTGTATCGAGCGAAACATCCCTGAGGCAGAAGCTGTGGAACGCCTCATTGCCTTCATCGACAAGGACCTTCAGGGTAATTCATAGTTCACAATTAACTATTCACTATTCATTTTTAACGTCCATAAAAATTTCTTGTTTACTCTTAACATTCCATGTTTATATATGGCAAAGATAACAGTACAGAATACGCAGATAACGGTTATTAAGCAGAACGAAGATGACTACATCAGCCTGACAGACATGTTGAAGGCTAAAGATGGTGAGTTCTTCTTCTCTAATTGGCTGCGCAATCGCAATACCATTGAGTTCCTTGGAATATGGGAGCGGTTGATGAATCCGAATTTTAATTGTGCCGAATTCGACATAATTAAATCTCAGGCAGGGCTGAACCGTTTCCGTCTCAGTGC
>CACWTR010000057.1 GCA_902763865.1 uncultured Bacteroidales bacterium | reverse complement strand
TCCCGTTGTCCTGTCCGAGGGGGGAGGCGATGGACGAAACCCGTCCCTTGCCCATGTACTGCCCGATAAAGAAGATGGTGCCGGTGCTCTTCTCGCTGATGATGTAGAAGAACGGACGGTTGGCATGGAAATCGACATAGTGGGGAATGCCAGTGCTTTCGGATATCACGGTGACGGCAGCGGCCTTGGTGCCTTCCTCGTCCAAGTCGATGACAGCTTTCTGGAACATATTGCCGATGTAGACGGCTTGGTTGCCGACGTATGGGAACTCGGCATCCGGCGAGAAGGCCGTGGGCATGCCCAGCTCGGCCATGATGGTGTTGAGGGGCAGGGTGGTGCCAGTCTGTATGCGCGGCAGCTTCAGGTCCACTTCACGGCGCGCGGACTCGAACTCCCAGTCCTTGCCGTTCATCTGCTCGAGTACGTCGCCGACGGTCTTGCCTTTGCGGGGCAGGAATACGGTCATGCGGTATGCCTCGTTGCCGTAAGGCAGGCGCACGGCCTGGTAGAGGTCATTCTCCGTGTAGTCGAACCTCTCCCACTGGTGCATCATTGGTTCCGACAGTCCGCCGTTGAAAGGTTCTTCCTGAGTGTTTTCCTTGTCGAACTTTTCTTTCCATGTTCCCTTGAAGTAGAGGGCGTTGAGCAGGTAGGAGGCAGCCGTCTCGTCGAAGGAGTCCTCATCGTCGAACAGCGAAGGTATCATGCCGTGGGTGTGGTCGTTGGCCCATGCGTTGATGACATCCATCGCCTGCTTCTTCTCGAAGAAATTGAGCGCCTGTGGCTGTACATCGTAATAGGCGTTGACCTTGTCGGAGAAGTCCTGCTGCAACTCGTAGCCCATTCCGCTGTTGAGGAAGATGGTGTTGGCTATCTCGGCTGCAGTGGTTTTGTCGAGGGTGGGAGCTTCGGTGAGCAGCTTGCGGCAGAAGCGGTTGATGCCGTCGGCACCGGCTTCGCCAAAGCCTAGGACATTGTTGATCTCCTGCTGCGTCTGACCTGCTGCACCGTTGTTCAGCATGCCCAGGGCATAGGTGATGCTCAGGGGCGACATGATGCTGCTCTCCTTGCCGCGTGCCTTGCGGAAGAGGCTGAAGGCGAAGTCGTTGTTGTTCTCCACCAGCCGCTTCTCCTCGTCGGTGAGGCTGATTTCCTTGCGCGGGTTCTCGAGCGGTTCGCCCATGTACTGCCCGATGAAGAAGATGGCACCCGTACTCCTCTCGCTGATGACGTAGAGGAACGGACGGTCGGCCAGGAAGTCGGCATAGCTCGGCACGGTAGCATTCTTGCGCGTCTCGATGACGGTGACAGCCGATGCCTCGGTGCCTGCCTCGTCAAGGCTGAGCCTGGCCGTCTGCTTCATCATACCGATATAGACATTTCCGTTACAGAACTTGTTGAACCCATAGCCTCCCTCGAAGGCATTGGGCATGCCCAGCGAGGCCATGATGTCCTCAAGGCGCATATCGGTAGAGGTCTCGAACTTGGGCAGATAGAGGTTGACGGAGCTGGTACCGTAGTCGTGCTGCAGTTCGTCCCACGCCTGGCCCTTCAGCCTTTCGACCACATCCTTGAGGGTCCTTTCCGGCCAAGGCAGGAAGACGGTCATCTGGTATGCTTTGTTGCCGTAGGGCAGGATGATGGACTGATAGACATTGTTTTCCGTGTAGGAGAACTGGCTATACTGGGTCATCAAGTCAGCTTCTGCACGCCCTTCGTCGAACTGGACGCGGTGTGTCCAGTTAGCATCGAACTTGTGCGTCCACTCGCCCTTGAAGTAGAGGGCATTGAGCAGGTAGCTCACGGCATTGGGGTAGAACTCGTCCTCCTTGATGGCCTCTTCTATCATGCCCTCCGTCCGGTCAGCAGCCCATCGGTTAATGGCATCGCGGGTCTCGCCGTCGGAGAAGTCGCGGCTCTCGGGTACGGCATCGTAATACCGGCTTGCCGTCTCGACAAATGCAGGCAGCAGTTCGACCCCCAAAGCAGAGTTGACATAGATGTTGTTGGCCATCGCCACGCGGGTCGCAGCGTCGAGATTGCCGCTCTCGGTGAGCAGCTTGCGGCAGAACGAGTTGAGGACGTCCGCGCCGCCTGCCGTCTCGCTGCCCAGCACGGCATCTATTTCCTGGCGCGTCACGCCGTCGGCACCATTGTTCAGCATGCTCAGGTCGATGGTGACGCTCAGGGGCGAAAGCACGAAGGAGGACACGGAGGGAGCCTCCCTGACCTTGCTGAAGAGGTCGAAGGCAAAGCGGTTGTTGTTCTGCACCAGCTGGCGTTCACTGTCGGTCAGCTCTATGCCCTTGGGGGCTACAGCATCGTCGGCAAAGGCCTGAAACACAGCCATCAGAGCTGTCAGGAGAAAGAAGAATCGTTTCATAGTATTATGTAATTTAAGCTTTGCTTCTTCCGGAGATAGAAGGAGATAGAAGAAGATAGAGGGAGATAAAGGACGTTTGCCTTGGGAGGCTGTCATCAGGCCATTCGGTATTGTCCTCTATCTTCGCCGCTGAAAGCGGCTATCTTCTTTTATCTTCATATATCTACTTGACATCCGAAACTTAAATCATATTATTTAATCATTCTTCACTTCCCTCACTCCCACTCTATCGTCGAAGGTGGCTTCGACGAGATGTCGTAGCAGACGCGATTGATGCCTTTCACCTTGTTGATGATGTCGTTAGAGACCTTTGCCAGGAAGTCGTAGGGCAGGTGCGCCCAGTCGGCTGTCATGGCATCGGTGCTGGTGACGGCTCGGAGCGCTACGGGATTGTCGTAGGTGCGCTCGTCGCCCATCACTCCGACGCTCCTCACGTCGGAGAGCAGGATGACGCCTGCCTGCCATATCTGGTCGTAGAGACCCCAGTCGCGCAATGCCTGGATGAAGATATCGTCGGCCTCCTGCAGGATGCGCACCTTCTCGGGCGTGACAGCACCGAGGATACGGACGGCCAGGCCGGGACCGGGGAAGGGATGGCGGCCTATGAGGTGCTCGGGGATGCCAAGCTGACGGCCCACACGGCGCACCTCGTCCTTGAAGAGCCACTTCAGCGGTTCGCAGAGCTGCAGGTGCATCTCCTCCGGCAGGCCGCCCACATTGTGGTGGCTCTTGATGACCTTGCCCGTGATGTTCAGGCTCTCGATGCGGTCGGGATAGATGGTGCCCTGAGCAAGCCAGCGGTAAGACCCACTCCTGCCCTCCCTTAAAGGGAGGGAGTTCTTCCCAGGATTCTCCCCCTTTAAGGGGGAGTTAGAGAGGGTCTTTACTTCAGCATTGAACACCTCGATGAAGTCGCGACCGATAATCTTGCGCTTCGCCTCTGGATCGGTCACGCCATCGAGGTCGGCAAAGAACTTCTGCGAAGCATCCACGCCCACCACGTTCAGGCCGAGGCACTCGTAGTCCTTCATCACGTTCTGGTACTCATCCTTGCGCAACATGCCGTGGTTCACGAAGATGCACGTCAACTGGTCGCCGATGGCACGGTTGAGGAGGACGGCACAGACGCTGCTATCTACACCGCCTGAGAGGCCGAGGATGACGCGGTCGCTGCCAATCTGTTCGCGCAGCTCAGCAACCGTCGTCTCCACGAAGTTGGCTGGCGACCAGTCCTGACGGCTGCCGCAGATATCGACCACGAAGTTCTTGAGCAGCAGCGTCCCTTGCAGCGAATGGAACACCTCGGGATGGAACTGCACGCCCCATATACCTTTACCGTTTGACGACTTACCATTGACGGCTTCCTCTCCGCTCCAATAGGCTGCGTATTTGACGGAGTCCGTCGAGGCGATGCACTGGAAGCCCTCGGGCAGCGCGGTGATGGTGTCGCCGTGGCTCATCCAGACCTGCGAGCCCTTCTCGAAGCCACGGAACAGTGGATTGTCGAGGTCGATGGTGGTCAGGTTCGCACGACCATATTCGCGCGAAGGTGCCGGCTCAACCTTGCCGCCCAGCACATAGCTCATGTACTGTGCGCCGTAGCAGATGCCCAGCACGGGCAGCCGACCCACAAACTGGTTGAGATCGACCTTGAAAGCCTCGGGGTCATAGACGCTGTAGGGACTGCCAGCCAGAATGACACCGATGACGTCGGGGTCGGCAGCAGGGAACTTGTTGTAGGGCAGTATCTCGCAGAACGTATCGAGTTCACGCAGACGGCGGGCAATGAGCTGAGTCGTCTGAGAACCGAAGTCCAGGATGATTATCTTCTGTCGCTGCACATTAGATGCCATAGTCTAATACATTATTAATTATTCAGGCTGCAAAGATACAACAAAAAACCGAAAGAGAAAAGCGTAACGACAAAAATCATTAAACCGCAAACCCTTTTCGCCCTCTTTTTCTTGCTCATGTCATAAGGTTTCGCTAACTTTGTGGCATCTTTGCGGAAATAACTAAAACTATCACCATGCAAAAGAAAGAGACAAGCAAGAGGCTCGAGTCGCTGGATGCGCTCAGAGGCTTCGACATGTTCTTCATCACCGGCGGCGCTACGCTGCTCACCGCCATCGCCGCCTTCTTCCCCGACTCTGCCGTTTGGCAGACGATAGCCCGACACATGGAGCATGTGCCTTGGGACGGACTGGTTCACCACGACACCATCTTCCCGCTGTTTCTCTTCATCGCCGGCATCTCCTTCCCTCTCTCGCTCCAGAAGCAGAGGGAGAAAGGCAAGTCCATGACGAGCATCTACCTGAAGATCCTGCGCCGAGGCCTCATCCTGGTCTTCCTGGGACTGGTGGTCAGCGGCTTCCTGAGGTTCGAGTTCGCTACGCTTCGCTGGCCCAGCGTCCTTGGACGCATCGGACTGGCATGGATGTTTGCCGCCTTTATCTTCACGGCAACAGGCAAAAAGCTGTGGCCCAAAGTGGCTGTGGTCCCCATCATCCTGATAGGCTACTGGTTGGTCTCTGCCTTTGTCCATGCGCCCGGAGTAGATCCCTCGATAGACCCCTTGACCCGCGAAGGTAACATCGCCTGCTACATCGACCGCACCCTGCTGGGTCCCCATTGCTACAAGCCCGACTACGACCCCGAGGGCCTGCTCTCCACCCTGCCCGCCATCTGTACCGCCATGCTGGGAATGCTCACCGGCGTCTTTGTTCAGCGCAGCAAGCCCACGACGCGCACAGCCCTCATGCTCCTTGCCGCAGGCATCGTCTCTGCCCTGCTGGGTGCCGCATGGAACATCATCTACCCCATCAACAAGGCCCTGTGGAGCAGCTCCTTCGTGCTGGCTGTAGCAGGCTACTCGCTCATCATGTTTGCCTTCTTCTATTTTATAATAGATGTGTGCGGATGGAGGAAGTGGGACTTCTACTTCAAAGTCATCGGCATGAACTCCATCCTCATCTACATGGCGCCGCGCTTCATCGACTTCTCCAAGCTGAACCACCGCCTCTTCGACGGCGTCTTCAGCCTGCTGCCGGAGCAGTACAACACCGTCGCAGACACCATCGGCTACATGCTGGTGCTCTGGCTCTTCATGTACTTCATGTATAGACAGAAGATATTCCTGAAAGTCTGAAGACAGCAACCTATAACTCTTAACTTTTCACTTTTCACTCTTCACCCTGCTATTTCCCTCATTTGACTTTCCCCTGCGGGCCGTCGACCTCAGTTCAGCGGGACATATAACAGATGGAATAAGGTTACTTTGATTTTTCACTTTTCACTTGCGAAGCACTCTTAACTCTTCACTCGTTTCCCCTGCTTCCAGAGCAACAACCTCACGATAAGAAGAAAAATATCCCCCTTTCCTTTGTTATATGAAGCGAAAGGAGTAAATTTGTACGCACAAATAACTAAATACTTAAACACAAAAGAAGCACAAACCCCTAAGAGCAGGCCTTGGCTGCAAAGCTAAGATGCTCAATGCGGAATGCGGTAAAACGTTAGAAGTTAAAGACAAAAGCTATGTCAAAGTCAGTGCTTGATAAAGTAGAATACCTCATCCTGCTGATAGCGGAATTCTCGGCTCGCTGCAAAGTGACAGAAGCACAAGCCTACCGATACCTCAATCAGTATGGTGCTCTCGCCCTTTGCGACAAGCATTACAATATCATGCACACACTTTCTGTAGAAGAAAACATCCAGACATTGCAAGCCTACTGCCAACGGAAAGGAGGAACACTATGATACTCTATCATGGTTCAACAATGGACATTGAGCAGATAGACCTGACTAAGTCCAAGCCTAACAAGGATTTCGGCAGAGCATTCTATCTCTCCGTTAATAAGGAGCAAGCAATGGAGATGGCACAATTCAAGGCAGAGTTTGAGGATAAGATCCCCGTTGTCAATGCCTATGAGTTTGACGAGGCACTACTTCAACAGTTACGCTACAAGCACTTTGATGACTATACAGAAGAATGGGCACACTTTGTCTATAATCATCGTACCGAACCCAACGGACGGACTTTGCACGACTATGATGTTGTGTTTGGTCCAATAGCTAACGACCGCATTGGTGCACAGATTACACGCTACAAACAGGGTTATATCACATTCGACGAATTCCTTCATCGTATTCAATACATCAAGGGCATAACCTTCCAATACGCCTTTTGCACTCAAAAGGGCATAGACAAACTGATAAAACTATGAACGTCTCTCAGGCAGAATTTCAGAACATGAAAGAGGAAATAGTGAAAGACCTCATTTCCCGTCTCATGGAAGAGCGTGGCATGACGATGCAGAAAGCTTTCGATTTAGTTTACGCATCGCATCTGTTTGAGAAGCTCAGCAATCCCAAGACAGGATTATACTTCCAGTCTTCAGGCTATGCCTACGATTTCCTGTTAGACGAAATAGGAAGAAAGACATAGAGTCATAACGAAATAACTTATTTAACTAACTAAATACTTAAACACAATGAAACACAAATTACTAAACAAACTTTTATTCCTCACCCTGTTGACATTTGGGGGGATGATTGCTAACCCTGCTTGGGCAGAAGTTAAAACACTGACTTTTGTTCAGACTTCATCTTCTGCAGGAAATTTGACGGGTGCTATTCCTTCAGACGTTACAGCAACTTTCTCTAACACCTATACCACAAAGGATCAGTTGACGAATGGCAATACTATGACCCTCACCATCAGTGGATGGGCAACAACGACAACCATTAAGGGGGTGACCTTGGAAGTAAAAAACAATAAATCATCAGGTAACGGTACTGCAACCGTAACAATAGGAGAAACGGTTCTTGGTACCCTTTCTATAACAGGATTAGGAAGCACTTATCAAGAAAAAGCAGTTTCTATTACAGAGACGCAAACTACGGATGACTTGGTTATTACTATTGAATGTCCGTCAGGAAAATCCAACAACTCTGTTTACTGCGACAAATTTATCATTTCTTATGAAGAGGCAGACAGTAGCGACCCGTCTTCGGAGGCTACTTTTGCAAACACCGCGCCCTCCATTTCCTATCCTGCGACAAAGACTTATTCGCAGGCTCCCACCACGGCAGTGGGCTACACGGGAACTATTTCCTATGAGATTACAGCAAACACCGCCGGCGCAACCATCAACGCCACGACAGGCTTGGTGACTGTTACCCAGGGCGGCAGCGTTACCGTGAAAGCCAACGCCCCTGCCGTAACGGGCTTCTCAAGTTCCACGGCAACCTACACGCTTACCGTTACCGACACGAGAACTTCTGCGGGTCTTGCATGGAGTGCGGCTTCTGCCAGCGTGACTTACGACGACGATTCCAACGAGTTCCCAACTCTGACTAACACACATAATGTTGCTATAACGTACTCCTCCACCAATACGACTGCCGCAACGATTGATGCCGCCACTGGTGTCATCACCTTGAACGACGTTACCGCAACCACTTCCATAAGCGCCACCTTCGCAGGTGATGACGATTATTTGCCACAGACTGTTTCCTATACCCTGAATGTCACAAAGGCTCCGTTCAGAGTAAGAGATGGCGTGTTCGATTTTGTTAGTGCAGGCGCAGAAGATGAAGACTATGGATCTGGAGAATCCCCAACATCAAGCAATAGTTATTATAATGAAAGTGAAACAACATGGACTGCTGGTAATGTAAAGATGGTCGTTTCTGGAAAATATCGCTGGTGGAGTAAAGACATGACGTTGAGGCTCTACAACACTAACACTAGCCCTGCCTCAGCCGCCACATTCTCTGTTCCTGTTGGCTATGTTATTACAAAAATTGAAACAACAGGAGGATCTTTTGTTTCAGCAAGTGTTGGAAAAATCGCTGCTGGCACAGGAACATGGACGGGTTTTGCTCAAAGTGTAAAACTCTCAATAAGCACATCGACTGTTAACTTCAAAACTATTAATGTTACCTATGCTCCTGGTACTATGGTATCAGATGCTGGGTTCACAACCTATGTAACTCCAGAGGCTATTGAATTTACTGGTGTGACAGCTTATATTGCTACATCTGTTGGAACAAATGTAACTCTTTCATCTGTCGCTTCTGCTCCTGCAAACACACCTGTTGTTATCGAATCTTCTGAGGGTACTTACACATTCACTTCAACAGCCACTCCTGCATCTGTCTCTGGCAATCTCCTTCAGGCTTCTAACGGCTCTGTCTATGGCGACGGTTCTACCATCTAAAGGCAAGGTTGGCTTCTATCTCGTTGGCTCTGGTGTTCAAGTTCCTGCTGGCAAGGCTTACCTCGTAGTCGGTGGTGGTGCAAAGGAATTCCTGACCTTCGACTTCGACGATGAGGCTACTTCTATTGAAGAGACCCTCTCTGACTCTACCTTAAAGGACGAGAACATCTACAACCTTGCCGGTCAGCGCATCCAGAAGATGCAGAAGGGCATTAACATCGTGAACGGAAAGAAAGTATTAAGATAATAAGGAGATAAAAGAATACAAAAGAAGATAGAAGGAGATAGAAGACAATACATTTCGGATACAGGATTCAAAATGCTGTTTTCAAGATGCCAAAGCTATCGTCCTTTAACTCCCTCTATCTTCCTCTAACTTCCTCTAACTTCTCTAAATAAATTATTAAGATGAAAAAGACATATATTTCCCCAGCATTTGTAATGGTACAGATGAATGTGTCAAGGGCAATCCTTACAGCCACCTCTATGGCTCTGGACAGCAGCAACACAATTACTGACAGTGGCGACATCCTCGTCAAGGAATCTACAGTTTCCGACGTCAACGTCTGGGACAGTGAATGGTAAAGACCCTTTGCCCCGTTAGGGGAAGGAATGAATAGGAGAAGCCCTCTGCAAGTAGTTGCGGGGGGCTTCTCTTGTTTGTATGCGGGGAGTCGGATATAGGTATTAGTACCTGTTCTTGGTCGATTGCTTACAAAGTACGCGTACTTATGAGGATAAGTACACGTACTTAGGCGGATAAGTACACGTACTTAGGCGGATAAGTACACGTACTTTTTTCCATAGGGTAGTTTATCGGATGCTTACCGGCTTACCTTTCTATCGCTTTTCCCTGAAGAAGCGTTGCATCAGTTCGGTGCATTCGTCGGCCATTACGCCGGCGGTGACTTGCGTCCGTGGGTGCAGGGCTTGAGGGGCAAAGCGTGAGTAGCCGCGCTTCTCGTCGGGCGCACCATAGACGACTCGGCTGATTTGCGACCATCCGAGTGCGCCGGCACACATGACGCAGGGCTCTACCGTGACGTAGAGGGTGCAGTCGCTCAGATACTTGCCGCCCAGATGCTCAGCCGCCGAGGTGATGGCTTGCATCTC
>CACWTR010000056.1 GCA_902763865.1 uncultured Bacteroidales bacterium | reverse complement strand
GAAGCGCGATGCCATCTGGTCGCAAGGGAAGTCGCCGACGCTGCGCAGGCTCAGCTTCATGGTCCCGGGATGTTCGGTGTCTTCCGTGATGAAGATGCTCAGCTTGGTGCCGGACATGGTCAGGGGAATGTTGACAATGCCTTCTGTGTCGCCGTTCTTCGTCTTGAAGAGTCGCCGTTCCTCGTTGGTAAGCGTGATGATAGTGGTGTGCAGGTCGTGCAGAACCTGCATGTTGACATAGAGCAGGTATCCTTGCAACCGAAGTCGTGCCTCGGAAGCTGTCCAGAAGACATTGCGGTAAATCTGGTCCTTGTCGATGCCGCGGGACAGCAACTGGCTGATGTAATGATAGATGACCGGGCGGTTGGAGTTGAAGGAAAAGGCACCCGTGTCGCACATCATGGCACAGTAGAGGCACGTGGCTTCTTCGAAAGAGATGTCATCCATCTCGCCCCATTCGTTGAGCAAATGGCAGATGACTTCAGCCGTGGCGCACATCTCCGGATGAGAGGCAAACGTCCGGCAGAATGCCGTGTCGGGATTGAGATGGTGGTCGATAAGGATGCGGGGCACGCTGCTCTGCATGATGTCCCCTTCGAGGCCGGCAAGCCTGTCGGGTTGGTTCAGGTCGCAGACGACAATCAGTTCTGCCGCATCGATTGCCTTTTTCGCTTGTCCCTGCTGCTTCGTGTGGATAAGGATGCTGTCGGCACCCGGTAGCCACTTGAGGAAGTCGGGAAAGATGTTGGGCACGATGACCGTTGCCTGCCTGCCCTTCCTCTCGAGGAAATGTTTCAGGGCAAGAGACGAACCGATGGCATCGCCGTCGGGATTAACATGTGTGCATATAACTATGCGGGAACACTCTTGTATAGTCAGGTTTTCCATAATTCATTGCTGTTTTTTTCTTCTCGTCAGGAGAAGGCTGGGGGGTGGCTACTGGGAAGGATTCTCCTTTGTCGAGTATTTCCTGGGCTTTGATGACGGCTGGGTCGTCTTTACCGAGGAACATAAAGTAGTCCTTCATTTCTCCTACATTATATATTATGCTGCCGTAGATGTTGCGCTCGAAGAGGCGACGGCTTTTCTGAAGCATGAGATTGCGCCGGCGCAGCTGATGCTTCTCGCCGAACTGAGCGAACTTCTCCAGGAGGTTCTCCTTGCGGAGGAACTGTTCCATTCTGTCTGCTGTTCGCAACTTTGCCAGCTTGTCGCGGTTTTCATCGGTATAGGCAAAGGCAAACTGCCGGATGAGACCGGTGAGGACAGCCTCCCGATAGTATGAAGTCATGGCCGTGGTGTCTTCCGGGACGAAGATGTCGGGCGTGATGCCTCCGCCGCCATAGACGATGCGTCCGATGCTTGTCTGGTATTGCTCTCCCTCCTGGTGAATACTGTCTTGCGAAAAGAACTCGCCTCTCTCGTAGCGGGCTATAAGGTCGTTCTCGTACTCTTCGCCATGTCCTTTCTCATAGGGCTTCTGGATGCAGCGTCCGCTGGGCGTATAGTAGCGGGCAACGGTCAGGCGCACAACGCTGCCGTCGCGGAACTCCATCGGCTGCTGCACCAAGCCCTTGCCAAAGGTGCGCCGCCCGACGATGGTGCCGCGGTCGTTGTCCTGAATGGCTCCTGCAAATATCTCACTGGCACTGGCACTGCCTTCATCGACAAGTACCACGATGGGGAGCTGTTGGAAACTGCCTCGTCCGTCACTTTGGAACTCCTCTCGCGGGCTTTTGCGCCCCTCGGTATATACAATCAGTTTGTCTGCAGGCAGGAATTCATTGACCATCTGAATGGCAATATGCATGTAGCCGCCTCGGTTCCCTCGCAGGTCAACGATGAGTTGCTTCATGCCCTCCATGTTCAGATTGGCCAGGGCAACAAGCATCTCAGCATAGGTGTGTTCGCCAAAGTTCTTGACTCGCAAGTAGCCGGTTTTGTCGTCCATCATGTAGTAGGCATCGACGCTGACGACAGGAATGTCACCTCGAACAACGGCGAAGTACTGGAGTTCGGTTGAGCCGTGACGCTTGATGCCGAGCTTGACCTTCGTGCCTTTCACGCCTTTGAGATGCTTCATCACCTTGTCCGACTCCATTCCGACAAGCGAAGCCGTGTCCGCGGTGACAATGCGGTCACCCGCCAGGATTCCCACCTTCTCTGCAGGCCCTCCGTGGATGACGGACATAACGTTGACCGTGTCTCTTTCCATTGTGAACTGTACGCCGATGCCGCTAAAGGAGCCTTTCAGGTCTTCCACGGCCTCTTCTGCATCCTTGGGACCAAAATAGCTGCTGTGCGGATCAAGTTCGCTAAGTATCTGTGGCATGGCATCCTCGACAAGAGTATTCATATCGACCGTATCAACATAGTTGTTGTCGATAAGCTGCAACAGGTATCCCACCTTGCTCGTGCCGGTATTGATGATATTGATTCGACCGCCAGAGAAGTGGCTGGTATAGAAGGTGCCGATGAAGATGCCCACGATGGTGCCGACGGCAATAAGCAGGGGCGTGAAGCGATGTTTGGTGTCTGAAGTCATATCTGATTATAAATTAAGGAAGATAGGTGAAGAGTCAGGGGTTCTCAATTTTTATGTATTCAACTTCGATGCCAGCTCTGCGCAACAAATCCACTCCATCGGTGAGGCGGTATTCACGGCAGTAGATGACACGTCGGATGCCAGCCTGTATGATGAGCTTGGCACATTCTATGCAGGGCGAATCGGTGACGTAGAGCGTGGAGCCGTCGCTATTGTTGCCGCTGCGGGCAATCTTCGTAATGGCATTGGCTTCTGCATGGAGCACGTAGGGCTTGGTCACGCCGTCCTCTTCGCAGACATTCTCGAATCCGGAGGGAGTGCCATTGTAGCCGTCGCTGATAATCATCTTGTCCTTCACGACGAGTGCTCCCACCTTCCGGCGCTGGCAGTAACTGTTCTCACTCCAAATCTGTGCCATGCGGAGGTAGCGAAGGTCGAGGGCACGTTGCTTGGGGACAGCCACGCCGTTCCTCTGCAACAAAGCCTTGATATCCGGTTCTTTGCCTCGGAAGTTCACGTATAGCTTCATGGGGTCTGCCGTTGCACCTTTCGAAAGGACCTCCCTGCGGAAACGCTCTGCTGTCTCCTTGTCGAAGATGCCTTTCTCCTGAAAGAGGCTGAACGCATCGGCATCCAGCACTTCGGCCCATTTGTAGCTGTAGTAGCCAGAGGCATATCCGCCGCTCATGATATGGGAGAACTGTACGCTCATGTTCGTGCCGGGCACTGCCGGCAACAGCTGTGTGCGCTTCCAGGCTTCACGTTCAAAGTCCATGATGTCCTCCGTCAGTGGTCGGGTCAGCGTGTGATAGGCCATATCGAGCATGCAGAAGCTGAGTTGACGTGTGCAGGCATAGCCACAGTTGAAGTTACGACTCTCGCGGATGCGCTTGATGAGTTCGTCGGGCAAGGGCTCGCCTGTCTCAAAATGGAAGGCAAAGGTGTGGAGGAACTCAGGCTCGACGGCAAAGTTCTCCATCAGTTGCGAGGGAAGTTCTACGAAGTCCCGCAGGACGTTAGTGCCGCTTTGTGCCTTGTAATGCACATGGGAGAAGATGCTGTGCAGGGCATGTCCGAATTCGTGCAGGAAGGTCTCGACTTCGCTCAACGACAATAGTGAAGGCTTTTCGGCTGTTGGCTTCGTCAGGTTCATGACGATGCTGACGTGGGGCCGGTGGTCTGTACCTGACTCGTCGATGTACTGCTCCTGAAAGTCGGTCATCCAGGCACCACTCTGTTTGCTGGCTCGTGGGAAGAAGTCAGCATAGAGGACGGCCAGGAATGTTCCGTCCTTGTCGAAGACCTCATAGGCTTCCACGTCCGGATGATAGACCTCGATATCGGGTTGCAGGCGGAAAGAGATGCCGTAGAGTCTGGTGGCAAGACCGAAGATGCCCTCCTTGACGTTCTGCAGCCGGAAGTAGGGGCGCAGCATCTCGCTGTCGATATTGTGCTTTCTCAGTTGCAACTTGTGGCTGTAGTAGCTCCAGTCCCACGGCATGAGCGTAAAGTCGCTGCCTTCTGCTTCCTGTGCCATTCTGGTGAGTTCTTGCTTCTCGGTCTTTGTAACAGGCATGTAGGCGGCATAGAGTTTTTCGATGAGGTCGTTGACGCGGTCTGTACTCTGGGCCATTCTGTCCTTGAGGGCATAGTCGGCAAAGCATTTGAAGCCAAGCAGCGAAGCAAGCTCCTGACGGAGATTGACGATGCGGCGTACCGTCTCACGGTTGTCGCAGGCATCGCCCTTACAGCAGAGGGAATTCTTGGCTAAATACATCTGGCGACGCAACTCGCGGTCATCTGCGAAGGTGAGGAAGGGGCCATAGCTCGGGGCATGCAACGTGAAGAGCCAGCCTTGCTTGCCTTTCTCCTTGGCAGCCAAAGCCGCAGCATCCTTTGCTGTTTCAGGAAGGCCGGCCAGTTGTTCGGCATTGGTGATGTGCAACTCGTAATCATTTGTCTGCTTGAGTTCATTCTGACTGAATTGAAGTCCAAGCTGGGCAAGTTCTGTCTCTATGGCGGCAAATCTCTTCTTGTCCTCCTTGCCGAGCAGTGCACCGCTGCGAACAAATGCGTCGTATGTATCCTGCAGAAGCTTGCGCTGCTCGTCGTTCAGCCCTTCCTGGTTTTCCCATACATGCTTGACGCGAAGGAAGAGCTTCTCGTCGTGCATGATGCGGGCATAGTGTTCCGTGAGCATGGGGGAAAGTTTCTGTGCCAATGCCTCCATCTCGTCGTTGGTATTGGCACTGACCAGGTTGAAGAAAAGACTGGTTGTGCGCTCCAACAGTTCCCCTGTTCTTGGGGCAACAGTATTTTGAAAGGTTGGTGCCTCAGGGTTGTTGATGATGGCAGCCACTGCTTCGTCTTCCTGTCTCATGCCTTCAATGATGGCCGGTTCATAGTCGTCCATCTTGACGCGAGAGAAGGGTATAGTCTCGTGCAAAGTCTTAAAGTGCGGTTCAAGTAGAATGTTCATTATCGGTATTCAATGTGACTAAATTCAAGATATCGGGGTCATCGTCTGTCTGAGAATGTGGTAATGTCGTTGATGACGAAATGCCCTCTGCCCAGCCTGATGTGTCCCTCGGTGTTCCAGCGATTGAGAATCTGTGAGACGGTGAGCCGTCTCTCGCCGACGTAGCGGGCGAGCTCCTTCATGTGAATGATGAGTTCAACCTTCCCTTTGCAGTCGCGGAAGAGTGCCGCGATGAATTGTCGCAGTTTGCTTTCGGCATTATCCTGAGGGACGGGCTGAAGGGCAGCTGCTCTTTTCTGTGCTATTGCCGAAAGGGTATTAAGCAGATTGAGGCGAAACACCTCGCTCTTCATCAGATGGCTGCTGATTAAACTCTTGCGAATGTCCAGCATCTTGACCTCCGTTTGAGCGCGGTAGGTATGTTCGTATGTTGGCATGAGGCCGAAGATTCTGTCCGCCTCGATGATGGCCGGAGCTTGCAGGCTTGAACGTGTGGCATAGATTCCGTCGGGGGAACGATGCTCCCGCAGCAGTTCGCCCTCTACCAGGTAGAGCATACAGCTACAAGTGTCACCTTGACGAATAAGAGGCATGGAGGATGGCGGGAACTCGTCTATGTCGAGCCGAAGAGTTTCCTCCCATCCTATCAACTCTCTGCTGCTTATACCCTGAAGCAGGGGCAGTCGAGTCAAGAGTGCATATCGTGTGCTAAGGTCCAGCATGGTCCCTGATGACAAATTCCGCTATTTGACGATAAGTTTCCTGAATCCTTCCGTAGTCCAAGTCTGAACGTTCCCTTGCTCGTTGGAGTATATGAAGTATGCCTCCAGTTGCGGTTGCCCCTTGAGGACCTGTTTGGCTTCTTCCAGGCCGAGGACCATGAAGGCTGTGGCAAAGGCATCGGCTTCGGCACAGGTGGGGGCCATGACAGTACTCGAGAGGATGTCCTGCTGAACGGGATAGCCGGTCCGGGGATTGATGGTATGAGCTATCTTCTGCCCGTTGCTTATGTAGTAGTTACGGTAGTTGCCGCTGGTGGCTATTGCCTTGCCGGAAAGGGCGATGATGTCTTGCAGTTCTGTGTTCGTAGAGGTTGAATCATCGTTTGGTTTGTTGATGCCGATACGCCAGGGTTCGCCTTTCTCGTTGACGCCTTCCGTGACAACTTCGCCGCCTATCTCCACCATGAAGTTTCGTATCTGATGGTTGCGCAATACGCGAGCCGCACAATCTACGCCATATCCTTTTGCAATAGCACTAAAATCAACGACGGCAAGGGGGTTGTCCTTCTGCAGCTTGTCTCCTTGAAGATGAAGGGCGGAGAGTCCCACCAAGGCCCGAAGGCTATCCACCTGCGCACTGTCGGGGAGCTGTCCGCTCTTGTAGCCAAAGCCCCATGCATTGACCAGCGGCGCGACAGTCGGGTCGAAGGCTCCATCGGTGGCTCTGTTGACGGAGAGGGAAAGGTTCAGCATTTCGCACACCATCCTGTCTGCCTCGTCCGTCTCGTTCCTGTTGAGGCGGCTGATGGTACTCTGCGGGTTGAACATGGACAGTGAGGCATCCACTTGCTGGAGCTCCGCTTCCAGCTCTGCTTTGAGGTCCTTATCACAGAGATACTTGGCATGATAGAGTGTGCCGAAGATGGTGCCTTCGTTGTATTGATATGCCTGCGCCCTGTCCTTCGCATTGTGAGGGGCAAAGACGAGCAGTCCGACGATAGCGATGGCGGCAAGCAGGACTATGATTATTTTACGGTTTGTCATGTTGTGTTACTTTTTCTCTTTGGAGGACTTGAATGAGCCTTTGCCTATATCGAAGATTATGTTCATGTTTCCGCCCCATCCGGAATCGTCGTTCTTTCCGAAGCCGGGAATGAAGTAGGGTTCTCCTCCTTCAGGACGGCTCAGGGCAAGTCGCATGTTATAGCGGGCACTCCATCCGAGGCGTATGAATTTCCAAAGCTTTGTCTCTACGCCGATGCCGAACTCCAGCCACTGTGCCGTTGCCTTGAGCCCGTCCATGTGCAGAGGTGCGGTGGTGCCATAGACGGGATCGGAGAATGACTCGTTGGCAATGTCGAACTTGAAGCTGCTGAAGCCGTAGCGGAATATGCCGAAGAGACGGTTGCCGTTGTGTTTCTTGTTGAAGTTGTAGTTCAGGCCGAAGCGCATGTAAGGTGCCGTCGTGCTGAAAGTGTTGCCCGTCTCTGCGCCTTCCCTCCGGCAGTCGCCGATACCCAGCTCTGCTACGGGGAAGAATTTGTCGAGGAGATTAATGCGGGCTGCAACTTCCATGTTGGCGTACTTGGCATCAGCGGCTTTCATGATGAAGCCGACGAGGTCTGCGCTGACAGCCACTCCGTAGAACACGGGGTTCTTTTCTTTCTTCTTCTGAGGCTCCTCGGCGTGCAGCGAAAGGCAAATCATGCAGAGCAGTAGCAGCAGGAGCTGGGTCCGGCGCCCCGTAGGAACGTCAGCGCAAGTATATCCGCAGGTTTTCTGTCGTTTCATAATTTACGGAGGAGCGTATGATGGAGATGGAGTCGATGAATTCGTTTGTGGAGCCTACGCTCTGTATGGTGTGGAAGAGGGTCATGGGACAGTCGGGCGACTCGTAGTGCACGAGGTTCGACTTGGCTATCCAGACGCTGTCGCGAGCCTGATAGCCGTTGCCTTTGATGCTGAAGACCAGGGTGTCTTCCTCATTCCAGTAGCTCATGGGCAGGTTCAGGCTGGATGTGCCTACGGCCTGGTTGAGCAGCACGATGCCCTTCCTTCCCGAGGTGATGGTGAGCGTGTCGCTGATGGCAACAGCACTGCCGCCGCGATAGAACGAACCGTACAGCCCTACGTAGTTGTAGAGGGTGCAGTCGTATGACTCGCAGGATGCAAGCAGCAGGGTCAGGGCAGTTATGAGCAGACGGACTCGTCTCATATCGTTTTTTCTATCTGGTAGTTGTTGCGTTCCGGAGCATTGCGGCTGATGAGCTCGCCCAGGAAGCCTGCCACGAAGAGCTGGGTGCCCAGTATCATCGTGGTGAGGGCGATGTAGAAGTAGGGGCTGTCGGTGACGAGCGGGCGAGGAATGCCTTTCGTCAGACAGTAGAGTTTGGAGCCGCCTACCACCATGACTGCCAGGAAGCCGAAAAGGAACATCAGCGTGCCGATGAAGCCGAAGACGTGCATCGGCTTAAGCCCGAAGCTGTCGAGGAACCAGAGGGAGAGCAGGTCGAGGTATCCGTTGACGAAACGGTTAAGTCCCATGAACTTCGACTTGCCAAACTTGCGGGCCTGATGGTGCACACGTTTCTCCCCGATGCGCGTGTAGCCGGCGTTCTTTGCCAGATAGGGGATGTAGCGGTGCATCTCGCCATAGACTTCGATGTTCTTGACCACGTCGCGGCGATAGGCTTTCAGCCCGCAGTTGAAGTCGTGCAGGTTGTGGATGCCGCTCACCCACCTGGCCGTAGCGTTGAACAGTTTGGTGGGAATGGTCTTCGAGAGCGGGTCGCCCTTCCTGCGGTTCATCTTGTAGCCGCTCACCAGGTCGTAGCCGTCCTGGGTAATCATACGGTAGAGTTCCGGTATCTCGTCGGGCGAGTCCTGCAGGTCGGCATCCATCGTGATGACGACGTCCCCCTGAGCAGCCCCGAAGCCTTGATAGAGGGCGGGACTTTTGCCGTAGTTACGGCGGAACTTGATTCCGTGGACCGCATCGGGATTATCTCTTTTCAGGCTTTCAATCACGTCCCATGAGCGGTCGGTGCTGCCATCGCTGACGAAGATGACCTCGTAGGTGAAGCCGCCCGCCTCCATTACGCGCTTTATCCAGCTGAACAACTCCGGCAGGGATTCCTCTTCATTAAAGAGAGGCACAACTATACTGATATCCATATTTGTATTCATGATTCTTTCTGCGTTCTCTTCACTTCTCTGACCGGCAGTGCTGCAAGCAGGCTGACGGGCAGGGACAGGAAGGCATTATAGACGACGAGCTGCAGCATGATGTCGCGCACGGTCAGGTTCTGGAGCATCTTCTGCGCCTCGCTGATGTCAGCTTCGGGCATCATCTGCCTGAGGGCCTGACGGTATTCCTCGCTCTGCATGACTTCGGCCAGCCGCGAGAGCAACTGCCCGCCGTCGAGCAAGAGGAAGTAGGCATACTGTGCGGCATCGGTCAGCAGACCGGCCAGCAGGCAGGTGACAAGCGACAGCTGCACGATGTGCAGCCAGCTTGAGGGATAGAGGCGGCGATAGTTCGACAGCTGCCTGTAGAGCATATAGATACTGGCAAGCCCCAGAGCCGTGCCCAGCATGGAGAGAAAAGGCTGCCGTGCGCCGTACATGGTGCTGAGGAAACTTGCCGACCACATTATTCCTATCGGCAGGGCCATCCATCCGGCTGCATCCATCAGTCTCGGCCTCTTCGTGTCTGTGTTTTTTGTTGGTTCCACTTTTTTCCTGTTATACATGAGCGTGCAAAGTTACGAAATAATCATATAAATAATGTATAAAAGGAGCAAAAAAACTCCTTGCCGGATAATTTTTAGATTATTGTTTTTGAATTTTGAATTATATGTCGTACCTTTGCAGCCGCTTCAGCATGGGAAAGTCCTATACGGCATGCTCCCTGTGAATCCCCCAGGGCTTGACCGCAGCAAGGGCAGCAGGTTGTAGCGGCGCGATATAGCCAGCTTTCCCACCCGCCTCTTTAGCTCAGTTGGCCAGAGCACGTGATTTGTAATCTCGGGGTCGTTGGTTCGAATCCGACAAGAGGCTCAGGAAGCACAGAAGGAGAGCTCTGGAAAGAACTCTCCTTCTGTGCGTATAGAGGCTTGAACGTAATGCATGAGGACAGAAGGAATGACCATCGGACAGCTCATACTTGCATACATTGTCACTATCAACGTCGCTACGTTCTGTGTGTCTCTGAAATGCATGTTGCATTTGTTGCATTTGTTGCATTTTCCTGCTCGCGTGCTTTGAGCAGGAGGTCGTGGATGTAGATTTTCACTCCGAAGATGCTGCCCGAATAGAC
>CACWTR010000055.1 GCA_902763865.1 uncultured Bacteroidales bacterium | reverse complement strand
GCCCGTGCCGGCCACTGCTATCTTTAAGTCTTTGAAGTCTCTCATATCTCAATTATTTTATAATTATCAAATCCTAAGTGAGGACGAAACTCATGCATTCGCACATTTCAGTGCAAAGTTACGAAATAATCCCTAATCTCTAATCTTTAATCCAAAAAAAAAACGTATCTTTGCAAATAAATGGCAACTGGCAGCAGGCCCGAGGTCAACGGAGAGGCAGTCATCCCGACGCGGGAGAAAGTGCTTCCGGACGAGAAGGGAAAGTCTGCACGACACAGATGAAAAGTTATTTTCACGACGTGAAAATTAATTTTCATGACGTGAAAATAGATTTTCAAAGCGTGAAAATTGATTTTCAAACCTTGAAAATAACTTTTCAGACGCGTCGAGTCGGTTTCCATCGACGGGAAGAAAGGATTTATATAAAGGAACAGAGCGATGACGTTCAGCGACATCATAGGACAGGACGAAGTGAAGGAGCACCTGGTGCGGCTCGCCAAGGAGAACAAGTTGCCGCATGCCATCATGCTGTGCGGGCCGAAGGGCGCTGGCAAGTTGCCCCTGGCACTGGCCTTCGCGCAGATGCTGCTCTGCCAGCACCCTACGGAGCAGGGGGCGTGCGGAAGCTGTCCCGACTGCCGCATGACCGCCCTGTGGGCACACCCCGACCTGCACTTCTCCTTCCCCGTCTATAAGGCCAAGAGCAGCGACCACCCCGTCTCGGACGACTATTTGCAGCAGTGGCGCGAACAGATAACGCGCTCCCCCTACTTCGACACAGAGGACTGGCTCGAGGACATCAAGGCCGAGAACCAGCAGATAGTCATCTACGTGCAGGAGAGCGACAACCTGCAGAGGAAGCTGGCCCTCAAGTCGAGCCAGGGCGGACGCAAGGTGGTCGTCATCTGGCTGCCGGAACGCATGATGGAACAGACGGCCAACAAGCTGCTGAAGCTCATCGAGGAACCGCCCCTCGGAACCCACTTCCTGCTCGTCAGCCAGGAGCCGGACCTCGTGCTCGGCACCATACAGAGCCGCGTGCAGCGAGTGAACGTGCCGCCCCTGCCCGAGGACACTATCAGCCGGGCACTGCAGGAGCGCCACGGCATGCCGCCAGAAGAAGCGCAGCTGCTGGCCCACATCGCCCGCGGCAGCTACACCGAGGCACTCAAGCGCATGCGCTACGACTCGGAGCAGAAACAGTTCTTCGACCTCTTCACCCAACTGATGCGCCACAGCTATGCACGCCGCATCAAGGAGATGCACCTGTGGTCGCTCGCCGTCAGCGAACTGGGCCGCGAGCGCCAGAAACGCATGCTCGAGTACTTCCAGAACCAGTTGCGCGAGAATTTCATCTACAACTTCCACCAGCCGCAGATGAATTTCCTCGGACGCGAGGAAGAGAACTTCAGCACCCGCTTCGCACCCTTCATCGGCCCGCACAACGTGGTCGGCATCATGGACGAGCTGAGCGACGCACAGCGCGACATCGCACAGAACGTCAGCCCCCGCATGGTCTTCTTCGACCTCGCACTGAAAATGATTGTATTATTAAAGACTCCCTAACCCCCTTTACGGGAAATAATAAACGATGAACCATTATGAACAATGACGAAAGACAGACCTCTCTCCCCCAGAAGGAGGAAGGGGAGGCTCGTTTCATCAGCGGCGGAGGCGGGCACGGCTTCTCGGCCCTAAGCGCCAATACAGGGCACTACGCCCAGCTCAACACCTACGACTACCTGGCCGACGTGCCCGGCAACAATGAGGCAACAGACCTGGTCGAGGTGCAGTTCAAGAATACACGAAAGGCATACTTCCACAACAGCGAGGGCCTGCCGCTGAAGAAGGGAGACATCGTGGCCGTAGAGTCCAATCCCGGACACGACATCGGCGTCGTCTCCCTCACCGGCAAGCTCGTACCGCTACAGATGAAGCACGCCAACCTCAAACAGGGCGAAGAGATACGCAAGATATACCGGCTGGCACGCCCCAACGACATGGAACGCTACGCCGAGGCCAAGGCACGCGAGCACGACACCATGATACAGAGCCGACAGATTGCCAAGGACCTCGGACTCGAGATGAAGATAGGCGACGTGGAGTATCAGGGCGACGGAGGCAAGGCCATCTTCTACTACATCGCCGACGGACGCGTCGATTTCCGCCAGCTCATCAAGGTGCTGGCCGACACCTTCCACGTCCGCATCGAGATGAAACAGATAGGTGCCCGACAGGAAGCCGGACGCATCGGAGGCTTCGGCCCCTGCGGACGCGAACTCTGCTGCGCCGGATGGCTCAAGAACTTCCAGAGCGTAGGCACCGGGGCAGCACGTTTCCAGGACCTCAGCCTCAATCCCCAGAAGCTTGCAGGACAGTGTGCCAAGCTGAAGTGCTGCATGAACTTCGAGGTGGATCAGTACGTAGAGTCCTTCCGCAAGCTGCCTCCCCGCGACGCAGTCCTCTACACCCAGGATGCCGACTACTACTACTTCAAGGTTGACATCCTGGCACAACTCGTCACCTATTCCACCGACAAGCGCAACGCAGTCAACCTGACAACCATCAGCGCCGAGCGGGCAAAGGAAATCATCGAGATGAACAAGCGCGGCGAGAAACCTGCCTCGCTCGAAGTGGGAGGGCATCGGGAACCTGAACGGCCCCTCGACCTTGCCACGCAGGAAGACGTGGGCCGCTTCGACAGCAAGAAGAAGCACAAGAAACGCAAGAAGAAAGTGAAGAAAGAAGAATGAGGAATTTCGTCAAGCACGGCCTTCTGCGAAAGGTGAAAGCCATAAAGAATCTGCCCCGCATTGCGGCGGCAGGAAATTTCTCACTATTCATTCTTCAAGCATCGTTCTTTGCAGCCTGCACCGGCGGCACCGTGTTCCACAGCTATAAACCCCTGCCCCCGGAAGGGTGGGAGAGGAGCGACACCGTCTGCTTCTGCCTGCCCCAAGCCGGGACAGGCCCCGGCGGAACCCTTACCGTCGGCCTCCGCACCGTGGCCCATGTCGGCATGCAGGAGCTGGTGCTCGTCGTGGAGCAATGCAGCGATTCGGCAACCGTCTGCCGCCGCGACACGGTGCACTATCCCCTGGAGAACGCCGAAGGCAATGCCCTCGTCGGCGGCATCAACCTCCACCAGTACGAGACCCGCCACCTGCCCTTCTCAGTCCCCAAGGACTGCACCCCCACCATCCGCATCCACCATCTCATGACCCGCGAGACCATCCGCGGCATCACCGAACTCGGCATCAAGGTCACCAACCCATAGGCCCTATAGGACTCATAGGTCCCATAAGTCTTATAAGTCCTATAAGTCCTATAAGTCTTATAAGAGTCCTATCCCCCCCTAAAAAAGCCAATCCCCGAGGCGCAATTCGCGTCCCGGGGATTGTCCGTTGAGTTCCCCTCTCCTCGGAGAGAGGGTGTGGGGGTGAGGTTCTTATTCTTCGCCCCAGATGTCCCAGCTGTTGTCTGTCTTGCCAAGAGCCTGGCTGCCGTCAACAGGGTCGTTACTTATGATAAGGCTCTCGGCCAGCATCTGAGCTGCCTGAGCTTCTTCAATCTGCATTGCAGGTGCAAAATACTTCTTCATATTATTTATAGTATTATATATTATTAATAATGTGTAAAACCATCCCCTTTGCTCCCCCTTGCGGGGGAGTCAGGGGGAGGGATTGTTTACTTCAGCACCTTCTTGCCGCCGATGATGTTGATGCCCTTCTGAACCTTGCCGATGCGCTGGCCGGCGAGGTTGTAGATGGCACCGTTCTCGGTAGCCTCTTCCTTGGCAATCTCGCTGATGCCGGTAGCATCCTCGCCTGCGAAGAAGAAGGCCTTGACATCGACACCGGCCTCAAGGTAAGCCTTGCCTGCCTTGATGGAACCGGAACCTGCGAGGTAGAAGCCTGCGGGCTGGCCTTCGGGCTTAGCAAGAATGTACTTGCCGGCAGCTTCGATGTCCTCGGCTGCACCCTGCAGGTCGTTGGCCTCAGCCTTCACAGCGTCGGAGCAGGGGGCGAAGCTGTAGATGCCGGCAGCACCCTTCAGCACGACGGGCTCGCCGGCTGCGATTGCACCGCTTTCGATGGCATTCAGAATAACGTAGCTGCCATCCAGCACGCCGGCGAATGCTTCAGCGCCTTCGGGAACCATGAGGTTGGAATCCTCAACGAACAGAGTAGCGTAACCGGCTTCGGTAATCTCAACAACGACAGGCTGCTTTGTATCCAGCACTGGATAAGCGTTAGTGCCGATGTTCTGACGGAAGGCAACACCCAGCTTGGCAGCAATCTCGCCGCTTGCCAGCTGTTCGTCGCTGACGAGGGTAGCTTCCAGAGGATTCAGGGTAACGGTGCTTGCAGAGCCGTTCACGACTTCGCCCTTGTAGAAGCTGTTGTGGATAGTGGAGCGTGTGCTCTTGACAGCTCCGAAGAACTGGGCAGCTATCGTAGATTGAACAGTGCCGATAGAGAGCACGTTCTTAATCGTCACATTTGCGCCATTGCTGTAGCCAATCATGCCGCCGAAGGTGCAGTTGCCGGGAGTTTCAGCAGAGTTGATGAGCTCGCCGTCGAACAGACAGTTGCTGATGGTGAGGTAGCAAGCAGCGTTGTTGTTGGCGTAACCTACGATGCCGCCATAGTTGCCGCTGTTGGCGGCATCATTGCCGTCCAGTTTGCCGGAGTAGGTGCAACGGTCAACGACTGTTGTGTTACCATTGAGAGCGCCACCCAATACACCGCCAACCTGACTGCCGGCCAGCTGGTTGAGGTAGTTCATCTTGCTGTTGATGTTCTGGATGAGAACGCCACCGTCGCCTGCAGCTGCGATAAGGGCACATGCTCTGCCGGTAATACCCGTAGAGATGGTCATCGTGCCTTCTGCAGTGAAGTTCTTGACCGTAGCGCCGGTAGAGAGCTTACCGAACAGGCCGTTGTACTGACCGGTTGCTGTGTAGGTGATATTCTTGATGGTATATCCCTGACCGTCGAATGTGCCCTTGTAGGGAACGTTATTGGTGCCGATAGATGTCCAGGCACCGCCTATGATTACCTGCGAGAGGTCAATGTCCTGAGTGAGGACTGCGTCGGCCTCGTTAGAGCCGCCGTTTACCAGGGCTGCAAAGCTGTACAGCTGTCCGGCAGTGCCAATCTGATAGACACCTTCCTCGTCCTGAGCCAGTGCGAAGCTTGCAACGGTCTCTGCAGCCAGGGCAGGTACCTCAACATTGATGTAGTTCAAGGCATCGGCAAAGCTGGGAAGCAGCTGGTCGGCAGTAGCGGTGGCTACGGCTTCGATCTTTGTCTTGACAGTAGCTGTCACCTGTTCAATCAGCTGTTCCTTCATGGCAGCAGGAATATCCAGATCGGCAGCCAGTCCGGTAAGAGCCGTGGCAACCTTTGTCAGAGAGTCAGCGTATTCCTGACGGTAAGCGGCGAACTCTTCGTCTGTCAGCATCTTGAACTCAGACATCTGGATGCTGCCGCCATCGTAGGCAGACTCAACCTCAATCTTGAAGTACTTGTATTTGCTGGTTGAATTCTCGCTGAAGTTGAAGAATGCGGGTGCGAAGTTGTCAGCGGGCAGGCGGTCCTGACCGATGTTAGTCTTCTCGTCAATCAGTTTCCAGTTGGAGAAGTCGCGTTTAGCCATGTTGTCATCGTTGCCCTTGATGGTGGCGCCATAGATCTTCCAGTTCTTCCAGTTGCGGCCCGGGCTGTTCTTGGTGTCGTTGCCGGTGACGAGCATGTATGTGCCATAGCTTGCAGCAGAACCGATCTTGAAGATGACGTATGAACCGGTGCCGTCTTCGGGCAGGTTGCCACCCCACTTTGTGGAGATGTCGCCGTCAATCAGCTTTGTGTGGTTCTCACCAACGCCCCATGCAGTGTTGCCGTCAAGGGCGCGGTAAGTCACGTTGGCCATGAAGTTGGCAGACTCCTGAAGCTTAGCCTGCAGAGCTTTCAGTTCGTTGTAAATCTCGGTGAGGCGAACTGCATCGGCAGTAGTCTTCAGTTCTTCGTAGAGTGCTGCGAAGTTTGCCTTGTCCTCTGCTAACTCTGCTTCAACGACGAGGTCGTTCAAAGCTGCAGCGAACTCGGCGAACTGCTCTACAAGCGGAGTACGGATGCCCTCAAACTCTTCCTGAGTGCAGAGGTAGATTTCAGACATCTGAATCTGGCCGCCGCTGTGAGCTGCTGAAACTTCCACTTTGAAGAATGTGTAGGATTCAGTTACGCCCTTATTGAAGTCGAATGTTGCGGGATAGTTATTCTCCATAGGCAGGTACTTCTCGCTGATGTCTGTTCTCTCGTCGAGCAGAACCCATCCTTCGGCATCTCTGCCTGCTTCAGCTTCGGAAGCGAAGTTGCCGCCGTAAATCTTCCAGCTCTTCCAGTTACGGCCATTGTATGCCTTGGTGTCGCCGCCAGTTACAAGCTTATAGAAGTAGGGCTGCTGTGGTTTGCCGCGGAAGGCCATGTACTGAACGTGTTCGGGTGTGCCTTCTTCTCCGTTGAAGTTGCCGCCCCACTTGGTGTAGTCGTTCTTGTCAATCAGGTTGGACGCGGGAGCGTCGCCCCATGTCGGAGTGCTGTAGAGGGCTACGAAGCCTCCGGCAAGGATGGTGCTGATCTTGGCCTGCTTTGCAACCAGGCTTGCCAGGTCGTTCACAACCTTTTCCCACTCTTCTGCAGCGAAGTCGGCGTCCAGCTGGGCGAGTGCTGCATTGTAGTCGGCCACGAGGTCAGCGTCAACGCCTGTCAGGTCGAATGCCTTAACCTGTGCGATGTCATCGTCGAACTTGCTGGAGTCGATTGTGAAGTCCTTGAACAGGAACTCGCACATCTGCATGTAGCCTGCACCCTGCAGCTCGAGGACTTCGATCTTGAAGTAGGAATAGAACTCGTCCTGAGGATTGGAGAGTTCAAAGTCGAAGGGCGTGCTGTTCACGTCGGGGACGATGTCCTGTGTGATGTTAGACTTTTCGTCAATCAAAACCCATGCATCGGAGTTGCGAGCGGCATCGGCGTCCGATGCAAAGTTGGCAGCATAAATCTTCCAGGCTTTCCATCCGCGTCCTGTCCAGGCTGCGTTGTCGTTACCTGTTACGATTGTGTAGGAGGTGGGCTTGATGGCTGCCGAGGATTTCAGCACAGCATAAGCTGAGCCTCCCCAACCACCTTCCCACTTGGAGCTGTAGTCGCCATCAACGAGTTTCGCGATGCTACCACCATTGTCACCGCTGACCACCTGAAGGGTGAGGGCGTTGGCATTCTGCCCGCCCAGCCACAGAAGGGCTGCTGCGAACAATGAAAGAAGTTTAGATCTTTTCATTTTGGTTTAGTTTTGGTTAATAAAAAAGGTTAACTAAGTAATGATATTGTACTGTGTTCTGTCAGTGACTGTCTGCTATCGCATAACACGTCGTGAGCTTCCGGGCAACACCTCGTGAGCTTTTGGGCAACACGTCGTGAGCTTCGGGGCAAAACCTCGTGAGCTTCCGGGCAAGACGTCGTGAGCTTCCGGGCAAGACGTCGTGAGCTTTTGGGCAAGACGTCGTGAGCTTCGGGGCAAAAGGACGTGAGGTGTTTTTCCAATCTCCATGACATTCTATGCTTCTGCGAAGCAAAGATATGAAAAAGATTCTTAATACGCGTGTGTATCCGCGTTAAATAATGTTAAGAGGCGAAAGGAATTTAATGGTTATCCGCAATCGTACCACCATTCATTAGTTACGGAACAGCCCTGAAAGGGCAGTAAGCCTATAGC
Organism: uncultured Bacteroidales bacterium; assembly: GCA_902763865.1. Lineage (GTDB taxonomy): Bacteria > Bacteroidota > Bacteroidia > Bacteroidales > Bacteroidaceae > Physcousia. Next base: position 4,834 of record CACWTR010000055.1, on the reverse strand, counting down.
CCGGGGCATCGCCCTGGGTGGTCTATGTGACATGAAGAACGCCCTGAAAGGGCAAAAGACTTTCCTGTATTATTCTTTTGTCCCTTCAGGGCGAAGGATGATATGCTCTGTGACCCAGGGCGGTGCCCTGGGCTGACAGCTTACTGCCCTTTCAGGGCGTTGGTGCTACGACCCGGGATAGTCATAAAGGACTTGCTTCAATTCCCTTACTTCCTCACGAACTTCTTGCCGTCCTTGATGTATATGCCTTTAGGCAACTTGTCGTTCTGCACCCTGCGTCCGCTCAGGTCGTAGGTATAGGTCTGTGCTTCGGCTGCTGAGGTCCGGATTTCCTCTTCGGCGCGGAAGGGCAGGGCGATGGAGGTGCCGATGTCGCCATTGAGCATCTTATCGACATAGACTTTCATCCAGTGACCTCCGACAACGCTGCGGGCTCGGAAGGCAACCATGCTGCCGCTGCCGTCGGTGAAGTACCAGTCGGAGAGGGGCACGCGGCTCGGCGTCTCGTTGACGTATTTCCAGACAAGGTCGGAGAGGCGCAGGAAGTAGATGTTGTTGCGGGCCAGGGCTGCCGTCCACATCTCCCAGTCGCTCTTGGTGTAGGAGGAACGGCTGTCGAGGGGCAGGCCGTAAGTGTTGAGCTTGCCCAGATAGTAATTGTATTCCTGTGTCTTAATCTGGTCGGAGAAGAGATTGGTCTTCCATGCCTTGTCCCATATCATGTTGTACTTCTGGCTCCAGGTTCCGCTGCGGTCGTAGGCGAGTTTGTAGTGATTGCCGTCCTTGGCGAGCGTCACCCATTTGTCGGCCATCTCCTTTGCCTTAGCCATGTAGGAGGTGTAGGCATCGTGTTCGCCGCGAAGGTAGCAGAGCTTGGCATAGCCCGCCACACCCATGATGGCCTTGACTGCAAGGTTGGCATTGTGTGCCAGGTGGCCTGCGAAGTCATCGGTGCAAAGCTGGTTTTCGGGGTCTGTTCCGTTCTCCACAAGGTAGTTTGTCCAAGTGGTGAGCGTCTTCCAGTAGCGGTCGGCCCATTCTGTGTTGCCGTCGATGTCGGAAATGGCAGCAGCCAGGATGACGATGTTGGCACTCTCCTCGATGGGCATGTTGCCTGCGAAGCCGCCATTGGCATCGGGACGGGTGATGGAATAGACTTGCCCGTTGGCGTGGGGATAGGTGCCGAGGTCGTGGGCTGCGAAGTCAAAGCCCCACCGGCTGCTCTCGCAATAGTCGAGGATGGAGGTGCACATACCCTTCATCAGGTCGGTGTTGTAGAGCAGGAAGAGGGGTGCGGAGGGGTAGGTGAGATCGACGGTGTTAACGCAGCCGTTGGAGTTGTTCTCCTTGGAGAAGAAAAGGAGGTTGCCCTTTTTGTCCTGGAAGATTTTGTGTGCTGCGATGCAGTGGCGGTAGGACGCACAGAGCAATTCGGCATACTTGGCGTTGCCGGCAGCGAGTCCGTCGTCGTAGATAATCTGGTCCTGAGCCTTGCAGCGCGTCATGATGTCGTCGTAGCCGTCCTGGAACTCGGCAAAGGCCTGTTGGATGGTCTTGCCGTTCCTTGCCCAGTAGCCCTTGTAGTTGACATCCATGTAGCGCATGTCATATACCTCGTCGTAACCGAACATCATGTAGCTGCTGGCCTGACTGACGGTACCGAAGTTGTGCATGTAGGAGAGCTGAGGCATCTCGCCTTCCTCCGAGCTGGCGAAGGGCAGAGTGCTTTCGGGAAGCTGTCCGGTGGCAACGAAGGTGGAAGTGGTGAGCTCCTGGTCGGCAACGGAAACGGTGCCATTCACGTCGGGCAGGTAGAGGTAGCCCCAGTCGATGGTGATGAGGTCGCCAGCCTTGCCGAGCACTTTCTGGTCCTTACTGCCGCTCTTGATGTACTGCCGTTGACCATCGTTGACGATGGTGGTCACGGTGGCCTGGCTGTTGTTATCGACGGTCAGCTCAGGTGTCGTGCCGAAGTAGAATTGTACATCGTGCTCCTGTCCGTCGTTGCTGCGAACCTGATAGGAGATGAAGTTGATGGGTGTGGACATGAGTTCCACGTCGTCCATGAGGAAGGGTGCCGTGAAGACAAGGTCGAGATCCACGCCGCCACACGTGAAGGTGTAGTACGTGCTGGTGGGCATTACGTCGATGGCTTTCTGCACGGCAAGCTCTTCGCCGGAGGCATCTGTGTAGAGGCCAATATCGGCCAGGGCGCCGCCCGTGGTGTTGTGCACATGGTAGGCAATGACGTTGCGGCCCTCATGCAGTGCGGCCTTGTCCGCATCGGTGAGGGAATAGACTACGTTCTGCACCCAAGTGTTGCCTGTGCTGACTATGCGGCGACCGTTGATATAGGCCTGGCAGACGTCATCGTGGGAATAGATGAGGACGAGCTTCTTCTGCAGGTCTTCGGCTGAGAGGTTGACGTAGCGGCGGATGTAGTAGTCGCTGCCTGTTGCTGTCCAGGAAGTGTGGATGTTGGGGTACTCGTTTGCAGTGCCGAAGGCTCCTTGCTCGGTTGCCCATGAGGTGTCGTCGAAGTCCTCTGTCGTCCAGGCTGTCCCGCTGGTCGCCGATTTCTTGACCTTAGCTTCCCAAGCACCTTCGTCGGCCATGCCGGCACCTGCTATGGACTTGTAGCCGGGATGGAATCCGAGAGTGTTCTTGTAGAGCCCCACGTCGGCCTGAGCACCGCCTACGCTGTTGTGGACGTGGTATGCAATGACGTTGTCGCCTTCGACGAGTGCGGCGCGGGCTGCTCCTGTCAGGTGTACCTTGACGTTCTGGTTCCACTTCTCCTCTGTCACCTGTGCAATCATGATGCCGTTGACGTACAGTTCGCATTTGTCATCGTGGGAGTAGATGACCCACAGGTCGCTCTGCAGGTCCTCGGCGGTGAGGGTGACGTGGCGGCGGATGTAGCGGTCGGTGTTGTTGCCTGTCCAGTTAGTCCTGATGTAGGGATACTCGTTCTGGCTTCCCCAGGGGCCAGTCTGTGTCTGCCATCCGCTTTCCGAGAAGTCGAGGTTCATCCATGTGTCCGTCATCGAGGCAGTCAGGCTGGTGCGCACTTTGGCCTGATAGCCGCCCTTGTTGCCCATAGGTGCAATGGAGAGGAGCTTCGTGGAGCGTGGTTTCCCCATGAAGCGATAGACTTGTCCATCTACGCGCAGCAAGCCGTCCATAGCCTTCTGTTGGTTGTCCCAATGTTTGGTCGTACCGTCGTAGAGGTGGTCGTAGGGAGACCAGAAGGAGAAGTAGGGGTCGTTGACCAGCAGGGGAACGCTGGGCAGGCGGAGCGCCGTCTTCTGATAGGGTTCAAAGTAGTCAGGATTCTGTGCCTGAGCAAGGCTGGCTGTCAGGAAGGCAGCAAGCAGGAAAAGAGTTTTACGCATGTCTTTTGTTTTGTTATTTGTTGCCATTTGCTTGCAAAGTTAACACTTTATTTGCAAATTGCAATGCCTCAAACCGAATTTCACGTCATTTTATGTGATAAAAGGGGGAATAGCAATAGTCTTTAAGCTTTTTTATATGCTTCGGGTACCTTAAATCCGGCAGAAAGGTGTACCTTTGCAGGCGTTTAACACACAAACACACATACGACATGAAGAACTACAATATCCCTGTGCTGCTGCTGACAGGTTATCTGGGCAGCGGAAAGACGACCTTGCTTAATCGCATCCTCGCAAACCGGCGTGGCATACGCTTTGCTGTTATTGTCAATGATATAGGCGAGGTGAATATCGACGCGGACCTCATTGAGAAGGGAGGCATCGTTGGGGGACAGGACGACAGCTTGGTGGCTTTACAGAACGGTTGCATTTGCTGCACGCTCAAGATGGACTTGGTGCAGCAATTGCATGACATCATCTCCTTGCGGAAGTTCGACTACATCGTCATAGAAGCCAGCGGCATTTGTGAGCCTGAACCCATTGCACAGACCATCTGCTCGATGGCTCGCATGGCTCCCGAAGTGACGGAAAAAGGCTTGCCCTACGTTGACTGCATTACTACCGTAGTGGATGCTCTCCGGCTGAAGGACGAATTTAATTGCGGCTCCAGCCTGACGGATAAGAATATAGACGAGGAAGACATTGAGAACCTTGTCATTCAGCAGATAGAGTTCTGCAACATAATCCTGCTGAACAAGGCTGCCGACGTGGAGCCGCATGAGTTGGAACGCATCCGTCAAATTATCCGCAGCATCCAGCCCAAGGCACAGATCATCGACTGCAACTACGGAGATGTTGACCTCGACAAGCTGCTCAATACAAACCTCTTCGACTACGAGAAGGTTGCCACCTCTGCTACTTGGATAGAAGAGTTGGAGGGCCATCATGACGATGATGATGACGACGATGATGATGACCACCATCATGACCATCATGACCATGACTCTCATGACCATCATGAGGGCCACGAGCACCATCACCACCACCATCATGACCATGACCACGACGAAGGCGAAGCCGAGGAATACGGCATCGGCACCTTTGTCTATTACCGTCGCGAGCCCATGAGCCTTAGCGAGTTTGACCACTTTGTGGCTCGTCTTTGGCCCAAGAACATCATCAGGGCTAAGGGTATTTGCTACTTCGCAGGAGAGGAGGACATCTGCTACCTCTTTGAGCAGGCTGGCAAGCAGGTGAAGCTGCAGAACATCGGGCAGTGGTATGCCACGATGCCTGAGGCCGAACTGGAAGCCATGAAGCAACGGGATGCTAACCTGAGGCGTGATTGGGACGAGCATCACGGCGTCCGTATGCAGAAGCTGGTGTTCATTGGCCAGCATCTTGATAAGGAGGCTATCACCACCTTGCTCGACGGCTGTTTG
>CACWTR010000054.1 GCA_902763865.1 uncultured Bacteroidales bacterium | reverse complement strand
TCAGGTGTTCTTTGATGCAGTTTATAGCAGAATGTGGAATTGAGTACGGTTGCCAATTCGTAACCCAGTTTTTCCTCAATCTCCCAGACTGCCTTTATACAAAGAAAAGCTGAGAATTCTTACAAAGTTACATAAAAAAGAGGAATGTAGGACGAGGGGCGAGGATTTTCTTTCAGCTTCTTTGCATTACTTAACAGGTTGGGCAAAAAAAAAAGGAACAGTACCCCTAAGGGTGCTGCTCCTCTGTTTTCCGAGATTGTTCTTTCTTGGTTAAGAAACTTCGATGGTCTGCGAGAGTTTCTTCTGTTCCTTTTCCTGTTTCGGCAGGATGACGGTCAGGATGCCGTCCTCAACCTTGGCCGATATCTTGTTGCGCTCCACATCGTCAGGCAGTGTGTAGATTTGCTCGTAGTTCGAGTAGGAGAACTCACGGCGCAGGTAGTGGTGGCCCTTGTCTTCATGCTTGTGCTCTGCCTTGTTCTCGATGGCGATGGTGAGGTTGCCATCTTCGTTGATGTTGACACGGCAGTACTCCTTCTTGATGCCGGGAGCTGCAAGTTCCATGGTGTAGGCCGTCTCGCTTTCCTTAACGTTGACTGCCGGTGCTGTACTGCCAACACGAGGCACGAAATCGTTGTTCAGGAAATCTTCAAATACTGTTGGCATCCAACTGTTTCTAAACATTACTGGTAACATAATCAATACCTCCTAATTATATTTTTAGTTAAACATTTTATTTTGTTTGATTGCCTTCGCTTTCGTTCCGGCTTTCACTAACAATAGAAACAACATGCGTGCCAACTGTGCCAACTGGCAAATTAGTGGACAAAGGAGGACAAAGATGGACAGAATGTCAGTTTATGACTTTCCTGCCAAAGAAGAGCCTGCCGGTGCGGGTCAGGTCCATCAGCCAGGCTATTGCCAGGCTCCCCCCGATGCAGATGAGAAGCGAGGCGAACAGGAAGACGAGGCCCGTGGGGTCGAACTGCACGTAGGGGACAAGCCGCTTGCATAGAACGGTGAAGATGGGGGAGAAAACATAGATGGGCAGACTGTTGCGGCCCAGGAAGAGAATCAACGAACCTGCCGAAAGCCTTCCTGAAGACCCTCCCCTTCTCTCCCTTAAAGGGAGGGGGCCTTCGCCTGTGCCCTCGCATGTTTCCTCTCCCTTTAAGGGGGAGTCAGAGAAGGTCATTGAGTAGAGCCACAGCAGGGATGAGAGGGCCAGATACGCTATCATGGCTCCCTCGAAGCTGGACTGGTTCGGGCTGTCGGAAAGGCAGACGAGCACGACAAAGAGCAGGATCGAGAGGCGGCCCGGGCGGAAGAAGGAAACGAAGTCCGAGCCTCTCTGCCGGAGAACGGCTCCCGCGAGGAAGTACATGGCCGAGGAAAACGACAGGATGCCAAGGCCGTGGGCAAAAACGTAATAGGCGATGCCAATCAGGATGAAACGCGTCGCCATCCCCCGCCTTACATTATTATATATATAATAGTACGTGGCTCCGCAAAGGACGATTGCGTGCAAGTACCAGGGCGGGCCGATGGGATGGAGCAGCAGACGGTCGAGGAAGACTAACGGCGTAAGGTTCTCGATGTGGTCATTTATGGGAAGAATCGAGGCTACATAAATGTAACCGCTCGCCATGAAGAGGTAAGGTACTGCAATCCAAAGGAGCGTCCGCAGGAAATCCCTCGGTGCCTTACTGACGTTCATCAGGTAGCCTGATATCATCAGGAAGCCGGGCATGTGGAAGGTATAGACCACTTGCTTGGCATAGGGGTGCAGCTGTTCGAAGTGAACCAAGTGGAAGCTGACGACAAGCAGGATGAGGCATCCCTTCAGGTAATCCAGTTCTGGAATACGCTTCGTAGGCTTCTCTGTGGCATTCATCATCGTTCTCTGTTTGTTCTGCGTGACAAAGTTATGAAAAAAATCACAATACTTCTTTCTTAATTCCTGATTTCTTCGTAATTTTGTCCTCAACATACTATTAACTCTTCAAACATGAACAAACAACGATTCCTTCTGGGGCTTCTTGCCTCTTTTTCCGTACTCACGGGCATGGCACAAACCATCAGTATTGCAACCGACCACACGCAGCTGGTCCTCAAGGTGGACGACGAGAAGCGCCTCTACCAGACTTATCTCGGCGAGCGCCTCTCCGAGGGCACCGACCTCTCGCAGCTCGCCATGCCGCAGGCCGGCTTCAGCAGCTCCTGCATCAAGGGGCTGGAGGCCTATCCCGTAATGGGCACCGAGGACTTCTACGAGCCGACCTTCGAGATACTGCATGCTGACGGCAACCCGACCAGTGTCCTGACGTATGTCAGCCATACTCAGCAGGGGGACGAGACGTCCATCCGTCTGCGCGACGAGCTGTACCCTGTCGAAGTTACATTATATTATAAGGTGTTCCCACGCGAGGACATTATCCAGCAGTGGACGGAAATCAGGCACGACGAGAAGGGAAAGGTCCATCTGGGCAGGTATGCCTCGTCGATGCTCTATTTTGAGTCGTCCCGTTACTTCCTGACAGAGTTTGCAAGCGATTGGGCCAAAGAAATGCAAATGCAGAACCAGGAGTTGCAGTTCGGCAAGAAAGTGGTCGATAGCCGCCTGGGAACACGTGCCAACATGATGGCGCAGCCCTTCTTCGAGGTCGGCCTTGGCGGACCTGTCCGCGAGGACGAAGGAACGGTCCTGATGGGGACGCTTGGCTGGACAGGAAACTTCCGCTTCTGCTTCGAGGTGGATAACCAGCATGTCCTGCGTGTCGTGAGCGGCATCAACCACGACGCCTCCAGCTATCTGCTGAAGCGGGGAGAAGCCTTCCGCACGGCAGACTTCTTCTTCACCCTCTCGGACAAGGGAGCCGGTGAGGGCAGCCGCCGCTTCCAACGCTGGATGATGAACCACCAACTCTGCAAGGCCGGGGATGACCGTATGACTCTGCTCAACAACTGGGAGAACACCTATTTCGATTTCAACGAGGAGAAGCTTGTGGAGCTCTTCGGCGAGGCTCGCGACCTGGGTGTTGACCTCTTCCTGCTCGACGACGGATGGTTCGGCAACAAGTATCCCCGCAAGAACGACCATGCCGGCCTCGGCGACTGGCAAGTGACGAAGGACAAACTGCCGCAGGGAGTTCCCTATCTCGTCAAGAAGGCCAAGGAGAACGGTGTCAGCTTCGGCATCTGGATAGAGCCGGAGATGGTGAACCCAAAGAGTGAGCTGGCCGAGAAGCATCCCGACTGGATCATACAGTTGCCCTCGCGCCAGCCTTACTACTTCCGCAATCAGCTGGTGCTCGACCTCTGCAACCCTCAGGTGCAGGACTTCGTGTTCGGCGTTGTAGATAACCTGATGCAGGAGAACCCGGACATCCGCTTCATGAAGTGGGACTGCAACTCGCCCATCACCAACATCTGGTCGCCCTATCTGAAGGAGAACCAGGGCAACCTCTACGTCGATTATGTCCGCGGCCTCTACAGCGTACTCGAGCGGGTACAGCAGAAGTACCCCGACCTCTACATGATGATGTGCTCGGGCGGCGGCGGACGCAGCGACGTCACGGGACTGCGCTACTTCACCGAGTTCTGGTGCAGCGACAACACCGACCCCATCGAGCGCCTGTTCATCCAGTGGGGCTACTCGCAGTTCATGCCTGCCAAGGCTATGTGCGCCCACGTCACGGAGTGGAACAGAAGGGCAAGCGTCAAGTTCCGTCTGGATGTTGCCTTCCAGGGGAAGCTGGGCTTCGACATCGGGCTGAAAGGACTTTCCGACGAAGACCGCCAGTACTGCCGCCAAGCCATCAAGGAGTACAAACGGCTGAAGGACGTTGTCTGGTCGCCCAACCTCTACCGCCTCGTCTCGCCCTACGAGGGACAGCACTGCGTCCTGCAGCGCGTCAGCGACGACCGCTCCCACAGCGTCCTCTTTGCCTACGACATACATCCGCGCTACGGGGAATTGCTCCTGAACACACGTCTGCAGGGACTTGATGCCGATGCCAAATACCGCGTAAAGGAGGTATGCCTCATGCCGGGCAAGCAAAGCTGGCTTCCCTGCAACGACAAGGTCTATACGGGCGACTACCTGATGAAGGTCGGCATCAAAGTGACTTCCGCCAACAACCTCGTCAGCCACATCATAGAGATTATAAAAGAAAGGTAAAAGCACGATGCCTCCGGTTGTCATGCGAATCAATGAAATCAAACGGACACTATATGAAGAAGTTTTCAATCCTCACCCTCTTCCTGTTCAATGCCCTGGCAGGACAGGCGCAGAACCCCTATCTCCCCCTGTGGGAACACTTGCCCGACGGTGAACCCCGTGTCTTCGAGGACCCCGACAATCCCGGCAAGCTGCGTGCCTACATCATCGGGTCGCACGACACGCACTACTCCGAGTACTGCGGCAACGACATCCGCATGTGGTCGGCCCCCGTCGAGGACCTCACTTCGTGGCGCGACGAAGGCCCCATCTTCTCGTACTTTGTCGATGGACGTTGGGACACGATGTACGCCCCGGACCTTGTCGAAGTTCGCGACAAGGCGACGGGCAAGAAGACGTATTGGCTCTATCCGCACAGCCGCGGATGGCGCCGCGTTGGGATGGTCTGCAAAGGTGACCGCCCCGACGGACCCTTCACTCCCGTCAACCTCACTCCCGACGGACGCGCCTGTGTGGAGGGCTCGCTGATAGACTTCGACCCGAGTGTCTTCGTGGAGAACGTCACGGACAAGAAGGACCCCGACTTCGCCCGCGGATACAGGGCATACGTGTTTTATGGGTTCCAGCATTCCACGGCTTGCCAGCTCGACCAGAACACCATGTTCAGCAAGAGACCGGGCACAGAACTGATTGACCCCTTCATCCCTGCCAGCAGTCACGACGGCAGGCTCCTGGACAAGGAAGGCAGCCGCTATGAAGCACTCTATCAGGGACAAAACCCGCTCGACTTCAATTTCTTTGAGGCCAGCAGCATCCGTCAGATAGGCAATAAGTACGTCATGGTCTTCTCCGGATATAGCGGCAAAGAGTACGGTTTGGGCAATACCAACAGTGCCCTGCGCTATGCCTATGGCGACTCGCCCCTCGGCCCTTGGCGCTCAGGCGGCGTGCTGGTCGATAGCCGTGGCGTTGTGCCCAGCGAGGACGGCTCCCGCCTGACGACCTCCAACTTTGCCCACAACACGCACGGCTCGCTGCAGGAAATCAACGGGCAGTGGTATGTCTTCTACCATCGTCCGCCGCGCGGCTTTGCCAATGCACGTCAGGCAATGGTGGCTCCCGTGAAGATTGAATGGGACAAGAAGCCCGTAGCCAAGGGCGGACAGGTGCGTATCACCGGCCTGTGGACCGCCAAGGCATCCGACGGAAATGAATATACGGGAGCGGAAGTGACGAGCGAGGGCTTCCAAATCTTCGGGTTGCCTCCCTATCGGTATTACAGCGCCGGTATTGCCTGCTACGTAGCCGGTCCGGGCAGCAACGAGTGGATGCAGGACAACCACGACGTTTGGAACAACTCGATGGACCTGGCCGGCATCAAGAACGGAGGCATCATCGGCTTCAAGTATTTCGGTTTCGGAGGACTCGGGGAGAGCACTAAGGGCGTGCCGGCCTTCGAGGGAACAAAGCAGGGCAACCGCACGCACCTCAACCTTCGTCTGACATCGGGCGGACATGGCGCCTTCCGAATCCACGTCATGCTCGACGGCCCATACGCCAACAGCACCTGGCAGGGCCGCGAGGTTGGCGTCATCTCCGTGCCTGCCGATGCTCCGCACACCCCCACGACGTACAGCATTCCCTTGGATGCCGTAGAGGGCCTTGCGGGTAAGCATGCCGTCTATCTCGTCGTGGAAGGCCCCGAAGTGGAAGAACAGTCACAGCAGCGTCCGCAGTTCGGTCGCCGCCAGGGGCCTCAACGTCCGAAGGGACTTCTGGACCTTCACGGCATCGGCTTCTCCAAGGGGGCTGACTTCAAGGTGTCTGTTGTCCCGCAGGTCAGCATCTATGCCGACGGCAAGCCTCTCGCCATCCCAACTACACCCATCTACAGCAGTAACGCAAACGGCTACACCGATGCTACACACTATCAGGTCTATGCTCCGCTGAAAGCCGGTTCCGTGCTGAAGGCCACGTCGGACAATCCCGATGTGAAGTTCGAGGTCAGCGCCGTTACAGATGGTCGTGCTACTGTAAGGGCAATGTTCCGGGGAAAAGAGAAAATCTATCTCATCAATTGACCTCCCCCCGTCCGTTCCAGGTCCTCAAAGCTTAACTTTGAAGACCTGGAACGTCTTGGCCGGAATGGTGGGGGAGAGGCTGAGGGTACCCTTCTGGGCAGTGATACTCGTGGTGCTGCTCTTGGGGCTTACGACTTCTGCCTTGCCTGGCATGTTCTCGGCATCATAGTTGCTGCAATCGAGGCTGACGACGTCGGCTGCGGCAGGCACGTTGGTCTTTAGCTTCAGGCCTGTGATGTCGATGCGTGAGGTGCTGGCCTTCTCAAGGGTGTTAATGACCTTCACGATGATTTCGTTCTTGTCCTTGTCCAGCACGGCACTGGCAAAGACGCCGTCCTGACCCTCGGGCACGGGATTGGCAGCCGGTGAGCCGCCGTTCAGACTGATGACGGTAGGCAGGACATTCGTGCCGCGATTGAGCATGTAGAGCTGCTGGACGTAGTAGCTGGCAGTGCGGGCTGTGGATAGGTTATCATACCAGATGAGGTCCGGACGCCACTGCCATCCCTCGACGTGGGCAAAGAGCGGAGCGTAGGTTGCCATGTGAACCAGGTCGGCGTTGCGCTCGATGTTTGTCATGAAGGCTGCTTCGTAGATGCTGGCCCCGGCATGGTTGTACTTCTTGCCGCGGTCATGACAGGCCCACTCGCCGGCAAAGACGCGCGGACCGTCCTTGGTGTAGAAGGCGCGATCGCTGTAGCGATTCATCGACTTCTTGTACCACTGTACGTCGCGATAGAAGTGCTCATCCACGAGGTCAGCCTTCAGCTCTCGCATGGCGGCCCATCCGTTGCGGAAGTGGTCGTCCTCGGCATTGGGTCCGCTGGTGCCGATGAGCTTTATCTCGGGATGTGCCTTGCGCACCTCGGGCGCGATGATAGCCAAGCGGTCGAAGAAAGGCTTCTCCCATTGCTCGTTGCCGATGGCAAGGAACTTGAGGTTGAACGGAGCCGGATGCCCCATGTCGGCACGAAGCTTGCCCCAGCTGTTCGTAGCGGGGTCGGCGTTGGCAAAGTCGATGAGGTCTATGCAGTCGTCGATGAACTGCTGCAAACCTTCCTTGGTGGCCGGCGCATGAGCGTTGTCGCCGTTCTGATACTGACAGGCCATGCCCACGTTCAGCACGGGCAGTGGCTCTGCACCTATCTCTTCAGCGAGCTGGAAGTATTCGAAGAAGCCGAGGCCGTAGGACTGGAAATAGTCGGGGAAGTAGCGATGCGTGAAGGTGTAGTGCCAGCGGTTCTCGTTCAGAGGCCGGTTCTCCACGGGTCCCACGCTGTTCTTCCATTGGTAGCGTGTCTCGAGGTCTGTCCCCTCCACGATGCATCCGCCCGGGAAGCGGAACACGCCGGGGTGCAGGTCTTCCAGCGCTTGTGCCACATCCAGGCGCATTCCGTTCTCATGGCCCTTATAGGTCTTGACGGGGAAGAGGCTGACGTGTTCCAGGTCGGTCGTCACCTTGCCGTCGCCCCACACGCGGAGATGTGCCTTCGGGAAGGTGCGGCGCGGCTTGACGATGGCCGTATATTTTTTCCACTCCTTGCCGCTTATGTCCAGTCCGACGTTGCCCAGTTTCTGGTCCTCTTCCATCGTGGCATTCTCCACGAGGTCAATCCATAGCTTGGCGCTGCCGCCGTCCGGCACACGTGCCCATACCGAGAAGCGGTACTCCTCGCCGCTCTTCACACCGATGCCGAAGAAACCGTGGTTCTCCAGCATGGTGTGTTTGTCGCGATGGCCTGAAGGTGCGAGGCGGACGTAGTGCGGATTGCGCTCGAAGGGGCCGTCGTCTCTGAGCGTCACCTTGCCCGAGATGTCCCAGCCAGCGAAGTGGTCCGGGAACTCAAAGCTGCAGTTCTTCAGCAGTTCGGCATAGAGACCACCGTCGGCAGCGAAGTTGATGTCCTCGAAGAAGATGCCGTACATGGTAGGCTGGATTTCGGCACCAGCTTTCTTGGCATTGACGGTGATGACGTTTTCCTGTGCCTGGCCCCAGGAGGCGAGCACAAGTGCGCTACAGAAAAGGAGGTTTCTTGCTGTCATAGATGTGGCTTTCTACGAGAGTGGGGTGACTGGTCAATACATGTTCACGATGGCTTCGTAGAGCTCCTGCTTACCGCTGGTCTGCTTGGGCTCGCCTACTTTCTTGCCGTACTCATAGGCTTCCTCGAAGGTCATCTTGCCTTCCTCGAAGCGCTTTCCTTCGCCCTTGTCGAAGCTGGCGTAGCGCTCCTTCAGCATGGCGGGAATGGGCGACTTCTCTGTGATTTCTGCAGCGCTGAGCAGGGCGTGGGCCATTGCATCCATTGCAGCGACGTGTGCGATGAAGATGTCCTCCAGGTCGGTGCTGTTTCGGCGCGTCTTGGCATCGAAGTTTGTGCCGCCGTCCTTGAAGCCGCCGCCGCGTATGATTTGCATCATGGCCTGCACCAGCTCGTAGTGGTCGATGGGGAACTGGTCGGTGTCCCATCCGTTCTGGTAGTCGCCGCGGTTGGCGTCGATGCTGCCCAGCATGTCTGCATCCACGGCACAGGCCAGCTCATGCTCGAAAGTGTGTCCGGCCAGGGTGGCGTGGTTCACCTCGATGTTCACCTTGAAGTCTTTGTCCAGGCCATGTGCCCTGAGGAAGCCGATGACGGTCTCCGTATCGACGTCATACTGGTGCTTTGTCGGCTCCATGGGCTTGGGTTCGATGAGGAAGGTGCCCTTGAAGCCTTTGGCGCGGGCGTAGTCACGGGCCATGGTGAGCATCGTGGCCATGTGTTCCTTCTCGCGCTTCATGTCGGTGTTGAGCAGGCTCATATAGCCTTCTCGTCCGCCCCAGAAGACGTAGCAGGTGCCGCCCAGCTCGATGGTGGCGTCGATGGCGTTCTTTATCTGCACGATGGCACGGGCCACGACGTCGAAGTCGGGATTGGTCGAGGCGCCGTTCATGTAGCGTTTGTTGCCGAAGACGTTGGCGGTGCCCCAGAGGAGCTTGATGCCTGTCTCGGCCTGCTTCTGCTTGAGGTAGGCAACGACTTCCTTCAAGTTCTTCTCGTACTCTTCTACTGTTGCGGCTTCGGCCACGAGGTCCACGTCGTGGAAGCAATAGTATTCGATGCCGAGCTTCTGCATGATTTCAAAGCCGGCGTCTGCCTTGTCCTTGGCGGCCTGCACGGGGTCGGCGGCTGCATTCCAGGGGAAGGTCTTCGTGCCGGGACCGAACTGGTCGGCTCCTTCGGCGCAGAGGGTGTGCCACCAGCACATGGCGAACTTGAACCATTCACTCATCTTTTTGCCCAGGACTACGCGGTTGGGGTCGTAATAGCGGTAGGCTAACGGGTTTTTGCTTTCAGTGCCTTCGAATTTGATGAAGGGAATCTCCGGAAAATACTGTTTCATTGTTGAATTAATTATTATGGGTTGTTGTTTGTGGCTGATTGGGATTATAGGCCTTATGGGCCTTATAGGTCTTATGAAGTTTATTGGGCTTTGGGGAGATGGGTGAGCCATCTCTGGTAGGCTTCTCTGTAGGCGGGCTGGTCTTTGGCTGCGGGCTCGATGACCTGGAGCTTGCGGAGCGAAGCGAATGCCTCCTTGTTGTCGGCATAGATGCCTGCTCCGATGCCTGCTCCGCGGGCTGCTCCCACGCTGCCGTCGGTGTCGCACAGTTCGATGGTGGCACCGGTCAGGCCCGCCAGGGTGTCGCGGAAGATGGGGCTCAGGAACATGTTGGCCTTGCCTGCCCGTATGGTCTTGAGGTCCATGCCCATCTGTTTCATGACTTCCATTCCGTAGGCGAAGCTGAAGACGATGCCTTCCTGTGCGGCACGCAGGAGGTGGGCTTGTGTGTGGGTGTTGAAGTTGATGCCGTGGATGGCTGCTCCCACCTCCTTGTCGCAGAGCACTCGTTCAGCGCCGTTGCCGAAGGGCAGTATGCTGAGTCCATCCGAGCCGATGGGCGCTTGTGCGGCCAGTTCGTTCATCTCGGCGTATGAGCCTCCGCCGTTTCCTCCAAGGGGAGATGCCACGATTCGACGCATCCAGGAGTTGAGGATGCCGGTGCCGTTGATGCAGAGCAACACGCCGAGGCGCGGCTGGGCTGGACTGTGGTTGACGTGTGCAAACGTGTTGACGCGGCTCTGTGGGTCGTAGCCTACATTGCCGAGTACGCCATAGACGACGCCGGAGGTGCCGGCTGTTGTGGCCGCCTCGCCGGGGTTGAAGACGTTCAGCGAGAGGGCGTTGTTGGGCTGGTCGCCGGCTCGGTAGGTGACAGGTGTGCCTGCCTGCAGTCCGAGCTCTGCGGCAGCGGCGGCACTGACTTCGCCCTGGATGCCGAAGGTGGGCACGATGTCGGCGAGCATGTCGGCGGGGATGCCGTAGTAGTCCAGCAGGAAGCGGGCGGGCTTCTCTTCGAGGAAGTCCCACATCATTCCCTCGGAGAGTCCGCTGACGGTGGTTGCCGCCGTGCCGGACAGACGGCAGGCGATGTAGTCGCCGGGCAGCATCACCTTATATATATTATTGAAGGTGTCGGGTTCGTTCTCGCGTACCCATGCCAGCTTGGATGCGGTGAAGTTGCCCGGCGAATTGAGCAGATGGCTCAGGCACTGCTCGCTGCCGAGGTCGGCGAATGCTTTCTGTCCGTAGGGGACGGCTCGTGAGTCGCACCAGATGATGGCGTCGCGCAGGGGCTTGAGGTCCTTTCCTACGCATACCAGGCCGTGCATCTGGTAGGAGATGCCTATGGCTTTCACCTCTTCCTTGGTGGCTCCGCTGGCAGCCATGATGTCGGCTGTGGCGGTCTTCAGGTATTGCCACCATGCTTCGGGGTCCTGTTCTGCCCATCCCGGTCGGACGGCTTTGATGGGCGCTTCGCTTTTGGGGTAGAAGGCTGTGGCTGTGCAGGCTCCGCTCTCGGCATCCACCAGGGATGCCTTCACGCTGGAGCTGCCTACGTCGTAGCCAAGCAAATAGTTTCTTTTCATCTTATATTGGGTTGTTAGTCATTAGTGTTGTTTCTTCCACAGTTGTCCCATGTCCTCCAGGGTCTTCCCCTTCGTCTCGGGAACGAGCTTCCAGACGAAGATGGCGGCGACGATGCAGAGGGTGCCGTAGAGTCCGTAAGTGAACCAGTGGCCGAAATCGTCGCCTTCGGTCAGGTGCATGTTGAACATGGGGACGAATGTGCTGGAGACGATGAAGTTGAATATCCACTGGAATGCTACGGCAATGGCGACTGCTCCGCCGCGAATCGTGTTGGGGAATATCTCGGCGATGAGCACCCAGCAGATGGGGCCCCACGAGAACATGAAAGAGGCGGAGTAGAGGAGCAGACTGGCTGCCGTCAGCATCTCCATGCCGGGCTGTCCGAAGGTGCCTGCCACTCCGAATGCTCCGAGTGCCATTCCCAGCGAGCCGCTGATGAGTAGCGGCTTGCGTCCCCACTTCTCGACGGTGAAGATGGCTACGAGGGTGAACAGAATGTTGATGATGCCCATCAGGACGGTAATCATCATGGGGTCGTTCATTCCCATGTCGCCGAAGATGCGTGGCGCATAGTAGAGTACGGCGTTGATGCCCACGATTTGCTGGAACACGCTGAGCATGATGCCGACGAAGATGCACAGCGCTCCGTAGGAGAACAGCTTCTCGGTCCTGACGACCATCGAGTCCTTAATCTCGGGCAGGATGCTCTCGGCCTGACTCCTGCCGTTTATCTTTGTGAGGATGTCCAGCGCCGCCTCGCTGCGTCCTATCGAGACGAGGTAGCGCGGCGTCTCGGGCACAAAGCAGACGAGCAGGGCGAACAACCCGGCTGGGACGGCTTCGGAGCCGAACATGTAGCGCCAGCCGGTCGTGACCGTCCATTGCGCCTCGGGCGTGATGGCCGCGATGCCCTTGCCCATCTCCTCGGCCAGGGGCTGGATGTGGCCCGCCAGGATGAAATAGTTGACGAAATAGACCACGAGCTGTCCGAAGATGATGGCGAACTGGTTCCAGCTGACGAGCATTCCCCGAATCCTGTAGGGTGCTACCTCGCCGATGTACATCGGGCAGATGGCTGAGGCCAGGCCGACTCCGATGCCGCCTATGACGCGGTAGAAGTTGAACATGACGAGCAGCGAGAAGGAGGAATTCCCGTGCTCGAAGAACAGGAACTCCGGCTCCATGCTGCCCAGGGCGGAGAGAAGGAACAGCAGGGCTGCCACGAAGAGCGACTTCTTGCGCCCAAGGTTCGTGGCAAGCAGGCCGGAAAGCGCCGAGCCGATGATACAGCCGATCAGGGCACTGGCCGACGTGAATCCGTGCCAGCTGTCGGTGTAGGAAAAGTCCTTGGCCTCCATGAAGAAAGCCTGCAGACCCTTCTCGGCACCGGAGATGACAGCAGTGTCGTAGCCAAACAACAGTCCGCCGAGGGTGGCGACAAGTACAATGGAGAACAGATAGGCTTTGCTGCCCGATTGTTGGGTAGGTTTCATGTCAGTCTTAGTCATTTGTAGGTTAATACCACACAAAGGTAGCATTTTTTACCATAACTTCAGCATGAAAGACCATTTTTTTTGCAGTAAAATAAAAGTTATTTTCATGACGTGAAAATCTATTTTCACGTCATGAAAATAGATTTTCAAAGTTTGAAAATTAATTTTCACGTCATGAAAATAACTTTTGGACCGTGTGGCGGAAGGTTTTGTCCTGCGCAGCGAAGGGTTTCCCCTTGCGCGGCGAGGACTATATATAATAATGTATAGGGATGCAGCGGCGTGGCGTGGGGCAGTACCCCTACAAAAAAAGCAACCCGGGACACAAGAAATGCCACCGGATTGCTACCACCCTTGTTGCGGGAGCTCGACTCGAACGAGCGACCTCCAGGTTATGAGCCTGGCGAGCTACCAACTGCTCCACCCCGCGATGTTTTTCGCTTTTGCGAGTGCAAAGGTACGGCAATTTCCCTAAATAACCAAACTTTCGGGCGAAAATATGTTCGTTAGCACGTTTTTCTTTCCTCGCGTAGCACAAAACATATCCTTTTGTGCATTTTTAACACGCGATAATTGCACAAATCAAGAAAAATGTGCTAACTTTGCAAACAGAATGGCATTGGTAAAGACACGAATAAAGCTTGTCGATGTGGCACGCCAGCTTTTTGCCAAGCGCGGGCTGGAAAACACCACGATGAACGACATTGCCCAGGCCTCCGGCAAGGGCAGGCGTACGCTATATACCTACTTCAAGAGCAAGGAGGAAATCTATTGGGCGGTCATCGAAGGTGAGCTGGAACGCATCAACGAGAAGATGAACGAAGTGGCAGCCCAGCAGATGGAACCCGAAGACAAACTCGTGGAGGTCATCTACACTCACCTGAACATGATCAAGGAAGCTGTGCAGCGCAACGGCAACCTCAGGGCAGAGTTCTTCCGCAACATCATCATGGTGGAGAAGGTGCGCAAGAACTTCGACCGCAGCGAGCAGCGGCTCTTTGCCTCGATCATGGCCGAGGGCGTTCAGCTGGGCCGCTTCGAGATAGACAGCATCCCGCTCTGCTCGGACATCATGCACTACTGCGTCAAGGGCCTCGAGATACCTTACATCTACGGGCGACTGGCCGACGGCATGCCGCAAGGCATGAGTCGCGGCATCGTGCAGAAGCTCATCCACAAAGCCTTGGGACACCAGGACAAGCATCTGAGCCAATATCTCTGACGAAAGAAGAATCCAGAAACAAAATAGAAAGAAAGATATGAAATTACTCGAAGGAAAGACTGCACTCATCACGGGTGCGGCAAGGGGCATCGGTAAGGCCATTGCCCTGAAGTTCGCCTCTGAAGGCGCAAACATCGCATTCACCGACCTGGTGCTCAACGACGAGATGGCTGCCGGCCTGGAAGCCACCCGCAAGGAAATAGAAGCCGTCGGCGTCACATGCCGCGCCTACGCAGGCAATGCTGCCGACTTCGCCGCAACGGAAGAAGTCGTGAAGCAGATCAAGGAAGACTTCGGCACCATCGACATCCTGGTCAACAACGCCGGCATCACCAAGGACGGACTCATGCTCCGCATGACCGAACAGCAGTGGGATGCCGTCATCAACGTCAACCTCAAGAGCACCTTCAACTTCACCCATGCCTGCGTGCCCGTCATGATGCGTCAGCGCGGCGGCAGCATCATCAACATGGCCAGCGTGGTCGGCGTGCACGGCAATGCAGGCCAGGCCAACTATGCCGCTTCGAAGGCCGGCATGATTGCCCTCGCCAAGAGCATCGCACAGGAGATGGGACCGAAGGGCATCCGTGCCAACGCCATCGCACCGGGCTTCATCGAGACGGCCATGACAGCACAGCTCAGCGAGGAGATTCGCGAGGAATGGAAGAAGAAGATACCCCTGCGTCGCGGCGGACAGGTGGAGGACATTGCCAATGTTGCTACCTTCCTTGCCAGCGACATGAGTAGCTATGTCAGCGGCCAAGTCATACAGGTCGATGGCGGCATGAATATGTAAATATGGCAAATTGCAGTTCCCCTCTCTCCGGAGAGGGGTTAGGGGTGAGACTTCTCTACGAGGACAACCACCTGATAGCAGTCTCAAAAAGGGCAGGGGACATCGTCCAGGGCGACAAGACCGGCGATGTCCCCTTGTCCGATAAGGTGAAGGCTTACCTGAAGGAGAAGTACCGGAAGCCCGCGGGTGTCTATCTTGGCGTGGTGCACCGGCTGGACCGTCCCGTCAGCGGCGTGGTGCTTTTCGCCAAGACGAGCAAGGCCCTGCCGCGGCTCAACAAGATGTTTGCCGAGCACAAGGGCGTGCGCAAGACCTACCTCGCCATCGTCGCCAACCGTCCGCCGCAGCAGCAGGGAACGCTCACGCACTGGCTCACCCGCAACGAGAAGCAGAACACGGCCCGCGCCTATGACCGCGAAGTGCCGGGCAGCAAGAAAGCCGTGCTCGACTATCGCCTCGTGGCACAGTCGGAACGCTACTTTCTGCTCGAAGTGGAACTGCACACCGGTCGCCACCATCAGATACGTTGCCAGCTCGCCAAGATAGGGTGCCCCATCCGTGGCGACCTGAAGTACGGAGCGCCACGCAGCAACCCCGACGGCAGCATCAGCCTCCATGCCTGGCACCTCGAGCTGGAACATCCCGTCTCGCATACCCAAATCTCCATCGAGGCTCCCCTGCCCGAAGAACGGCTCTGGCAGGAGATAACTTCGGCACGCAAATGTTAATGTTTGTCTCATTAAGTCACAAAAAGTGTTCTTGTTTGTGGCTGAGTGAAGAGTTTTTCGTACATTTGCGCATGAATAGTGCAAAGAAAGAATGAAACGTGCGCTGAGAATCATATTCCGGACGCTTCTGGTGCTGGTGCTGCTCGTCGTGGCACTGGCAGCCAGCCTCTACCTGCCGCCCGTACAGCGGTGGGCTGTCGCCCGTCTGACGGCCTACCTCGAGGAGGAAACAGGACTCGAGGTGAGCATCGGCAGCGTGCATCTGGTCTTTCCCCTCGACCTGAGCCTCGGACAGGTTCGTTTGGCGCAGCCCCCTACCGATGTCATCGATGTGACGCACGTCCTCGTGGACCTCGACCTCACACGTATCTTCCTGTTGCGCATCGGCGTGGAAGCCGTGGAGCTGTCGGACGGCAACATCTTCACGACGGACCTCATCGAGACGCTCCGCATGGAGGGCAGCATCGGCAACCTCCGACTTGCGGCAGACAATATCGACCTGCTTGGGCGCACGGCAAGCGTGACGGAAGCCTCGCTCGACGGCTGTGTGCTCGACATCGCGCTTCGCGAGGCGGCGGAAGAGGACACAACCGAGAGCACACCCGCCGACTGGCAGATAGACATCGCCCGGGTCGGCATCCGGCAGAGCAGAATAGCCCTGCAGATGCCCGGCGACTCCATGCGCATCGGTGCAGCCATCCGCGAGGCAAGCCTCGATGCTGGCGACATCGTCCTGAGCGAGGGAGCATACCGCGCAGGAAGCTTCAGCCTGCTGGCAGACAGCCTCTCCTATGACATTCCGCAGGCTGACCGCGTGGCAGGGCTGGACGTCAATCATCTTGCCTTCTCCGGCGTGGAGCTGCAGCTCGACAAACTCTCCTACAACCAGTCGTCCTCGTCGCTCAATGCACAGCTGCGGCGCCTTGCCTTCCGCGAGAAGAGTGGCCTGCAGCTCGACAACCTTGCCGTTAACATCTCCCTTGACTCCGCCCGCCTTGCCATTGCCGGACTGGACTTGCAGACACCGTACAGCTCAGCCCGTGGCAATGTCCACCTCGACCTGACGGCCCTCACACCCAAGACAGACGGACAGCTGAAGGCTGACCTGCAAGCATCGCTGGGCAGCCACGACGTGCTCTGCCTCGCCGCAGCCTACCTCCCCGAAGGGCTTGCCCCGCACTATCCTGACCGTCCGCTGAACCTCGACCTTCAAGCTGCCGGAAACGTGGATAACCTGGCATTGCAGGCATGTACCCTGACCATGCCCACCGTGCTCGATATCCGGGCTGCTGGTGACTTGCAAAACCTGACCGACAGCGTCAACATCGGAGCCAACCTGAAATGGGACATCACCACGATGGACCTCAGCTGCGTGAACAGCTACCTTTGCCTCGACAACGTGCGCTTCCCGAAGATGGTGCTCCATGCCGACACCCGCCTGCAGCAGGCCTCCAAGTTCTTTGCCGATGCCATGCTCCTTGAGGGCGAAGGCAGGGCACACCTGACCGGCAACGTCGATACGCGGACAATGGCTTATCAGGCCAGCGCCCGCATCAACGACCTTCAGCTCCACGACTTCCTGCCGCATGATTCCCTCTACCTCCTCACGGCCAATACCATGCTGTCGGGACGGGGGACGGACTTCCTCAGCCCGAGCACCGCTCTCAAGGCGCAGGCAGCTATCGACCATCTGGGCTACGGCTCGTGGAACGTGGACAGCATTCGGGCTGACTGCCATCTGGAGAAGGGAAAGGCCCTGCTCGAGGTGAGCAGCCGCAACGACTTGCTTTGCCTGCAAAGTTGCATCGATGCTGCTGTCAACGGGCGAAAGCTGCAGGCTGCCGCCTTCAGCATGGACGTGAGCAAAGTGAACCTTTATGCGCTGCGCCTGGCAGGGAAGCCCCTCACGGCAAGCATGATAATGCGCATGGATGGCGCCTCCGACTTCCGCCAGACGCACAGCCTTGCCGCCCGCGTCGAGGCGATAGAACTGGCTACTGCCGACAGCATCTTCCATCCTCTCGACCTCAACTTCGATGCCAATCTCACGCCGGAACTCATCCGCATGAAAGCCTTTGCCGGAGACCTCACCCTGTCACTCTCTTCCGACCAGGGCCTTGATTCCCTGCTGATGCATATCGACAATCTGAGTCGCGAATTGCAACAGCAGGTCGATAGCCTCTACATCAAGCACGACACGCTCCGCACCCTGCTGCCCCACCTCAGCATAGAGCTGGACTGCGGACAGAAGAATCCTGCGGCCAACATCATGCGACACGCCACGGGCTACACCTTCCGCGACCTCTCCTTCCATCTCCTTTCGTCGCCTGCCGACGGACTGAGCGGCGACGGACACATGCACGCCCTCAACACCGGAGCTATACTGATTGACAGCATCCGCTGGAATATCCGGCAGGGAAGCGACGGCATCTCGCTCGATGCACGTGTAGCCAACGGACCGAAGAACCGCGTTGTCACCTTCCAGTCGCAACTGCATGCCCTGCTGACGGCGACAGGAGCCGAGGCCAGTATGCTCTTCCTCGATGCCAACGGAAAGAAGAGTGTCGATTTCGGCTTGGCACTCGACCTGCTTGCCGACGGCATGCGAGTCCACTTCACACCGCTCAATCCCATCATTGCCTACCGACGCTTCACGCTCAACGAAGACAACTTTGTCAGCCTCACCCGCAGCGGGCATCTCAATGCACTGGTTGACCTGCTTGCCGACGACGGCACAGGCCTGAAGCTCTATACCACGCCCAACGAAGAGGCGCAGCAGGACATATCGCTCAGCGTGAACCGCTTCAACGTGGGCGAACTGGCACAGGCACTCCCGTTCATGCCCGACATAAGCGGCTTCCTGCAAGGCGATGTCCACTATATGCAGGCCGACAGCACGACAACCGTCTCGGCAGAGATGCTTGTGAACAAGATGAAGTATAACGGCGTCCTGCTCGGCAACATCGGCTTGAACGGAGTCTATTTCCCCAATGCCGACGCCTCTCATTACGTCGATGCCATCGTCACGAAGGACGGGGAGGAGATTCTCCTGCTTGGCGGAAAATATCGTGAGGTGAACGAACAGGGAAGGCTGGACGCAGCGGCAACCTTCCAGCACATGCCTTTCGCCTTCCTCAATGCGTTCATGCCCGACGGGCCAGCTTCCATGAGCGGCTACGCATGGGGCGACTTCACCGTAAAGGGCCCGACGGACAATCCCATACTGAACGGCCAGCTGCGCACGGATTCCCTCTTCATCAACGCCGAGAGCTACAACGTGAACCTGCGCATTCCGGACCACACCATTACCGTGCAGGACAGCCGCCTGAACCTTAACCGCGTCGAAGCATACGCTGCCGGCAAGACTCCCCTCGTGCTTGACGGCAACATCGACTTCAGCAAGTTGGAACGGGTGCAACTGGACGTGAACGTGAGGGCGGACAATTATCAGCTCATCAATTCACCGAAGAAGCAAGGCTCGCTGGCCTATGGCAAGGTCTTCGTCAACATAGGCGGACGGCTCTGGGGAACTCTCTCCGACCTCAGCATGCGCGGTCGGCTGGACGTGCTGGGCAGCACGGATGTCAGCTGTGTACTTGCCGGCACGCCTATCACCGTTGATGACCAGCTCTCGGACATCGTCACCTTCTGCGACTTCACCGACACCATTGCAGCGCCGGAGCCCTTGGAGGCGGAACGGCAGAACATCGACATCCAGATGGACGTCGGCATTGTCGAGACGGCCCAGATACACTGCTTCCTGAGCGACAACGGCAACGACTTCATCGACCTGCAGGGTGGGGGAGAGATGACCTTGACCTACGACCTGCAGAACGACATGCAACTCTGGGGGCGCTATACCATCAACAAGGGCACGATGCGCTACTCGCTGATGGCTATTCCCCTCAATGATTTCCACATTGACCAGGGCAGCTATGTGGAGTTCCAAGGCAAGATAATGAACCCGCGCCTCAACATAAATGCCAGCGAGCGTGTCCGCTCGACGGTCACGGAGAACAATGTGCCGCGCAACGTTGCCTTCGACGTGGGGCTGGCCCTGAGCCGTACACTCGACGATATGGGGCTGGAGTTCACCCTGCAAGCTCCTGAGGACATGACCGTGCAGAACCAGCTCAGCGCCATGACAGCCGAGGAGCGCGGACGCGTGGCCGTCACGATGCTTGTCACCGGCATGTACGTCACGGACAATGCCGAGACGAATGGCGGCTTCAACTATGCCAACACGCTCAATGCCTACCTGCAGAGTGCCATCAACGAGATTGCGGGCAAGGCTCTGAGCACCGTCGATGTCAACTTTGGCATTGCAAGCGGTACGTCCGAGGCCGGCACGGCGACCACCGACTACAGCTTCAGCTTTGCCAAGCGCTTCTGGGGCAATCGCATCAGCGTCATCATCGGCGGAAAGGTCAGCACGGGCCGCGATGCTGTCAACACCGGACAAACCATCATCGACAACATTGCTATCGAGTATCGCCTCGACAAGAGCGGTTCGCGCTATGTCAACCTTTTCTACGACCGTAACTTCGAGTCGCTGCTCGAGGGACAGGTCACAAAGATGGGCGCCGGTGTCGTCTTCAGGAAGAAGGCCGACAACCTGGGCGAGCTGTTCATCTTCAGAAAGAACGACAAGCCGCGTGAGACGAGTAAACCCAAAGAGCCCAACGAGTCCAAAGAGCCACAAAAGACCAAGTAGTGCCACATGAACAAGATACAATCCATAGCGACCCTTTTGCTCTGCCTGTTGGCTTCAGCCTGTTCCCTCACCCGCAACCTGCCGGAGGGGGAGACGCTGTACCGTGGCATCAAGTCCATTGACTACGATAAGCACAGGGAGGCAGAGACGGGCGGACAGGAGAAAGGTGTCATCACGGCTCTGGCAGATGCCTATACGACCGTCGAGGGGCTGCTCAGCGGCGATGCCTCAGCTATGAAGCCGGGAGAGATGGTGGACGAGAAGACACTCCGCGACAGCCTGCGCCGCGCCTCGCAGAAGGACCGGGAAGCCTACGAGTCGGCCCGCGAAGAGGTGGAGGCGGTGCTCTCGTATGCTCCCAACGGCGCCTTCATGGGCAGCAGCTTCGTGACGCATCCCTTCCCGATCCGTTTGCTCATCTACAACCGCTATGCCGGCAGCAAGTCGCGTTTCGGTCGCTGGATGTTCAACAACTTTGCTGCCTCGCCGGTGCTCATGAGCAATGTCAACCCCCGCCTGCGCTCGACGGTGGCGAAGAACACGCTGCGCAGCCGCGGCTATTTCCGTGCACGGACTTCCTACGAGCTGGTGCCGGACAGTCGCGACACGCTCAAGGGTAAGGTCCGCTACGACATACATCCCGGTCCGCTCTACCACCTGGACAGCATTGCCTACCTCAACTTCCCGCCCCAGGCCGACAGCATCATCCATGCCAGCCCCGTTCCCCCCGTCCTGCATCGCGGCGACCCGTTCAACGTGGTCAGCCTCGAGGCGGAGCGCACCCGAATCGTCGGTGCCTTGCGCGAGGAGGGCTACTACTACCAGCGCAACGAACACATCACCTTCCGTGCCGACACGCTGCAGACGCCCATGATGGTGAAGATGCAGGTGCAGCCCGCACCCACAGCTCCGGGCGAAGCCATGAGGCCATATTATATAGGTAACACGCGCGTGAACATATATAAGTATGGCGACAGGGAAATCGTGGATAGCATCACCCTCGGAGGTCGCCACCCTCTTTCGGCATCGCGCTCGAAGAAACGCCCACGGCTCCGTCTGGGGAAGAATTCCACCTTGCAGCGTCCGGCTGCCGGCAGCATCTCCTTCGGCTACAGCCGCCCTGCCGACAAGCCCCTCCTGCGCCCGCGGGCCGTCTGGCGTTCCATGCAGTTCCGCAAGGGCGACCTCTACCGTCAGTCCCTGAGCGACCAGATGCAGGACAGGCTGGCCGCAATGAACATCTTCTCGTCCGTGCGCATCAACTACGTGCCCCGGGCAGGGCAGGACTCCCTCTCCAACGACACACTCGACATCCTGGTCAATGCGACGCTCGACAAACCCTACGATGCAGAATTCCAGGGCAACGTCACGACCAAGACGGGCGGACAGGTGGGTCCCGGAGTGAGCTTCTCCTTCTCCAAGCGCAATGCCTTCCGTGCTGCCGAGACGCTGACGCTCAAGGTGTGGGGCTCCTACGAATGGCAGACAGGTGCCAACGTCGAGACGAAGAGCTCGCTGCTCAATTCCTACGAGTACGGGTTCAGCGGCTCGCTCACCTATCCGCGCTTCCGCTTCTTCGGACTCGGACGAAGGCTCGGACGCCGCTTCGTCTCATCCACCGCCTTCGACCTCCAGGCGCGATGGATGAACCGCGCAGGTTTCTTCGGCAGAGTCTCCTGGAGCGGAGGCATCAACTATACGCTGCAGCACAAACAGAACATCAAGCACGAATTCTCGCCCCTGACCATCTGCTACGACCAGCTGCTGCACAGCACGGCCCGCTTCGACTCCATCACCCAGGCCAATCCCGCCCTTTACGTCTCTATGCGCGACCAGTTCGTGCCCAGCATGTCCTACACATTCTCCTGGGCAGGCAGCCCGAAGCACCCCTCCGCCCTCACCGTCTCGTTCAAGGAAGCCTCGGCCATCGTCTCCAGCATCTACGCCATCAGCGGCGAGCCCTACAGCAAGGAAGGCAAGAAACTCCTGGGCGTACCGTTTGCACAGTTCGTCAAGGGCACCGTGCAATATACGCGGCAAGTGCCCCTCACGAAGCGAAGCCTCCTGGCAATGCGAGCCTTCGCAGGCATCGTCTATAGCTACGGCAACGCCAAGTCGGCGCCCTACAGCGAACTCTTCTCCGTGGGCGGAGCCAACAGCATCCGCGCCTTCGGCATGCGCACCATCGGTCCCGGCTCCTATCACCCCGCCAAGTCGCAATACTCCTACGTCGATCAGATGGGCGACCTCAAGCTGGAGCTCAACATGGAGTACCGCTTCCCCATCGTCGGACGACTGCATGGCGCAGCCTTCATCGATGCCGGCAACGTCTGGCTCCTCCGCGAGAGCCCGAACCAGCAGGGCGGGCAGTTCAACATCAAGAACCTGGGCGACCAGATAGCCCTCGGCACGGGCGTAGGCCTGCGCTACGACCTGGACTTCCTCGTCATCCGCTTCGACCTCGGCATCGGCATCCATGCCCCCTACGACACCGGACGCAGCGGCTACTACAACATGCCCAGCTTCGGACGCTCCCTCGGCTACCACTTCGCCATCGGCTATCCCTTCTGACCGCTCACCGCCCCCGCCCCCTTTTGTCAGGAAATCTCGCAGCAGGACCTCTCCTGACGAGATTTTTCCCCTTCGCCGGCACTTCATACCGCCAAACGCCAAAGAAGCCCTCAAATCGAATCTGCGGTAATAATCAAGCAGTTGCAAAGTGCCAAAGAACAAAAGGAAGCAAGGAAAGTATCAATCCAGCACGTCGCATAGAATAGAAAGTGCAAAAACCAGCCTCAAAACACACGCATCCCTCCGCCCTTCGACACACGTCCTTCTGCCCAACACCTCACGTCCTTCTGGCCAACACCTCACGTCCTTCTGCCGCCAGCCTTCAGTCCCGTCCGTCACAAGGACCCGACCCACCGCAAATCGATGTAAGGAATTTTCTGTAGAATGGAACACAAAGACACGGAGACACAAAACATCATGGTTTTAGTGTACGCTCACACGTGATTATGCAGGTGACCCTCATTTTACTGGCCTTTATTTCAATAATATTTCGATTTTAATGAATAAAAGCGTAATTATTCTACGAAAATCTAAAATAAATTTGGATATTTGCCGATTTTATTCTATCTTTGTGGCAATTTTCAATGATAAGCGTATGATAGCAGAGTTTAGAGTCAGCAATTTCTTCTCCATCAGGACTGAGCAAGTGATTAGTTTCGTGGCCACACCTGACAGGTTTATGAATGAGGAGTACTGTAACAAAGTGACGGATGATGTCAGTCTGTTAAAGATTGGTGTTATCTATGGTGCCAACGCTTCAGGTAAGAGCAATGTACTAAAAGCACTCTCTTTTTTCAAACAACTGATGCAGCGCGTGCCTCAGGACAGGAACGAGTCGATGAAACTGGTTCCCTTCCTGCTGGATGAACAGTCAAGAAACGAACATTGCTGTATGGGTATGGACTTTTATCTTGAAGGGGTACGCTATGTGCTGAACATTGAGTTTGACGACATGCGCATTTATGAAGAGACGTTGATGGCCTATACCACTAACCGCCCAACCAATCTCTACAGGCGTATATATAATAAGGTAAAGGATGCTACGGAGATTACCTTCAGCACGAAGGCGAAGTTGACTCAGAAGAGCCAAACGATTATTGAAGGCAATACCGTCAACAATTGTAGTGTGATAGCCGCTTTCGGAAAATCGAATGTCGAGGCATCACAATTAAATACCGTTTACGATTTCTTCTCGAAGCATTGTAGTGACCAGTTGACACCAGATGTTCCACTATCTGACTTCACTCGTAACTATTTAGAGAACGATCGCGACGGTTCACTTAAACGCTTTTTGGTTTTCATGCTTAAAGCCTCTGACTTCAATATTGACAATGTAGAGTTACGAAAGATTGGGGCCACGCCTGAACTACTCTTCAAGCATAAGACGGATAATGGAACTTTTGATCTGCCTGAAAGCTATGAGTCACGTGGTACCATGCGATTCATGGGCATGACCACCATCCTGAAGCAACTGCTCTTCGATTCTCATTTTATCGCCATTGACGAGTTGGAAACAAGCATTCATTACGAATTGTTGTCTTATTTGATTAAAGTGTTTATCGCCAACAGTGACAACACCTCCCAGTTACTCTTCACGACCCATGACATCAACCTGCTGAACGAAGACTTTGTTCGTCGTGACACGGTGTGGTTCACGGATAAGAATTCCGAAGGTGAGACACATATCGAGCGTCTTTCCTCTATGGGATTGCACAAGAACCTGTCACCCTATAATGCTTACAAGCAAGGCAAGCTTGTTAATCTGCCATTCCTTGGCAGTCAGTATCTGGACTTAAAGGAGGTAGAAGGATGAAGAAGTCAATAGCAATCATAGGTGAGGGCGAAACAGAGTGGTTCTACTTCGAGTCACTACGAGTAACCTGCCGCTATCCGTACAAACTCACACCAGGCTTTCCCCAACATGCCGACATTGAGCATATCCTGAAGTTGGCAAAGGCAAAGTTGGCAGAACATTACGACTATGTGGTGTGTCTGATAGACATGGACAGGCTCTATGAGAAACCAGCAGAGATGAAGAAATACCTATCGTTCAAGAGCCGTAAAGAAAACCGTGACATCATGTTTGTCGAAACCAGTCCCTGTACTGAGTTTTGGTTTCTGTTGCACTTCTTGCCAGACAACACCGTCAGACGATACCAGAATTATGACCAACTGATACCCGAACTTAGGAAATATATGCCTGGCTATGAGAAGACCAAACGGTATTTCATCAAAACCAAGCTCTACGACTTTCTTCGTGCCAACGGCAATCTGGATCGTGCCAAGGTAAATGCCGATAGACTTTCTTCAATGAGTAAGGCATCTCCAGAAGACAGAATTGCCTATTCAGAAATTCACAAGGTATTAGATTTGCTTGATAATCTCAACAGATAGTAATTCGATGTAGGAACTATAGAGAAATCAGAAGGGCCTCATGCGAGTATGGAAATTCAGAATTATTACGATTGGATAAAAGAGTGCCAACGACTTCTTGAGCGGATCAAGGAGTTGGAAGCCGAGAATACAGAGTTGAAGAAACGGCTTGGCGAGGAAGCCATTCCTGCTAAACATGAACCGACGGCTATGCGAACGCTTTCCCTTCAAGAAAAGGTCGAACTGTTTCGAAGTCTGTTCAGAGGACGCGAGGACGTATTTGCTCGTAGATGGTACAGCAAGGCAAGCGGGAAGGGAGGCTATCAGCCTGTCTGCCAAAACGAATGGAACCACCAACTTTGTGATAAGCGAAAGTTCAACCCCAATCGGTCATTAGAAGCGCAATAATCCGTGGTTGAGCTTGTAACGTATTTCGTCTTTTGAATGGTTGATTTTCTAATGGCGGTCATTAGAAAAGTCAAATTACAAAAGGGCTGTTATCAATCGGTTATGAAGACGACCACGAAAAGGACCGTCCTAATGACCAATTTGGGTTTATGTAGAATCGCATAGTAACAATATCAAGATTATTACTATGCGCTGTTTCTATTCTTTGTGTCCTTCGGCGAGACCGAAAAAATGCTCCTCGGCTGCGACCTCGTCCTTGTCAATGCCGGGAATGTGGAACAAGAGGGGCTGGTGAGCAATTGCGAAAATGCCCACCATAGTCCAACTCAAATCTATGTAATGATGAATAGGTTCCATATCAGAAGCGACTCTTTACTTCATTACCGGCACCTTGTCCGCGATACTTGCTCTTGGCGGGGTTGAAGTTATAACGCACGGTGAGTTCGAGGTTGCGAGTGTCGAGGCGCTTGTCAAGATAGATTTCGCGAATGTCGCTGTAGATGGTTGCTTTCTGGCGGATGCTGCCGAAGAGGTCGGTGCAGGCCAGTTTGACGGTAAGGCGATCGTTCCAGAAGGCTTTGTAGAGGCTGATGTCGAACTGCCACGACTGGGCGAGGTGGATGTTCTCGGCATCG
>CACWTR010000053.1 GCA_902763865.1 uncultured Bacteroidales bacterium | reverse complement strand
GTCAAAACAATGAAAAAGTTTCCAAACCACGAATTGCACGAATTACACGAATTTATAATTAGCTGACAAACAGCAGTTGAATAATTCGTGTAATTCGTGTAATTCGTGGTTAAAGCAAAAAAGGGGGCTGTGCCATTCATTCTGACACAGCCTCCCTTATACGACAGCCCTGTGTTGCGGGACCGATTCAACCCTATTGTCGCGTCCATAGCATGAAGGGAAGGAGTCTGGCTCGCCAGCATCAGATTACCGCGTCCGCAGTGATGTTTCCGGGCAGTTTTCTTTGCTGTTTCACAAATAGTCCGTAACTTTGCAGGAAATAGTTGCTGAAATGAGAAAAGTGAAGAAAAGAGCATTGACAATTATTGTCCTTTTTGTGCTGGCAGAGCTATGGTTCTTCTTCCCCATCGGGAAGCCCGAAGGAGCGAGCCTGCTGTTTGCAATGCGGCTGGCACTGCCTGCCGCGGTGCTGGCCGCGGGAGGCGTGGGACTGATTCCCCGCCTGATGACGGCGGGCTTCTGCCTCTGCACCTTAGGCGACGCAATGGGAGTGGCGGGCAGCTTCGAAGGGCAAATGGCGGGCTTTGCTGCTGCCCACGTCTGCTTCATCCGCCAGTTCGCAGGATGCATCCGCCGCGCACCGCGCACCAATCACAAAGCTGCCGTCGTGGTCTCGCTGCTCTGCCTGGTGCCGCTCGTCATTGCCGCGCAGAAGGTTCTGCCCACAGTGCAGGAGCTGCACCTCCGCATCGGCTGTGCGGTCTATGCCCTGCTCTTGGCCGGAACCGCATGGACCGCCACCCTGCATGCCTGCATTGCCGGCCCAGGGGGAAGTGCCCTACCCCGCCTTGCCGCAGGGGGCGCCTGGCTGTTCCTCGCCTCCGACTTCATCCTGGCTTGGAACAGGTTCACGGCGCACATTCCCCGTGCCTCTCTCCTCATCATGACGACCTACTATGCCGCCCTGCTGCTCCTGTTTGCCGGCACGCTGTGCGCGACGGGCCAAAGCTCTGCGACTGCAAATCGCACGAAAGAGGAAATTTGACGCAAGATTCGTTCCTTGATGCCGTATTTTTTCATATCTTTGCATCAAATTAACGACAACGCTATGAAAAAAATCATTCGTCACGGCCTGCTGACCTGCTTCCTCTGGATGGCAGCGCTGACAAGCCTTCCTGTACGTGCTACCGCCGACTCCGTCAGCACATCTCAGGACTCCCTCATCAAGGACCTTGCCAGCCAGCTGCAGAACCTCAACAGCCAGCTGCAGGACATGAACTTGCAGAACCTCATGCTCCAGGAGGAACTGGAGCGCACGGGCCGAAAGGTGATGATGGACTCCATCTCCCTGGCCCACCGCATACACCTCATCGACTCGCTGCGAGCCATCACGCCCGGAGCACCGCTCGTCGTAGATGGCGACACCCTGCTGCGCCTCTATGCCCGACGCGGCGCCATCTCCCCCGAACAGCGCGTAGAGACTGTCCGGGAGACGATTGAGCGCCTGGGGCACCGACTGTCGCTGGGAATCGACACAATCTACGTCTTCAAGGGCGACCTCTCGTCCGACATCATGTCCGGCAACGAAATCATCCTCAGCATCACCGACAACGACGGCCTATGGGCCGGCACGTCACGGGAGAAGCTGGCCGCCGACCATGCCATACTGATTCAGGCCAAAATCAATGAGCTGCAGGACGAGTACGGACTGCACCGCAAGCTGTGGGGACTCATCCTGGCACTCGTCATCATCGCCGTCCAGGTCCTCCTGCTCATCCTCACCAACCGCATCTTCCGCCGCTGGAAGAAGCCAGTCATGCTGCGAGTGGTCCGCAAGCTGAAGCCCGTCATCATCAAAGACTACGAGTTCCTCGACATCCACCGGCAGGGCATCCTCATCATGTCGCTCTACAAAGGACTGCGCTACTACGTCATCTTCCTCCAGCTCTGCATCTCCATTCCCCTGCTCTTCTCCATCTTCCCCGAGACGGAGACGCTGACCTACACCCTGCTGGGCTACGTCTGGAATCCCTTCAAGGACATACTCATGTCCGTATTCAGCTACATCCCCAAGCTCTTCCAGATCATCGTCATCTGGCTCTGCTTCCGCTATCTGATGCGACTCATACGCTACTTCGTCGGCGAGATTGAGCTGGGACACCTGAAGATAAGCGGCTTCTACCCCGAATGGGCAAAACCCTCCTACTACATCCTGCGCGTACTGCTCTATTCGCTGATGTTAGTCATGATATGGCCGCTGCTGCCCAACAGCGATTCGCAGGTGTTCAAGGGCGTCTCGGTCTTCATCGGCATCGTGGTATCGCTCGGTTCCTCCTCCATTGTCAGCAACCTCGTGGCCGGTCTGGTGATGACCTACATGCGGCCCTTCCACATCGGCGACTACATCAAGGTGGGCGACACCGTGGGCGAAGTGATAGAGAAGACGGTGCTCGTCACCCGCATCCGGACACGCAAGAACGAAGTCGTCACCATCCAGAATTCCAGCCTGATGGGGTCGCAGACAAGCAACTACACCACCGCAGCACACGACTACGGCATCATCGTCCATACAAAAGTCACGATTGGCTACGACGAACCGTGGCAGAAGATAAAAGACATCATGGAGAGTGCAGCCCTTGCCACTCCGGGCATCAAGCACAAGCCGCGACCCTTCATGATGATTACGGCACTGAACGACTTCTACGTCGAGTACGAGATAAATGCCTACACCGACGACGCCGTGAAGCTGCCGGCCATCTATTCAGCCCTGCACGCCAACCTGCTGCAGCGCTTCTTCGAAGAAGGCGTGGAAATCATGTCGCCACACATCTATGCCCGTCGCGACGGCATCGACACGCAGATACCCGAGGCATTCAAGGCTGGCCCTCAAAAGTAATAAGCCGCCGAAATGACCCACGACTTCTGGCGCGGCGAATCCTGAATCAGTTCACCGCCCACGTCCTTCAGCTCGCCCGTCCTGCTGATGCCAATGTTGTAGGCCACACCTACCTCAAGGTGGTTCAGGAGAATCACACCCGCGCCTACGTTCCATGAGAAGTGGGCCTTCTTGAGCTGGAAGTGTTCCTTGACGGACGAGAGACTGCCCAGGTCAAAATCCTTCGTGCCCACGTTGAAGCCGAGCTGCGGACCCGTTGCGACATAAGCACCCAGCACCTTCAGCACACTGACATTCAGGCGGAGGTTCAAGGGAATGAGCACACTCTTCTGCTTGATACTGCTCTCCACATTCTCAAACTCCGCCTTGGTGCAACGCTCGTCGTAGAACACAGCGCCGTCGGCACCGATGTTGACGGGACCAAGGGGAAAGGACAGCTTCAGCGTAGGACCGACGAACCAGCCAATGCCGCTCTTGCTGTTGAGATTGGCATAATCAATGTTCAGGCTGGTGGAATTCAGGCCACCCTTCACGCCGAACTTAATCCCCGCATGAGCGGGCATCGCTGCAATAGCAGCAAGAACAATCATCAAGGTAAGGAACTTCTTCATAATCGTTTGTCTCTTGTTTTCGGGCACAAAGGCCCGCGGTGATACATATTCCGCTGCAAAGTTATGGAATTTGTTTGAATTTCACATCGTCTTCACCATTATTTTTATATGATTATCCGCAATCGTACCACCAATCATTAGTTTCGGAAAGCCCTGAAAGGGCAGTAAACCCATAGCCCAGGGACGTCCGGCCTTTCAGGCTCTCTCCAGCGAAACTTTCGAAACTTAAATTCCTTTATTGAAGCCGTATCATTATTGCGTTTAGTTCATTTTCTCTCCAGCCGTGTGCGCTGACGGGGGGCGTGCCTTGTGGGCACGCTGTTCCCCTCACACCGGAAGGAGAGCCGTATATGATTTGTTTCGGGGTTTGTTCGGCCGAGGGACTATTCCTGAACGCGGACAGGGCGGACGCCTTGACCGCAGCCGCGGCTGCCGTAGCGCCAGACGACGCTGTCCGAGCCGAAGAACAAGCTGTACGCGTAGACGGAGTTGCTCGCGCTGAGCGAACGCGACCAGTAGTAGCCGCTGCTGCCCGCGCCGCCGAGACTCGTGTCGTAGCGGTAGCCCGCTGCGGGCAGGAAAATGGAGTTTCCGTTGCTCTTGCTCGTTATCTTGCGGCCGTTCACGCCGTTCAACTGCGTCCACTCACTCGTCGTGTAACTGCTGTTGAAGAGTTCTTTCATCTGGTCGAAGCTCGGCATCTGCCAGCCACTGCCCCAGTTCGCAGTCGCTGCATCATCCTCGGGAAGCAACTCCGTCAAGCCGCCATTGTTGTTGTATTTCTTGAACGTATTGCCATTATCATCAGTATCAAAAAATGTGCTCCAATCATAGTAGTCCTTCGGCGCTGTCTCGCCCCAGGCAAAGTAGTCGCCATATTCTTCCGGGCTGTTGGCACCGACGTTGCACGTCGCCCACTTCGTGCCGCTCGGCAAGCCAAGGTCAACATACTCATGCTCGTCGGATTCTACAAACGAGACTTCCTTTACTTGCGAAATACTGTAAGTTACTTTGCTGTTGTCGTTCAGCGTGACAATCATCTTATGTGCCACGGCCGTCTGCAAACCTGCCACCATCAGGAGCAGGGCTGCCAAAATGCTTTTTACCTTCATAACAATTATGTGTTTCTTGCCCCAAAAGTACAACTTTTTACATTACCTGCCAAACAATCATGCTCCTTTCGACAAAAAAAAAACCGCAGGGCTTTCGCCTTGCGGTCTTCTTGTCATACCCCCCTCTCCCACGGGAGAGGGATGGGGAGAGGCTTAGTAGATTCCATCGACGTAGTCGAGCAGAGTCTTGCGGCTGGCAAGGGTGCGGTCGTAGTCCTCACGGTTTGTGACCACAATCTTGTCGAACTCGCGCAAGCCGGTGCCGGCAGGGATGAGGTGACCGCAGATGACGTTCTCCTTCATGCCCTCCAAGTGGTCGGTCTTGCCGTTGATGGCAGCTTCGTTGAGCACCTTGGTAGTCTCCTGGAAGGAGGCAGCCGAGATGAAGCTGCTCGTCTGCAATGCAGCACGGGTGATGCCCTGCAGTATCTGCTTGGACGTGGCCGGACGTGCGTCGCGCACCTGAACCGTCCTCTTGTCCTGACGCTTGAGGTAGGAGTTCTCGTCGCGCAGGCGGCGGGCTGTCACAATCTGACCGTTCTGCATGTTCTCGGAGTCGCCGCAGTCGGTGACTACCTTCTTGCCCCAGATGTTGTCGTTCTCCTCGGCAAAGTCGAGCTTGTCAACAATCTGCTGCGAGAGGAAGCGAGTATCGCCGGCATCGTCAATCTGAACCTTGCGCATCATCTGGCGGACGATAACTTCGAAGTGCTTGTCGTTGATCTTCACGCCCTGCAGACGATAGACGTCCTGTATCTCGTTGACGATGTATTCCTGCACAGCCGTGGGACCCTTGATGCTGAGGATGTCAGAAGGTGTGATAGCACCGTCGGACAGCGGCGTACCGGCACGGACGTAGTCGTTCTCCTGTACAAGTATCTGTCTGTTGGCAGGGATGAGGTACTTCTTGACAGCTTCCTCACCACCCAGTCGGGGCGTGATGATGACCTCGCGGTTGCCGCGCTTGAGCTTGCCCATCGTCACCTCGCCATCGATTTCGGCCACGGTTGCAGGGTTGCTCGGATTGCGGGCCTCGAAAAGCTCCGTGACACGAGGCAGACCACCGGTGATATCGCCGCCGCCACCGATGACACGCGGTATCTTGACAAGTACGTCGCCTGCCTTCACCTCCTGACCGTCGGCAATGGCAATATGTCCGCCGATGGGCAGGTTGTAGTGGCGAAGGATGTCGCCATTCTCGTCCAGGATATGCACGGTAGGCACCTTCATCCTGTCGTGCGACTCGATGACGATGAGTTCCTGCAGGCCTGTCTGTTCGTCGGTCTCAACCTTGTAGTTGACACCTTCAATGACATCTTCGTATTTCACGCGACCTGGCATTTCCGTCACGACAACAGCGTTGAAGGGATCCCACTTGGCAACGATTTCGTCCTTCTTGACGATGTCGCCATCATTCTTGTAGAGGGTGGAGCCGTAGGGCACGTTGGCGGTCAGCAGGACAATGCCTGTGGTGGGGTCAATGAAGCGAACTTCAGTGAGACGACCCACGACGACCTTGGCCGGCGTACCAGCCTCATCGACAACATCCACGGTGCGCAGCTCTTCAAACTCGAGGCGAGCGTCGTACTTAGCCTTGATGCGTGCATTGGCAGCGGCATTGCCTGCCACACCACCGGCGTGGAACGTACGCAGCGTCAGCTGTGTACCAGGCTCACCAATGGACTGTGCTGCAATGACACCGACAGCTTCGCCCTTCTGCACCATGCGGCTGGTGGCCAAGTTGCGGCCATAGCACTTCATGCAGACTCCCTTGCGGCTCTCGCAGGTGAGCACGGAACGAATCTCGACGCTCTCGATGGGACTGTCCTCAATCTCCTGAGCCTTGGCTTCAGTAATCTCTTCGCCAGAGGCACAGATGAGCTTACCCGTGAGGGGATGAATGATATCGTGGACGGAGACGCGACCCAGGATGCGGTCATAGAGGCTGCTGATAACCTCGTCGCCGTTCTTCAGGGCAGAGCAAACGAGGCCGCGCAGCGTGCCGCAGTCCTCCTCGTTGATGATGACGTCGTGGCTTACATCGACCAGACGACGCGTCAGGTAACCGGCGTCAGCCGTCTTCAAGGCGGTATCGGCCAGACCCTTACGGGCACCGTGGGTAGAGATGAAGTACTCGAGCACACTCATGCCTTCCTTGAAGTTCGAGAGGATGGGGTTCTCGATGGTATCAGGCTCGGCACCGGCCTTCTGGGGCTTAGCCATCAGGCCACGCATACCGGAGAGCTGGCTGATCTGTCCGGCACTACCACGAGCGCCAGAGTCGAGCATCATATACACTGCATTGAAGCCCTGGTCAGCCTCCTTCATGGTCTTCATCAAAGCCTTCGAGAGGTCATTGTTGACGTGTGTCCAGATATCGATAACCTGATTGTGGCGCTCCTTGTCGGTGATGAAGCCCATGCCGTACTCACCGCTGATGCGCTCAACCTCTTCATTGCCTTTGCGGATGAGTTCATCCTTCTCTTCGGGAATGATGATATCGCCAAGGTTGAAGGACAGGCCGCCCTCGTAGGCCAGACGATAGCCGAGGTTCTTGATGCCGTCCAGGAAGTCGCAGGCACGAGCCACGCCGACGGTCTTGATAACGTCGGTAATGATGCCGCGCAACGTCTTCTTGGAGATAACGTCATTGAAGTAGCCCACCTCGGTTGGGATGATGTCGTTGGCAATGACACGACCCACCGAAGTCTCCACCATACGCTTGCCTATGGTACCGTCTTCCAGCTTGTCATCGACCACCACAAAGACAGGAGCATGCACATCGACACGCTTCTCGTTGTAGGCGATGATGGCCTCTTCGGGACCGTAGAATTTCAGGCCGGCACCCTTTGCTCCGGGGCGCAGCTTTGTGATATAGTAAAGGCCGAGCACCATGTCCTGCGAAGGAACGGTGATAGGTGTGCCGTTGGCGGGATTCAGAATGTTATGGGACTGGAGCATCAGAATCTGAGCCTCCAGGATGGCTTCATTGCTCAGAGGCAAGTGAACGGCCATCTGGTCGCCATCGAAGTCGGCATTGAATGCCGTACATGCCAAGGGGTGCAGCTGGATGGCCTTACCCTCAATCATCTTAGGCTGGAAGGCCTGGATACCGAGACGGTGCAGTGTCGGGGCACGGTTCAGCAGGACGGGATGACCCTTCATGACGAACTCGAGGATGTCCCAGATGATGGGGTCCTTGCGGTCAACAATCTTCTTGGCACTCTTCACGGTCTTGACAATGCCGCGCTCGATGAGCTTGCGGATGATGAACGGCTTGTAGAGTTCCGCAGCCATCAGCTTGGGAATACCACACTCGCCCATCTTCAGCTCAGGACCTACGACGATGACAGAACGTGCAGAATAATCGACACGCTTACCCAGCAGGTTCTGACGGAAGCGACCTTGCTTGCCCTTGAGTGAGTCGGAGAGAGACTTCAGGGGACGGTTGCTCTCGGTCTTGACAGCACTGCTCTTGCGGCTGTTGTCGAAGAGGCTGTCAACGGCTTCCTGCAGCATACGCTTTTCGTTGCGCAGGATGACTTCGGGAGCCTTAATCTCGATGAGGCGCTTGAGACGGTTGTTGCGGATAATGACACGACGGTAGAGGTCGTTGAGGTCGCTCGTTGCGAAGCGACCGCCGTCCAGGGGCACCAGAGGACGCAGCTCGGGAGGAATGACGGGCAGGGTGCGCATAATCATCCACTCGGGCTTGTTTATCTTGGCGCTCAGGCGGAAGCTCTCCACGACTTGCAGACGCTTCAGCACGTCGTTCTTGTGCTGGACGGCATTCTCCTTGCTTGCCTCGTCGCGAAGCTGATTGGAGAGAGACTCCAGGTCGAGTTCGACGAGCAGGTCATAGATAGCCTCGGCACCCATTTTGGCAATGAACTTGTTCGGGTCCTTGTCGTCCAGGTATTCATTGCCCTGGGGCAGACGGTCCATGATGGCCTCGTATTCCTCTTCGGAGAGAAGGTCAAGCTTCTGGACAGGTACCTCCTTGTCTTTTGCCATGACGCCCGGCTGCAGCACGATGTAACGCTCGTAGTAGATGACAGCATCGAGCTTCTTGGTGGGAATGCCGAGCAGGTAGCCTATTTTGTTGGGCAGGGAGCGGAAGTACCAGATGTGGGCCACAGGCACGACAAGCTGAATATGGCCGCTCCGCTCGCGGCGCACCTTCTTCTCCGTCACCTCTACACCGCAACGGTCGCAGACGTTACCCTTGTAGCGGATACGCTTGTACTTTCCGCAATGGCACTCATAGTCCTTGGTAGG
Organism: uncultured Bacteroidales bacterium; assembly: GCA_902763865.1. Lineage (GTDB taxonomy): Bacteria > Bacteroidota > Bacteroidia > Bacteroidales > Bacteroidaceae > Physcousia. The sequence continues at coordinate 4,665 of CACWTR010000053.1, read as the reverse complement.
ACCGAAGATGCGCTCGCAGAAAAGGCCGTCACGCTCGGGCTTGTAGGTTCGGTAGTTGATAGTTTCGGGCTTAAGCACCTCGCCGTAGGAATTCGCCAGAATCTCCTCGGGGGATGCAAGTCCTATTGTTATCTTGGTAAAGTTCGTCTTTACCTTGTTTTCTTTCTTAAAAGCCATGTTTTGATATCCTTTCTGAAAAGCGATTCATTAATCCAAACTTACATGCAGTCCCAGGCCGCGCAGCTCGTGGAGCAGCACGTTGAGAGATTCAGGAATGCCCGGCGTGGGCATTTGTTCACCCTTGACGATAGCTTCGTAAGCCTTGCTGCGGCCTACTACGTCGTCACTCTTGATGGTGAGTATCTCCTGCAGCACATGTGATGCGCCGAAGGCTTCGACAGCCCAAACCTCCATCTCACCGAATCGTTGGCCGCCGAACTGAGCTTTACCGCCGAGAGGCTGCTGGGTGATGAGGGAGTACGGGCCAATGCTGCGGGCGTGCATCTTGTCCTCGACCATGTGGCCGAGCTTGAGCATATAGGAGACGCCGACCGTGGCAAGCTGGTCGAAAGGTTCACCCGTCGCGCCATCATAAAGCTGGGTAGAGCAGTAGCGGGGCAGTCCGGCCTTGTCGGTCCACTCGCAGAGGTCTTCGAGCGATGCTCCGTCGAAGATGGGGGTGGCAAACTTCACGCCGAGCTTCTGGCCTGCGGCGCCGAGCACTGTCTCGAAGATCTGTCCGATGTTCATACGCGAAGGCACGCCCAGGGGGTTGAGCACGATGTCAACGGGAGTGCCGTCGGCCAGGAATGGCATATCCTCCTGACGGACAACCTTGCTGACGATACCCTTGTTACCATGACGGCCTGCCATCTTGTCGCCCACGCCGATTTTGCGCTTCTTGGCAATATATACCTTAGCCAGCTGGATGATGCCGTTGGGCAGCTCGTCGCCCAGACTGATGGCAAACTTCTTGCGCTTCATCTCTGTCTCGAGGAGTTTGTACTTCTTGAGGTAGTTGATGATGAGCTTGCCTACAAGTTCATTGATATGTGCATCGTTGGTCCAGCCGATGAGCTGTACGGTGGTATAGTCGATGCTGTTGAGGACATTGGCTGTGATGCTGTTGTTCTTGGGAATAAGTTCTACGCCGACATTATCTACGATGCCCTGGCTCTTCTTGCCCTTGGTGAGCTCCAGCAGCTTATCGACAAGGATAGCCTTGAGGTCCTCGGCCTTGCTGTTGAACTCTTCGTCGATTGCGGCGAGGCGGGGCTTGTCCTGAAGCTTCACCTTGCCGGTCTTGGATGCCTTGGTGAAGAGTTTCTTGTCGATGACAACGCCGTTGAGCGACGGACTTGCTTTCAGTGAAGCGTCCTTCACGTCGCCTGCCTTGTCGCCGAAGATGGCGCGAAGCAGTTTCTCTTCGGGGCTGGGGTCGCTCTCGCCCTTCGGCGTAATCTTACCGATCATGATATCGCCGGGGGCGACACGGGCGCCGATGCGGATGATGCCGTTCTCGTCGAGGTCCTTCGTTGCCTCTTCGCTGACGTTGGGGATGTCGGCTGTTAGTTCCTCCATTCCGCGCTTCGTCTCGCGCACTTCAAGGGAGAACTCTTCGACGTGGACGCTGGTGAGGATATCTTCACGCACCACACGCTCGTTGAGCACGATAGCATCCTCGTAGTTGTAACCCTTCCAGGGCATGTATGCTACCAGGAGGTTCTTGCCCAGTGCCAGTTCGCCGTCCTCGGTGGAGTAGCCTTCGGTCAGGATCTGGCCCTTGACTACTCGGTCGCCCTTGTCGCAGATGGGACGCAGGTCGATGGTCATGTTCTGGTTCGTGCGACGGAACTTGGGGATGCGGTATTCCTTCAGGGCGGGCTCGAAGCTGACGAACTCTTCCTCTTCGGTGCGGTCATAGAGGATGCGGATGGTGGTGGCATCGACGTATTCAACCACGCCGTCGCCTTCTGCCGTAATCATTGTGCGGGAATCGACGCAAACCTGGCGCTCGATGCCTGTGCCGACGATGGGAGCTTCGGTGCGCATCAAGGGTACTGCCTGGCGCATCATGTTGGAGCCCATCAGTGCTCGGTGTGCATCGTCGTGTTCCAGGAATGGAATCAGGGCAGCAGCGATTGAGGCAATCTGCTGGGGTGCCACGTCCATGAGGTTGACTTCCGAGGGGGGAACGACGGGATAGTCATCGTCCTGGCGGCACTTCACCTTCGAGCGGATGAAGGTGCCGTCCTCGTTGAGAGGTGCGTTGCCCTGACCGATAATGAGGCCCTTCTCTTCCTCTGCCGTCATGTAGCAGACGCCTTCGGGCGAGAGATCGACTTTGCCGTCGGCCACCTTGCGGTAAGGTGTCTCGATGAAGCCCAGGTCATTTATCTTGGCATAGACGCAGAGCGACGATATCAGGCCGATGTTCGGGCCTTCGGGTGATTCGATAGGACAGAGACGTCCGTAGTGGGTATAGTGTACGTCGCGCACCTCGAAACCTGCACGTTCACGCGACAGACCGCCGGGGCCGAGGGCCGAGAGGCGGCGCTTGTGTGTCACCTCTGCCAAGGGATTGGTCTGGTCCATGAACTGGCTTAGGGCGTTGGTGCCGAAGAAGCTGTTGATGACACCGCCCAGGCTCTTGCTGGTCAGCAGGTCGGTGGGGGTGAACACCTCGTTGTCGCGGACGTTCATTCGCTCGCGAATGGTGCGGATCATGCGGGCCAGGCCAATGGCAAACTGGTTGGCCAGCTGTTCGCCGACTGTGCGTACGCGACGGTTGCTCAGGTGGTCTATATCATCGACGCTTGCCTTGGAATTGACAAGCTCTATCAGATACTTGATGATTTCAATAATGTCTTCCTTGGTCAGCACGCGGATGTTGGGGTCGGTGTCCAGGCCAAGCTTGTGGTTGATGCGGTAGCGGCCAACCTCGCCCAGGTCATAGCGCTTCTCGCTGAAGAAGAGGTTGAGGATGACTTCCTTGGCACTGGCATCGTCCACGGGGTCGGCATTGCGCAACTGGCGGTAGATGTAGCTGATGGCTTCCTTCTCGCTGTTGGTGGCATCCTTCTGGAATGTATTGAAGATGATGCTGTAGTCCGACGTCTGTGCATCCTCCTTGTGCACAAGGATAGAAGGCACATTGCTGGCCATAATCTGCTCGATAGCCTCTTCGTCGAGCACACATTCGCGCTCCAGGATGATTTCGTTACGCTCGATGGATACCACCTCGCCGGTGTCCTCATCCACGAAGTCCTCAATCCAGCTCTTGAGCACGCGGGCTGCAAGCTTCTGACCAAGATGCTTCTTCAGGTTCTCGCGAGTGGCTTTCACCTCCTCGGCAAGGTCGAAAATCTGCAGGATGTCCTTGTCGTTCTCGAATCCGATGGCGCGGAGCAGAGTGGTGACGGGCAACTTCTTCTTGCGGTCTATGTAGGCATACATGACATTGTTGATGTCCGTAGCGAACTCAATCCAGCTTCCCTTGAAGGGTATGATGCGGGCAGAGTAGAGCAGAGACCCGTTGGCATGCACGCTGCTGCCGAAGAACACACCGGGGGAACGGTGAAGTTGGGATACTACGACACGCTCGGCACCGTTGATGATGAACGTGCCGTTGTCCGTCATGTAGGGGATGAAGCCCAGGAATACGTCCTGCACCACAGTGGCAAAGTCTTCGTGGTCGGGGTCGTCGCAGCTCAGCTTCAGCTTTGCCTTCAAGGGCACGCTGTAGGTGAGGTCACGTTCCAAACACTCCTCGATGCTGTAGCGAGGAGGATCGATGAAGTAGTCGAGGAACTCCAGATTAAAGTTGTTGCGCGTGTCATTAATCGGGAAGTTCTCAGAGAAGACTTTGTACAAACCATCGTACTTCCTCAGTTCGGGAGGAGTATCGAGTTGGAGGAAGTCCTTGAACGACTTCAGCTGTACTTCCAGAAAGTCGGGATAAGCCAGCGGACTTTTCACGGAAGCGAAATTAACTCTCTCTTTCTTTTGTTTAGCCATCTGAACCTGTGTTGTGTTCTCGTGAATATATATATGTATGTGTTATGAATGCCTGCCCTGCTACCGGCACGGCACAGTCTTGCTGTCTGCGACTCACGACGCGGAGCCCTGCGACTCACGACGTGATGGTCAACGACTCACGTCCCGTTGGCCTTCGGCTCACGACGTGTTTCCTGAAGCAAGGTGAACCTTGCGGTTTATAGACACAAAAAGGCAAAGAACCCTCTACCAGAGGATCCTTTACCGTTAGTCCTTTTGATAAAGGAGGATTGTCTAAATTACTTCAGTTCAACTTCAGCACCAGCCTCCTCGAGGGTCTTCTTCAGAGCCTCGGCATCAGCCTTAGGCATGCCTTCCTTCAGCACGCTAGGTGCGCCGTCAACCATTTCCTTTGCTTCCTTCAGGCCGAGACCGCAAGCTTCCTTGACAGCCTTGACAACCTGGAGCTTAGCTGCACCGGCACTCTTGAGGACAACGTCGAAGTCGGTCTTTTCCTCTGCGGCAGCAGCGCCACCTTCACCACCGGCTGCAACTACTACAGCAGCAGCTGCGGGCTCGATGCCATAAGTTTCCTTAAGTTCGTTCTTAAGATCGATTACTTCCTGTACTGTGAGCGCTACGAGCTCAGCAGCAATAGCCTTAATATCA
>CACWTR010000052.1 GCA_902763865.1 uncultured Bacteroidales bacterium | reverse complement strand
GACGAAAAAAAGCGATGAATTGCCTGCTAAGTGCGAAAAAAATCGTAACTTTGCGCGGAATTATATACTAAGACACATGGAAAAGCATTTCAAGAGAACTACCATTACGTCCGCTCTGCCCTATGCCAACGGACCTGTACATATTGGACACTTGGCTGGAGTCTATGTGCCGGCTGACATCTATGCCCGCTACCTGCGGCTGAAGGGTCGCGAGTGCCTCTTTATAGGCGGTAGCGACGAGCACGGCGTGCCTGTCACCATACGGGCCCGCAAGGAGGGTATCACGGTGCAGGAGGTGGTGGATCGCTACCACAATCTCATCAAGGACTCCTTCGAGCGCTTCGGAATTTCCTTCGACATCTACAGCCGCACGACTTCGCCCACCCACCACAAGCTTGCCAGCGACTTCTTCCGCAAGCTTTATGATGACGGGAAGTTCGTGGAGCAGGTGACGGAGCAGTTCTATGACGAGCAGACTGGCCATTTCCTCACTGACCGTAACATCAAGGGCGAGTGTCCTCGCTGCCATGCGCCGGAGGCATACGGCGACCAGTGCGAGAAGTGCGGTGCTACGCTGTCGCCAGAGGAGCTCATCAATCCCTACAATGCCGAGACGGGCAATCCCTTGGTGCGTAAGGCAACCAAGCACTGGTACCTGCCCCTGGACAAAGATCAGGCTTGGCTCGAGAAGTGGATACTGGAGGAGCACAAGGAGTGGCGCTCCAATGTCTATGGTCAGTGCAAGTCGTGGCTGGACGGCGGTCTGCGGCCCCGTGCCGTGACGCGCGACCTGGACTGGGGCATTCCCGTGCCCGTAGAGGGAGCGGAAGGTAAGGTGCTCTACGTCTGGTTCGATGCTCCCATTGGTTACATATCGAACACCAAGGAGCTTTGCGATGCTCATCCCGAACTCGGATCGTGGGAGAAATGGTGGAAGGATCCTGAGACAAGATTGGTCCATTTCATCGGAAAAGATAACATTGTGTTCCATTGCATTGTGTTCCCTGCCATGCTGAAGGCACACGGCGACTACATCCTGCCCGACAACGTGCCGAGCAACGAATTCCTCAACCTGGAGGGCAACAAGATAAGTACTTCGAAGAATTATGCCGTCTGGCTCAACGAATACCTCGACGAACTGCCGGGCCGGCAGGACGAGCTCCGCTATGTCCTCACCGCCAATGCTCCTGAGACGAAGGACAACGACTTTACATGGGACGATTTCCAGGCCCGGTGCAACAACGAGCTGGTGGCCGTCTATGGCAACTTCGTGAACCGTGCCCTGCAGCTGACGCAGAAGTACTACGAGGGCCGTGTTCCCGAATGTGGAGAGCTCACAGACTACGACCGCGAGACGCTCGCTGAGTTCAAGGACGTAAAGGAACGGCTGGAGCAGCTGCTCGAAGGCTTCAAGTTCCGCGAGGCGCAGAAGGAGGCCATGAACCTGGCCCGCATCGGCAACAAGTACATCGCCGACTGCGAACCCTGGAAGGTCGTCAAGACCGACCCCGAGCGCGTCAAGACCATCATCTATCTCAGCCTGCAGATTACGGCTAACCTCTCCATCGCCTTCGAGCCCTTCCTGCCTTTCAGCAGCAAGCGCTTGAGGGAGATGATCAGCCTCACCCAGACCCTCTCCAAAGGGGAGGGAGAAAGCCTGTGGGAACTCTTGGGAAGGACCGACATTCTGCCCTCAGGCAAGCAGCTGCCTAAGCCCGAGCTGCTCTTCACTAAGATTGAGGACGAGACCATCGCCTTCCAGAAGAAGAAGCTGGAAGATACGATGAAGGCTAACGAGGCTGCCGCTTACAAGGCAGCTCCCGTGAAGCCCGTGGTCTCCTTCGAAGACTTCGAGAAGCTCGACATCCGCGTGGGTCTTGTCAAGAGTTGCGAGAAGGTGAAGAAGAGCAAGAAGCTGCTGAAGTTCACGCTCGACGACGGCAGCGGCAAGGACCGCACCATCCTTTCGGGTATCGCCCAGTGGTATGAGCCAGAGCGCTTGGTGGGCAAAAATGTCCTTTTCATCGCAAATTTTGCGCCTCGTCAGATGATGGGAGAGGAGAGCCAGGGCATGATACTCAGTGCCGTGAACTACAACGGCGACCTCAGCGTCACGACCGTCCTGGACCCCGTCAAGGGCGGCAGCCAGGTGGGGTAGTTATCTCATCAGCATCTTTCTGATTTGCATTTGGTGCCCGTCTTTGTCGATATAGCGGAGCAGTAGGGTGGTGGCGCGATAGGCAGAGAGTTCGGACAGGCTCTTCACATGCCCCAGCAAAGTGCCGCTCATGGTATAGACATCAATGTGGTCAGCCTCTGCTGCCGGTGCTTTGCCTATTGCATCCGGCGACTGTACAGGAATCTCGATGGTGCGCTTGTCCTCGCCGTACTCGTTTTTCACGCTCACATCAATCCACACCATGTTGCCGCGGCTGAGGTCCTTGACGTAAACATGCGCGGGTGACGACTTTTTGACATGGTGAATATCGTAGAAGGAACTGTATTCCTGCTCCACACCGATGGTGACGGACGATGCTCCGACGTAAGAGACGGTGAAGCAGTAGTCGTAGAGTGTGGCGTAGCCATTGTCGATGACCGTCTCATCGTCGATGGAAAGAATTTTTGGTGCGCCATCCTGTGCATAGACATGTATGCTTAGGAGCAATACAAACAAGGTGAAAACGATGCGGTTGTACATACTGAAGCATTTAGTGTGTATGCTATAAATATAACGGCAGCAGAGGACATATTATTGTGCGGGGAAGATTCTTTCTGGGTGAGGGAATGCCTCTCAGATGTCGTCCTTCCACATGCGGAAGGGGTAGCGGCGCATGTGGCTGTTGTAGAAGCGGCGGTCGCCCGTCACTTCTTTTCCGATGAAATGGGGCTTTTCGAATGTGTCATCCTCGCTTTCCAGCTCTATTTCCGCCATGACGAGACCTTCGTTCTCGCCCTCGAAGACATCGACCTCCCAGGTGTGTCGCCCGTCGGCTGACGGTACGAGCCATCGTGTCTTCTCTATGATGCCCGGCTCGCAGATGGTCATGAGGGCTTCGGCTTCGTGGCGGGGAATCTCCTTCTCCCATTCGAAGCGTGCGAGGCCGGCCTTGTTGCTGGGGCCTTTGATGGTGAGATAACCTTTGTCGCCACGGATGCGGACGCGGACGGTACGACCGCCACCCGAGGCAATATAGCCCTGTGCGATGTGGGTGGAACTGACGGCCTGCTCCTTGAAGTCGCCGGTGACAAGAAATTTGCGTTCAACTTCTAATAAGTTCATAGTGACAAGTCTTTCTTATGGGGGCGGAGCGTTTTCATGGGCAAGATGATTGAGAGTTCAAGCCGTTCCAGTATATACTGCGTCCGTCCCTGATGTATATTCCTCTGTGCTGCGGGCTGTTGATGCAACGTCCCTGCATGTCATACCATGCGCCCCTGCTGCCGTCTTTCTCTGCCTGCACCGGGTTGCCTATTGGCGTGGTGTCTTCGCCTGTGCGATACCCCCAGACGGTTACGCCGGAGGCAGCCAGTGCCGTGAATGCAGGTACCTTTTTCGTCTGGCTCGGCTCCATGAGCTGCTCCACCATCACACCCTTGTACAGCACGCCGTCCAGCGTCAGCGAGATGTACGATGTTCCTTCCTGACAGCTCCATTTGCCTGATTTCTCTCCGCTGACGGTGCCGTCGGCATGGAGCGTGATATCCGTGGGCGTCGAGAGTTCCTTCTTGCGGTGGTCCAGTCCGTACTTGTGGACGAGCAGTTGGTATGTGCCGGCAATCCGTGCAGCCTCCACTTGCTGCGTGGCGGCGATGTCGGCGCTTGTCACCTGCTCACCGGTATATTCAAACGGTGCAGCCACGAGCCATCCGTCTCTGTTCTGGAACACTTGGTGCACGCGCACCTGGTGCCACTCGCCGCTGTTCTGGAAGCGAGTGTGATAGACGAGGTAGGTGCGTCCGTCGGGAGCGGCAATGATGGAGTTGTGGCCTTGCGAGCGCTCGCCGTCGCTTGCCAGCATGTCGCCCCAATTGCCGTAGGCTCCGAAGATGTTCACGCCCCGTGTGCTGCTGTTGGGGCCGAAGTTCAGTTCGTAGTCGGTCAGTATGGCGCTCTTGCCGGAGGCATCGACGTAGGGGCCGGTGGGATTCTTCGAGCGGAACACCCTCATCTGGTAGCCGCCGTTGTTGTAGTCGTCGGCATTTCCTCCGGCTGCCAGTCCTCCATTTGAGATGAACAGGAAATAGTAGCTTCCGATGTACTCGATGTATGAGCCTTCGCCCGAGGAATAGAATCCCCCGGCAATTTTCCTTCCGAAGTAGGGATCGCTGGTCACGCCGTCGGTGTTGCCGTTGGTGGAGGGATACCTTGCGTCGTAGTTGCGCAAGCCTGTTTCCTTGTTCAGCTCCAGCATCCAGATGCCCCCGCTCCACGAGCCGTAGCTCATCCAGAGGCGGCCCTGTTCGTCGTAGAACACGCAGGGGTCAATGCAGTGAGGCCAACGGCGTCCCCAGTAGGCGGTGTAGCGCGAGGGAAGGGAGGTCTGCTTGCCGATGGCGAGTTCCAGGTCGGTGTTCTTGTAGTCCAAGGCCGCCGGACATCCGCTCACGTTGAAGCCGCTGACGACGACGGGTCCCTGATAGAGGTAGGGTCCAGTTATCTTGTCGCTCGTGAGCAGGACGATGCTGGAGTTCCATTTCGGCCCGTTGATGCTCATGTACATGCACCATTTCCCCATTGCCTCGTTGTAGATGACGTCGGGTGCCCACATGTTGCCTCCGATGCTGTAGTCTCCGTATGCTGCCGACCATTCGTAGGCATCGAAGGCAGGGAACTCCACCTCTTCCCCGCCTTTGACGACGGTCTTCGTCTGGCAGTTCCTGAAGGCTGCCTCGTTGCCGGCGCTGACGACGTTTCCGCTTTCGTTCATGCGGCCCCATATCCACTTGACGGAAGTCCAGGACGTCAGGTTCTTTGTCCGTGCTGCCCCCAGATGGCTGCCGAAGATATAGTAGTAGCCGGTTGACGGTTCCCATACTACGCTGGGGTCGTGCACGGAGATGCGGTCCAGCTTGTACGCATAGGAATAGGGCGCCGTCAGCAGAAGGGTAGTCAGCAGAGTGAGGATTCTTTTCTTCATGGCCTTGTCGCGTGGTGTGAAAGGGTGGTGTTATTCTTCCTCGGAGAACTCCATGAGGTAGGCTTTGATGAAGGCATCAATCTTGCCGTCCATGACGCCGTTCACGTCGCTGGTCTGGTAGCCGGTGCGGTGGTCCTTGACGCGTCGGTCGTCGAAGACGTAGCTGCGGATCTGGCTGCCCCATTCTATCTTCTTCTTGCCGGCCTCGACCTTTGCCTGCTCTGCCATACGGTGTTTCAGCTCCTTGTCGTAGAGCATGGAGCGCAGCAGTCGCATTGCATTTTCCTTGTTCTTGGGTTGGTCGCGCGTCTCGGTGTTCTCGATGAGGATTTCCTCCTCTTCGCCCGTGTAGGGGTCCTTGTACTGATATCGGAGCCGGACGCCGGACTCCACCTTGTTGACGTTCTGTCCGCCTGCGCCGGAGGAGCGGAAGGTGTCCCACGAGATGCGGGCCTGCTCGATGTTGACCTCGATGGTGTCATCGACGAGGGGCGTGACGAAGACGCTGGCAAAGCTCGTCATGCGCTTGCCCTGGGCGTTGTAGGGTGAGACGCGGACCAGGCGGTGCACGCCGTTCTCGCTCTTGAGGTAGCCGTAGGCGAATTCGCCCTGAATCTCGAGCGTGCAGGACTTGATGCCGGCATCGTCGCCGTCGAGCAGGTTGCTGACGACGCACTTGTAGCCGTGTGTCTCGGCGTAGCGCATGTACATACGCATCAGCATCTGTGCCCAGTCCTGAGCTTCCGTGCCGCCTGCACCGGAGTTTATCTTGAGCACGGCGTCCATCGAGTCTTCCTCGCGGCGCAGCATGTTCTTGAGTTCAAGCTCCTCGATGGCATTGATGGCACGTGCATAGATGCTATCCACCTCTTCCTCGGTGACGAGTTCTTCCTTGTAGAAGTCGAAGGCAGTGTCCAGTTCGTCGCAGAGGGTCTTGACTTCGGCATATCCTTTGAGCCATTTCTCCAGTCCCTTGACGAGTTTCATCTGCGCCTCGGCACGCTTCTGGTCGTCCCAGAAGCCGGGAGCCTGCGTGCGCAGTTGCTCTTCTTCGTATTGTATCTTCTTCGAGTCGATGTCGAGGTAGCGGTTGAGCTGTTCGGTGCGCTCCTTGACTTCCTTGAGTTGTTCCTGAGTAATCATGTGTGGGTCTTAGTAGGTCTTATGGGTCTTATAGGTCTTATAGGTCTTATTCTTCGTACATCTTGTCAATCAGTTCCTTGTAGCGCTCGTTGAGGACGGGGCGCTTTACCTTGAGTGTGTTGGTCAGTTCGCCGCGCTCCATGCTGAAGGGTTCGGGCAGGAGGGTGATGCGCTTCACCTGTTCGTAGGAGGCCAGGTCCTGCTGAATGGTGTCGATGCGGTCCATGATGAACTGCACGATGTCGGGGTTGGCACAGAGTTCGGCTCTGGAGCTGAAGGGGATGCCGCGCTTGCGTGCGATGTCTTCGAGGAGCCCGTATTCGGGAATGACGAGTGCTGAGACGAACTTGTGCTGGTCGGCAATGATGACGAGCTGGTCGATGTAGCGATCCACGCAGAACTTCGACTCGAGCATCTGCGGTGCGATGTATTTGCCGTTGCTGGTCTTGAAGAGGTCCTTGATGCGTTCCGTCATGAAGAGTTCGCCGTTCTGCATGTAGCCGGCATCGCCTGTATGGAACCATCCGTCCTCGTCGATGGCCATTGCCGTAATCTCGGCTTTGCGGTAGTAGCCTTTGGTGATGGTGTCGCCCTTGAGCAGGATTTCGTTGTTCTCGCCGAACTTCACCTTGACGCCGTCCAGCACTCGTCCGATGGAACCGAGCGTTATGGGCATGTTCCAGCGGTCGCACGAGACGGTGGCTGTGCTTTCTGTGAGGCCGTAGCCAGCTATCATCATGATGCCTGCCGAGCGGACGAATTCCTCGATGACGGGCGGGATGGCCGCTCCTGCCGTCGGGAAGAAGTTGCCGCGCTCCAGTCCCAGCGTCTTGAGCAGCAGGGCGATGACGGTCTTCTCGTAGAAGAGGTACTGCATCTTGAGTGCCAGGGGCGGTGTGAGTCCCCGCATCTTGTAATCGACGTTGTATTCTTTGCCGATGCGGAGTGCGTCCTCGAGCATGCGTCGCTGTATGGGCGACGAGGTGTTTATCTTTTCCTGCACTCCGGCATAGACTTTTTCCCAGAAGCGTGGTACGGCGCACATGCAGGTGGGGTGCACTTCGCGCAGGCTTTGCAGGATGTTCTGTGGCCGTCGGTTGACGGCAAGTGTGCATCCTGTCTTGATGCAGAGGTACGACCATCCGCGCTCGAAGACGTGTGTGAAGGGCAGGAAGTTCATGATGAGGTCGCGGTCGGATAGTGGCAGGGCTCCGATGTGTCCGCGGAAGGCGGCGTTGTACATGCGGTGTGTGAGCATTACGCCTTTGCTTATGCCTGTCGTGCCGCTGGTGTATAGGATGTTGGCCAGGTCGTCCTCGTCGGACTCGGCTGTGAGCTGTGCTATCTCTTTGCTGTGGTCTTTTCCGTCGGAGAGGGCGAGGAACTCGTCGAAGTAGAGGCTGACCATGTCCTGCGGGTCTTTGCGTACGGCGTGGTCGAAGATGATGAGGCGGCGCATGGAGTGCTCTATCTTGAGGACGCGGTAGGCGGTGTCGTACTGGTACTGTTCGCCGACGAAGATGTAGTGTATCTTGGCGTCGCTGACCATGTACTTGACTTGCATTTCGCTGGATGTGGCATAGAAGGGTATGGTGACGGCGCGGATGCCGTAGGCGCCGAAATCGACGTACATGCATTCGGGCATGTTCTGCGAGAAGACGGCTATGTTTTCCTGTATGCCTACGCCCAGTTCCAGCAGTGATGCCGAGACTCGGCTGACGGTTTCTGCATAGCTGTTCCAGGATATTTCCTTCCATGTCTGCTGCTGGTCGTCGCGATAGAGCATGGCAGCGCGGTCAGCATATTTTTTTGCCTGGCTTTGTATGAGCGAGGGCAGGGGACTTGGGTTCTGCATGTGCTTCCTTGTTTCTTGTTTTGGATTAGGCATCTAAGGTTTGATAGCACAAAGATACGAAAAATAGATGAAAGAATAAAGCTATGGGGTTAAAGTTTTGTGCTATTGTTGAAAAAGCGGACGCCTGATGCGTGTTGGGAAAAGAAAAAGAGCGGGGCATCGGTTGTTGATGTCTCGCTCCTGTTCTCCTCGGTCAGCCGAGTTGTAGCGCCTACGGGAATCGAACCCGTGTTCCATGCGTGAGAGGCATGTGTCCTAGCCGCTAGACGAAAGCGCCGTTTGTTTCTTTGCGGAAGCTGGGGGATTCGAACCCCCGGTACGGTAAACCCGTACGTCAGTTTAGCAAACTGGTGGTTTCAGCCACTCACCCAAACTTCCTTCCAGTCATTGAGATTGAGGTGCGGCTTCCTCCGAAGCCTGAGCTTTTGACTCTTTCAGTCTCAATTGCGGATGCAAAGGTAGAGTTTTTTTGTGAACCTCGCAAGCATTTCAGGTTTTTTTTGTAACTTTGTGCAGAAATTAATGCGAAATGAGCCTTAACACAACATCTTTGCTTCCGAAAGGATGCTTTATGGTGCAGCTTCCGAGAATCTCCGACGAGCGTGGCAGCCTGGCCTTCGGAGAGGCCGAGCGGCATATTCCTTTTCCTGTCCGACGCGTCTTCTGGACCTACGGCATACGCGACGGCAACCAGCGCGGCGACCATGCCCACCGCACGTGCCGGATGGTGCTGTTCCCCATCGGCGGCAGCTTCGACATAGAGGTTGACGACGGGTGCAGCAAGGTGGTGCTCCACATGGACGACCCAAGCCTAGGGGTGTATATCCCGCCCTTGGTGTGGTGCCGCCTGACGCGCTTCACGCCGGATGCCGCCTGCATCAGTCTGGCCTCGGAGGAGTACAGGAGCGAGGACTACATCCACGACTACGAGGAATTCAAGGCATTGGTCATTGAGCATTGACCATGAATCAAACCGTGAAATTGTTAAATTGAATCTTTCCTGATGACCATCATACCCTATTCCGTCAACCGCAAGGAGGTTTGGGACGCCTTTGTCGAGGCGTCGAAGAACGGCACTTTCCTGCTCCGTCGCGACTTTATGGACTATCATTCAGACCGTTTCCAGGACTGTTCCCTCCTGGTCTGTGCCGACCTTTCGCCCGACGATGACCTTCAGGAGAGGAAGCTGACGACGAGGGACCTCATGGCCCTCTTCCCTGCCAACTGGGACGGGGAGCGGCGCACCGTCTGGTCGCACCAGGGCCTGACCTACGGCGGACTGGTCGTGCTGCCGGACGTGACGCAGAAGGAGATGATGGACATGATGGAGGCCATCCTTGCCTACTGTCGCGACATGATGCAGGCAGAGCGCGTGTTCTACAAGCCTATACCTTATATATATAGTAGTACTCCGTCGGGCGAGGACCTCTATGCCCTCTTCCGTGTCGGGGCCCGCCTGTCGCGGCGGCTCGTGAGCACTTGCGTCCCGCTGCACAACCCGATGAAGATGTCCACCCTCCGCATCCGGCAGGCGAAGAAGGCCGTGGAGCATGGCTTCTACGTTGACCGCATGGTGGAAGGCGACACCGCGACGCTCCGCGAGTTCTGGACGCTCCTGGAGGACGTGCTGATGAAGTATCACGGTGCACGCCCCACCCATACGCTGGAGGAAATGTCGCGGCTCATGGGCAGCTTCCCCAGGAACATACGGCTCCACCTTGTCCGCCGCGAGAAGCGCATCGTGGCGGGTGCGGTCATCTTCGAGTGCAGGAAGGTGGCCCACGTGCAGTACATTGCCAGCGGCGAGGAAGGCCGTGCCTTCGGAGCGCTGGACCTGTTGTTCCGCTACCTCATCGAAGAGCACTACAGCCAGTTCGACTATTTCGACCTCGGCACGTCGAATGAGGACGGAGGCCGCGTGCTGAACGAGGGGCTTATCCACCAGAAGGAAGGCTTCGGCGGCAGGGCCGTCTGCTACGACATGTACGAGGTGGATGTAAAGGAGCAAGGGGCAAGGAGCGAGGAGCAAGGGGCAAGAGATTACATTGAGCATTCTGGTGCGCCAGGCAATTCTCTTGCCCCTTGCCCCTTGCCCCTTGCCCCTCTTTCCCCCGTCCCCTACCTCGACCTGCAGCGCGTGAATGCCTCTTTCGAGCCAGAGCTGACGGCAGAGGTCACGCGCGTGATTCAGGGCGGATGGTACCTGCTGGGCCGGGAGAACGCACGCTTCAGCGAAGCCTTTGCCCGCTACTGCGGCGCCCGCTACTGCGTGCCGACGGGCAACGGACTGGACGCGCTGACGATGATACTGCTCTCCTACAGGCAGATGCTGGGCTGGGGCGACGATGCCGAAGTCATCGTACCCTCCAACACCTACATCGCCAGCATACTGGCCGTCAGTCGCGCCGGACTGAAGCCCGTGCTCTGCGAACCGCGGCTGGACGACTACCTCATCAATCCCGACGGCATCGAGGGGCTCATCACGGAGCGCACCCGTGCCATCATGGTGGTGCACCTCTACGGACGTGTCTGCGACATGCAGCCTATCAACGCCATTGCTGCCAGGCACGGCCTGAAGGTCGTCGAGGACGTGGCACAGGCACACGGTGCAGCCTACCGCGGCATCAGGGCCGGACACCTCTGCGACGCGGCAGGCATCAGCTTCTATCCCGGCAAGAACCTCGGCGCCCTGGGCGATGCTGGATGCGTCACCACCGACGATGAGGCCCTGGCCGAATGCATCCGTGCGATGGCCAACTATGGCAGCAGCAAGAAGTACGTCAACAGCATGAAGGGCATGAACAGCCGCATGGACGAGATACAGGCAGCCGTGCTCTGCCTCAAGCTCGGGCGCCTGGATGCCGACAACGAGGCCCGCCGCCACGTGGCACGGACCTACAGCCGCAGCATCTCCAACCCGCTCGTCACCCTCCCGCAGCTGCCCGCCGACCCAAGCGAGAACGTCTGGCACGTCTATCCCATCCGCACGCCGGAGCGCGACCGCCTGCGACAGTACCTCTCCGAAGCCGGCATCGAGACCGTCGTGCACTATCCCATCCCGCCCCACCGGCAGCAAGCCTACAGCGAATGGAACAGCCTCAGCTTCCCACTGAGCGAGCTCATCCACCGCGAAATCCTCTCGCTTCCCATGTCGCCCGTCATGACGGAAAGCGAGGTGCACCGCGTCGTCGAAGTGCTGAATGCCTACAAGTAACCCCCCAATCCCTCTTTCCGAAAACCGTCGCAACGCGTCATAAAACTCCTCTCGACGCGTCAAAAAGTTATTTTCAAACTTTGAAAATCAATTTTCACGTCATGAAAATATATTTTCACGGTTTGAAAATTAATTTTCACGTCATGAAAATAGTTTTCCGTCGCGTCGATGAGGCTTTTTGCCCCGGATATAACGAAAAAGCTGTGCAGGACTTGCAGGAATGGCAGCAAAATCGTAACTTTGCAAGGTGAAAACCGCGAAACACCGCAATCCAACAACCGTCAGACACACATGAAGAACATCCTTATCCTGCTCGCAGCCCTGGCCTTCGTACCGGCGCGGGCACAAGTACAGAACATCGTAGTCCATAAAGCCGACGGCACCGCTCTCCGCCTCGACGTGCAAGGCATAGACAGCATCACCTTCGAAGAGGTCCCCAAGTGGGCCCACCGCTCGCAGGAAGCACGCAACCTGCTCTCCTACCTCGAGGAAAACGTCGGGAAGAAAATCCTGACGGGTACCCACGCCTGTGTCAACTACAACACCAGCGAGGCCGACTGGGTCTTCCAGCACACCGGCAAGTACCCCGCCATCAACACCATCGACTTCATCCACGACATCTATTCCGCCTCCGGCAGCTGGATCAACTACAGCAGCACCACCCTCTGGCGCAACTGGGTGAACAAGGGAGGCATCATGTCCGCCATGTGGCACTGGAACATGCTGGCCAACAACGGCACCGACTACACCTGCACCCCCGGCAGCGAGGACGCACAGACCAGCTTCCGCCCGTCGGCCATCTTCTCGCCCGACACCGAGGAGTACAGGACCATCATCAGCCGCATCGACCAAGTGGCAAAATGGCTCAAGCCCATGAAGACAGCCAAGGTGCCCGTCCTGTGGAGACCGCTCCACGAAGCCCAGGGCAACTGGACCGAAGCCAACCCCGGCACTGGATGGCACAAAGCATGGTTCTGGTGGGGCATCGACGGACCCGAAGCCTTCGTACAGCTCTGGCGCGTCATGTATGACCGCATGGTCAACTACCACGGACTGACCAACCTCATCTGGGTCTTCAACTCCGGCGACTCCAAACGCTGGTACCCCGGCGACGAGTACGTTGACATCGTCGCCTACGACTTCTACAATCAGGACCTCAGCACCATGCACCGCTGGTACGACTTCTTCCAGGAGAACTTCCCCGGCAAGCTCTATGCCATCAGCGAATTCGGAAGCATACCGAAAGTCTCGGAGCTGTGGGCCGACGGGCAGTACTGGAGCTTCCTCATCCCCTGGTACGACTACGACCGCACCTCGCAGCCCGGCTCCGATGCCTACAAGAGCACCGACCACCAGAATGCCGACATCGACTACTGGACCGATGCCCTCGGCCAGGACTGCGTCGTCACCCGCGACGAGCTACCCGCCTTCCGTTAAACGGACAATAGCTTTGGCTGTAACACCAATGGCCCCCGTGTTTTCCACCCACTTTGAGGGAGTCATGACAAAACGGTTCAGTCCAGCCTCTGTCCTAAACGTGTCGAATTGAACACGGTTAAAACTTGGATGTTACAACTTTTCCTGCAAATAGCGACAACTCGCCATCTTAAATAACGACAAGAAAACGTTTTCACCTAAGTTCATGGCAGAAAATCATTCCGCATCCAAATTGTATTGTCCCCTAACTTCCCCTAACTTCCCTTAACTTCCCTTAACTTCCCTCTAACTTCCCCAAAAATATAGAAGGGCATTGCCTCACGGCAACGCCCTTCGCTGTTTGGTTGGTTTTGGAAAAAGTCTAATTGAAATAATGGTTTGTGATTGATGTTTTTAAGCCTCTGCGGGAGCTTCTGTTGTTTCGGCCTCTGTGGGAGCAGCTTCCTCGGCAGCTTCTGCAGCCTTGGCTGCAGCTTCAGCCTCAGCCTTGGCAAGTGCCTCGGCAGCCTTCTTCTCTGCTACTTTCTTCGCAATCTCTTCGCTCACCTTCTTCTCAGCCTTCATTCTCTCTGCTGCTGCGGCCTTCTTCTCAGCCTCTTCCTTGGCAGCTACTTGGCTCAGGCCCTTCTGCTTGTCAGCCTTCCATGCATCGAAACGTGCCTGGCATGCTGCCTCGTCGAAAGCGCCCTTCTTCACGCCGCCACGGAGGTGCTTCATGAGATACACACCCTCGCGCGAAAGAATGTTGCGAACCGTGTCGGTGGGCTGTGCGCCTACCTCTACCCAGTACAGGGCACGGTCGAATTTCAAATCTACAGTGGCCGGATTGGTGTTCGGATTGTACGTACCAATCTTCTCTGTAAACTTACCGTCTCGCGGTGCTCTTACATCAGCTATCACGATGCTGTAGAAAGCATAGCCCTTACGACCGTGACGCTGCAATCTGATTTTTGTTGCCATAATTTTAATTAAACTTTTAATATAGGTTTGAAATGTGCCACTAACACGTAATGGCGGCGCAAAGGTACGACAAAAAGTAAAAAGAGAAAAGTGAAATGTGAAAAAACTTTTGCTTCTCTGACGTTTTTTGCTCGATTCCGCTCATTTCTACGCCCTTCGTGCAGCAAAAAAACAATGAAGATGTTTTCAAACCACGAATCACACTAATGGTTACCAACTGCTGGCAGTTGGTTAACTAACGTAAATTCGACGAAAGCTAAAGGACAAATAATTTACGATAAGGGGAAGTTAAAGGACAATAGTTTTGCAGTCCGATTCCAGGCTGAAAGTTCACCACATCCCAGTGGTATCGTCCTTTAACTTCTTTAACTTCTTTAACTCCCGAAACTTGAAATTCGTGTAATTCGTGCAATTCGTGGTTAAAGCAAAAAAGGGGGCTGTGTCATTCACTTTGACACAGCCCCTTCCTGTTCCTTGACTGCTGCTAATGCAGGCAGTCAGGCTTTTTTACCACTCGTTGTTCCAGATATCGTTGTTGAAGTCCAGGGGCTTGATATCGGCTGAAACGGGAATGTCGCCGTCGCCCAGTAGGAGCTCGGAGTTGCCGCCAATTGACGTAATGCTTGCTGCTATAGGCTGCGTGGCAGCAAAGGGAACCACAACTATTTCGGGATTGATATATGTCTTTTTCATAATTTTATAGTTTCAAAGTTACTTGATAATCTTTTTTCCATTCACTATGTTAATGCCCTTCTGCATCTTGCCCAGGCGCTGACCGGCAATGTTGTAGATGGCGCCATTCTCAGCCTCAACGCCGTTGATGGCCTCGATACCCGTCTCAACATCATCAATGAACAACCTGACGGAAGCATCGGTCTTGGCGTGGATGTATGCACGGAAGGCTTTCATGTCGGTGCTGCCTGCGCTCTTGTAGAGTGCGCCGTTACCGATGAAGTAGTCGCCCTCTGCTACGGTTATGGGAGCGTATGTGCCGACAAAGTCGAAGTTCGTGCCGGCAACCTTGGCCTCGCCGGAAGCAACAATCTGCACGCCATTGAATACCTGTTCTGTGCTCTCAACAGTAGCCTTCACCAGAACAGGAGTGTTGGCGGAGATAGAACCGTCGTTCCTGTTGAAGTTAATCGTTGCCGAGTTTGCATCATCGCTTGCTTCGCTGTAGGCATAAACTTCAGAACCTGTACCGAAAGCTTTTGTTACCTGATTTGCGGTAAGTTCGAAGGGTAGGCAGACTGTGTTGAAACCTTCCTTGATGTTGCGGCTGATGGTCACATTGGCAACGAGGACATCATTAATGGTGTTGGTAGCAGTTTCGTTGTAAGCCACGGCAGTAGCCACATCGTTGGCAGAGAGCAGTTCGCCGTCTGCAATGGACATCCATTGGTGTACAGAAGAGGCTTCGGCGTAGAATGTCATCGTGACTTCCCCTTGTTCGGAAAGCGTGAAGGGGAGGAAGCGCCACTGCCAACCTGTTCCTACGCCACCAACAGAAGGAGAGGTGTTGGTGCGATTGCCGTTTGCGAAAGTGTCATCATCGCTCCAGCTGGCTTCACCATTCGTGTTGATGCCACGGTTAGGAGTACCGCCTACGTTTGGAAGAGAAATCACAGTTGCCGTAGCAGTACAACTTATGCTGCTGGTTGTATTTGCCGAAGAGCGAGCTGCAACTTTGAGGACGTAGTCACCTGCGGGCAATGTGCAAGTCTTCTGATATTGAATTGTCCAGCCGCTATTGCTGTTCCAACCTTCAGCAGCCTGCTCGTAGTAAGCATGTTGGATGCCACTCCAGTGCTCGACATCAAGGAAGTTGGGCGTTTTTGCTTCACCTGCTACAGTAGCAGTTCCTGTCCAAGAGCCGAAGTCACCAATCAGTCCGTTGAGGCTGTATGTATAGTCGGCATGCACCTTGTTGTACTGAGCGATGTTCAGGTTATGAACAGCGTCGGTAGCCTCGGCAGCAGTAGTGGGAGCTGCAACTGTTGCAGCAAGCGTTTCACCGAAAAGGGTAACAGTCTCAGCACGATAAGTTACATATGCGTTGTAAGCAGGAGCAGCTGCGATAAGTGCGGCAGATGTTGTATTCAGAGCTTCAATTGCAGCTTGATATTCTGCTACTGTGCTTGGAGATGCAGCAATGGCATTTTGAAGTGCTGTTCTTTCTGTACCTGTAACATTAACGTATTCAGCATTGTCACGAACAGCTTTAGCATCGGCCAAGGCTGTGGCATAGGCAGATGAGTACTGCGAAACGGGATTTGTGCCGAGATATTCGAGCTTGAAACTACGCCAGACCATCCAGTGATCACCAGTCGTGTTGTCGGCAGTCAAACCAATGACAAGCCCAGAGGTTGCAGACTCCAGTTGGAAGGACAGTTCGTTGTCAAAGGTACCATTGTCAAAGTATGTTTTGGCAGCACCGCGACCATTAACTTCACTAGAGCCAATGGTGACAATGTTCATTGAAGCATCACCAGCTTCCAGCGTGGCAGTCATGTTTGTGCGGGTAAATGCCTTACCTGTCAGTTTGTAATAGCCCATGGGTAGTTCAACTTCAATGGTCTGGTGGATAGAAGCACCTCCTACATTCCAGTACTCGGCACACTGATTACCTGAATCATAAGTAGGAGTTTTTGACAGAGTCCAATAGTCTCCGTTAGTATAAGGAGCTGCATTATCAATCAAGGTAGCTGTGATGTCAACTTGACTATCAGTAATGCCAGCACCTGCCAAGTAGGTTGTAAATGCAGAGCGGAGCGTAACAATAGCTGCATCGATGGCGGCAGTTGTAGTGGCAGCCTCTACCTCTGTATCTGCAGCAGCGGTATCCACGTCATCAGAGATGGCTAAAGCGGCAGTCTTGATGCTGTTGTAGCGAGCGTAGTCTGCTATGATGGCATCCGTTGCGTATGTGCTGACAGCATTGTTGATGGCCTGAATAGCTGTGGTATAGTCATCTTCATTGTCGTAGGTTTTGTTGTTTGCTGTTATTGAAGAAGCGATATTTGCATAGACAGCATCGGGCAGCTGGTCCTCGTATGCCTCGGCAGCAGCAACGGCATTTGACAGAGCTGTCTCATATTCCGACAAATCAAGCGGACCATAGTATTGTATTTGGATATTGTCCCAAATACACCAAAGTGCCGTATTATTATCCAGGTGAGCACCGACCTTAAGAGTCTTGTCCGAACATGTATATTTAGTACTCCACTCTGTTAGATAGGTTCCAGCAGTAAATGAATTAGAAGCATTAGTCATACTATTTTCGCTTCCACTTCTGACAGGAAATGTTACCTTAACACTGGAATCACCCAAATAGAAGTAGGGCAAATCCGAATTATTACTACCGTCCTGCCGATAGAATGCTTGTCCTCTCACTGCATAGTAGCCATTAGGAACATTAGCATTTGTCTGAGAAAAGTCAAAAGGTTTACCATAACATTCAACGCAGAAGTTGGAGTTATCTCCGGCATTATTTTTGTTTGTTCCATTTGGAAAGGTCCATGTCCAAGCAGCATCGTATGCAGGTAATTTGTACCGGCCAAACTCTGGATTCTGCAAAAGGAATGTTGCATCTACGGGATGGTCCTCATCTGCACTGGCCATAGCAGCCAGACGATCATCTTTCGTAACAAGTACCCACTGTGCGTTGTCGCCTGTCTCAGTGTTGAATACTACGCTGGTCCCTGAGCCGGAATATGTCAGGTTGTTGTCGCCATTCTTAATGTAATAGGCGGTAACACCGTCTATGCGCGTTGCTTGCTCAAATGTATAGTACGCAGCGCTTTCGCCGTCCATGAACCCATTTGCTCCGAGATAACCAGGTCCGTCTGCTTTATTGTTGGTCCGTGTTTCTGGAACTTTAATCGCATACTTGCCTGTATTACCGGTTTCTGCTTCCATAACAACATAGAATCCACCAGCATCTAACAATGATGCCTGCGTGCCCCAGCTGTTGCCGCTGGAAATCCATTTGCTTTGCCCGACGTTGTAGAGGTAGAAGGACCCCTCTGCAACGGGGTTGCCCGTCCATGTCTGAGCTTGCATGCCCAGACCGAACATGGCCGCGAAGGCGGCCAAGAAAAATTTGATTTTCTTCATTTGATTGTGTTTAAGTTGATAATTGTGTTAGTTGAAATATAATAAGTTTTTGGAGAAATGCTTCAATGGGCATCAGACACAAACAGCCCTGCTCCCTTGGATAGACTCCAAGGAAGCAAGGCTGTTTGTGGATTCCGGACAGGGGACTCTGTCTAAATACCCGCTATCTGAAAATGGGGGGGGTAATTCTCTTATATACAAAATATAATATGTGTATGAATAGTTGTTAGTTGTCGTTTTTAAGTTAGTTTGGGCTGCAAAGGTACGTATAAATATGCAAACCACAAAACTTTATACCTGTTTTTTTCGATAGCGTCCCATTTCTGATGATTCTTATGATAAAGAGAGCCGTCCAAATCTCACATCATCTGCAAGGCTCTCCGCATCTTGGCGCGTCCGAAAGAAGAAATTTTGTCAACGCGGTCATAGTCGAAACTGCCAAAACGGTTCATGGGTATATCTACAACGACATCGGGCTTGTAAAGCTGGATACTGAGTGCTGCGTTCTGCTGAATCATCAGGGAGCACATACGCTGGGTCATGCTGAAATAGTTCACGTCCAATCCCTCCGGTATCAGCGATGCCAGTATGTTCATCGGCAGAGAACGGCTGCGCTTGCGCCGGGCCTCGAGGAGCTGCCTGACCTTTGGGTCGCTGCCCAAGTAGGAACCGCTGACGTTCACGGTCACCAACATGTTGCCGGCCATCTTGCTGCCCTGCTTCAACGGCAGAGGGTTCAGCACTCCTCCATCCACCAGAATCATGCCTTCGCGACGCACGGGGCTGAAGAACAGGGGAAGGGAGATGGAGGCACGGATGGCCTCGTAGAGACTGCCCTTGGCGAACACTACCTCACGCCCGTTCTGCCAGTCGGTGGCCACGGCCTGATACTCGATGGGCAGGTCTTCAATGTTCACGTCGGGCACAATTTCCTTCAGCGCGTCTATCACCCGGTCACCCTTTACCAGATGGTTGATGCTCAGCGAAAGGTCTATCAGCGAGAGCATCTTGCGGCGGTCAATGGTTTGCATCCATTCCTTGAACTCCGCCAGTCTGCCGGCTGCGTACATACCTCCCACCAAGGCTCCCATCGAGCAGCCTGCAATACTGCGGATGCTATAGCCCTGCCTTTCCAGTTCTTCAATGGCCCCGATGTGGGCAAGTCCTCGGGCACCGCCACTTGATAAGACTAATGCTACATTCTTCATCGTCGTTTCTTTTTCATATCAGACAAGGTCCCCCTTCCCTATACCTTATATTATATAGGTCCCAATTCACAACTATATTCCTCTCTCCGCCCAATCGCCACGGTCCAGGTTGCGATATCCGATGGCCTCGGCGATGTGCATGGAGTCTATCTTCTCGCTTCCGGCGAGGTCGGCAATGGTGCGGGCTACCTTCAGGATGCGGCTGTAGGCTCGGGCAGAGAGCTTCAGACGCTCCATTGCAGCGCGGAGAAGGTCCATCGAGGCTGCGTCCGGCTCCGCAAACTGATGGAGCATCTTCTCGTTCATCTGGGCGTTGCAATGCGTGCCGGGGAAGGGTTTGAA
>CACWTR010000051.1 GCA_902763865.1 uncultured Bacteroidales bacterium | reverse complement strand
TCTAAACGATGAACTTCGAGAGCAGCTGTTCGCCTTCGTCCTCTGTGATACCTCGGCGGCGGCAGTAGTCGCGGAGCTGGTCACGGTCGATGCGGCCCACGGGGAAGTAACGGGCTTCGGGGTGGAAGATGAGGAGGCCGCAGACGGAAGTGGAGGGCTGGATGCTGTAGTGGTCGGTCAGGGTGACGTTCATCCTCTTCTCTGCTTCCAGACGGTCGAAGACGATGCGCTTCAGGGAGTGGTCGGGACAGGATGCGTAGCCGAAGGCGACTCTCAAAGTTGAAAAGTTGAAAAGTTGAAAAGTTGAAGCGTTAGATTCATGCCTGTTTCCATTTTTCACCTTTTCACCTTTTAACCTTTTCACCTTTTCCTCAAGCCACTGGGCACCGGCTTCTGCCAGGCGAGCACAGAGGGCGTGGGTCATGAGGCGCTCGGTTTCGTCTGTCGGTTCCTGGCTGGGACTTGCCGTGACCAGGAAGAGCCCGACGCGTGAGGGTGTCTGCTCGTCGAAGTAGTCGGCCAGGCAGCGATAGCGGTATGTGGCGCTCTGGCTTCGCAGCATGGGCAGCGTCTGTCCGTCGGCAGTGAGCACGATGTCGTTGCCGCGCCTTATGGCCGACTCTTCCCTGTAGAGTACCTGCACCTGAATCTTGTCCTGGCGGATGGCTTCTTCGAGGTATGCCTTGCCTTCGCGCAGCGTCCGCTCTGCCTCGGGGTTGACCAGAAGCTGGCGCAGCGTCTCGCCCTTGAAGCCCCAGAAGAGCAGGTACATGCGCCAGTCGATGAGAGGAAGCAGGGCTGAACATTGAACATTGAACATTGAGGATTGACCACTGGCCGTTGATGGCCGGGCAGTGACCTTCTCATCCCTTGGCATTATGATTTTTTCAGCTTGCCTGTTTGCTTCTCCGTAGGGAGTGAGAGGTGCATGGTGTTCGTTCCATGCATTGCGTATTTCTTCCTGTTCGGCCTTTAGCTTGGCGGTGAGGCTTGGAGCGTCCGACGTCAGGCGCTTGGCAAGGACGGAGGTCTGCGAGGCATCGCCGCCATAGATGACGAGGCCGTCGTAGAGCGGAGCGAGCTTGACGGCGGTGTGTGTGGCCGATGTCGTTGCACCGCCTACGAGGATGGGCACCTGCAGTCCTTCCCTTTGGAAGGTCTCGCAGAGCCTCTCCATTTCCTTCAGGGAAGGCGTGATCAGGCCACTTATGCCGACCATGACGGGCTGGTGCTGCAGGGTTGCTTCCAGTATGGTCTCGCACGGCACCATGACGCCGAGGTCGATGACTTCGAAGCCGTTGCAGGCAAGGACGATGCCGACGATGTTCTTGCCGATGTCGTGTACGTCGCCGTTGGCTGTGGCGAGCACTATACGGGGCCGGACTCCCTCGGATTCCCCCTTGAAGGTGGAGGAATCCTGTGCCGTGAGAATCGCCACCGCATCCTTCATCACCTGTGCCGAGCGGACCACTTGCGGCAGGAACATCTTGCCCTGCCCGAACAGTTGTCCGATGTGTTCCATGGCTTGCATGAGTGGTCCTTCGATGACGCTGATGGGCTGTCCGTACTTGGCAAGTGCTTCGGGTATGTCGTTGGCGAGGTGATTGCCATCGCCTTTCTTCAGGGCATCGGCGAGGCGCTGTTCGACGGGTAAGTCCCTCTCGGATTTAACGGGGGAGGAATCTTTCCCATTAAGCGGAGCCTGGTCAGGGTCCGGCTTCAGGTTCAGGAGCCTGTCGGTTGCTTCGTCGTCGGTGTTGAGGACGACGTCTTCCACGGCCTGGCGCAGTCCTTGGTCAATTTCATCGTAGATTTGCAGCATCGATGGATTGACGATTGCCATGTCGAGTCCGGCGCGTATGGCGTGGTAGAGGAAGACGGAGTGCATGGCTTCCCTGAGTCGGTTGTTGCCCCGGAAGGCGAAGGAGAGGTTGCTCACGCCGCCGCTCGTCTTGGCCAGGGGCAGGTTTTGCTTTATCCAGGCTACGGCGCGTATGAAATCGACGGCGTAGGCTTGATGTTCCCTGATGCCGGTGCCGACGGAGAGGATGTTGACGTCGAAGATGATGTCCTCGGGCGGGAAGCCAATGGAGGTGAGCAGGGTGTAGGCTCGCTGCGCGATGCTTGTCTTGCGCTCGTAGGTGGTGGCCTGTCCTTCTTCGTCGAAGGCCATGACGACGACTGCGGCTCCCAGCCGGCGCAGCTCGCGTGCCTTCAGGAGGAAGTCCTGCTCGCCTGCCTTCAGGCTGATGGAGTTGACGATGCACTTGCCTTGTGCGTTCTTCAGTCCGGCCAGTACGGTTGGCCAGTCGCTGCTGTCTATCATCAGTGCTGCGCGCCCTACGGCAGGGTTGCTGCCTATGTGCTGGCAGAAGGTCAGCATCTCGAGGCGGCTGTCCAGCATGGCATCGTCCATGTTGATGTCGATGACGGTTGCGCCGCCCTCTATCTGCTGTCGCGCTACGCTGAGGGCCTCGTCGTACTTCTTTTCGGCGATGAGGCGTGCGAACTTGCGCGAGCCGGCCACGTTGGTGCGTTCCCCCACGTTGGTGAAGTTCTGCGTCTCGCGGTCGATGAGGACGGCCTCCAGTCCCGACACGCGCAGCTTCCGGTCGCTTCCGGGCACCACTCGGGGAGCGATGCCTTGCAGGGCCTTTGAGATGGCTTGGATGTGGTGCTCGTCGGTACCGCAGCAGCCACCGGCCATGTTGATGAGTCCGGCTTCCGCCATTTCGCGGAGATGGCCGGCTGTGTAGTCGGGCAGCTCCTCGTACTCGCCCATCTGGTTAGGCAGGCCGGCGTTGGGGTAGATGGATATGGGCAGCGGCACGGTGGCCGAGAGCCTCTCGACGAAAGCGCGGAGGTCCGTCACGCCGAAGGAGCAGTTCAGGCCGAAGCTGACGAGGTAGGGATAGTGGCTGATGCTGACGTAGAAGGCTTCGAGCGTCTGCCCCGTCAGGGTGCGTCCGCTGCGGTCGCCCACGGTGACGGATACCATGACCGGGATTTGACGGTTGAGCCGCTCGTTCAGCTTCTGGATGGCATAGAGTGCGGCCTTCGTGTTGAGTGCATCGTAGCAGGTTTCCAGGAGCAGCAGGTCGGCACCGCCCTCCAGGAGGGCTTCCGCCTGTTCCTCGTAGGCCAGCGCCATGTCGTCGAAGGTGAGCGGACGGCCTGCCGGTCCCGACAAGTCGGACGCCAGGGTCAGCGACTTCGACGTAGGGCCCATAGAGCCTGCAACGTAGGGCCTCCCTCCAGACCTCCCCCCGAGGAGGGAGGCTTCGTCGGCCACTTGCCTGGCAAGGCGTGCACCCTCGCGGGCCATGTCTCGTGCCACGTCCTGGCAGAAGTACTCCTGCTGGCTGATGCGGTTGGAGGAGAAGGTGTTGGTGGCGATGATGTCGGCTCCGGCCCTGATGTAGAGGCGGTGAATCTGCTTGATGACCTCTGGCGCGGTGAGGCAGAGCACGTCGTTGTTGCCCACGAGCGA
The DNA here is from genome assembly GCA_902763865.1 of uncultured Bacteroidales bacterium. Lineage (GTDB taxonomy): Bacteria > Bacteroidota > Bacteroidia > Bacteroidales > Bacteroidaceae > Physcousia. Next base: position 14,760 of record CACWTR010000051.1, on the reverse strand, counting down.
TACGCGCCAGTCCCGGAACCGCCCCTTGTGGAAACTCTCTGCCGGCAGCCCGAAAGCCTGAATCCTGGTGCCCATTGCTCCGTCCATGACGAGGATGCGACGGGCCAGCTGTTCTCTTATTTCCTGATACGTCTGTTCCATTTCCGCGTGCAAAGGTACAAAGAAGCGCGAGAAATACCAAATTTATTCGAGTATTTCCGAGCGTAAAAGAGGATGTGTCAAAACAATGAAGAAGTTTCCAAACCACGAATTGCACGAATTACACGAATTTATAATCAGCTGACAAACAGCAGTTGAATAATTCGTGTAATTCGTGCTGGTTCGTGGTTAAAGCAAAAAAGGGGGCTGTGCCATTCGTTCTGACACAGCCCCGAAAAGAAAGTGAAAGTCACTTTTTGAATTCCTTGATCATTTTCTTTCCGTTTATGATGTAGATGCCATGAGATTTACCATTCACCATTTTCCTGCCGCTGAGATTATAGATAGGAGCATTATTTTGAATTTCACTTATCGTAATCGTCTTGCCTTCAATGGAGGTGACTGATGTCGTTAGCCCAATCAGTTCAGCCTTCGAGATTTCATAGACATCAGACTGGGAGTAAACCAGCAGTTTGTCCCTCCATTGTTTCATGTCAAACACAAAGTCATACGGGGTTGTCTTTATGGGCTCCATATATGGTCTGTTCCATGTGATGCCACCATCCGTAGAACACATAAGTTTCATGTAGCCATCATGTGAACCTCCTGCCATATATACGAAACTGGCATTATCATTATCATAAATGGCATAACGCCAAGGGCAAACGTAATCATAATTGCCGTATGTGCCATAGCCCAGATATTGTGAATTCCATGTTTGTCCGCCATCGCTGGTTGAATAAGCCATCCCCCATCCTCCGGCTATCCATCTATTGGGGTCAGTTGGATGAAATGCTACTCGATAAACATTGTTGTACTTCGGAAAACATCCCGTTTTATTTTGCCATGTTTGTCCGCCATCAGAGCTTATCCTGAAGTCGGTTTGATCGTCAGTATGCTCTCCGCCGCCGGCTTCGTAGATAATATCAGGATTCAGGGGATGATAGCCCATGTATTCAGGAGTCATATTTGTTAGTTTATGCCAGGTCTTGCCAAAATCGGCGGTTTGGAACATGTCAAATGAGGTGAGCAGTGTACTGGGGTCAGTAGGATGCTGTTCAAGGGTCAGGAATGTATATATATAGTGAGTATTGTTCCTTGTCTTAAAAGACTCCGGAGTAATATCTTCATGTGTTTTTCCTTCATCATGTGATAAGAACAGTATTTCGTCACAGTTGTTGTTGTTGTAATACCGATGGCGCAAGGCCAGCATGTCGTCACCATTTCGGGCATAGTCTTGAAGAGAGATACCTTCAAACCCTACGAACTGCCAAATACTATTGGAATCAGATAAATCTTTGGAGTAAAGACCTTGTCTGGTACATACATATAGAATGTCTCCTTCTACGTGCATTTGTGGTTGGTAATAGTCAGCAACCATTTCTTTTGGCGTTTCTATCCCTAACCCGAGTGGCTTGAACAGTTGCCCCTTAGCAATTACAGTTACGAAAACTGCGAATATAATAAGAATAAATCTGAACGGCTTCATTATTGTATCTTGTTGTATGAACTAAATTTAATTCCCGATTTTAAGTTTTGTCCCTAATGGCACTTTAGTGGAATTACGGATAATCACCTTATTTGCTTTTAAGGTGATATTGCCTTGACCAAGAACAACATCTCCTTGTTCCTTTGTTTCGCTAACATCCTTCCCCACATAAATAACGTGAGTTCGACGAAATATAATAGTATGGTGATTAGAGCGAAAAAGTTGTACCTTTATAGTGCTCAAACTACTAAAGCAGTGCAAACAATTATCGTCATGCTCACCGAGGACAAAGTTACTGAAATTTTTTTTATGTCGGATGAATTCTGCAAGTTTCTTGACCTTATGACTAAGAAATAGCAATAAAAGCCCCTTCTAAGCGCAAATCTTTAACATATAATTACCATCAATAACCCATTAATTACCATAAAATATATGTCCTTTAGGTTTCGCCGAACTCACGTTAATTTATGATAATTACATGAACCATTACATGGCAATTATATGTTAAAAAAAAAACATAAAACACGCTCCGCCTGCGTCTGAACGAAGCGAAGAATTACCATGTAATGGCTTATGTAAATTTCAAAATGTCGCTGAAAAGGCTGTTTTGCTTACACACTGTTTTCGTTCAATTGCCCGCAAATCGAATTTTTTGCCTCCGGACGTGCTTTCCTGCCTCCGAGGGAAAAGAGTGGCTAAAATCAGCTTGACGTTGTATATCAGCGCCTTACAAATCAATCGTTATCGTTTCACAAGCCGAGTTTGACAGCCCGACATAGCAAAAGGGGTGGTTTTTGCCGTTTTTTGCACACTTTTCCGGCGCGGAGCTTCGCCGGTCACACCCCGTCGCGCCCCCCAACGACTCACGACGTGTTGCCCAACACGTCGTGAACTTCTGGACGCAGGTTCGCGTCCCTTTGGCAAAAACGACGCGAAAAGGGCCCTTTTTCGTCCTTTTCCGGAGTGTGCAATAACTGACATTTTGAAAGCAAAACTGCCGGAATGCCGACACCGTGCAAATGCCGACCCTGCACACGGACGCCGACACGGAGCACTGCGATGCGGGACAGCCGTCCCTTACCTCCCCTTCCGATACTCCCGGGGACTCGTGCCCTTCATCCTCGTGAAGAAACGGGTGAACGAGGCGGTTTCCGAGAAGTGCAGGCGTTCAGCTATCTCACCGATGGGGAGCGAGGTCTGCAGCAAGAGGTAGGAAGCCTCCAGCATGAGCATCTGGTTGATATAGTCGATGACTGTGCGCCCCGAGATGTCGCGGACAATCTGCGACAGATAGCGCGGGCTGATGCAGAGCCTTGAGGCATAGAAGGCAATGTCGTGGTGCTCGGCGAAATGGACGGGCACAAGCCGGAGGGTCGAAGAACAGTTCCTCAATGCGCCTGGGGAACCGGCGCTCGGTGAAGGTGCGTTCCTGTATGGCAGTGAGTTCGAGCAGGAACAGCCCGTAAGTGGTGCGTAGGTTCTCGCTGTGGAATGGATGGTCAGACGCGAGGAGGTAGCGCCGGATAATGCCCATCAGTTTCAGGAGATGACTGAGGTCGTCCGCCGACAGAGGCAAGCGCGGCTCGCTCAGCTCGGCAGGTACTCAAACTTTTTTCCGTTGTTTGCAGGTTTCCCCCTTTTCTTGAGCACTTTATTGTGTAAATGGGCTCAGGCGGAAAGGGAATCTTTCACTCTTCGTCCATTTTTATTGGGGTAAAAGTTCTTCATTCTGCATTTTTTCGTAACTTTGCAGCGTAATTATGCACAAACAGAACTGAAAGACGATGATAAAGAAGACAGATTTCCTGATTATAGGAAGCGGCGTGGCCGGCATGAGCTACGCGCTGAAAGTGGCCGATGCAGGCAAGGGCAAGGTGACGCTCATCTGCAAGACGACCCTCGAGGAAGCAAACACGGCCAAAGCACAGGGCGGCATCGCGTCGGTGACGAACCTGCTGGTCGATAACTTCGAAAAGCACATTGAGGACACGATGATTGCGGGCGACTACATCAGCGACCCGGCAGCCGTGGAGCAGGTGGTGAGGAATGCCCCGAAGGGCATCCGCGACCTGCTGCAGTGGGGTGTCAATTTCGACAAGAAGGAAGACGGCGAGTTCGACCTTCACCGTGAGGGCGGACACTCGGAGTTCCGCATCCTGCACCATGCCGACGACACGGGGGCAGAGATACAGCGCGGCCTCATGGAAGCCGTGCGCAACAACCCCAACATCGAGATACTGGAGAACCACTTCGCCGTGGAAATCATCACACAGCACCACCTCGGCATACGCGTCACGCGCCGCACCCCCGACATAGAATGCTACGGTGCATACGTCCTCAACCCCGACACCGGAAAGGTGGATACCTACCTGAGCAAGGTGACGCTCATGGCAACAGGCGGCACGGGAGCCATCTATGCCACGACCTCCAACCCCAACATTGCTACCGGCGACGGCATAGCTATGGTCTATCGCGCCAAGGGAAAGGTGAAGGACATGGAGTTCGTGCAGTTCCATCCCACCGTGCTCTTCAACCCGCAGGAGACGCATCCGGCCTACCTCATCACCGAGGCCATGCGCGGCTACGGCGGCATCCTGCGCCTGCCTAACGGCGAGGAGTTCATGCAGAAGTACGACGAAAGGCTCTCGCTGGCCCCGCGCGACATCGTGGCCCGCGCCATCGACCGCGAGATGAAGATTCACGGACTGGACCACGTCTGCCTCGACGTCACGCACAAGGACCCCGAGGAGACCAAGCACCACTTCCCCAACATCTACGCCAAGTGCCTCAGCATCGGCATCGACATCACACGGCAGTACATCCCCGTGGCCCCCAGTGCCCACTACATGTGCGGCGGCATCAAGGTCGATCTTGACGGACAGAGCAGCATCAAGCGCCTCTATGCCGTCGGCGAATGCTCGTGCACCGGACTGCATGGCGGCAACCGCTTGGCCAGCAACTCGCTCATCGAAGCTGTCGTCTATGCCGACGCTGCTGCCCGTCACTCGCTGGAGGTCATCGACCAGTACGACTTCAACGACCGCGTGCCGGAATGGAACGACGAGGGCACGATGACCAACGAAGAGAAGGTGCTCATAGCACAGGACGTGAAGGAAGTGAACCAAGTCATGAGCACCTACGTCGGCATCGTCCGCAGCGACCTCCGCCTGCACCGCGCCTGGGAGCGCCTCGACCTGCTCTACGAGGAGACGGAGCACCTCTTCAAGCGTGTCAAGCCGACGAAGGACATCTGCGAACTCCGCAACATGATCAACGTGGGCTACCTCATCACCCGTCAGGCCTTGGAGCGCAAGGAGAGCCGCGGCCTGCACTATACCATCGACTACGCAAAGCACGCACTGGACAAGAAGTGAAGAAAGGCATCCTCGGCATACTCATCATCATGGAGAGCTTCTTCCTGCTGCTCTCAATGGCCGTCGCCGTATTCTATGGCGAGGAAGGATGGCTGTGCTTCCTGCTCACCGCACTGGGTACTGCTGCGGCGGGAGCCCTCTGCATCTTCCTGAGCCGCAAGGGAGAGCCGCGACGGATGCGACGGGCCGACAACTTCCTCATCGTCAGCCTCTCCTGGATTGTCTTCTCACTGGTCGGCATGGTGCCGTATATCAGCTTGGCCGGCATGGACCTTTCCAGTGCATTCTTCGAGACGATGAGCGGCTTCACCACGACCGGAGCCACCTGCATCAACGACATCGACAGCCTGCCCCGCAGCCTGCTCTTCTGGCGAGCCATCACACAATGGATAGGCGGCCTGGGCATCGTGGTCTTCTCCTTCGCCCTCATCCCTGTGTATGAGATGAAGAACACCAATCTCTACTCCGCAGAGGTGACAGGGCTGGGGCTCGACAAGCTGCGGCCAAAGATAGGGGCAACGGCGCGACGCGTCCTGCTCATCTACCTGGTGCTGACCAGTTGCTGTGCCCTGTTCTACTGGATTGGACCGATGTCGCTCTACGATGCCTGCTGCCACGCCTTCTCCACCATAGCCACGGGCGGCTTCAGCACTCACAGCGAAAGCATCGCCTACTTCCGCAGCAGCTACGTGGAGTACGTGGCAAGCTTCTTCATGGTGGTCAGCAGCATCAACTTCTCGCTCTACTACTATGTGAGCATCCGCCGCAGCCGCGTGCTGTTCCAGAACGAGGAGGTGCGCGTGTTCCTTGCCTATCTTGCCGTAGCCGTGCTGTGCTTTGTCTCCCTTTTCTACCTGGCCCCTGTCCCCGAGGGCGTACAAGACCTTCTGCCCAAGGGATTCGAGGAGACGTTCCGCACGGCACTCTTCCACGTCAGCAGCGTAGCGACGAGCACCGGCTTCTCGGCCCAGAAGTTCGACTACGTGGCGTGGGGAGCATCGTTCTGGATGCCTACGGTGGTCCTCATGGCCATTGGTGCCTGTGCAGGCAGCACGGCAGGCGGCATAAAAATCATCCGCATCATCATCTGCGCCAAGAGTGTCCTGAACGAACTCATCCTGCTGCTCCATCCGCGGGCCGTGATAGGAGTGCGCGTCGGGCGGCAGATAGTGCCCGAAGCCAAGGTGCGGCAGGCGCTCTCCTTCATCTTTATCTATATACTGCTCGTTGTCGTTGCCATGACGTGCCACTCGCTGCTCGGAGCAGACGTCGATACCGCCCTGGGCAGCAGCATCAGCATGCTGAGCAACGTCGGTCCCGCCACGGGCAGCACCGGACCCGCCAGCACCTTTGCCGCCGTACCCGCCTCCGGCAAGTGGCTCATGAGTGCCTACATGCTCATTGGTCGTCTGGAGATTTTCACAGTCCTCTCCCTCTTCGTGCCCAATTACTGGAAGGACAGGAAGTGATGAACAAAGGGGCAAGGAGCAAGGGGCAAGGGGCAAGAGCCTCAATACATAGTCTTTTTGCCTTTGCGGACAAGAATCTGCTTCCTGTCGCTGCGGACGGACGGTGCGACCTGCTGGCCGCCTATATTATATATATAATGTGTGTCTGCTTCCTGACGGCTGATGCTGCGGACGGCTGTGGCTGTGCCATCCTGCATCGTGAACTGGCAGGTGGTGAAGGGCGAACCTTGCCACCGTCCGTCGATGGCCTGTCCGCCGATGACGTATGTGCCGTCGGGCAGGGTGAGCAGTGCAGATGTTGCCGTGCCGCGGTTGCCGGCTTCCTCCACTTTCCGCAGCCCCTGGTGCGCCTCGTCGGTGAAGGCGCGGCAGTTGCCCAGGAGATGCCGGCCACGGAGTTGAGTCTGCGCACCTTGTAGCGGTCGAACTGCTCCAGGGGGAGCGGAGCGAAGTGTCCTGTGCCGTCGCCCTGGCAGACGAAGGTATGTTCCCAGTAGCCTTCGCTGTTCGTGCCGGTCAGGTCTATGGCCTGCGGCGTTCCGGGGTCTTAGCTTGCCTGAACGTTTGCCGTAGATAAAAGGTACATTACACCTAACAAAAAGAGGATTCTCCTGATTATTATCTGTTTTTTGTTTTGTTGGTTATCTGTTGACTGTGACTCTGCCCTTCCCGTCCCGGACGCTGACGTAGAAGCCTTGCTTCTGTGCTGTTCTGGTGTCGATGGGCTGTCCCAGCAGGTTGTAGAGGCGGCTGGGGGCAGGAGTATTGTTTTGTGCCGAAGGGACTGTCTCGATGGGTGTGGGGGTGGCGGACTTGGGGGTCACGCTGAAGTTGTCGAAGCGCAGCTGGCTGTCGTGTGCACGGAAGCCGGCACGTCCGGTGATGAAGGGCACGGGGTCGGTGTAGGTGATGAGGGGCTTGTCCATGTCGTCCAGGTAGCAGCGGATGGTGGCACCCTCCACCTCCACCTTCATGTGGTGGGGTTTCGAGATGTCGATGTTGTGGCTGACCGTGGAGAGGGCTTGCCAGCCGAAGTTGTGCTTGCCCAGAGTGGAGGATGAGGCGCTGGCGAGGAAAATGTAGCCCTGCAGGAAATCGGTGCCCAGCACGGGGTTGTCGTCAGCACCGCCCGTGCTGGCATTTGTGGTGCGGAAGAGCAGTCCGCCGTTGGTCTGCCCGGTGGAGTAGATGACGTCGCACTCCACGGTGTAGTCCGTCAGGTGTATGTCGTCGAAGCCGCCCATGAGCATCTTGCCGTAGCGTCCCGTGGATTCCAGCTGTCCATCTACGATGGTCCAGTTCCCCTCGATGTAGCCCCATTCGGGACTGAAGCCTTCATCGAAGTCATCGGCCATCGGGTGGGGGTTCTGCACTCCGCGCTTGACGTTGTACTCCATGACGAAGGCGCGTCCGTCCGTGAGCTCGAAGGTGAGGCGGTGCTGTCCGCCCGGCAGGTCGAGGTCCTGGAGTGTCAGTACTTGCATGGCGGAGCGCGTGTTGGGCAGCTCGATGTCTGGCGCGAGCAGTTCGCCGTCGAGCAGCAGACGGGCCTGGGAGAGGGTGGTGGAGCGGTAGCGCAGTCCGATGTTGTAGCGTCCGGTGCGCTGGATGTTGACGTTGTAGGTCATGGCGGCTCCCGCGTCGCAGCGCATCACGTAGTACTTGCCTACGTTCATGGCGGTGCTGACGGGCGACACCTTCTCGTTCTTCTCGGCGCAGAGGTTGGCGGCTATCATGCCGGGCAGGGGCTGGCTGACCCGGAGCGAGGCGCTGCCATCGACGTATGGGCTGACGGCGATGTAGCCGAAGCGTGCCGGCTGTCCGAGGCTGGCATAGCCCACGCGCCCTTCGGCGGCAGTCAGGGCGTATTGTGCCTTGCGCATGCCGTCGATGTATGCACGCACGCGGGTGTCGTTCTTCTCGATGCGGATGCTGTGCCAGCAGGCTGGGTCGAAGTCGGCGGGCAGGCTGAAGCTTTTCCGCATGGTCTCGGTGCCGCCGGCAATGGTGACGACCTCGAACTTCTTCGTGGCGGCGTTGATGACGGCCAGGCTGTAGTTGGCCTCGTCCTGATAGGAGAACACGGCTCCCATCTCCCCTCCCAGGGAGGGGTTGGGGGCGGACACGGTGAACTCGGCGGTGTAGTCGGCCAGGGCTTCCGTCTGGAAGATGGCTTGCGCGTCATCGGTGCCCGAGTAGGAGAGGGTCTGCTCCTTGGCATCTGTCTGCCAGTTGCCGCCTCCCGTTGTCTGCCATTTGTCGCCCGGCTCCGTGCGCTCGAAGTAGTCGTTCTCGGCCACGAGCGGACGGTCCTGCTCCCAGTCGGTGGGGCCGGTCATCATCAGCTTGTCGCCGTTCCAGGCGATGCGCTCGAAGTTCAGGAGGCGGCGGGCCTTGTTGTCCTGCAGGTTGTGGTAGCAGAAGAAGTAGGTGTCCAGGTCCGGACCGACGAAGGCGGTGCCGTGGCCCAGGGCCTTGTGCGTCGGTGTCTCCGTATCGACCAGGATAGGGTTCTGCTCGCTTTGCGGACGGAAACCGGAGAGCGGGCCGGAGGCGGACATGGCGTAGTCGATGCGGTAGCCGTTGGTCCAGACGTGGTTGCCGGTGTAGATGAGATAGAAGATGCTGTTGCGCTTGAAGACGCAGGGCCCTTCGGTCCACTGTCCGGAGATGCGGCAGCCGAGATCGACGTCGTCGCCGAAGGAGAGGTGCGTAGGCATGAGGCAGCCGCGTATGCCGCCGTAGTTGGCATGGTAGAAGTACCACTTGCCGTCGTCGTTGACGAACATCGAGCCGTCGATGTCGCGTCCCAGGTTGCCCGTCTGGTGCGTGAAGGGCCCGGTGGGACTGTCGCTGGTGAGCAGGTAGTGGCCGCCGCCGCGCGGCGAGGTGCACATGTAGAAGCGTCCGTTCCAGTAGATGACCTCAGGGGCGTAGGCCACGGCTGTCGTCTCGTCTGTGCAGCATACGTAGGGCGCGGACCACTCCATGAGGTCCTTCGTCCGCCAGCAGTAGATGTTGCGGTCGCCGGCACTGACGTAGAGGTAGAAGTAGCCGCGGTACTTCATGATGTAGGGGTCGCCCAGGCTGCCGTTACCCAGTCCGGGCAGAACCATCGGGTTGGTCCAGCCCTGAGCCTTCGACTGCTGACAGGAGACCAGGGGCAGGAGCACGAACAGCAGGAGAGCCATTCGGAGAAAATGTAGGGTTTTCATGCGGAATGAGTTTGTTTTACCTGCAAAGTTCGACATTTTTCTCCGAATGAGATGTGAGATTATGGCAAAATGATGTAACGTTTTGTTCCACGGCAATACTTTTTGACAGGGCTCACCCGGCAGCGCATCGGGATTTTCCCTCTCAGCAGCTCACGCTGACCTCGATGCCGAGTGCACGGATGCGCTCGGCCACGGACTCCATGACCTCGGGAGCAGCCTTCAGCAGACCCGCGACGGGAGTCTCGCGGTCCAGCGTGTAGAGCATCACGGAGCGGGGCCGGATGCGCTGAAGGGCTTCAAGGTAAGGACCGACATACTCCTGGCGCGTGTTGTCGAGGTCACGGCCCTCATACTCGCCCCGCATCAGCATCGTCTGGATGATGCACTGCCCCCGGAAGAGGGCAAGCAGGCGAACCTGTTCCTCCACGTCGTAGTGCCCCTGCGGACGATCCACCAGACGGATGTACTCGGGGCAGACGGTGTCGAGCTTCAGGATGTTGTTGTCGAAGTGGAGGAGCGCCTCGCGTATCTCAGGGCGACCTATCTGCGTGGCATTCGAAAGGATGCTCATCTTCGCCTGCGGGCAGAGCTCGTCCCTTATTGCACGTACCGTATCGACTATCTCGGGGAAGTGGGGATGCAGAGTCGGCTCACCGTTGCCGGCAAAGGTCAGCACGTCGGGCACCAAGCCCTCCTGCTTCATCTCCAGCAGCTTCGTGCGCAGGCGGCTCGCCACCTCGTCGGGCGTAGGCAGAGGATTCCTGGTGCGGCGCTCCTTGTTCAGTCCGCATTCGCAATAGATGCAGTCGAAGCTGCAGACCTTGCCGCCACGGGGCAGCAGGTTGATGCCAAGCGATATGCCGAGCCTGCGGCTGTGCACAGGCCCGAAAACGGGCGATTCGTAAATGACAGTACTCATGTTTTCTTATCTTTGCATCCAACTGGACTGCAAAGATAAGAAAAAAAAACGAACAGCGGAAAACATTCCGTGCAGAAAAGCGCATCCAAAGGCCACAAAAGTCAAGCCGACGTGCGCGGAAGCCCAGACCCCCCTCCGTATTCGTTTTGTTTCCCACGTGAAACAAATAGTTTCGCGTGGGAAACAAAACTGTTTCACGTGAGAAACAAACCGAATCAACGTGCTGTCTCTTCTTGCGGTCCTTGATGTAAATACCCTTGGGGGATTTACCATTTAGCCATTTACCATTTACCATTTTGCCGCTGAGGTCGTAGATGGCAGCATCCTTCCTCCCCTCTCCTTCGGGAGAGGGGTCGGGGGAGAGGCCGCCTGTCCCGTGGTCGTGCAGAACAATCTTCATCTCCTCCTCCGGTCCCTTTGAGCCGCCAGGGTTGTAGGGGTCGTGCCATGTAAGGTAGGCTCGCAGGGTGCCGACGAAAGCAAGCCTCTCCCCCTCTGCGGGGGGAAGGGAGCAATCCGGTGTTGCATCAATCAGCTCCAGCTGTCCCGGGTCGATGCTGAAGTCCTCGAAGGGCACAATAATATAAGGAACGTGCGCGCGAGGCTGCAGCTCCTGCTCGAAGACAATCTCGCTGCCATCCACGCGGTCCAATCTGTAGTACTTGCCCTTGCTTGCATCTGGTGCTGTCGGCAGGATGATGGTTGCCATCTGGTCCTTGGTAAAGGTAATCTCGTTTATATCTATTTCTTCTATGTTTTTGATAATTCTCCAGCCCGTCGTCGCTTCATACTGGGATTTTGTACCAACTGGCACTCGTAGGGTTACGTCTCTTAGTTTCGGGTTAAAGTTCTCGTACACCTCAAATGGTTCTTTAATATACGAAGTAATTGTCTTGAGGGCAGGGGAATATAGAATGCTTGCATATCAGCAATACTCTCCACGCTGGAAGGGATGGTGATGTCCGACATGCCGCAAAACGACAATGCCCCACCTCCTATTCTTTTCAGGCCTTCTGGAAGAGATAATTGTTTCAGACTGGAACAGCCAGCAAATGCCACATATCCAATCGAGTTTAATCCTTGGGGCAGGACAACCGTTGACAAAGATTTACAACTCAAAAATGCACCGTATTCTATGGATTTGACAGAAGAAGGAATTACGACAGATGTTACGTTTTCCATGTAGGAAAAAGCACAATAACTTATTTTATCCACTATGTACTCCTTTCCATCTATGGTTATTCTATCAAGAATGACAATCTCATTCATGGCATCTGGAGAACCAGGTTCATATTGATTTCCATAATAATCCTCATCGTGTTCCCATCCCGCCTTCACTTCAGCCCGGTCTCCTGCAGGGTCGTATGTGTAAATCACGTTCGACGCGGGATCTTTGTATTCATCCGCGAAACATGCATATGTTGACATTTGTAGGAGCAATAAATAAAATAATACCTTTTTCATAGTCCAGCGTTTTTTTGTTTTCAATACACAAAAATACAATTTCTTATAAATTCCTTAAAAAAAGATTATCTATTACTGATTTTCATGGTTGTTCCAACAGATATTTTTGTACCAGGGTGCAATTCCACTCGCTTTCCAGCCAAGTGGTAACTGCCATGGGAGAAATTAACGTCCCCTTGTGGTTCGGTTGTAGTAACGTGATTACCTACCTTTATGGTTTTTGCCTCATAGTAACCGCCATCTGTCAATGTTTGGTTCTGGAGGAACATTTCATTCTCTGCTTCTACCACAAGAGGAATCATATTATGTGCCGAGATACAAACAACTGTCTCAAGGTCGCTTGGGCAAGATGCTGAATACCCTTGATATGCTAATACTTCGCCTGTTCGCTTGTTGTAAAATGATGTACCAATGGTCTCATCTCCATCTCCTCCAAGAGAAAATAATGATAGCGGCGTTTCTGTTCCGATGCCGACGCGTCCGATGGAATCGACTACAAGTTGAGCATTAATTGTTGTGGATGTAACTGCCAATGTAATTGCGAAAAGAATTTTTTTCATAGTGGATGTTTTTAAGATTTATGTTATTTGATTGATTCCTGCTGCAAAAGTAGTTGTTTCTGCTGTTTCATCCAAATAAATCCACTCCCAAGTGCTCCCACATTCGGCAAAAATTTGAATATGGGAGCACTTGGGAGTGGATTTTCTTGTGTGTTCCGAAGAAAGAGGCTATCTTTGCAGCAAAAAAGAGAAGGAAAAGCATGAAAGCGAGATATACATTATTATATATATGTATCTGCTTGTCGGTCGTGTTTTGTTCTTGCCGGGACAAACGGGAGGGCGAAGACGGCTTGGCTGCAAGCATCGAGCGGACGTGGCAGCTGTGTGAAGTCTCGCTGCACGAGGCGCAGGTGCAAACCGATGCGCTGCGCGACTCGGTGCGGACGTCTTCCGAGCGTGTGCGGCAGAGGTACGACCTGCTGACGATTCGCCTGCGCGACAAGAACGACATCGTTCCTTCGTCGCCCGACTCCGCCCTCAGGACGGCGACGTACTTCGACGCTGGCGGCAGCGGCATTGACCGGGAACGTGCCCAGTACTACCTGGGCAGTGCCTACCGCGACCTGAAGGACTATCCGCGGGCCGTGGTCTGCTTCCTGAAGGCCGTCGATGTGGCGGGTCAGAGCCGCGAGGCCGACACGCTGATATGGCAGAATGCCCTTTCGCAACTGCGCAGCCTGTACATGCTTCAGCTCAACTACGAGGAGGAACTGAAGGTGGCGCTGCGGGCTGTGGAGCTGGCTGACGAGTTCGGAGGGAGCGGAAGGAACAGGGGGTGGTACCTGATGGACGTGGCATCTGCCTACGAGCACCTGAACGACACGCTGCATTGCCTCCTGTACCTCGACCTGTCGTACAAGGCAATCCGCGAGGAAGGTTTTCCTCCGAAGTACGGGAGCACGCTGTCGTACATGCTGCTGAAGTACTCCGACTACGGTCAGCCCGAGAAGGCCGAGCCGCTGCTTCGCCGTCTGGCGGAGATGCCGGAGGAGTCGCGCCCCGTCAACTACGAGCTGTGCCTTGCCAGATACTGCGAGAACGGCCACGACACGGACCGCGCCATCGACCACTATACGACATACTACCGCATGGCTCAGTCCTTGGCCGGCAGGTATGAGGCGGCGGCGGGGCTGCAGCGTTGCTACCTGCAGCGGGGCGACTTCAGGAATGCAGCTCTGTGGGGGCAGTACCTCAGCGAGACGACGGACAGCATCGTCGCCAGGCGTGCCTTCGAGCAGACGCAGCGTGCACGGAACGAGTATCTCTACCTTCGCGACAGGGAGGCGGAGCAAGCCGTCAGGCTGCTGGACGAGCGCATCGTCTTTGCCTCGGTCATTGCGGCCCTTGCCCTGTTGTGCCTCACCGTGGGGATGGTGGCGCTGTACTTCTACAGGAAGAAGCGCTATGTGGAGGAAATTGCCAACTGGAAGAGCCTGCTGGAAGAAAAGGCCCAGATAAACAGGGAACTGACGCGCTTCGCCATGCTGAACGATGCGACGAAGAAGGCTGAAGGCGTAGTTGAGCACTTTCGCGAGGTGGCCGACGGCAAGGCTGTCCTCAGTCCCAACGCCTGGATGGAACTGACGGCAGCGATGGAGACGCTCTACCCGGGTCTGCTGGAGAAGGTGAGGGCACGGCTGCACGGAAAGATGCACGAACCGCTGCTCCAGACAATCTGCCTTGTGAAGATTGGGCTGAGGCCGGCGGAGATAGCGCGACTGATGGGGGCACCGATACAGACGGTATGGAACAGGGTGAAGCGTGCACAGGCAGTGTGCGGCGACTTGATAGCATTATAGGCTCGTGAGTCGTTGCCCGGAAGCTCGTGAGTCGTTGCCCGAAAGCTCGTGAGTCGTTGCCCGAAAGTTCGTGAGCTTTTGCCCGAAGGCTCGTGAGGCTTTGCCCGACGGAACAGCGATGAAGAATTAAAAAATATGATTATCCTGGGTCGTATCACCAGCACCCTGAAAGGGCAGTAAGCCCATAGCCCAGGGCATCGCCCTGGGGCATAGCGTATATCATCCTTCGCCCTAAAAGGGCAAAAGAATAATGCAGGAAAGTCTTTTGCCCTTTCAGGGCGTGCCTTATGTCACATAGACCACCCAGGGCGATGCCCTGGGCTATGGGCTTAC
>CACWTR010000050.1 GCA_902763865.1 uncultured Bacteroidales bacterium | reverse complement strand
CTAATGACCGATTTGGGTTAAAACCGCCGAAGTCAACAAATGCAACAAACGATTCCGAGACACAAACAAGAGCGCACTCTTTAAGGGTGCGCTTTTTTAATAATTCGTGTAATTCGTGTAATTCGTTGTTGAAGTAAACTCCGCCTCATCTTCTGCGTAGGCAATAGACGAGTCCAGCTCCCACGGTAATCCTGCTGCCGCTCCGGGGGACAGGTTTCCCCGTGTAATCCAAGATGTCCAGGCGGCGCAGGCCGGCTATCCTGACCCGCTGCCTCTCGTCCGGCGACCAAAGGGCCGTCACTTCGGTGCCATCGGGCTGCTGCCATACGGCCCGGTAGAGGCCGTCCGACACGGTGAGCACAGGTCGGGTGCTACCCTCGGGACACATGCTGACCAGGGTGCGATAGGCTTGCATGGAGGGCTTCTCGGCGAAGTCATGATGCAGGAGGCCAAAGCAGTCCTCGCTGTAGTAGGGGTTGTCCTCGCGACTGCGCAGGTTGTACCAGAAGACTTTGCTGGCTCCGTAGGCAAAGGCTATCAGGAAGGTGCGGGGCAATCGCCTGGCCTGTTCCGCTTCCCGGTCCGTGCTGATGGGGGCATACATGCGCGTCTGGAAGATGATGTTGCCGTGCAGGTCGCTGTTCAGTCGGTAGATGCCGGCTATGGGGTGGCGCAAGTGCTCCGTACCGGCCACGACAAGGGGAATGAGAGAGTCGCCTACGGCTAGGTTGGCATCTCCCATATAGCGGGCGGGAGAGGCGGCTGTGGGCTTCCATTCGTAGGCGGATGTGTTCTCGTCGGTGCGGCCAGAGAGGGGCGGCGTCTCGGTCAGGGTGATGCCGGTGACAGGGTCTTGGCGCTGGGTGGCTTCCGAGATGTGAAGACGCGGATAGAGGCTCGTCCCCAAGGTCTTGCGATGGAAATAAGTGCCGTCGGGGGTCGTGGCGTCGTAATAGAAAGGCATTCCTCCGGCCAGCACTATCGTACCGCCGCGACGTACATAATCGACCAGGGCAGGGAAATGGCTTGCCGGGAAATACTCTTCGCGCGTTGCCACAACGACTGGCACCTCGCTTACGGAAAGCGAAGCCAGCCGGGAGGGAGGGCACGTCACGACGCGGCGGAAGAAGGGGCGGAGCAGGCTGTCGGCCTCGTCGTCGGAAAGAACGGAGTAGCCCTCTGCACGGTCGCGCAGGATTCCAACCGCTACCCTATCCGGCTGGATGCCGATGCGCGAGAGTGCTGCGGGGAGGAAGTCCGTGAAAAAGGCTGACGACTCATTCTCCTGCCGAGCCGTATGCATGCCGCATTCGGTGAGCCACACCGGACGTTGCCAACCGTCGCGCTGCATGTAGCCATGCAGACGCTCGAAGCAGGGTATCAGTCCCTCCGGCGCAAAATAGCTGTGGAAATTGAACACATCGCAGTAGCGCCAGCCGCCCATAGCCGAGAAGTCGCTGACGAAGGGTTCCGGCAGTTCGGCAAACCCGCTGGTCAGTACTGTATTCGCGGGGTTGATGCGCTTCAGGGTTTCGTAAGCCAGCCGCAGACTGCCGATATAGCGTCGGCAGAGGCTGTCGGTGTCGCGAAACAGGTTCACCTCGTTGAGCATCTCCCAGTGCGTAATGCGTCCGTCGTAGCGACGTGCCAGCTGTTCGAGGTAACGGCCATAGTCTCTGTCGTCCCACGGCCTGCGTCCCAGCTGGGTCAGGATGCCCAGCAGGTGGGTGCCGTGGGATTCCGTGCTGGCAAGGACATTGTCGAAGAGCGATGGATTGAAGTCGTCGGGGGAACGGAAGGCATTGTGGAAGTCGAGGTCGGAACGCACCCACCGGATGCCTGCCTCATGGGTGACAGCAAGCTCACGGTCGCGTATCTCATAGTCGAAGCCGGGGCGTGTGATGTGTGTGCAGACACCGTAGGGAGCCTCCAGTCTCTGCGCCCCG
The DNA here is from genome assembly GCA_902763865.1 of uncultured Bacteroidales bacterium. Taxonomy (GTDB): domain Bacteria; phylum Bacteroidota; class Bacteroidia; order Bacteroidales; family Bacteroidaceae; genus Physcousia. The sequence goes on along the minus strand of CACWTR010000050.1, from coordinate 12,612 downwards.
GGGAACAGCGGCTGGGCCAGCGTGTCCAGTCCCATGACCGACAGAAGCAGCAGCAGAACTCTCATAGGCACAGACGGGGAGGCTATCTTTCCTTGACGCGGGTGGGCTTTTCGCGGCGCTCGAAGGCATCCATGCTCTGCACGCAATGGATGCCGCGCTGCCGCATGGCCTTGCTGCCGCCGATATGGGTACTGCCAAAGCTGCTGCCGGGCCGCAGAATCATCTTCACACATAAAAACAGGACGGAAAAAGCAACAATTCCGAGGGTAATGACTACAAGTTTCAACATCTTTTCGTATCTTTGTGCTGCAAAGATACAATAAATTACGGAAACAGAGAGTTATATTCACAGAAAATAATGATAAATAATATGGCAGACAAGACTTCCCTACAACCCGAGAACGTATTCAAGTGCTTTGCACAAGTGAACAGAATCCCGCGCCCGTCGAAGCACGAAGAGCAGATGATCGGCTTCCTGCTTGACTTCGGACGCAGCCTGGGCCTCGAGACCATGCGCGACGAGACGGGCAACGTCATCATCCGCAAACCCGCCACGCCCGGCATGGAGAACCGGCAGACCATAGTGCTGCAAAGCCACATGGACATGGTGTGCGAGAAGAACCGCGACGTGGAGTTCGACTTCTCGCGCGATGCCATACAGACATGCGTTGACGGCGAATGGATGAAAGCCCAGGGCACTACGCTGGGAGCCGACGACGGCATCGGCGTGGCAATGGAGATGGCACTGCTGGAAGCTACCGACATCAAGCACGGGCCCCTGGAATGTGTCTTCACGCGCGACGAGGAAACAGGACTCACCGGCGCGGAAGGCATGAAACCCGACTTCATGAAAGGAAGGCTGCTGGTCAACCTCGACAGCGAAGACGAGGGACAGATATTCGTCTCCTGCGCCGGAGGATGCCGCACCCTCGCGCAGTTCGACTATCAGGACGAGCCTCTGCCCGAAGGATTCTTCACCTTCTCGCTCTCCATCAAGGGACTGACGGGCGGACACAGCGGCGACGACATCGACAAGAAACGTGCCAACGCCAACAAGCTGCTCTCCCGCTTCCTCTATCTCACCGGGCAGAAGCACGACCTCCGCCTCATCGACATACAGGCCGGCGGGCTCCACAACGCTATTCCCCGCGAAGCTTGGTGCCTCTGTGCCGTTCCCATGAAAGACAAGGAAAGCATCACCGCCGAATGGAACATCTTCCAGGCCGAGGTGGAAGAGGAATACAGCACGACGGAGAAGACCATGCAGTTCCTGCTGCAAAGCGAAGGACCGTGTTCAACGTCCAATGTGCAATGTGCAATAAATAAGGACGTCAGCCAGCGCCTCATCAAAGCTCTGCAAGGCGTGGATAACGGCGTCTTTGCCATCTGTCAGGACCTGGACCTCGTCGAGACAAGCAGCAACCTGGCAAGCATCCACAAGAACCCCGACACGAAGACCATCGACGTCAACAGCAGCCAGCGAAGCAGCATCCTGAGCGCACGCATCAACATGGCAAACACCTTTGCAGCCGTCTTCGAACTGGCTGGAGCAAGAGTGGATATAGGCGAAGGGTACCCGGGATGGAAGATGAATCCGAGCAGCGAAATCCTCCGCATAGCCGTAGAGCAGTACAAACGGCTCTTCGGCAAGGAACCCATCGTGCGCGGCATACATGCAGGGCTGGAATGCGGACTCTTCAGCGAGAAGTTCCCCGGAATGGACATGATAAGCATGGGCCCCACCCTCCGCGGAGTGCACAGCCCCGACGAGAAGCTGCTCATCCCCACCGTGCAGATGGTCTGGGACCACTTGCTCGCCATACTGGAAAATGCACCGCTCAATTAAAAGACACGGAATGAGGAACATCGTTAATCTGCTCCTGACCATCGGCTGCCTGCTCTCCCTGGTTGCCTGCTCCGACTACGAAAGCTTCTCGGACAGCCCTGCCTTCAGGCTCACCTTCTCGCAGGACACCATCGCCTTCGACACGCTTGTCAGCACCATCCCCAGCAGCACCAAGACGCTCTATGCCTTCAACAACAACAGCGACGGCATCCGCATCCGTACCATTCAGATAGAGGGCGGTGCGGACAGCCATTTCCGTGCCAACGTCGATGGACGCTTTCTGGCCGACGGCATCTGGAACGACTTCGAGGTGCTGAAACACGACAGCCTGGTCATACGAATCGAAATGACGCCCCCCGAAGCAGGAAGCATCGAACCGCGATACTTCACCGACAAGATTCACTTCCTGCTCGAGAACGGAACAACGCAGACCGTCGTGCTGACCGGCGGCTCCATCGATGCCTACATCAAGAGAGGCGGACTGACCATCGAAGCCGACGAGACACTGCTGACCGACAAACCCTACGTCATCTACGATTCGCTCGTCATAAAGCCCGACGCAACACTGACCCTGACCGAAGGCACGACGCTGATGTTCCACGACAAAGCTGCCATCCACGTCTATGGCAAACTGATAGTGCAGGGCAGCATCGAGAAGCCAGTCGTGCTCCGGGGCGACAGGATGGACCACATGTTCGATTACCTTCGCTATGACAATACGCCAAGCCGATGGGAAGGCATCGTCGTACATCGCGGAAGCTACGGCAACAAGCTCTTCCAGTGCGACCTGCACAGCTCGCTCTTCGGCATCGTCTGCGAAGACACGGAACAGCAGGTCCCCGACGAAGCAAACCCCTCCGTCATCCTGGAGAGCTGCATCTTGCATAACATCGGAGGCAACGGACTGCAGCTGAACAACTGCGCAAGCAACGTCGTCAACACACAGATAAGCAATACGTTGGGGCATACCGTTGACATCATCGGCGGCTCGCATACCTTCATCTATTGCACGCTTGCACAGTTCTACCCCTTCACCGGCAACATTGGCAACGCACTGCACCTCGTCAGCTCGGCAGACGGAAGCGAATACGGACTCTTGCGCAAGGCACGGTTCATCAATTGCGTCATCACCGGCTACGGCAACGATGTCGTCATGGGCGAGAACATTCCGCAAGACGGCAGCTGCGACTATCTCTTCCATCACTGCTTCGTCAACACGCCGCCCGTGGATGACGCGGAGCATTTCGTAGGCAACATCTTCGACCAGGACAAGAAGAAGGACGAACCCGATAAGCTCGTCCGCGACCAGAACTTCGTCCTCTTCGACACGAAGAACTTCCTCTACGACTTCACGCCGAAGGACAGCAGCATGATTCGCTCCCTGGCCGACCCAAGCTATGAAGGCATCCCCGCAACCGACAGAAGGGGCGTGAGCCGCCTCGCCGACGAAGGCCCCGATGCCGGATGCTACGAGTACGTCAAGCCCGCGGAAGAAGGAGGCCAGCAGTGAAAAGTGTGCTCATCGCGGTAGGGAAAACTGCCGACAAACGCTTCGAAGCGATAACAAACGAGTACGCGGACCGCATCCGCCACTACATACCGTTTGCCGTAGAGATAATCCCCGAGCTGAAGAACACGAAGGGACTCAGCCAAAGCGAGCAAAAACAGCGCGAAGGTGAACTCATCTCGAAAAGCCTGCTGGAAGGAGACTATCTGGTTCTGCTCGACGAACACGGCACCGAGCGCTCCAGCATGGACTTCGCCGCATGGATGCAGAAGAAGATGTCGGCAGGACCGAAGCGGCTCGTCTTCGTCATCGGCGGACCGTATGGCTTCCCGGAAAGCATTCACCGCCGTGCTAACGAAGAGATAAGCCTGAGCCGTATGACCCTCTCCCACCAGATGGTGCGCATGTTCTTTGCAGAACAACTCTACCGAGCCATGACCATCCTGAGCGGGGAACCATATCATCATGAATAAGGAAGACCCCCCTCTAACTCCCCCTTTTTAGGGGAGGACAAGAAATCTTCCATTAAGGGAGATTTAGAGGGTCAAAATCGTAAACAAACAGAAAATCGTAAATAAATAGTAAATCGTAAATAAACAGAAAATCGTAAATAAATAGTAAATCGTAAATAGTAAAATAGTAAATTATCACGATGCTTACAGTAGAAGAACTCAACGACAGGTTGATTGACCTGGCTTTTGCCGAGGATATCGGCGACGGGGACCACACGACGCTTTGTTGCATACCGCCTACGGAGATGGGCGAAAGCAAGTTGCTCATCAAGGAAGAGGGCATCTTTGCGGGTGTGGAGATAGCCAAAGAAGTGTTTCACAGGTTCGACCCCGAGCTGGAAGTCGAGGTGTTCATCCAGGACGGGACGCACGTCAGGCCCGGCGACATCGTCATGAGCGTCAAGGGAAAGGTGCAAAGCCTCCTGCAGACGGAGCGCCTCATGCTCAACATTCTGCAACGCATGTCGGGCATAGCCACGATGACGCACCGCTATCAGCAGGCCCTCATCGACGCTGGCACAAAGACCCGCGTCCTGGACACCCGCAAGACCACGCCGGGCATGCGCATGCTGGAGAAGGAAGCCGTCAAGATAGGCGGCGGAATGAACCACCGCATCGGACTCTTCGACATGATTCTGCTCAAGGACAACCACATCGACTTCTGCGGCGGTGTCCACAATGCCATTTCCCGTGCAAAGCAGTACCTGAAGGAGAAGGGCAAGGACCTGAAGATAGAATGCGAGGTGAGGAACTGGAAGGAGCTGGACGAAGCCCTGGCCGAGGGATGCGACCGCATCATGTTCGACAACTTTACGCCCGAGGACACGAAGAAGGCCGTGGAGATTGTGGCCGGACGCTGCGAGACGGAATCCAGCGGCGGCATCACCTTCGACACGATGATTCCCTACGCCAAGGCGGGCGTGGATTTCATCTCCTTCGGTGCGCTCACGCACAGCGTCAAGGGCTTGGACATGAGCTTCAAAGCCGCCGGAAGCGACAAGCTCATCATAAAAGTTTAGAGTTTAGAGTCAGTTGAGAGTTTAGAGTTGAGAGTTTAGGGTTTAGAGACAGTTTTTGAAGTTGAGAGTTGAGAGTTGACTCCGAACCGCGCAAGGTATTCTCTACCCCCTAAACCCTCAACTCTAAACTCTCAACTGACTCTAAACCCTAAACTCTAAACTTCAAAAACTGACTCTAAACTCTAAACGAATTACTTCCAGAAACCTTCTGCCGTAAAGTACTTGCTCTTGCTGAGCGGTTCGATGCTGCCGAATTGCATCCACTCGGCATTGGCCTTGAATTTGGGGAGGAAGGCATCGGGGACGTAGAGCGTACAGTTCTTGCCGGGTGTACAGTTCTTCGGCATGTCATAATACTCTGTGCTGAGCAGATAGACCTTCTTCCACTTCTCGGGCGAGGGGACGAGGCCGAACATGCGGTTCTTGAAATCGTTGGGGATGGAGAATTCCTCGATGCCGGTGCTGCCCTCGAAGACTCCGTCCTCAATCTTCTTCATCGCGATACCCATCAGCACACTACGCAGCTTCTTGCAGTCGGCGAAGGCTCCGCTGCGAATCCACCAGATGTTCTCGCCGAAACGGGCTGTCTCGAGGGAAGAACATCCGCGGAAAGCATCGAGTCCAATCGTGTAGGCGTTGACGCGCAGGTTCTTCAGTGCTGTGCACCCCTTGAAAGCCTCGTCGTTGATAACAGCCAGCTCGCCCTGGAAATGTACCTTCTCGAGTGAAGTGCATCCGGTGAATGCACGCTCGGCAATATGCTGAATCTGCGGGGCTATCCACACCTCACGGATGTTTGTATTGTCCTTGAACTCGTCGGGATTGACACTTTGTATCTGGGAGCCGAATCCCAACTTCTCTTCCGTCGGGGAATACTTGTCTGCACGATGCTTGCTCGTGTAGAAGAAGATGTCGGTAGCCGCTTCTTCCGTAGCTTCTTCTTTTTCGACGACAACTTTTTCTTGTTTCGCTTGCTTGTTGTCACAGCTGTTCAGTCCGAACAGCAGACAGGATGCCAGTGCGGCACACAGGAAATAGCTTTTCTTCATAATTGCATGTATGTATATTAATAACTTAATTTCAAGAGTTATAGAATGAAGTTAAATAGGAAGTTGAGCCAGCTTTGCTGGCTGGAAGTTCTTGAAGTTCTTGGATGCTGTCTGCCCATTATGTATTGTCCAATTTAACTTCTTGGATGCTTTAGCACCAAGACGCGCTTTTAATGCGCGGAGCCACGAGCGTAGCGAGTTTACTTCCATTTTAGATTCCTAAAGTTGATTTAATACTGTGTATTCAGAATGTTTCTTGCATCTTCTATCATCGAATCCTTCCCGTCGGCTGCAAGGCCGGCATTCAGGGCGGAAGGCACGTCCGGCTCAATACCGAACTCGATGTGCTGCATCCTGGCATCGAACATTGGGCTTGCGCTGAAGCGGATGCTCCAGCCTATTGGCAGCTCGCTGGAGAATGGCAGACCCGAACCGCCGCCCGTCACGTCGCCTAAGACAATCACATTCGGCATTTCCTTCATGTTGCGGACAAACGTGTTGGCTGCGCTGTAGCATGAACGGTTCACGAGCAGCACGACCGGCTTCTGCCATCGGATGCTGTTACTCGGCTCAATGTATTCAGCCTTAGGCTCAGAGAAGTCATCGTGCCCCTTTCCCGTCTTGTGGCACATGTACCCGACAAGCACCTTTGAGTTGGTGAAGCGCCTCGACAGCCGCTCGGCGTTTGTCAGCTCGCCACCTCCGTTACCGCGTATGTCGAATATCATTCCGTTGCAGAGCTGGAGATAGGAAAGCATATCGCTCAGGTTGCCTTCGCCGATGGCATCTGAAAAGCTTTCATAGACCACGTATGCAATGTTGTCGGGCAGAATCGTGTATTTCAATCCGCTGCCGATGTGGTAGTCAGTGCCCAGGTATCGCTGCCGCAGTTCCGTGTCGAGGTTCTCCGGGTAATCCTCCTTCCACGACCAGTTGCGCCCCAAGTCGAGACTCGTGGAGATATTGACGTGACCGTCCTTCAGCTCCGACAGCATCTGGCAGAGGACCTCAAAGAGCTGGACGCGCGACATCTTGGGATTCAGCTTGGCACTGTACTTGGCATGCAGTTCCGACCACTTAAAGCCGAGCTGCTCTTCCTTGTAGGAAAGGAAGCAGTAGCGCTCGTCGATGAGCGTCCAGAGCGCATCGAGATTCCCCTGAGGCGTTTCGTCGTAGGAATAGTCGGCTTGCTGACAGGAGAAGAGGGACAGGATGCAGGAGCAGAGCAACACTCCCCTCCAGCCCTTCCTTGCAAAGGGACGACTTTCAGCTATCTTCTTTATGACAGTGCGGAATACCATAGTTTTCAAATCTTCAGGTTCTTATATTCCTGCATCTGCCCCATGCGGGCAGAAGAGGACCTTTTCATCAGTTGGAAGTGACGGACAAAGCCAAGCATGATAGAATGGCTCGTGTCGCGGTACTTGAGGCTTCGGGAGTTCGATTGCCGGATGTCGCAAAGATAGCCGATTCGCAGGGTAATGCGTCTGAGGCAGAAGTCCAGTGTCAGCAGCTGTCTGAGCGAGAAGGCATTACCGGGATAGGCACAGATGATGTTGTGCCCCACCCCATTTTGTGAAATCTCGTAATAGCTTTCGCCGAACTCCGGACAGAACATCAGGCCGACGGCTGGCATGTCTGCCTGATAATGGACCTGCATGGGAAGCTGGCGGTTCCGTCTCAATGGGACGAAGAAGGAATAGTCTGCTCCGGCGGAGAGAGAGAGGTCGGCGCTGAAACGACCTTGCGCCGGATTGTTATTGTTCCTGTTATTATAGAGGAAACCGAGGTCGGCTCCTATCATGACACCACCCTTCAGGTCCAGTCGGGGCAGAGGCGAGTAATGATAGTGCCAGCCGGCATCGTAGGCAAGACGTCCGCCCCAGTACTTGGCTGTTTCAGCAGAATTCCCCGTAGAGGTGAACACCCCATGAAAGGTGCTCTGAAAGGAGATGTGACGGTGGGCAAGACGAGTCATCCGCTCGCTCTGGAGCAGAATACTTGCCTGGATTCCTGTATATCCCATCGGAGAGAGGTAGGTGTCGAGCTGGTTGCTCCAGCCAAAGCCCAGCAGCAAGGTTCGTGCCACCGGACTTCTGTCCGGCACAGCCTCCATCTCCGGTTGCTCGGGATAGGCGCTGATGGGTGCCGCAAACGGAAGGATGGCTGCAAGGAGTATGATCCGGAATCTTCTTAACATGGGAGGGGAAAAGTCTGGTCGGTTACTCAGAAATCAAGTCTCAACTGTCCGTTCAGTTCGTCCGCCACGTCCTGCTGGCTCTTGCCCTCGAAAGGGTCGGCGGACGATTCTTCCCCGTCCGCACCTTCCGGCGAAGGAGCTTCGTGCGTTTCATCTGTATCCTCACCGTTTGATGTCGCAGTTTGTGGCGGCTCAGGGAATCTCAGGGGCTCCAGCTCTTCCACCTTGCCGATATGCAGGGTCGTAATGCGCTTGCCGATTGCCTTGTAGCTCTTCACCCCGACGAATGTCTCGGCATCCACTTCGATAGGTTCGCGGAAGTCATCGACCCCGCCCATCGTGACGAGGACTCTCGGGAAAGCAGTATCGGTGACGAGCAGCAGGTTCTCGGCAGGCATCTCGCCCATGAAGCTTTGCATACGTGTCGTTGCCTCCAGGCGGAAGCGTTTCAGGTATAGATAGTCGCTCTGGGCGCTGTTGTAGTAGATGCATGTCCAGACCTTGCTTGGGTCGTATTTCTCGATGCGAAGCATGTCGTCCTCGTAATGATTGTTGACGTCGAAGCTCGTCAGGTAGAAACGTCCGTCGCGGAGCATGACGAGTACTTGGTCGTCTCCGTCGAATTCACCGAGCAGCTTGCCCTGTCCGTCGTAGTTCAGACGTTTGATGTCGCTGTCGTACCACACCTTCAAGCCTCCCAAGGTGCTGCTTCCGTGACTCTTGAGCGTTACTTTGCTAACGTCGAGCTTGGTCAGGATGTTGCCCCGGCTGGCACGTCCCTTGATAGATATTTCGCTGAAGTCCTGGTCGAAGAAGACGCGCTTCAGCTTTGGATTGGGCTTGAGAAGTACCTTTATCACCTCGGCCTCGCCATTGGGATTGGCTGTGAAGTACAATACGCGCGACCCGGGATTGCCCTGTGTCAAGTCGTACTCCTTGTCGCGAATGACTGCTGTGACATTGAAGCGCTTGATGTAGCTGACTCCCGACTTTCCGTCGCGATAGACGGCATTGTAGATGGTGCGCTCGTCGTTCTTCCGGAAGACGGCAACGTGAATTACCTCCACCTTCTTCTTTTCCCTCTTGCTGCGTTCCGTCTCGCCGATGAAGAGTTTATCCGCGATGTGGACAATTTTGTAGGTGCCGTCGCGGTAGAAGATGATGACGTCGTCGATGTCGGAACAGTTCGAAACGAACTCGTCCTTCTTCAGCGAAGTGCCGATGAAACCTTCTTCGCGATTGATGTACAGCTTCTCGTTGGCTTCAACCACCTTGGCCGCTGCGATGGTGTCGAAGTTGCGGATTTCGGTGAGGCGCGGATGTTCGCTGCCGTACTTCTCCTTGATAAAGCGGAACCATTCGCACGTAACCTCCACCATGTTCTTCAGTTCGCGGTCAATCTGCTTGATTTCGCTCTTGATGGCAGCTATGTTCTTCTCGGCCTTGTCCTTGTTGAACTTCAGAATGCGGGCCATCTTAATTTCCATGAGACGCAGAATGTCGTCTTTCGTCACCTCACGCACCATCTTCGGGTACCAGGGGGTCAGACGGTTGTCAATCCACTCACAGGCTTCGTCCATCGTCTTTGCCGACTCGAATTCCTTGTCCTTGTAGATACGTTCTTCGATGAATATCTGTTCCAGAGTAGCGAAGTGGAGGCTTTCCGTGAGTTCGCCCTTGCGGATGAGTCGTTCCTGCCGAAGCAATTCGAGCGTGTTATCAACGCTGGCCTTGAGCACATCGCTCACGGAAAGGAAGCAGGGCTTTCTGTCCTTGATGACACAGCAGTTTGGCGAGATGCTGATCTCGCAGTCCGTGCATGCATAGAGGGCATCGATGGTCTTGTCGCTGGATGCTCCGGGGGTCAGGTGGATGAGAATCTCGGCTGATGCTGCCGTCAGGTCCTCGACATTACGAATCTTTATCTTTCCGCGCTCGTTGGCCTTCAGTATGCTGTCGATGAAGGTACTTGGCTTTGAGGCCGTGCCAGTTGTCTTTCCGTATGGTATTTCCGTAATAGCCAGAGTCTTGTTGTCGCGTTTCTCAATCTTTGCACGAATCCGAACAGAGCCACCGCGCTGTCCGTCGTTATACTTGGAGACATCGATACTTCCGCCTGTCGGGAAGTCAGGATAGAGGTGGAATTCTTCGCCGCGAAGGTAACTGATGGCAGCGTCGCAAATCTCGACGAGGTTGTGCGGAAGTATCTTGCAGTTCAGTCCGACGGCAATGCCTTCGGCTCCCTGTGCAAGGAGCAATGGAAACTTCACGGGCAGTGCAACGGGTTCTTTGTTCCGACCGTCGTAACTCCATTTCCATTCTGTCGTCTTGGGGTTGAAGACCACGTCGAGTGCAAACTTTGAGAGGCGAGCCTCGATGTAACGTCCGGCAGCCGCATCGTCGCCTGTAATGATGTTGCCCCAGTTGCCCTGACAGTCTATCAGCAGTCCCTTCTGTCCCAACTGCACAAGCGCATCCTTGATGCTGGCATCGCCATGAGGATGGAACTGCATGGTGTGGCCTACGATGTTGGCTACTTTATTGTACTTGCCATCGTCCATTCGCTTCATGGAGTGCATGATTCGACGCTGTACAGGCTTGAATCCGTCGGTGATGTGCGGCACAGCCCTGTCCAGAATTGTGTATGAAGCATAATCCAGGAACCAATTCTGGTACATCTGGCTCAAGTGGTGGGTAATGCCGTCGGGTATGTTTGTTGTATCAGTCATCTGTAAGGTGGGTTGAAATAGTCAAAACTCTTACAAAGGTAGCGTTTTTCTGAAAGATACGCAAGTCAAAAAGGAAAAATGAAAAGGGAAAGGGAGAAAAACGTCCGTCAGGGAACGAAACGGTCCCCACGTGGTGTGCCTAATAATACTTCGGACGGGGCCTGAAGGCATCCTCTATGTGTTCAATCCGGTACGCGTCGTCATTATAGATGATGCAGATGATGTCGAACCGGCCACAGAAGTCTATGCAATTCGTTTTCATGTAGGAGTCTGCAGACAGGCAGATGCGGTGCTGTTTGCGGCTATCAACGGCGGAAAGCGGAGTGGTGGCAGTACCTGCTCGTCGCGTCTTGACTTCGACAAAGACGACCACATCGTCCTTCGTGGCGATGATGTCCAGCTCCTTGCGTCCCATGTTGGTCCAGTTGCGGTCCAAGATGCAATAGCCTTGCCCTTGAAGATACTCGGCGGCGATGTCTTCACCTCTCCTTCCCAGTTCGTTATGTATAGCCATCTATATGTATCAGATTCTTTATGAGTTGAGCCAGTCCTGAATGAGCCGATATGCTATGGATGAGGAATCCGGCAGGATGGGGAGATTGTCGCGAGTGAACCAGCCTCCTTCGCTCAGCTCCGATTTTTGCAGTTGGATTTCGCCCGAGAGGTAGTCAGCCGTGAAGCCTATCATGAGTCCGCTCGGATAGGGCCAGGGCTGGGATGCGAAGTAACGGATGTTGGTGATGTGCAGGCGTGTCTCTTCCCAGACTTCGCGGCGGACGCACTCTTCGAGCGTTTCCCCTGTCTCGACGAAACCGGCTACGAGCCCATAGTGGCGGTCGCGAAAGGTGCGAGCATGTACCAGTAGAATCTCGTTGCCCCGTCGGATGCGGACGATGATGGCCGTAGCGAGGCTGGGCCAAAGTTCCTTGCCGCATTCCTGACATTGCTTGCTGATTTCCGTCTGCCACTTCATCTGACCGCCACAGACTCCGCAGAACCGGTTATTCTGGTGGAAATAAACCAGTTCAGCGCACTTCCCTGCCAACTGATAGTCCTCAGAGGAAAGGATGCGGAACGTTTTGCGAAGCGGCACCAACTGGAGGTCATCCCTGTCGGTGACGGGGTTGTCCATCGCTGCGACGACGATTTCCTCCGGTTCCTTCCCCACTCCATCCTTTTGGGGAAGCTTCAGCGTAGTGACTTTTTCCCAGGGCTTCAACTCGACGGGGGCGGAATCGCCAAAGGGGACAATCCCCCCCGACGTGAGAAGAATGTCCCCTTTGCAAAAGATAAAGTATCTCATGTTGACACAATGCGTCTGTTTGTTCCTCGCGAGGTAGAAGCCTTTACCTCGTGAGGAAAATGCTTTTACCTCGTGAGGTAATCGCTTTTACCTCGTGAGGTAAAATGATGCATCACTCTTGGGCCTTCGGTCAGATGCCCATCGACTTCTTGATTTCCTCCACTTTGGCTTTGGCCTTCTCTACGCACGAAGCATAGCATTTGGGGCAACTCATCGTGTCTTTCACCTCGAGGTAGAACTTGATTTTCGGCTCAGTTCCGCTGGGACGTACACTGACCTTTGTGCCGTCCTCGCAGAAGTACTGGAGCACGTTGCTCGTGGTCGGCATCGTGAGAGCTGTTTCGTGTCCCTGTCCGTCGCGGGCCTTGAGGGTCTTGAAGTCCTTTGTCAGGACGACCTTGCTGCCTGCTATCTCGGTGATGGGATGCTGTCGGTAGTTCTCCATCA
>CACWTR010000049.1 GCA_902763865.1 uncultured Bacteroidales bacterium | reverse complement strand
TTGCATCGTCAACAGGAGCGCGACACGTCGCCAAGGTGCGCACGACACGGCATGAAGCCTCCCGCGACACGAGAGAGTAACAAACCCTAATCCCTAATCTCTAATCCCTAATCCTTAACCCCTAATCCCTAATCCAACATGATTGATTACAGCATTTCCGTCAAGTCCAGCAAGCCCGGCACCAAGAAAGCCGATGTTAAGGTAACCAAAGCCTGGAATCGGACTGCAAAACTATTGTCCTTTAACTTCCCCAAAGCGAGCACAGCAAGCTAACTCCATTAACTTCTTTAACTTCCCTCAAAAACACAACAACCGAAACTTAAATCAGGAATATAACTATTCCGAGAAATAAGGTTAGTGGGTAAGTCTAATAGAGTTAGTGGGTAACTCCAAATAAGTTAGTTTTTAAGTCCTATATACTCATTATTCCAAGTCTCTCCATTCTTCCATTGATGATTCTAAAGGCAAATACAGCAAATAATCTTGAAATCACGTATAAGTACTTACACATTTTCATTAAATCTTCTCGATTTTAGCATTTTTTGTGCAGATTTCGCCCAATACTCAATAAAATCGAGTAAATTTGTGCCCATAAATGAAACCCTAAGGCAAGCGATATGAAAACAGAAAAACAAAGGGCTATGGCTGCTGCTGAATTTGCAGAGCGTTGGAAAGGCAGAGGATATGAGAGGGGCGAGTCGCAGCCCTTCTGCATCAAGTCCGTAGGGTGTTTGACAATCAGACGTCCGTCCTTCGTATCACATTGAATATGATAGAGCGGATGCGTAGAAGAACTCCAGGCATAGCGCAGCGCATTAATCATCCGCAGGAGCAGAGAGCCGAGTGAGTCAGGCGTAATGGCATCCTGCCTTGTCTCAGAACGGAAAGCCGAAATCAGTTCGACGATTTTAGAGATATATTCCATAGCTAAAAGTTTTCTGCAAAGGTACGGATAGGAAATGACGCACGAAACGACAGAAAAAAACATGCAAAAAGCGGGAAGATAGGAAAAAATCCTCGTTGCAGATGCTACGTCCTAGTTCTTTTTCTTATCTTTGCATTGCATTTACGCCCAAACAACCAATAATATGGACAGAAGAGAATTCATGCAAGCCGGAATTGCTACGATAGCACTATCCGGAATGAGCGGTGTAGAGGCTTATTCAAAGCCATTTGGCGCTATTGCAAGCGAAGAAAAAGGCTTTGCACCTGTCACCTGTGAGAACGTCGAGGCCTCCGATGCTGACCTTCGTGTGCGATTCCTCGGCACAGGAGCCGCCGGATGGAAACCAGGCACAACAACTGAAAGGCGCAACAGTAGCGTGCTGCTCGACGGGAAGGTGCTCATCGACCTTACTGTAAGCGTGCGCGACATGCTGCCCGAGGACTGCCACCCCGACCATATCTTCTATACGCATTCCCACGGCGACCACTATCAGCCCCTCGAAGCTCTGAAACTGGGAGTGAAGAAGGTCTATGTTTCCGATACGTGGATAGACCGTGCGAAGAGCGATTTCCGCCGCCTCGCATCAGAGAACAAACTGCCCGCCCCTCAGTTCGTCACGCTGAAGATTGGCGTGCCCGTCACGGTGGAAGGCCTCATCTTCACACCCCTTCCAGCCAACCACACGACAAACTTCTACGAAGAGCAGGCTCAGATATACCTTGTCGAGAAGGGTACAACGGCAGAGCGACTCGGCGTGCGCATGCTCTATGCCACCGACACAAGCGGCATCATGGGCAAGGCAGCACGGCTGGCTGGCATCGACGCGCACAAGAGCGACATCCCGGACCGTCCGTTAACAGCCTTCGTCATGGAAGCCACGATGGGACTTGGGCACGAGGAGGACTTCCGCCTCTTCAACCATTCCACCCCCGAAGTTGTTGCTCGAATCGCCCGCGTGCTCGCCCACACAAAGCGCTACACTCCGCCTGCAGGCCAGCCTGTCTACCTTACCCACATCTCTAATTCCCTTCACGGCAGCCTCCAGCAGGATGAGCTCAACAAATCCCTCCCCATCCCCCTTCGCGCCGCCTCCGACGGCCTTGAAGTTGTCTTCCGTGCTGTGGAGTAGCCATGTATGCACAAAATGTACCACTATTTGAAGAAAGGGCGATATGTCAGAGATTCAGAAAATAATAATTATCTATCTCACCAGTATCAATGTGGCTACGTTCATCACGTATGGTATTGATAAAATGAAGGCAAAACGCTCCAAGTGGCGCATCCGAGAGGCTTCACTTCTGCTACTGGCTGTGCTTGGTGGAAGTATTGGCGCTTTGTTAGGCATGAAAGTATGGCATCACAAGACGATGCACAAGAAATTCAAATATGGTGTGCCAGCAATTTTGATTGTTCAAATGGCTATAATAGGATATCTTCTAATGAAGCTTTGAGAACCGTCTTTGTGACAGAGCTTCAGCAATTATGCCCTGGCTCCGCGCTTGACAGCGCGCCTTGACGTTAGAGCGTCAAGAACTGCCTTCCAAGTGAATCCGCCATGAACTCTTTGATGTTCATCACCGACATATAGTATTTCCGAGAGAACCAGTGGCGAGCTTTGCGCACTTTGGGTTTTCCCAAATCGCCACTGTTGGCCTTCGGCCTTCCTCCTTCTTGCAAGGCAAAGCTCAAACCAGTTTGGCTTTGCGCTTGCTTCGTGCGTCGGTTCCCACGCGGCACCTCTTTCCCAGTGCCGTAGTCCTGCCATAAGCCATATTCTGCCCTCATGTGTATCTCAATCTTCAAGGGACGTTCATGGGCGCAGAAAAACAAAAGTGCTACTTCCAATTTTCGGTGAATATCGGGAGTAGCACTTCGGAAATTCTGCGTTTCTATCGTTTCCTGATTTTGCTTTTCTTCACGCCTTCGAAGGTCATCTTGACGGGTTGGATGGTGCCGTCGGGGTTGAAGATGAGGCGGTCTATGCAGGTGACACGGTGGTTGCCGTCGCGTTCCTCAAGGGGACGGCGGTGGTAGATGATGTAGTACTCGTCCTTGCCGGGAACCTGGATGACGCTGTGGTGTCCGGCACCACGGGCTATGCTCTCGTCGCGCTGCAGAATCTTGCCCTTCAGCTCGAAGGGACCGAAGGGTGTGTCGCTGATGGCGTATGCCACGCAGTAGTCGGGGCCGGTCCATCCGCCCTGGCTCCACATGAAGTAGTATTTGCCATTACGTTTCAACATGAAGGGACCTTCGACGTAGTCCTTGCTGGGGGTGATTTCATGAAACTTCTGTCCGTCCGGCCAGGGCACGATGGAGAGCAGGTCGGGACTGAGGCGGCAGACGTTGCAGTGACGCCAGCCGCCGTAGAACATGTAGTACTGTCCGTCGTCGTCGCGGAAGACGAACTGGTCGATGGGCTGTGCGCCGTTGACGATTTCATTGATGAGCGGCTTTCCGAGGGCGTCCTTGTAGGGTCCTTCGGGACGGTCGCTGACGGCTACGCCGATGCCGCCCACTTCGCCTTCGTGCACGTCGTTGCCGCCGAAGAAGAGGTAGTACTTGTTGTTAGCCTCGATGATGGCGGGAGCCCAGAGCGCACGGCGCAGCCAGGGGATGTCGGCCCCCGTGATGACGTTCTCGTGCTTCTTCCAGTTGACGAGGTCGGTGCTGGAGAAAGCGTCGAAGTGGAGCTGCTCGTCGTAGGGAGCGCTGTAGGTGGGGAAGACCCAGTACTTGCCGTCGAGGACGGCACCTTCGGGGTCGGCATACCATCCGGGGAAGATGGGGTTGCCGCTGGTCTTTTTCTTCTTGGCGTCAGCCGTGCCGACGAAGCAGCCCAACGCGAGGGCAAGGAGGAGGATTTTGTAATTCATAATTCTTAATTCTTAATTCATAATTGTCGCGCTCTGTGGGGCGGGGAGGACTGTTGTTTCTCTTATTCGATGATGCCTGCTTTCTCGAGGATTGGGATTATGCGGGCGGCAAGCCGACGTTTTTTCTTGTCTTGCTCGGCATAATAGGCATTGTGCAGCTCGACGAGGTTGCGGCTCAGCAGCAGTTTGTCCATCATCGGGTCTTCAAAACTTGTGACGTTGAAGTGCCCTTTTTCATCGGCATCGGATGTGATGAGGTAGCAGACTTCGTTCTTGAGTAGCTTGTTCGCGGACGTGGCGCCGCCGATGCCTCCTGCAATGCCTCCCGCTACTGCGGCTCCGACTACTCCGCCCACCATTCCGCCCACCATTCCTGCCGCCATGATGACTCCTGAGCTGGCATCGTACTGAGCTTCCTTGCTTGCCAATTTGCCCGCAAGCAGCAAGTTGTGCTCTCCGATTCTGGCGGCTTTGCAGTATCCCTTGCCAAAGCGCATCTTCTCGTATCGCAGGTTGCGGCAGTTCACGTAGAGCGTGTCGGCTTGCATCACGGCGAAAGCCGTGTTGAGGAGCTTGTCGGTAGATTTGTCTCCGGTCTTCAGTTTGTAATTGCTGACGCCCCACATAATCTGGTGTCCCATGCTGTGAATGGAGCAATAGACGGTGTCCAGACTGGTCCATTTGTCAGCGAGAAAGTCCTCGTAGGAATTGCAGTATTGGCATTTGCCGCATACGGTTGCGGTCGTGAATAGCAGCAGAGCCAGAGTCAGTATGCTCTGTTTCAAGTTTTGTTGCATGGCAATTTTATTCTTCAACTATTCCTTTTCGTTTCTTTGTCAGGACCTGCTCTTCAACTTCCATAGTGGAGAGAGCGTCCATGAAGCCGTCGAAGATGGCCTCTACGCGGTCAACGGTCTTGCGGCGGAACTTGCCGCTGCGGGGGTAGAGACGGGTGCCCTTCTTGTTGACGGCCAGCTTGTCCGTAATCCATTCCTCGGCCTTGTAGTAGGTGCCGTTGTTGCCCTCCCTGTCTTCGTTGTAGTAGTAGGAGATTTGTGTGAGGACGAGGCTCACTTTCTGCCCCTTGACGGTGGCGCTCAGCAGGTAGCGGAAGCGGGTGCGGTCCAGGTTGAGGAACGTCACGTGGTTGAACGTCATGTATTCCTCCACGCGAGCCACCACCATGCCGTTCTCCTTCTCCTCGGAGATGATGCGGGTGTAGGGGCGCAGCTTGTCGTGGAGGCCGGCTCCGACGAGCGAGTTCTTGACGTAGGCCGCCACGATGTCGTAGATTTGCTGCTCGGACTTGTCCGTCACGCTGAAGTTCTTCTGGAAGGTGACGATGCCGTTCACCTCGGGCACTGCGCCAAGTAGATACTTGGGGTCTTTCATGTAGTCTCTCTTCCCTGCCATGAGGCAGAGGGGCAGGCACATCAGCACTGCAAAAAGGATGCTTTTCTTCATAGTCGTATTTTTTGTTTAAATTCTTTAGTCATATTCTTTCCATAGTGAAAGTTTTGTATGTGATGTCTTGACTATTCATTCTTCCACCCATTCTTTGAAACGGGCGGAGAAGGTCATGTATTCATCATAGATATTTGCATTGAGCGGATTATGTTTGCCAAAGCGTTCTCCGTTCTTGAACCGCTCCAGAAGTTCCCATTCCTCGGGCTTCACTCTTCCCAACAGACGGAGCCTCTTCTCTTCCAAGTAATCCAGTGCCGCTTTCTTGTCATGTTTCCATATGCAATACATTTATTCATCTATCTTGAAAAGGGCAAGTACTAGGCACTCCCCCAAAGGGGGAGCGGGGAGGGGGCTGTTATTCGTACCTGATTGCTTCGATGGGGTCCATGCGGGCTGCTTTTCGGGCGGGGACGTAGCCGAAGAAGATGCCGATGAAGGCGCAGATGGCGAAGCTGAGTCCAACGGCCCAGAAGGGTACGCTGCTGGGCAGCATGAAGACGTTGGCGGCCAGCCAGCTGCCGCCGTAGCCGAGGGCGACGCCCAGGAAGGCTCCGGTCAGGGAGATCATGACGCTCTCGATGAGGAACTGGCTCATAATGTCGATGCCTCTTGCCCCCACGCTCATGCGCAGGCCAATCTCCTTAGTGCGCTCGGTGACGCTCACCAGCATGATGTTCATAATGCCGATGCCGGCCACGAGCAGCGAGAAGGCGGCGGCCACGACGAGGATGAGCGTGATGGTGTCCATCGTCGTGGACATCGTCTCCATCCATTCGGCCTGCGAGCGGATGGTGAAGTCGTCTTCGGCATCCTCCCCCAGCTTGTGGTTGTGGCGGAGTATCTGTGTGACTTCCTCGATGGCTTCGTCGCTCAGCTCTTCGGCCAGGGCGCTCATGACGATGCTGCCGAAGTAGGTCTGGGCAGCGATGCGCTTCATGACGGTGGTGTAGGGGGCTATCATGACGTTGTCCTGGTCCATGCCCCAGTTGTTGTAGCCTTTCGACTTGAGCACGCCGACAATGCGGAAGGGTATGCTCTTGAAGCGGATAATTTTGCCTACGCAGTCGGCATCCTCGCTGCCGAAGAGTTCCTTGACGACGGTTGTGCCTACGATGCAGACCTTGGCGCTCTTCAGCACGTCTTCCTCGGTGAAGCAGTCGCCGCTCTTGATGTCCCAGAGCTTGATGGTCATGTAGTCGGGGCTCTCGCCGTACATGGTGGAGTTGGTGTTCTTGGAGCCATAGATGACCTGTCCGCCGCTGGTCACTTCGGGGCTGACGTGTGTGACGAGGGTTGCCTCCCGGAGGATGCTCTCGTAGTCGGCGGGCTTGAGTGTCTGCATGGCCGAGGGGTCGAGGCGGACGCCGCCCCGCATCTCGCCGCCCGGACGGATGGTGAGCAGGTTGGTGCCCATCTTGCTCAGGTCGGCGCGTATGCTTTGCTTCGAGCCCTGTCCGATGGCCATCATGATGATGACGGCTGCCACGCCGATGATGATGCCAAGCATGCTCAGGAAGGAGCGGAACTTGTTGCTCATGATGGCTGTCAGGGCCACTTTCAGTAGGTTCTTTATGCTCATATTAGTCGTCGTTGGTTTTTGGCAGGGCTGCCAGTGCTTCTTCTGCGGAGAGGATGTTGGGGTTCTCCACGTCCTCGCGTATCTTGCCGTCGCGCAGCATGATGTTGCGGCTGCTGTACTGTGCTATCTCGGGATTGTGCGTGACGAAGATGATGGTGCGTCCCTGGCGGTGCAGCTCCTGGAAGAGGCACAGAATCTCGAAGGAGGTGCGGGTGTCGAGGTTGCCCGTTGCTTCGTCGGCCAGGATGACGGCGGGATTGTTGACCAGGGCGCGGGCGATGGCTACGCGCTGCATCTGTCCGCCGGACATCTGGTTGCTCTTGTGGTCGAGGCGGTCGCCGAGCCCCACGGCCTGCAGGGCCTTGATGGCTGCTTCGCGACGCTGGCGGGCATTGTATGCCTTGTTGTACATGAGGGGCAGCTCTACGTTCTCCACGGCAGTCGTCTTAGCCAGGAGGTTGTAGTTCTGGAAGATGAAGCCTATCTTGCGGTTCCTGAGGATGGCTCTTTCGCTGCGGCGCATCTTGCGCACGGGTACGCCGTCCAGGATGTACTCGCCGCTTGTCGGGGTGTCGAGGCAACCAAGCTGGTTGAGCAGCGTGCTCTTGCCGGAGCCGGAAGTGCCCATGATGGTGACGAACTCCCCCTCGTGTATCTTGAAGCTGACACCTCGCAGGGCCTTCACCACCTCGCTGCCTACATGGAACTCGCGCCGTACGTCCCGCAGTTCTATGACTACCTTGTTACTATTCATGGTTTTCTGGGGGTAAGTGGTTAGAGGTTAGAGGAATGCTTTCGGATGCTGATAAGGACTCCAATGTAAATTTTAACCCCTAATCCTTAATCTCTAATCCTTAATCTCTAATCCTTAATCTCTAATCCCTAATCTTTAATCTCTAATCCCTAATCCCTAATCCCTAATCCCTAATCCCTAATCCCTAATCTCTAATCTATTTAACTTTTCTTCTTATCCTTGTTGTTGTTCCTGTTCCGTGGCTTAGGCATGAAGGGGTTGCTGTTCTGCTGTGATTCGTCCTCCAGGTCGGCCATGTTGCTCTGCACGTCGGTGATGACCATCGTGCCCTCCGACAGTCCCTCGGTGATTTGCGTCAGGGTGCCGTTGGTGACACCAGTCTTCACGGCGATGGCTTTCAGGTTCGGTCCTTCCTTTGTCCAGACCTTCACGGGGCTTTCGGTGTCCGTGATGGTTTCGCCTTCGTTGAGCATTGCCTCGCTGGGCTTGAAGCGGAGTGCCTTGCTGGGAATGGCCAGCACGTCGCTCATCTCGAGGGTGTAGATGACGACGTTGGCAGTCAGGCCGGGCTTGAGCTTGAGGTCCTGATTGGGTGCGCTGATGACCACCTCGTAGGTCACGACGTTGCTCTCCGTGGTAGGCTGCTGACGGACCTGCGTGACGGCTCCCTGGAAGGTGTCGTTGGGGAATGCATCGACGGTGAAGCTCACGCGCTGCCCTTCCTTCACCTCGCCTATATCAGCCTCGTCCACGTCGGCAATGACGCGCATGTCGGTCAGGTCCTTGGCGATGGTGAAGAGGGTAGGGGTGTTGAAGCTGGAGGCAACCGTCTGCCCTTCCTCCACTTCCTTCTTCAGTACGACACCGTCAATGGGGCTGGTGATGGTGGCATAGCCCAGGTTGGTCTGTGCCTTCTTGACGCTCTCCTTCTGGTGCGTCACGGTCTGCTGCGCCTTGATGCAGGAGAGTCGGGCCTGTTCGTAGTCGTTGGCCGAGATGAGGCCCTTGTCATAGAGAGCCTTGAAGCGCTTGTAGTTGGTCTCCTGATAGTCGAGGTCGCTCATAGCGCTCTTCAGGTTGGCCTGTGCGCTGCTCAGTTCGCTGATGAGGTTGGTGCGGTCGAGCTCTGCAATGATTTGGCCGGCCTTGACCTCGCTGTTATAATCTACATAGAGCTTGCTGACGATGCCACTCACCTGTGTGCCGACATCGACGCTCGTGACGGGCTCGATGGTGCCGGTGGCTGTCACGGTGGTGGTGACGTCCTGCTTCGTGGCCTCCACCTCGGTGTAGGTGAACTCAATCTTCTTGCCGCAGCTGCTCACGATGGCAGCTGCCAATGTCAGCATCGCTGCCTTGATGAATGTATGCTTTCTCATCGCTATGTTTACTATTTAATCATTTACCATTTACCATTTACCATTTGGACCCTCTAAATCTCCCTTAAAGGGAGACTTCTTGTTCTTGTCCTTCTCCTTTGGGGCGAGGTTTTACAGTTCTATCTTCTCCCCTGTGTAGAACTTCAGGAGCTGCATGTTGAGCAGGGCCATATACTTGCTTTGGAGCATGTCCTGCTCGGCACTGATGACGTTGTCGCGCCCTTGTAGCACATCGACGGTGTTCTTCAGCCCATGCTGGAACTGTTCGTTCAGCAGTTCGTAGCTGGCTTCCTGGCTCTTGACGCGCGACTTTGCTGCGATGTAGTTCTGCTGACCGTTATAGGCGTTGAGCCAGTACTGCTCGATGGTGCTGGAGAGTGCGTTCCTCCTGTCCTGAAGGTCGAGCTTCGAGTTGAGCTGCTGCAGCTTGGCCGTCTTGACGTTGGAGGCATTGCGCCTTCCGTCGAAGATGGGGACGCTCAGGTTGATGCCGGCGCTCATGTTCAGGTTGGTCTTCATCTGTTCTCCCCAACCGTTCTTGCTGCTGGTCGAGTGGCTGCTGCCGAGGCTTGCGCTGGCACCGATGGTGGGCAGATAGCCGCGCTTGGCGATGTTGAGCTGCATGTCGGCAGCCTCGATGCTGAGTTCAGCGCTCTTTATCTCGGGGCGTGTCTCCAGGGCTTTGGCGTAGGCCTCTTGTGCGCTGGGCACGAGGGCCAGCACCTGCTCGTCGGAGGGGATGTTGCCTGCCACGTCGAAGGTCGTGTTGAGGTCAAGTTCGAGCAGCGCCTTCAGCTGCCGCTTGTAGTTGGCGAGTTGCGTCCTGCTGTTCACTACGGAAAACTTGGCGCTGCTCAGTTGCGCTTCGAGTTGCACGACGTCGGCCCTCGCCATCTGTCCCTGCTTCATCATCTCCACGCCTCGGTCGTACTGGCTCTGTGCGGTAGAGAGAAGCTGTTCGTTGACCTTCTCGGCCTCCTTCGTGTACATGATCTGGACGTAAAGCTGTGCTATCTGCTCTTGGATGGTGAGCTCGCTTTGCTCGGTGGTGAGGGCCGAGATGCGGTTCTGCAGTTCCTGCGCCTTGATGTTCTTGTAGTTGATGCCGCCGTTCCAGAGGGTGACGTTGGCATTCAGTCCGTAGGAGCCCTGATAGGTGACGTTGCTTCGCGTGTTTGTCACCTGGTCGCCTTGCACTATGCTGATGACTTCCGTGAAGGGGCGGTAGCCTACGTTGTGGTTCGTGTTGAAGGTGAGGCTGGGGAAGAGGGCGCCTTTGTCTTGCCAGAGGGCCACCTCGCCCCGCTCTTCGCTGATGCGGTTCTTCTGCACCTGGATGTTGTGCTCTATGGCGTAGTCCAGACAGTCCTGCAGTGTCCATGCTTGCTGGGCAGAGGCTGTTGCAGCGCAGAACATGAGTAGAATTAGGATTCTTGTTTTCATTTGTCGGTGGTTCGTGTGCTTTTTGCATTGCAAAGGTACGACTTCTTTCTCAATTCTGCTCTCAGCGCTGTTAATTCTTAATGATTTTTAAGAGGCAGCCTGCTGAATGTGCGGCATCCGCGTCCATAGTACTGCCAGAGCAGGTTGACGGGACTGAGTATTTGGCTGTTGGGGACGGTGGCCGCCTTCTGATTGCAGTCTCTGTCCTCCTGGAAGTCTTTGCGGATGCGGCGGAAGTCGAGGTGTGCCTGCACGACGGCGCGGCAAGCTGCCCAGTGTCCGCCCAGAAGGAAGTGCAGGGCTGCGGCGGCATCCAGCAGACGTCGCCAGTGCATGATGATGCTGAAGTCAGCCTCGGGCATGTTCTTATAGAGAAGCAGCAGGTTGTTGCGGAAGTTGAGGTAGGCCTTGCGGGGGCTTTCCTTTGGCAAGGTGCCGCCGCCGACGTGATAGACTACGCTGTCCGGGATGCAGACGATGCCGTAGCCGCGGCTCCGGAGTCGCCAGCAGAGGTCGATTTCCTCCTGGTGGGCAAAGAAGCGTGCATCGAGTCCGCCTGCCTCCACGTAGATGTTCCGGCGGATGAGCAGGGCGGCTCCCGTGGCCCAGGCAACGGGGACGATGCTGTCGTACTGCCCGCGGTCCTCTTCCAGCGTGCCAAGGATGCGTCCTCGGCAGAAGGGGAATCCCAGCCGGTCAATGTAGCCGCCGCAGGCTCCGGCGTATTCCAGCATGCCGGGTGCGCTTTCCTGGCATATCTTCGGTTGGCAGGCGGCCACTTCCGGGTGCGCTTCCATGTAGTCGAGCATGGGCTTCAGCCAGCCGGCTTCCACGCGCACGTCGCTGTTGAGCAGCAGGCAGAGGTCGCATTCCACTTGAGCGATGGCTCGGTTGTAGCCCTCGGCAAAGCCGTAGTTGCGGTCGAAGCGGAGCGTGCGGATGCCGGGGAACTGCTTGGCAAGGACATCAAGGGAGTCGTCGGTGCTGCCGTTGTCGGCGACGACGATCTCTGCCTCGGGCGAGTGCTCGATGACGGAGGGCAGGAAGCGTCGCAGCATCCCGGCCCCGTTCCAATTGAGTATGACGATGCTCAACTTCATTTAATTCAAAGTTATCAATTCACAATTCATAATTCACAATTCATGATTCATAATGTCCCCGGTCATCGGATTTCTCAGGCTCCCCAATCAGGGCATCGCCATTTTCGTTCCATTGGCCCAGACGGACGGGGACGACAGATCCCTCTAAATTTCCCCTCGAAGGGGGGACTTCCACACGTATGTAGTTGTCCGTGAAGCCGTGCAACGGCCCTCCCTTTCGGTTGTGCTCCAGCAGTACGGGACGTGTCTGCCCTATATATATATTATAATGTGTATGCAGCTTCTCTTGGCTCAGCGCGAGAAGCTGTTGGCTGCGCTCGTGTTTCAGCTCGGGGGGCACGATGCCGGGTATCTGCAGGGCCTTTGTGCCGGGGCGCTCGCTGTAGCTGAACACGTGGAGCTGGCTGACGGGCAGCGACGCGATGAAGTCGTAGGCTTCCCGGAACAGCTGATCCGTCTCGCCCCGCATGCCTACGATGACATCCACGCCGATGAAAGCATCGGGGATGTGGTGCCGCACCTCTTCTATCTTGTGGGCAAAGAACTTGGTGTCGTAGCGTCGGTGCATGAGGCGGAGCACTTCGTCGCTGCCGCTCTGCAGGGGGATGTGGAAGTGCGGCATGAAGGCGCGGCTTTCGGCACAGAAGCGGAGGATTTCCTCCGTGAGCAGATTAGGCTCGATGCTGCTGATGCGGTAGCGCTGGATGCCTTCCACGCGGTCGAGGGCACGCAGCAGGTCGATGAAGCTCTCGCCCGTCGTCTTGCCGAAGTCGCCGATGTTGACTCCGGTCAGCACGATTTCCTTTCCTCCCTTCCGGGCTGCTTCTTCTGCCTGGCTTACGAGCGAGGCGATGCTTCCGTTGCGGCTGCGGCCCCGGGCGTAGGGTATGGTGCAGTAGGTGCAGAAGTAGTCGCAGCCGTCCTGAACCTTGAGGAAGAAGCGCGTCCGCTCTCCGCTGGCGCAGGCGGGGAGGAATGTGCCGGCAGCCTCCGCTGCGACCTCTGTGTGAGTGGTGGGCGAGCTGAGTGCCTCTGCTATGAGACTTACGATGCCGGCTTTCTGCTTGGTGCCCACCACGAGGTCCACGCCCTCAAGGGCCGCCAGCTGTTCGGGACGTAGCTGTGCGTAGCAACCTGTCACGACCATAAGTGCGCCGGGATGCTTGCGCCTGAGGCGGCTTACGGCCTGGCGGCCTTTGCTCTCGGCCACTTCGGTGACGCTGCAGGTGTTCACGATGCAGATGTCGGCTACCTCGCCGTCGCCTGCACTCTCTACGCCGTATGCCTCCAGCCGCTCGGCAATGGCGCTCGTCTCGGCGTAGTTCAGCTTGCAGCCAAGGGTAAAGTAGGCCGCTTTCTTTCCTTTTAGGGCATTCACGGGCACAAAGATACAAAAAATACTTCATAGTTCATATATCAAGGTTTCATATTTTAGCATTTATTCAAGTTTTGCATGCGCTTCACCTGCTGAGCGGGGTGGGAGAGCTTCAGGTCCTGGGGAGGGGCACGGGATGACATTTTTCCACAATTATGGCTTATTTCTCTGAAATTTGTCGTTCAGGACGGAAAAACCCGTTATTGAATATCAATAACTTAACAAAAAACTGCAAAAATAGATGAAAAAAAGTTGGGTAAAGTTGCACGTATTTCGGAAAATCGTCGTACCTTTGCAGCGTTTTAATAAGCAATTGATTGTTTTACACGTTTTAAAAGCAGAGAAAAATGAAAAAGTTAGCATTTTTGTTCGCAGCTGTTGTAGCTGTATCTTTCGCTTCTTGCGGCCAGAAGACTGAACAGGGTTCTTGCTGCGATAGCGACAGTGTTTGCGTAGAAGAGGCTGCATGTGCAGTCGAGACCTGCGACAGCAGCGCATGCCCTTGCGACACTTGCGCATGTGACACATGCACTTGTCCCGCTGCTGAATAAGCAACAGACGAGCAAAAAAGTACTCCGAGGGCTGTACCGTTTAACGGTGCGGCCCTCTTTCTTTTTAGTTGGGACTTCTGCCTCACGTCCTTATCGCCATCGACTCACGTCCTTTCTGTCATCGGATCACGTCCTTATCGCCATCGGCTCACGTCCTTTTGAATGCTTTGATGAACAAAAAGATGACGTTGCCGGAAAATAATCCTGAAATGTTTTGCTTGTTCAGAAAAAAGTCTTAACTTTGCATCGCTAAAAGTGTGCGTTTGTGAAGGCTCAATCCAGCCTGGGACAGACAAGCAGTCCTACATCGCACAGCTCGGCAAGGAGACAGGCTGACCGGCTGCCGTACTGAAGGTCTTAACCATAGACTCACAAGGGATTACGCAATAGCTCGGAACGCCAAAGGGAACACGACGCCGCAAGTGCGTCGGGACATAAACAGTCCGGCAGGCCCGCCTGCTGCGGATAAAGGGAACCGTATATGCAAACGAATGACGATATCAACTCGGAAAGTACTGTCAAGGAATGTTGCTATTGGCACATCCTCGTGCATCCCAGCCCCGCGCTGGTAGGGAAACTGTTCAAGACGAAACAGAGCAAGGACTACAATCCCTCGGCGGACGACGGACTCCTTCCGCCGTGCCGCTACCACATCCCTTACAACGAAATCAACTGGAAGCCGAGCATCACCGCCCAACCCGCCTACGAAGACACGGACCGCATCTATGACCCTGTGATGGACGGCAATGCACTGCGCAGCGACTTCCGCGGATTCATCTTCGTCTATGGCACGGACAGCCTCGCCCACCAACTGGTAGCATCGCGGCTGAACAAAAGCCTCCGGATACCCATCCGATACTACTACGACACAGACGGACAACCCGTCAAAATCACCAACGTAGAGATGGAACGTTTCCGCAGCGCCGTCATGCAGCAGGACTTCCAGATATGTCAGGGATACCCCCTTCAGGAGATAGTTTTGGGCGACAGAGTCGTCATCGTCGATGGAGCCATGAAAGGAAGCACAGGCGAAGTGCTCGAGATACGCTACGACCATCAGGGCATGAAGTTCAAGATAGCATTCCTCATGTTCAACAATAAGCTCCAGATAGCCGTCCCCGGCTTTCGTGCCAACCAAGTAAGGCTTCAGGACCCCGACACAAAGCAACTGCTTGAGGACCCCATAATAAGCAACTTCGAGAACGAAATCTTCGAGCTTCTCCACCATCGCTACGGAGCAAAGGGCTCGGCAAAGCTCCCGCCCGAAGACGAGAAACGACTCAAGTTCCTCTACCGCTACTCCAGCATCGTCTTCGAGGACGACCCTGTCTCCACTGCCAAATTCACAGCACTCATGCTCATCTGCGCTTACCTCATGAAGGACAAGGAAGCCACAGAAAGCTACGTCGGGCATGTGCAAGACCTCCTTCAGGGGGCCACGGAAGCAACCACTGCACTCCAGGCCTACCTCCTCGCCGCACTCTTCGTCGTCCTGCACAACCCCATGCTGCGCAACACGGCCAAAACTTACCGACAGACACACCCCAACTGCCCCCAATCCCTCTGCAGGCTGATTTCCATAGCCAAAAGAATATAGCAGGGCAGCCCCATACCGCCGGCCAGCCCTCCAAACCACGCATCCGTAGTTCACAGCACTGGCCGGCCTCGAAGGATGGTCCTACAGGGAAGCACACACTACGTCTATACCGAGGTCCCCATCGAAGACATCACGCCGCTCGACACGTCACGACCCGATGCCCAACACGTCACGACGTGAAGACCAACACGTCACGACGCGATAACCAACACGACACGAGGCAAAGACCAACACGACGCGACGTGCGTTTAACAAATATCCCTTCACCCTTCACCTTTGGCACTAACAAAGTGAAAATAAGCGAATAGCAAGGTGACGGCACTGTCACCCGCCCGTC
>CACWTR010000048.1 GCA_902763865.1 uncultured Bacteroidales bacterium | reverse complement strand
ATATGAATTCGAGGGCAAAGATACGCATTTTTTTCAATAATATTGCAGGATAATAATAGTTTAACATGATTTTATCGAATAAATTATTCATTTATCCACTAAACAGCTCTGTTTTCGTTGCAACTAAACTGATAGTCCATCTCCACGATGATTTTCAAATCTCTCAATGCGCCAGTCGTATTTACCTTCGACAATATCCCTGACCTCAGTGTCGGCACGATGCAATTCCATGTTTGTCAGCTCTCCTAACTCCTTAGCAAGCCAGACGAGCCACTGAGCCACATGCTCGATGCTGGTAGCAGCGAGTCTGGCGAACTTGAACATCAGGGCCTTGATAGCTGAGGATTCTTCATCATAGAAGTACGACCCATGATTGCCGCCACGACAGCCAGAGCCGGATTTCGCAAAGTCAATAATGGCGTCGACACAGAACTTTATCATCTCATCAACTGCATAGAGGTACTTCCCCATGCCTGTGAACATCGGTTCCTGCCAGTCGCCACGGCTCTTTATCTCATACTTTTCTTCTATCGCCTTACTGATCTGGGTGTTGAGTTCTGTAATCTTATTGTTCTTCGCGGTGATTTCATCATCAAGTTGCGTGGCCTGCGCAGTTTTCTTGGTAATCTCATCGTCAAGCTCGGAGTTACGCTTGCTTCTTAGCTTGTTGCAAGCGTTAAGCATATTGTACTCTTTACGATTTTCCGCAAGTGATTCGTCAAGTTCTTTGCGTTTCTTCTCGAACTCTTCGTAAAGTCTTTGCTGTTCATTGGCTGCTTCCTGACGCAAATCCTGTAAGGTCTCTCTGGCATATTCTTTCTCTGCCTGAAGGAGATTGCAGTCATCTATGGTGGATTGGAGGTCGTTTTGCGCTTCCTCAGTCTGCTCTTTCAGTTCATTGAGTTCCTTCTTCTGCTTCAGAAGGATATAGTCGTTACGATTCAGGTGCTCGGCTCCTGTTTCATCCTTGCTCACACCTCGCTCCATGCCCAATGAATCTGCAACCATATCCTGTATTAGCTTACAATCATTGCCATTTAGTTTATAGGATTTACCTGTCTCATGGTTCATCCAGTCCCAGATGATGTGTGCATGGAGATTGGGAATCCAGGTCTTAGGGTTGTCTGGATCTACGTAGTGTCCTTCGTCCCTATGGATGTGGATTTGGATGGCTCTTACACCCCACCTCTCATGAACCTTTTGAGCGTATCTCATCAGGTCATCCATTGTGGTGTCGGACTTAATGCGGACAACACTCTCACGGAGGGGACTGCTGCCGTTGCGTTTCTTCTTCCGGCCTTTCTTGTCGGTAATTTCGACTATCCGTTCCTGCATACGCCGACCTGTTTTCTGCTTTACCATCACCTTGATTTCTTCGTAGACATCCTGAAGGGTCTTGCCCTCCACGTCAGGTGCGACATATACATTGTTATTATGTGTCAGTTCCAGACGTACATAAATGGTACGAGGGTCGAGAGACGCGATGTACTCTGGATCACGCCTGTTATGGCGCTCACTCTGTTCGATATTGCATGGCTCGATATGGTCGCATGCTAAATTACTGTTTTCCTTCATTATCTATTTTAGTTTTTGTCTAACGCTTAATTTACGATGTAAGTAGGTGCCCTAATGGGGGTATCGGGATGTGAACCCTGATCGGAGAGTCCAGAGAGAGGGTCATTCTATGGTCCAGGTTCTCAGGAGTGAAACGCCTGAGCGGGGTTTCGGGGCAGAGCCTTGAACGGGTCAAGGGCAGCGCCTTTGCCCTCGGAGAGCCCACTAACTACGCTCGTAGTTATAGTGGGCTACATCATGGGCAAGCCCATTTCCTCCCTGCAAGCAGTTGACGGCACGTCTACCAGTATTTCAATTTTGGCTGCGAAGTAACAACTTTTCCGTGACATGGCGGGTCACGAAAAATTATCTTTTCTTTTTTAACACTTTCCACGACTCCTTTGAGTAATAATAACAACGTTCATCTTTCATGGAATTTCAGCATAACAGTCCCCTGCCAAGTCTTCGTATATGTTAAATTTGAAAATATAATTTTCTCATACGGCCAGTCTCGTCCAGATGTGTTACCTTTGCCGCCAAATTAATAAATCGACACAAAAATTATACAGACTATGGAAGTTATATCAATTGAACGCAGCACCTATGAGGAGCTGCTGACGAGCTTCAACAGCTTCGTCGCACAGATGAAGGCGATGGCCAGCAGAGGAAACGACAAAAAGTTGGGCGATTGGCTCGACAATCAGGACGTGTGTCAGATACTGAACATCAGCCCGAGAACATTACAGACGCTCCGTGACAACGGAACGTTGGCCTTCTCACAAATCAACCACAAGGTTTACTACAAGCCCGAGGACGTGAAGAAGATTCTCTCTGTAGTAGAGGACAAGAAGAAATCTCAGTGCATGAACTTAAAGCGCAGAGCCTATGAACGAACTGATCATGCCGCATAATGTGGGAGTGAAGAATGTGCTGGATAGCATGAAAGAGGTACTTGCGCTTTACAAGAAGGTGACAGGTAATTATCGTCCGATGCTCGACGGAGAACGCTACCTGACGGATAGGGAGGTGTCGGAGATTCTGAAGGTCAGTCGACGGACATTGCAGGAGTACCGCAACGACGGCATCCTGCCTTATGTCCTGTTGGGTGGCAAGGTGCTCTATCGTGAGCGGGACCTGGAAGAACTATTGGAAAAATGCTATCACCCTGCCTATCGGACAACTGACAAGTGATATTCCAGCCAGAGTGATTTCTCTTCTCAAAGGGAGTAGAAGCAGAAAGACGGAAACGCTGATTGATTTCAGATTTCCGTCTTTCTGTTTTATAATATGTGATATTCCGTCCGTCGCTCATCCCCTCTGCTGATGCTTTGAAAGAGCATGGGCTTGAAACGGGCGGGGCTTGTGTGGGAAATACGCTCGGAGCCTGTGGAGAGGAAGATTGGCTTGTGTGGGAAATACGCTCGGAGCCTGTGGAGAGGAAGATTTTCCATGCAAGTATCGTCCGTTTCGTATAAAGCCCGTGCTACCTTTGCATCGGCAGAGGGGGTGATGTGGACGGACGTTAACCGTCATATCGGAGTTGATATTTCATGCTTGTTGTGCAGTTTTGAGGTTCTTGAACGACGCGTTGAGCTTATTGCCAAGCATTGTCAGGTCGTTGTCAAGTTTCTGACTCGTAATTTTCGCATAAATCTGGGTAGTCACGATGTTGGTGTGTCCCAATACGCGGCTTACACTCTCGATAGGCATGCCCTTTGAAAGCGCCAAGGTTGCGAATGAGTGCCGTCCACAATGGTAGGATATGGCTTTTTCAATGCCGCAGGCGGTCATCACTGTTTTCAACTTCTTGCACATCGACCAGTAGTTCATCTTGCCAAACACCAGCTTGTCTTCCTGCAGGTGCTTGTAGCGGCCGATAATCTGCAAGGGGACGTCCATCAGCTTCACCTGGAAGGGGATATTCGTCTTGTGACGCTTGCTGATAATCCACTTGTCGCCGTTGATGTCCACGATGTTGTCCGTCGTCAGGTTCTTCACGTCGATGAACGAAAGGGCGGTGAAGCAAACAAAGACGAAGATGTCACGAACGAAGGCAAGATTGTCATCCTCGAACTCATGGGTTACGACAGTCTTCAGTTCTTCCTCAGTCAAGAACTCTCTTTCCTTGCAGTTGGGGCTGATGTGGAATTGGGCAAACGGGTTACGGGGAATCTTTCCGTTGTAGTGCGCCCTCAATACAACACCTTTCAGCCACATGCATCGCTGCCAGATTGTGCCATTAGCCAATCCTCGGCCTGTACTGAGATAGGCAGCGAAGTCCTTGATAAACTCTGGTGTCAGTTCCAGCATCGACATATCCGTACGACGATAATGTGACTGGATAAACTCTGCCACATCCTTACGTGAACGCTCCATAGCCCAGAGTGTGCTTGCCGACCTGTCTTTGCCCACACGTTTCTTCAGGTTGGCAATGTCCTTGTCGAAAGCACTCAGCAAAGTCTCGTATTCGCTACCGAAGCCCTGATAGGAGTTGCGCACCATCTCAGCCGTCACGAAAGCCTCACGGTCAGAAAGATGCTGATAATGTTTGATAATCTGTGCCTTGATGTTATTCAGTTCGCGGTTAATCTGCAATGCCTCCTTGCTGCGGCCTTTGGCACAATTGCCCTTCACATCCCACATGTCAAGCGGGATTGTCTTCTTACAACTGAACTGCGATTGCGTTCCGTTAATCGTTACCCTGCCCATCACAGGCGCCATGCCATTCTTCTCCTTACTCTTGTTCACATAGAACAGAATGTTAAAAGTACTTCTCATGTTTCTTACTCCTTTTTTAATTTTGGCTGCAAAACTACTATTTCTTTTGGCGTCCATCGCTATGCAAAATATAGCAGTTTGCGGAATAAGAAACGGGTAATGAACAAGCGGTGAGAGACGCGCCATTCTGCTCCGATTTGCATTGTCGATTAACCTGCATCAGAACCCAATTTTGGGGTTACGATTTGGCAACCTAACTCCTTCAGCATTCCTCCCAAATTTGCTATTAGACCCAAATTGGACTTCCTCGTTTTTCCCCGTCTTGCCTATATTTCAGGCTGAATTGCGTTAATCTTCCAAAATCGCTTCGCTTTTACAAGCTTTTTTCGTAACTTTGCAGCATGAAAGCAGAGAAGTTAGGACTTCGGCGGAGGGTTGCCCTTGAGCTGGCACGACAGCTGACGGGGAGCCTGAGACGGGAACATCCGCTGCGGCAGCTGTTCTGGGAGAGCACCCTGCGCTGCAACATCCATTGCCGGCATTGCGGCAGCGACTGCCGGCAGGCTGCTGCCGTGCCCGACATGCCGCGCGAGGACTTCTTCCGCGTGCTGGACGGCATCGCCGCACGGCGCAATGCGGGGGACGTCTTCGTCATCATCGGAGGAGGCGAGCCCTTGGTGCGCGAGGACATCGTGGACTGCGCCCGGGGCATCGCGGAGCGCGGCTTTCCCTGGGGAATGGTGACGAATGGGCTCTACCTGACGCCGGAACTCTTCGCCAGGCTTCGCGAGGCAGGACTCTGCTCCATTACCGTAAGCCTTGACGGACTGGAAGAGCAGCACACATGGCTTCGCCGACACCCCGACTGCTTCCGCATGGCCAGCCAAGCCATCGACATGATTGTAGAGGACGGAGCACTCGTCTATGACGTGATGACGTGCGTGCACCAGCACAACATCGACACGCTTCCGCAGCTACGCGACTACCTGGTTGGCAAGGGTGTCACGGACTGGCGGCTCGCCACCATCTTTCCCGTCGGCAGGGGTGCGCAGGACAAGGACCTGCAGCTCACGCCCGACCAGCTGAAGGGCCTGTTCGACTTCATCCGGCAGACGCGGCGGGAAGGGCAGATACATGCATCCTACGGTTGCGAGGGATTCCTGGGGGCCTACGAGGGTGACGTGCGCGACTGGATGTTCCGCTGCACGGCAGGCGTGACGGTAGCCTCGGTGCTGGTCGATGGCAGCATCAGTGCCTGCACAAGCATCAGACACAACTACCGGCAGGGAAACATCTATCGCGACGACTTCATGGATGTCTGGGAGCACCGCTTCCAGCCACATCGCGACCACGGCTGGATGAAGACGGGCGACTGCAAGGACTGCAGCTTCTGGCGCTACTGCGAGGGCGGCAGCCTCCACTTGCGCGACGACGAAGGCCGGTTGCTGCTCTGCCATTTGAAGGGATTAGAGATTAGGGATTAGAGATTAGAGATTAGGGATTAGGGATTAGAGATTAGGGATTAGAGATTATGACACAAAGAATCCGTTCATGCTGGCGTCTGCTGCTGGGGTCGCTCATCACGCTGCTGGGCTTCACGGCATGCAAGACCACAAAAAAGACACAGGCAGAAGGCGAGCAACTGGTTCTCTACGGACCGCCGCCACCAAAAGTTGAAAGGCTGAACCCGGGACAGGAAATGAGACTCCTCTACGGTGTGCCCCCCGTCCGGATTGAGAAGGCAGAAGAGCCTAAGCGTTAATCCTTGACGCGAATGAGGGTGAGCCCGTCGCGCAGGGGCAGGATGACCTTCTCGACACGAGGGTCAGCGGCAACAAGGTCGTTGAAGGCCTGCACGCCGCGCGTCTGCAGGTCGCTCTGGCGAGCCTTCTCCAGGACATGGCCGTACCAAAGTGTGTTGTCGGCCACGATGTATCCTCCGGGACGCATCAAGGGCATCAGCATCTCGTAGTAATCTACGTACTGGCGCTTGTCGGCATCGACATAGGCAAAGTCCCAGCCGATGCCGAGCTGCGGCACGAGTTGCAGGGCATCGCCGATGTGGAGGTGTATCTTGCCGGCTTGGGGGCTTCCTCCGAGCCATTGCCTGAGGAAGTCTTCGTTCTCGTCGAAGACCTCGAATGTGTGCAGCTCGGCTCCCGGCGGCAGTCCATCGGCCATGCACAAAGTGGCATAGCCGCTGAACGTGCCCAACTCGAGCACCTTCAGCGGCTTTACCATTTGGATGAGCATCTTCAGGAGTCGTCCCTGCAGGTGGCCGCTTGCCATCTGCCCGTAGGAGAGTCTCAGCTGTGTGTCGCGCCAGAGAGCATGGAGGTACTCTCCTTCGGCATCGATGTGGCTGAGGATATATTCGTCGAGTGAACGGGGCGGCTCTTTCGGGGGGATGCTACTCGGCTTTTCCCTTTGCTGCATTGTCAATGAGTGCTTCGATGGCCAGTCGGTAGCTGTCCAGTCCGAAGCCTCCGACGAATCCGACGCAACCCGGGCTGATGATGGAGCGGCGGCGGAACACTTCGCGCTGATAGACGTTGGTGATGTGCACCTCTACCGTCGGCGAGCTGACGCTCTTCAGGGCATCGAGGATGGCGATGCTGGTGTGAGTGTAGGCACCTGCATTGAGGACGATGCCGTCGCGGTCGAAGCCTACTTCGTGAATCTTGTTGATGATTTCGCCCTCCAGGTTGCTCTGGAAGTAGTCGATGCGCACTTTGGGGAAGCGAGCCCTGAGCTCCTTCAGGTAGTCCTCCCATGCCCGCTTGCCGTAGATTTCAGGCTCGCGGACGCCCAAAAGGTTCAGATTTGGGCCGTTGATAATTTGAATTCTCATAATAATGTTGTAACTTTGTGGTCGTAAAGTTTCAGTTCCTGCTACAAAGATAATAAATAAATTAAGAATGAAGAAAGAAGAGAGAAGAATTTTTTCGTTATTTCCCGATTCGTGGAAGACCAAGTACCTGCGAACCTGCAAGGCGCCAGCTAATTCTTAACTCTTAATTATTAATTCAACTGAGTACATGCACTATGAATTGACGAACACCAATGTCGTAGGCAATGCCATCCTGCGGCGCTACTTTCAGTATCTGCGGCTGGAGCGTTCCTACACGCCGAACACGCTGGATGCCTACCTGAAGGACCTGCAGAAGCTGCTCAACTACTATGCCGACGAGGGCATCGACTTCCGGCAGGTGACGCTGGAGCAGCTGGACCACTTTGCCAAGACGCTTCAGGAGCTGGGCGTAGGGCCGCGCTCCGTGGCACGCATCCTGAGCGGCGTGCGTTCCTTCTACCGCTTCCTGACCATCGAGAAGGAGGTGGAGACCGACCCGACGGAGCTGCTGGAGAGTCCGAAGATCGGCAAGCATCTGCCCGAGGTGCTGAGCCTGCCCGAGATAGATGCAATCGAGGCAGCCATCGACCTGAGCAAGCCTGAGGGCATCCGCGACCTTGCCATCATCGAGGTGCTGTTCAGCTGCGGCTTGCGCATCAGCGAGCTGGTGGGCCTCAAGCTGAGCGAGCTCTACCTGGAGGAAGGCTACATACGCGTCCACGGCAAGGGGAGGAAGGAGAGGCTGGTGCCCATCGGACAGAATGCCATCGAGAAGCTGCGCCAGTGGTTCGTGGTCCGTCAGGGCTTCACCGTCAAGCCCGGCGAGGAGGACTACGTCTTCGTCTCGCTGCGCAGGGGGAAACGTCTGAGCCGCATCTCGCTCTTCGTCTATATCAAGGACTATGCAGAGCGGGCCGGCATCCGCAAGAACATCAGCCCCCACACCTTCCGCCACAGCTTTGCCACGCAGCTGCTGGAGGGCGGAGCCAACCTCAGAGCCATCCAAGCCATGCTGGGACACGAGGACATCGGCACCACGGAGATTTACATGCACATCGACAAGAGCCATCTCAGGCAGGAAATCCTGGAGCATCATCCGAGGAACATCCAGTTTGCCAACCATACGGCTCAGGACAGGAAAGAGGCGGAAGACTGCGAAAACTGAACGAAAAGTATTTACACTAATTCCCGAAGGGATGCGACGTTCAGGGCGGAACCTCGTGTCGCCTCCGTCAACACGACGCGTCGTTCACGTCAACACGTCACGACGTTTTGCCCGATGCGTCGCGTTGCTTCCGCCAGTCCTTCACCGTCCCAAACGGTCCAAAAACGGGTCGAAACAGCCCTTTTTGCAAGGCGTGGATGGCAATCCGACGCTTTCCGATGCTTCTCCCAGCGTTGCAACCTGTTCATTATCAGCAGCGATTCGATTTGAGGGCATTTTTCGCTTTCCGGCGTACAAAGTGCCGCGAAGACGAAAAAAAGCCGTCAGAGAGGGCGTAGCTACGAAATTCTTTGACACATCCTGCGTTTCCTCCTTCCTGCGTCGGGACGTGCCTTGATTGCAAAAAGCATGAAATGTGCATCCTGAGGCACAATTTCTTCGCATTTTTCATTGCATTGTGAAAAAAAAGTAGTACTTTTGCTAACAATTTGTGCAACTTATAGCGAAAATACCATGTTCAAAGTAGATGAATTAGACAAAAAGATTCTGGAGATGATCTCCTGCAACGCACGCATGCCCTTCAAGGACGTAGCCGCCGAATGCGGCGTGAGCCGTGCAGCCGTACACCAGCGCGTTCTGCACCTCGTGGATGCCGGCGTCATCGTCGGTTCCGGCTTCCACGTCAACCCCGCATGCCTCGGTTACAACACGTGCACCTACGTCGGCATCACCCTCGAAAAAGGGTCGATGTACAAGAGCGTCGTGGCCGAGTTCGAGAAGATTCCCGAGATAGTGGAATGCCACTTTACAACCGGCCCCTACACCATGCTCATCAAGCTCTACGCACGCGACAATGCGCACCTCATGACACTGCTCAACGACCGCCTGCAGGAAATTGACGGCGTTGTCTCCACCGAGACACTCATCTCCCTGAAGCAGAGCATCAAGAAGGAAGTGCCCATCGGTGCACAACACGCCGAGATAAAGCCGACAGTAAACGAAGAAGCATAGCCCCATCAAACGGCTAAATGGTAAATGGTAAATGGCTAAATGGTAACTCCTCTCATCGGCATTACAGGCAACTTCGGCGACAAGGGTTGCGAACTGGCACGGGGATACTATCTCTCCGTGCTCAAGGCAGGCGGCACCCCCGTAGTCATACCGCCACACGACGGGCGTGAAGCGCTCCTTGCCCTGCTCGACAGGCTCGACGGCATCGTCTTCTCCGGCGGCGCCGACATCAATCCACTCCTTCTGGGCGAAGAACCCATGCCTGAACTCCACGGCGTCTGCCCGCAACGCGACGAGCCAGAGCTCTTTCTGGCCCGCGAAGCTTTTCACAGGCAGATACCCATCCTGGGCATCTGCCGCGGCATACAGCTGATGGCAGCAGCACTTGGCGGCAAAGTCTGGCAGGACATCTATACTCAGGGGCAAGGAGCAAGGAGCAAGGAGCAAGGAGCAAAGGGCAAGGAGCAAGGAGCAAGGGGCAAGGAGCAAGAGGATACTCCTTGCTCCTTAGTGGCAGAACATTCCTCTTGCTCCTTGCCCCATGCCCCATGCCCCTTAATAAAGCACTCGCAGGACATGCCCCGCGAGTTCG
Organism: uncultured Bacteroidales bacterium; assembly: GCA_902763865.1. Taxonomy (GTDB): domain Bacteria; phylum Bacteroidota; class Bacteroidia; order Bacteroidales; family Bacteroidaceae; genus Physcousia. The sequence continues at coordinate 21,741 of CACWTR010000048.1, read as the reverse complement.
CTTCCCACACCGTCAGCATCGAAGAAGGCAGCCTGCTCCGAAGCATCATCGGAGCCGACACACTCGCCGTCAACTCCTTCCACCATCAGGCCGTACGCGACCCGGGACCACACCTGCGCGTCTCGGCCACAAGTCCCGACGGCATCATCGAAGCCGTGGAAAGCAGCCAGCACAAGCCCCTGCTCGGCGTCCAGTGGCATCCCGAATGCTTCATTCTGGGCGGCGACGAAAGGATGATGCCCATCTTCCGCTGGCTCACAAACGAAGCACGGACCTTCGCACAAGCCAAGCACATCCACGACACATCTATTATATTAGACAGCCACTGCGACACACCGATGTTCTTCACCGACGACAGAAAGGAGAACATCGCCCTCTTCGGCACACGTTCAGACCGCGTGCTCGTCAACCTCCCCAAGATGACCGAGGGACGGCTCGACGCCTCCATCATGGTGGCATACCTGCCGCAAAGAGAACGCACGCCGGAAGCCTACAAAGCCGTCGCAGCAAAGACCGACCGACTGCTCACGCAGATAGAGGAAATCGTAGAAGCCAACAGCAACCGCGTCGGACTGGCAGAGACCGGACAGGACATCCTCCGCCTCAAGGCACAAGGCAAGAAAGCCATCCTCCGAGGCATCGAGAACGGCTACGCCATCGGGAAGGACCTCAGCCTGCTCCGGCACTTCAAGCAGCGAGGCATCGTCTATATGACGCTCTGTCACAACGGCGACAACGACATCTGCGACTCGGCACGCGGAGGTGCCGAACACGGCGGACTGAGCCCCTTCGGACGCGAAGTCGTCCAGGAGATGAACCGCCTGGGCATCCTCGTCGATATGAGCCACGCAGCAGAAACCAGCTTCTACGACGCACTCGAGCTCAGCCAGGTTCCCATCGTATGCAGCCACAGCTCGGCACGCGCCCTGTGCGACCACCCGCGCAACCTCACCGACAACCAGATGCGAGCCCTCGCCAAGGCAGGCGGCGTGGCACAGACAACCGTCTATCACGGCTTCCTTCGCAAGGACGGACAAGCCACCGTCGTCGATGCCGTAGAACACCTCTGCCATGCGGCAAGGATAATGGGCGTGGAGCACGTGGGACTTGGTACAGACTTCGACGGCGACGGCGGCGTACCCGGCCTGGCCGATGCTTCCGAGATTATCAACTTCACCCGCCACCTCCTGCACCGACACTTCTCCGAACAGGACATCAGCCTCATCATGGGCGGAAACTTCCTCAGGGTGATGGAACAATGCAACAAGTTAATGACCACATGACGTCATGACGACAATGAACCAGAAACTACTATCCCTCTCCGTCCTTCCCGCAATCGTCATCCTCCTGCTTGCATCCTGCGGCGGACAAAGCAAGAAGAAACCTGTCACCGCCGACACCATAGCACTGGCACCCTGCCCGCGTTTCCAGGCCGACAGCGCCATGCTCTACATCCACGAGCAATGCAGCTTCGGACCACGCGTCACCGGCAGCGATGCCGCACAACGCTGCGGAGACTACATCGCGGAACGCTTCAAAGCCTTTGGCGCAGAAGTGGAAGAGCAGACAGGAGACGTCACCGTCTGGGACGGCTCAAAGCTGCCTGCACGCAACATCATAGCCCGCATCCCGCCTCGGTCCGCAACCGACGGGGACAGCGCTTCCGCCGACGGGCAAACCGCTTCCGCACCCAACCGCATCCTGCTCTGCGCCCACTGGGACAGCCGCCCCTGGGCCGACAACGACCCAGACGAAGCGAACCACCACTCGCCCATCCTTGCTGCCAACGACGGAGCCAGCGGAGTGGCCGTCTTGCTCGAGATATGCCGCCTCCTGCAGCAGCAACCGCCATCGGTTGGCATCGACATGGTATGCTTCGACGCTGAGGACATGGGGACACCGGAGTGGGCAGAAGACCGTATCGGTTCATCCGACACCTGGTGCCTCGGCTCACGTCTCTGGGCAGAACGTGCCAAGGCCGAAGGATACAAGGCCCGCTACGGCATCCTGCTCGACATGGTAGGCGGACGAGGAGCAACCTTCGCACGGGAAGGCATCAGTCAGGAGCTGGCGCAGCACGTCGTAGGACGCGTATGGCAACTGGCCGGGCAACTCGGCTACAGGCAATTCTTCCCCCTCACCGACGGCGGGCATATCACCGACGACCACATCAACGTGAACCTGATAGCCCACGTGCCTTGCATAGACATCATCCCCTACTACCGCGAAGGACCAAGCAGCTTCGGCCCGACCTGGCACACCATTGACGACACACCGGACAACATCGACCCCAACGTCCTCGATGCCGTCGGGCAAACCATAACGCAACTGATCTACAACGAAAGCACCCAAGACCAATAAGCCCTATGACCATAAACGAAATACAAGACGAAATCATCACCGAGTTCAGCGACTTCGATGACTGGATGGACCGCTACCAGATGCTCATCGACATGGGTAGCGAACAGCCTCCCCTCGAGGAGAAGTACAAGACGGAACAGAACCTCATCGACGGCTGCCAGAGCCGCGTCTGGCTACAGGCCGACCTCAGCGACGGCAAAGTCCTCTTCCAGGCCGAGAGCGACGCACTCATCGTGAAAGGCATCGTCGCCCTGCTGGTACGTGTGCTCTCCGGACACACGCCGCAGGAGATACTTGACGCCGACCTCTACTTCATCGACCGCATCGGCCTGCGCGAACACCTCTCCCCCACCCGCAGCAACGGACTCGGGGCCATGCTCAAGCAAATGAAGATGTACGCCCTGGCCTTCAAGTCAATCCAGAGCGTGCCTGCATGAAGATAGGAACAATCGACCTCGGCCCCCGTCCCGTGCTACTGGCACCGATGGAGGACGTCACCGACATTGGCTTCCGCCTGCTCTGCAGGCAGATGGGAGCCGCTATGGTCTATTCGGAATTCGTCTCCAGCGACGCCCTCATCCGCCTTGTGAACAAAAGCCTGCTCAAACTGCAGGTCTGCCCCGAGGAACGTCCCGTCGCCATACAGATTTACGGCAAGGACGTGGATGCCATGCGCGAGGCTGCCCGCATCGTCGTGGAACAGGCTCACCCCGACGTGCTCGACATCAACTTCGGCTGTCCGGTCAAGAAGGTGGCCGGCAAAGGAGCAGGAGCCGGTCTGCTGCAGAACGTCCCCCTCATGCTCGACATAGCACGCGCCGTGGCAGACGCTGTCCCCGACACGCCCGTCACAGTCAAGACCCGCCTGGCATGGGACGAGAAACACCTTCTCCTGCCCGACGGCACACCTTTCATCGTTGACCTGGCCGAGCGGCTACAGGATTGTGGCATACAAGCACTGACCATCCACGGACGTACCCGCTCGCAAATGTACACGGGTCAGGCGGATTGGACAAACATCGGACTCGTCAAGGCTAACCCGCGGATGCACATCCCTATCATCGGCAACGGCGATATCGCCTCAGCAGACGACGCGCGGCAGGCTTTCGACCGCTACGGCGTGGATGCCGTAATGATAGGACGTGCCACCTTCGGACGCCCCTGGATATTCCATGAGACGGCTCACCCGGAAGAAACACTTTCGCTCGACGAGAAGATAGACATCCTCAAGCGGCAAGTAACCGTCAGCATCGAGCGTGCGGCCCAGAACCCCATCAATGCCAAGTACGGCAAGGACCCCGAGCTGTGCGGCATACTTCATGTACGCCGCCACCTCGCAGCCACACCCATCTTCAAAGGCATCCCCAACTACCGCGAGACACGCATCGCCATGCTGCGTGCCGAGAAGAAGGACGAGGTCTTCCGCCTCATCGAACAGACCAGGATGATGCTGAAGGCAAACAGTCAGGAAGGCAACCTCTGAACGACTCTCCCCAACCGACATTTACGCATTAAACGGCAACAAGGCGTTAAAAATACTAAAAGTATTTGGTAATCCGACGAAATCTTCGTACCTTTGCGGCTGGAATCGTAGGAAACGCCCTTTTCCGTTCAGGATACAAGCAACAAAAGAACTGCAACACACAATGGAAAGAACCCTGGTGCTGCTCAAGCCGAGCACTGTAATGAGAGGCTTAATCGGTGAAGTTACAAGCCGTTTTGAAAAGAAAGGACTGCGCATCGTCGGCATGAAAATGCTGCAGCTCAACGACGAGATACTCAACGAACACTACGCCCACCTCGTGGGCAAGCCCTTCTTCCCGGCACTGAAGGCTTCCATGATGCGCACGCCAGTCATTGCAATATGCCTGGAGGGAACAGATGCCATCGAAGTGGTACGCTTCATCACCGGCTACACCAATGGCCGCAAGGCGGAACCGGGCACCATCCGCGGCGACTACTGCATGAGCAATCAGCAGAACATCGTCCATGCCTCCGACTCCCCGACGTCCGCAGCCATCGAGATCAAGCGCTTCTTCAAACCCGAAGAGCTCTATGACCTGGGCGACCTCAACTTGGACCGACTCTATGCATTAGACATGTCTTAAATTGTGACACACAAAAGACTAACAACGATAATGAAGAAGATACTCACTATACTGTCCCTGATGTTCGCCGCTTGCGGTGCAAGCGTAGCGCAGGACCGTCTGGCCAGCGTTGCACCCATCGACCACAAGATGCGAGCCATTGACAGCATCTCCCTGATGCGCCTCGGCGAACAGGAGTCGCTTGCTGACCTCCAGTTCCCCGCAGCAGCGCTCTATCCGACATGGAACAACGAGTATGCACGCACCTACGAGGTGAAGCTTCCCTCGCAATACAAGATTGACCTGCGCAACTTCCACATGCCTTGCGACAGCCGAATGGTCACCAGTCACTATGGCTACCGCCGTTCCTTCCGCCGCCAGCACTACGGCACCGACATCAAAGTCTTCGTGGGCGACACCATCCGCGCCGCTTTCTCCGGAAAGGTACGCGTCGTTGCCGACCAAGGCTATCGCAGAGGTTACGGCAAGTACGTCATCATCCGTCACCCCAACGGACTGGAGACCGTCTATGGTCACATGAGCAGGCACCTCGTCAGCCCGGACCAGATTGTCAGGGCAGGCGACGTCATCGGTCTGGGCGGTAACACCGGACGCAGCACCGGCTCACACCTCCACTTCGAGACACGCTTCCTCGGACAGTTCATCGACCCCGAGAAGCTCTTCGACTTCGAGGCACAGGACGTGAAGGGCGACTTCTACCTCTTCCGCTCAAGCGGACGCAGCGTCATGCTGGCTGCTGCCGACGACATTGACGGCGGCGAAGAAGAGATGGACGAAGAGACTGCCAACGCGCTCATAGAGAAAGAAGCCGAGAGCGCTGCCTTCCAGCAAAAGAAGATTCAGGAGATGCAGGCCAAGCCTCGCACAAATGTTCATAAGGTCGAGTCGGGCGAGACCCTTTCTACCATTGCCCGCAAGCGCCACACCAGCATCGACCGCCTGTGCAGTCTGAACAACATCAAGCGCACCACCATCCTGCGCCCCGGACAGATTCTCCGTTACAATTAATTCACTTCGTTCTCCCACCACGCGGGAGCGTTGCTTCCCTCCGGCAGGCCAAGGCATCACATTATATATATATGTAATGCTGTCCGGGGAGAATTGTATGTTCTGTGTCACCCTTTGACTATCGTTGACCTTTGGTTCAGGGCTATGTGTTGATGATGCCCCTATTCCGGGGCCTAACACCCCCGTTTGTGTTCTTTCGCACCTCTAGTGCTTTTCCCCGGACACTCATAAAAAGTTTTTTGATTATCCTGGGTCGTACCACCATGCAGTAAGCCCATAGCCCAGGGCATCGCCCTGGGTGGTCTATGTGACATAAGGCACGCCCTGAAAGGGCAAAAGACTTTCCTGCATTATTCTTTTGCCCCTTCAGGGCGAAGAATGATATACACTATGCCCCAAGGCGATGCCCTGGGCTGACAGCTTACTGCCCTTTCAGGGTGCTGGTGTACGATTGCGGACACTCATAAAAGGTTTTCAGCGGACAGCAATAATACTTAACCCATAATCATTTGTCATCTCCAGTACCACCGCGGTGGTACTGAAGTTTCCTCACGATGGTACTGGAGTTTTTTCATGGTGGTACTGGAGTTTTCACACGATGGTACTGGAACCCTCACACGTGGGAAAACGGGACACCTCGTGTCGCGGTTTCCTGAAGAATGCTTTCCACTTGTTTGTCCAACGGGAGTGTGCCGTCTGTCCAATGTATCTTGAAGCCGCGACGTTCCATGCCTCTGAACCATGTCATCTGCCGCTTGGCAAACTGATGGATGGCAATCTCCAGCCGACTCACCATTTCGTCGTAGGAGAGTTGACCCAGCACATAGAGGGTCAGATACTTGTACTCCAAGCCATAGTAAATGAGGTCCTCGGCAGGGACGCGAGTCAGGAGGCGACGCACTTCGCCCACCATGTCCTCCTGTTCCAGGCGATGGCGCAGCCTGTCGCTGATGCGGCGGCGGCGCAGTTCGCGGTCTATGTTGATGCCGACGATGTAGCTCTCGATGGAAGGGAAGTCACGTTCCAGCGTTCCGTGTTCGCGGTAATAGGCCTGTATTTCGATAGCCCGGATGGCGCGTTTCGGCGTATCGAGGTCGGTAACGTTGTGGAGCGTCTTATATCTCTCCAGTATCTCCTTGAGTTCAGGCAGCGAACAGTCCTTCAGCTGCTCCCGCAGGGCAGGGTTCTCCGGGACCGCTTCCATCTTGTAGCCTTTGAGGACAGACTCGATGTAGAGCCCCGTGCCTCCACAAAGGATAGGCCTGCGATGGCGCCTGAGTATGTCGTCGTAGGCCGCATGAAAATCCTGCTGGTAGCGAAAGAGATTGTATTTCTCCCCCGCCGGGCAGATGTCTATCAGATGATAGGGAATGCTCTGCCCCTCTACCTTGTAGTCGTCCAGGTCCTTGCCCGTGCCGATGTCCATGCCGCGATAAACTTGCCTGCTGTCCGCGCTGATGATTTCCGCATCGCCGAGGCGGGCGGCGAGGTGCGACGCAAGCTTCGTCTTGCCGGAAGCCGTGGGCCCAAGGATTGTTATGAGTTTTCCGGTCATCTTTTATTAGAATACTGCTTCAGATTGTCGGGAATCCTCTGTCACAAAGACTTGTCCTCGCGGTACTGTTGCGGGGAGAAACCCGTCTGGAGGCGGAAGAAGCGCCCGAAGTGCGACTGGTTCTTGAAGCCCATCATGGCCGCAATCTGCTTGATGCTTTTGCTGCTGTCGCGTAGGGCGATTTGGGAAGAGCGGATGATTTCCTCGTTGATCAGCTTGTTTGCCGTCTTGCCTGTCAAGCGCTTGCAGATGCAGGAAAAGTACTTGGACGAAATGTTGAAGAGTCTGGCATACTCGTTGACATTGAGATAGGGCGTCGATGGGTCGTGCAGATGATGGATGAACTGTCGCAGGATGTTCTCGCTGGAGCTGTAGGTCTGGTGAAGCATTTCCTCGTTGTGGGTAGTGCGGAGGTCGCGCAGGTCGTAGCCCATCGAGACGAAGAGCTGGCGCAGACACAGTTCCTTGTGAGGCGTGTCGGGGCTGGAGAGGTGGTTCTGCAGCAGGTCGAAATAGAGGCGGAAGCGCTTCATCACCACCGGGTCGGCATGCAGTATCTGGTGGGTCATGGAGAACATCGAGTGGGTCCACTCCATGCGCACCATCTGCGAAATCTGAGCCAGATACTCGGGCAACACGAAGAGCACCAGCGCATTGAAGTCCATGCTCAGCATGCTTCGCTCGAAGATGTTGCGCGGCCTGCACGTGATGATGTCGCCCTCTTGCAGCAGGTAGGATTCCTCGTCTATCGAAATTTGGGCCTGCCCATGCGTCACGATGGCAAAAAGGAAGCCTTCGATGAGCGCATCCGAGATGTTCACGCTCCTCACTTCATCAAAGTCGCAGAAGATGGCAAAGTTCTCGTTGCTGTGAGAGTTGAGTTTGCTGCCGGCAATGGCTTGAATGTCGAGCTTTTCCATAATATCATGCCTTTTCTGCCGCAAAGTTATGACTTTTTGTTCATATTAGGCACCTTTTTCTCCACTTTTCTTGTATTATACCCGCAGAAATCGCTTCGAGTGGAGAAACAGGACAACAATGAGACACTTTATATGTGCTATATATAAGAAAAAAGCACTAAATTTGTAGCCGCTAAGAGAGAAATGTCACACTACACTATGAACAGAAGCTATACCACCGCTCTGCTGGCAGCCCCGCGGCAAGCTCGCGTCCTTTCCGCCATCGACTCGTGAGCTTATGGCCATCGACTCACGTGCTTATGGCCATCGACTCGCGTGCTTATGACCTCCGGCTCACGTGCCTTTCCCACCCGGAAGAAAGCGCAGGAAACCGACATTGCCGATTTTCTGCCAAATGGAAAGAAAAATACACATGTCGCTCGCCGTTTTGCAAATTAATTTGTATCTTTGCGCGGAAATACCCGTATCTTAATGACTTTACAAACAAATAACATAAGAACATGAGACGACAACTCACCCACCTGCTCCTCCTGGCAGCAACGGCTGCCTTCATCCCCTCGCCCGCACAGGCCGAGGAAGTCTATCGCGACAACCACGTACGCTTCACCCTCATCGACGAGGGAACCATCCGACTGGAGTACGCACCCGACGGCAAGTTCGTCGATAACAAAAGCTTCGTAGCCGTCATCCGCGAATACGGCGACGTGCCCCACAAGGCATCCACCGGCGGCAGCAAGGTCGTCATCACAACCGCCAAGTTCAAACTCACCTACAAGAAGGACGGCCAACCGCTGAGCGCAAAGAACCTCACCATCACAGCAGCCAAAGCACTCGGCACAGCCTTCACCTGGACTCCCGGCACAGAACAGAAGGGCAACCTCAAGGGAACCTACCGCACCCTCGACGGCTACGACGGCAACATGTTCCAGTACAGCAACCCGAAGACCGAAATGCCACTTGAGGACGGACTGCTCGCCACCGACGGATGGACACTCATCGACGACTCCAAGTCATACCTCTTCGACGGAGCCAAGGACTGGGATTGGGTCACAGAACGGCAAAGCGCCGAAGGAGCACAGGACTGGTACTTCATGGCCTACGGCCACGACTACAAGAGCGCCCTGCGCAGCTTCACGAAGTTCGCCGGCAAAGTACCCCTGCCACCGCGCTACACCTTCGGCTACTGGTGGAGCCGCTACTGGAGCTACAGCGACAAGGACCTGCGTGACCTCATCGCAGGCTTCCAGCGACTCGACCTCCCCCTCGACGTCCTCGTCATCGACATGGACTGGCACCCCATCAGCGAACAGGCCGGCGGCGGCTGGACAGGATGGGACTGGAACGAGCGACTCTTCCCCGACTACAAGAAGTTCCTCGCCTTCCTCGACCAGCAAGGCGTGAAGACCACCATGAACCTCCACCCTGCCGACGGCGTGCGACCCTACGAGAAGAAGTACCCGGAATTCATCCGCCGTGCCGGCATCGAAAACGGCAAAACCATAGAATGGCAAGGCAGCAACAAGCGATACGTCAAGGCACTCTTCGACACCTATCTGCACCCCTACATCGACGAAGGCGTAGATTTCTGGTGGCTCGACTGGCAGCAGTGGGCCAAGGACAAGAAGCTGACCAACCTCGACAACGTATTCTGGTGCAACTACATCTGGTTCTCCGACATGGAACTGAACGGCACCAAGCGCCCCTTGCTCTATCACCGCTGGGGCGGGCTGGGCAATCACCGCTACCAGATAGGCTTCTCGGGCGACTCCTACATCACATGGGAGAGCCTCCGCTTCCTCCCCTACTTCAACAGCACCGCCTCCAACGTCCTCTACGGATACTGGAGCCACGACATCGGCGGACACCAGAGCAAGAAGTACGGCACACCCGTGGAGCCCGAACTCTACACGCGTGCCATGCAGATGGGACAGTACCTGCCCATCATCCGCAGCCACAGCACAAAGGACCCCAGCCTCAACAAGGAGCCCTGGGCCTTCGACCAGCAGACACAAAGACGCCTCACGGCTGTCATCAACGGACGCTACGCCCTCGTACCTTATATATATACTATGGCACGGCAGGACTACGAGACAGGCATCTCACTCTGCCGCCCCATGTACTACGACTATCCCGAAGCCAAGGAAGCCTACGACGTGAAGGAACAGTACATGTTCGGCGACCGCATGCTCATCGCACCCGTCACCAACCCCGTCAACAAGGAAAGCGGACTGGCCGCAGTCAAGGCATGGCTGCCCGAAGGCCAGTGGCTGGAGTATGAAACCGGCACAATGCTCCGCGGCGGACAAACCGTGGAACGACTGTTCTCGATGGACGAATACCCCGTCTATGTCAAGGCCGGCAGCATCCTGCCCTACTACGGCAAGGTGAAGAACCTGAGCGGCACGGAGCAGCCCGTCATCGTGCGCGTCTTCCCCGGCGCAGACAACGGCGAATTCACGCTCTATGAGGACAACGGCGAGGACAAGAACTACGTCACGGAGTTTGCCACCACACCCCTCTCCTACCAGCGCAGCGGACAGCAGCTCACCGTCAGCATCGGAGCACGCAAAGGCAGCTACAAGGACATGCCACTGCGCCGCGACTTCACAGTCGCCCTGCCCTGCCAGAAAGCACCGGACAAGGTGACTGTCAATGGCAAACCCGTCAGCTTCACCTACGACGGCCTGAACCTCGAAGCCTGCATCGCCCTGGGCAGCATCGACTGCGCAAAGGGCGCAACCGTCGAAGTGACATTCGCCTCCGCAGAATACGCCGTAACCGACGGCGAGAAAGCACAGTTCCACCGCATACAGAACGCCGTTCAGGACTACAAACAGCACGATGCCGGCATGGTCTATACAGAGGACTTCGGCTATCTGGAGGCCACACCGCTGAGCCTCTCCTATCACCCCGAGACACAGGAAGAGACACTTGCACGCTTCCACCGCCTCTACAAGAAGCTGCCCGCCGTGCTCGTCGAGCAGATGAGCAAGAACGAGAACTTCGACCGCTTCCTGCGTCAGGTGGGCGAAAGCAACAACCTGGTCACCGAAGTGCCGGCTCAGGCCTTCAGCACCGCAGCAGGCACAGGCTTCGACCTCCGCTACTTCCCGAACAAGAAACTCGAAGGCGCTGCTAAGGCCACGGGCCACGTGGAGAAGATAGACATGTTCCAGAGCGGCAGTCCCGCGCAGGGCATTCCCGCCGACTACTGGAGCATGACGGCAGAGAGCACCTTCACGGCTCCCGAGACGGGCAACGCCATGTTCATCATGACGGGCGACGATGCCTACCGCCTCATCATCGATGGCAAGGAACTCTTCAGCGACTGGGGCGACCATGCCGAGACCTCGCGCAATGCCACCATCCCTGTCGAGAAAGGCAAGCAGTACAGCATCCGCATCGAATACTACGACAACGAGTACAACGCCATCCTCCGCATGCAGACCCTGTTCTTTAAATAAACAAAATAGACTTTCTAGATAGTCTAGATAATCTAGATAGTCTAGTCTCTCTAGTCAATCTAGTCCCTCTAGTCCTACTATGAAAAAACTCATCTTTGCAGCCTTGCTGCTGCTCTTCACGATTCCCGCCGGTTCTGTGCTCAAGGAGAAGGACCTGGCACGCACGCTGGGCGTGCTCAAGGCGGAACTGCAGACGAGCTACGAGATGCAGCAAGCCTTCATGCAAAGCTACGAGCAGCAGGGCATGAAGCAGCACAGGCAGCTCATCTGGTACATGCACCAGTGCGAACAGATAGGGCTTATGCTCTATTCGCAATCGACCGACAACACCTTCGACTTGGCCTACGCCTGCCAGCAGGCTGCCAACCTGAGGCGCGACCTGGACAAACGCAACAGCAAGATGCGGCAGTACGACAAGTTCATCGCTGCCATGAAGCAGGAGATAGAGCGTACCGACTACCTCATCCGCTCGCTCAAGCGCATGCCGCCCGTCATCGATGCCGACAGCATCCTGACGGGCAGCGACAGCATCCTCATCCAAGCCATAGACTCGCTGGCCGACAAGCAGGACTCGCTCCTCAGCGCACGCGACTCGATGGACGACGAGACCATGATTGCCATCCTGGAGAAGGTTGACAAACGGGCCTCTAAGATGGATGATGATGAGAACGTGGAACCCCTCTACCTGACCCATGCACAGCAGTTGGACCGCAATGCCTGCCTGCTCTATGCCGACACTATCCGCAACAACTTGCAGCACTTCCTCGAGACGCTCGAGGCGGAGAATGCCTACTACCAGAGCGTGCGCGACAAGGTGCAGGAACTCGACGAGTATGCGCAAAGCCGCTACCGTCTGCTCCAGGAGAACATCTTCCTGAGCGGCGGACAGAACTACTTCAGCATCCTGGCCTCGCTGCCCATGCAGATGATGATGGCAAAATCCACCATCGACCTGAAGTACAAACCCTTTGAGGGACACGAGCAACTCTACTCCGAATGGCGAGGGGTCACGGTGCTCTTCATCAGCGTCTTCCTCGTCTTCTACCTCTCGCTGGCACTCGGCATCAGCTACATCGTCCTGCGCTGGCTGTTGCCCCGCAGGTGGCGAGGCCCCGACTTCAAGCTCAAGCGTATGATGCTGACCAACGTGGTCGGCATCGCACTCTTCGCCCTTATCGTCATGCTGGTACGCACCTTCTCAGAGCACAACTTCATCCAGATGGGCACAGGGCTCATCATCAACATTGCCTGGCTGCTCGAAGCCATCTTCCTCAGCCTCTACGTCCGGCTCAAGGGCGAACAGATGCGACATGCCGCCATCATCTACACACCGCTGATGCTGCTGTCCTTCATCGTCATCCTGTTCCGCATCGTACTCATCCCCAATGCGCTGCTGAACCTCACCTTCCCGCCCATCCTGCTGATATTCACCATCTGGCAGTATGCCGTAAGCCGTCGCCACAGGAAATCGCTGCCGGTACTCGACAAGGTATATACCAACATAACAACGCTGATAATGCTCTTCTCCTGCGTGGCCGCCTGGATTGGCTACACGCTGCTGGCCGTGCAGATCATGATATGGTGGACCTTCCAGCTGGCAGCCATCATGACCATCACGTTCATCTACGACCTGACCAAGAAGTACGAGACGCGCTTTCTGCTGCGCCGCATCAACAGCGAAGTTCCCGACCTGAGTCACCCCGAAATCCTGCGCCGCATGAAGCAAGGGGAGTTCATCGAGCAGACCTGGCTCTACGACTTCGTCTGCCGCACGCTGGTCCCCTTCCTGGCCGTGCTCTCGGTGGTGGAAAGCATCTACTGGGCCGCTCAGGTGTTCGAGATGACAAGCCTCTGTCAGGAAATCTTCCTGCGCGACTTCATCAACCGGCCCGGACTCATCCGCATCTCCCTCTACCTGCTCTGCATAGCAGCGGCACTGTTCTTCGTCTTCAGCTATGTCAACTATGCCCTGCGCAGCTTCTATCTCTACTACCGCAAGAAGTATGCCGGCACAGGACAGCCCATCAACAAGACGCTGGCACGCAACGTCATCGCCATCCTCTGCTGGGGACTCTACGTCATCATCGTCCTCGTCATCTTCCGCGTGCCGAAGGACGGCATCAGCATCGTAGGCGCAGGACTAGCCACAGGTCTCGGCTTTGCCATGCAGAACATCCTGGAGAACTTCTTCTATGGCATCAGCCTCATGACGGGACGCATCCACGTGGGCGACTACATCGAATGCGACGGCATTGCCGGCAAAGTGGAAAGCATCACCTACCAGAGCACACAAATCACCACAGCGGACGGCAGCGTCATCGCCTTCAGCAACAGCGCACTCTTCAACAAGAACTTCAAGAACATGACGCGCAACCACCGCTACGAACTTATCAAGATACCCGTCGGCGTCGCCTACGGCACCAACGTCGGGCAGGTCAGGAATTTCCTCATCGAAGCCCTCAAACCCGTCTGCCACGAGGTGAACAAGGCCGGACAACCCGTCACCGACCCGAACATACCCGTCACCGTCGCCTTCAGCGACTTTGGCGACAGCAGCGTCGATCTCAACGTGTGCGTCTGGATGCTCGTCGAGGAAAAGATAGCCCTCACGGCACGCATCAAGGAAGTCATCTACAACACACTCAACGAAAACAACATCGAGATACCATTCCCCCAGCGCGACGTACACATCAGGGAGTAGCCCCGGACATGGCACGCCGCCTTCCCCTCCCATTGGCCTCATGAGGCTCATTTGCCACATGAGGCCCATAAACCCTAAAAAAACAAAAAAACTTTCAACGAAAGTTGCTATTTTGCGAAATTAATTGTAGCTTTGCGGTTGAAATGCCCCAAAAGGCACACACGCGAATAAACATATTAACTCTAAAACCATAAAACCTATGAAACACATTACTCTTCTTCTGATGGCTGCAGCCACCATTTGCACCAACGCTTTTGCACAGAACAGGGCGAAGAACATCTATACCAGCACCACGACCCTCAACCTCGAAGTGCTGCAGAACCAGGCACAGCCCGTCGTGCTCAACCGCACACTCTTCGCAGGCTACAACACCATCTGCCTGCCCATGAGCCTCAGTGCAGAACAGCTTCAGGCTGCCGCCAAGGACGTACAGGTAGAACGACTCGAGGCCATCCGTCAGGAAGGCAGCACCCTCTGCATGTACTTCCTCGACTGCACACAGGAAGGCATCCAGGCAGGCGTACCCTACCTCATCTTCTCACCCACGTTCCAGACACTGCACGCCAACACCACCGATGCACTCGGCATTAACACCGAGCTCAAGAGCATCACGAAGACCGACGACGAAGGCAACACCGTCACCTTCGGCAGCTCCTGGGAAATGCTCAAAGTGGAAGGACGCTACGGCATCCCCGCACAGCAGGACACCTACATCCTCGAGAGCATCCTCATCCGCACCGACGGCGACAAGGCATTCCTCCCCACACGCTGCGGCTTCACATGGGACAAGCAGGCCAGCACCGCATCGGCACTGGAAATCAAGCACGTCACCAGCCTTGAAGACATCTCTACCAGCATCGAGAAGATGGAAGCAGCAAATGCCACCGTCGATGTCTATAACGCACAGGGCGCACTCGTAGCATCGCAGACAACCATCGCAGCAGCCAAGCAGAGCCTGCCCCAAGGCATCTACGTCGTCAAAGGCCAAAAGTTCGCAGTCAAGTGAGTGTAAAGCACAGGACATGAAGTTCGTTCATGTCATTGCTTTACCAAACGATAGCGAACTCGACAAAGTCAAGTTCGCAGTCAAGTAAGCGAAAACCTACTGACCACATAACTACTGACTACATAAAAGGAAGCCTGTCTCTCCCCCGAGAGACAGGCTTCCTTGTATTATGTCTGTCCGTTTTTGTCATGTTTCTGTCAGTCTGACACACTTTGGCACGGCCTTTGTAAGAAGAAGGTAGCGAATGAGACCAATCAGCCCCATTCGAAGCAAACCAAAGAATAACAAACTAAAAACAAATACAGTTATGGGAAAGATTATTGGAATTGACTTGGGTACTACAAATAGTTGTGTATCCGTATTCGAGGGCAACGAGCCCGTAGTTATTGCCAACAGCGAAGGCAAACGCACCACACCGTCCGTAGTGGCATTCGTAGATGGCGGCGAGCGCAAGGTGGGCGACCCTGCCAAGCGTCAGGCTATCACAAACCCGAAGAAGACCATCTTCTCCATCAAGCGCTTCATGGGCGAGACCTACGACCAGGTGCAGAAGGAAATCTCGCGCGTACCTTATTCAGTAGTACGCGGCGACAACAACACTCCGCGCGTCGATATCGACGGACGTGCCTACACGCCCCAGGAAATCAGCGCCATGATTCTGCAGAAGATGAAAAAGACCGCCGAGGACTACCTCGGACAGGAAGTGACGGAAGCCGTCATCACCGTACCCGCCTACTTCAGCGACTCACAGCGTCAGGCCACCAAGGAAGCCGGTCAGATTGCAGGACTCGACGTGAAGCGTATCGTCAACGAGCCTACTGCTGCAGCCCTGGCCTACGGCATCGACAAAGCTAACAAGGACATGAAGATTGCAGTCTTCGACCTCGGCGGCGGCACATTCGATATCTCCATTCTGGAGTTCGGCAGCGGTGTCTTCGAAGTACTCAGCACCAACGGCGACACGCATCTCGGCGGCGATGACTTCGACCAGGTCATCATCGACTGGCTCGCCAGCGAGTTCAAGGCCGAAGAAGGCATCGACCTCAAGCAAGACCCCATGGCTCTCCAGCGCCTGAAGGAAGCTGCCGAGAAGGCCAAGATTGAACTCTCCTCGAGCACCACAACAGAAATCAACCTGCCCTACATCACAGCCGTGGGCGGTGTGCCCAAACACCTCGTCAAGAGCCTGACACGTGCCAAGTTCGAACAGCTGGCCGACAGCCTCATCCAGGCTTGTAAGGTGCCCTGCCAGAAGGCTATGCAGGACGCAGGCCTCTCCAACAGCGACATCAACGAAGTCATCCTCGTGGGCGGCTCCAGCCGTATCCCCGCCGTGCAGAAGCTCGTGGCCGACTTCTTCGGCAAAGAACCCTCTAAGGGCGTCAACCCCGACGAAGTGGTAGCCATCGGCGCCAGCATCCAGGGCGCAGTCCTCACCGGCGACAAGAGCGACATCGTACTGCTCGACGTCACACCTCTGTCAATGGGTATCGAAACGATGGGAGGCGTCATGACACGACTCATCGAAGCCAACTCCACCATCCCCTGCAAGAAGAGCGAAGTCTTCTCTACCGCAGCCGACAACCAGACAGCCGTCACCATCCACGTCCTGCAGGGCGAGCGCCCCATGGCAAGTCAGAACAAGAGCGTCGGACAGTTCAACCTCGACGGCATCGCTCCCGCACGTCGCGGCGTACCTCAGATTGAAGTAACCTTCGACATCGATGCCAACGGCATCCTCAACGTCAGCGCCAAGGACAAGGCAACCGGCAAGGAACAGCACATCACCATCACCGCCTCAAGCGGCCTCTCCAAGGAAGAAATCGAACGCATGAAGGCCGAAGCCGAAGCCAACGCCGAAGCCGACAAGAAGGAACGTGAAAAGGTCGATAAGCTCAACCAAGCCGACTCGATGATCTTCCAGACCGAGAATATGCTCAAGGAAAGCGGCGACAAACTCCCTGCCGACGTGAAGAGCGAAGTCGAGGCAGCCGTTGCCAAGCTCAAGACAGCCCACCAAGCCCAGGACCTCGCCGCCATCGACGCAGCCATGAACGAGCTACAGACCGCCGCCGGCAAGATGTACCAAGCCCAGCAGCAAGCCGGAGCCCAGGCAGGTCCTCAGCCCGGCCCCGACATGAACGGCGGCTTCACCGGCACCGGCTCCAACACTGGCAACAACGGCCAGCAAGGCCCCGACATTCAGGATGCCGACTTCGAGGAGGTCCATTGATGGAAGTTAAACATCCATAAATAAATCACAAAGAAATCCGTGTAGCTCAATAAGTTGCACGGATTTTTAATTTTTGTTAATTCTGATATTTCTCTTGTTTTATAGCGATTTTTGGCGTAAATTTGCAACGAATTTGTACCAAGACTTATTTTGCAATGACACACAACAAAAATATACATGTAAAATCTACGAGCGAAATTTGGCTTGTTTTAATCTAATTTTGAGTATGGCAAGAGCAAAGTTTGAAATCAAGAGAAAATGCGAAATCTGTGGCGCATGGTTTTATGCCAAAACCGTTGAGTCTAGGTTTTGCTCAAAGAAGTGTAGTGAGATTGCAAGCAAGAAGAAAAAAGCAGAGATTGAAAAGTTGGCGAAACTTGAAGAGTTGGTTGCCAATATCCCAGATTCCAGAGATTACATCAGCGTTCAAGAGGCTGTTGCCATGTTTTCTGTTAGCAAGGACACTATTTATCGTCTCATCCGCAAAGGGACAATTCCATGTGTGAATTTGGGGAAACGCCTTATCCGGATAAAAAAGTCTGACTTGGAAAATATGTTTGGCGGTAGAGAGTATGTACTTGACAACACCTTCAAACCCTTGCCTAAGCTTTACAACATGGAGCCAGAGAATTGTTATACGATTGGTGAAATCTCTGAGAAATACCATGTGAACGACAGTACTGTTTATCTTCATATTCGTAAGTACTCCATCCCCATCCGTCAGATTGGGAACTATGTGTATGCGCCCAAAGAAGACATTGATAACCTTTACAAATCAGGCAAGCCATGAAGAAATCATTTACTAATACCCGCGTAACGGTCAGGTTGCGCAAGTCAGATTATTATGATGAATGGTACCTCTATCTGGAAGCTTATCCTGTTCAAGTGGAGGGAAAGGATAAGCCACAGCGAGTGAGAGAGTACATCAACCGTTCTATTAAAACACCTATCTGGGACAAGTCGCGAACAGCTCGGACTGGCTCAGATGGGAAAGTAACCTATAAGCCTAAGCGTGATTTGAATGGTATAATTCTCTGCAAGTCAGAGTTAGACCAGGAGAATTGTCTCTACGCAGACCGCATCAGAGCCATTCGCCAAAAGGAATACGACACCAAAGACCTCTATTCTGATGCCGATGCAGCAATGGCAGAACAAGTGGAGAAATCAAGATGTGATTTCATCGCTTACTTCAAAAAGTTGGCGAACACTCGTAATACCAATAATGCAGATAGTGTTTATAATACTTGGTTCCGAGTATATGAATTATTGAAGCTATTTGCCGATAACCAGCCGTTACTGTTCGGCTCTATCAATCTACAAATGATAGAGAAAGTTAGGCAATTCCTTTTGGTGGCTCCCAAGGGTGCAGGAAAGAAAGGAATAATTTCCCAAAACACGGCTTCATCGTATTTCGGCATCTTTAAGACTGCCTTGAAGCAGGCTTTTATCGATGGTTACTTTATGGTTGACATTGCTGCCAAGGTCAAAGGCATTCAGGAGCAAGAAAGCAGACGCGAGCATCTGACAATGGAAGAACTTAACCAACTGGCTGCAACACCATGTAGTAATCCTGTTATCAAGAGAGCTGCCTTGTTCTCTGCACTTACAGGTCTCCGGCATAGTGACATCATGAAGATGACCTGGCAAGAGATTACTAAAGAAGGCGAACACTATCGCATCAATTTCACTCAACGCAAGACTAAAGGTGTGGAATACATGCCAATATCCGACCAGGCATATCAACTTTGTGGAGAGCCCGGGCATCCTGACGAACTCGTTTTCGGTGGACTTCCACAGCCATCCTGGATTTCAAAACCAGTTGAACGTTGGATAAAAGCTGCTGGCATCAAGAAGCATATCACCTTCCACTGCTTCCGCCATACATACGCTACGCTCCAGTTGACCAGCGGCACAGACCTCTATACCGTCAGCAAAATGTTGGGCCATACCAATGTTCGCACGACACAAGTCTATGCAAAGGTGGTTGACGAGAAGAAAGAACAGGCTGCTGACACCATAAAACTGAATGTAGATTTCAATAATTGAGGCAAATCTGCCTCCTTCATATTAGGGACAAGACTCTTGACATCTCAAGAATCTTGTCCCTTTTTTGTGTCCAACACCCTATTTTGATGGTAAAACGATGGTGGAAATGCCCCACCATCGTCCCACCATGCTTTCACCATTCAAAAATATTTCCCCTTTAAAGTTATTTAACACGTTTGATTTTCAGTCTGTTAGGATGAATTTGACAGAACTCTCGTGGTGATAGGATGGTGAATCATTCCACCACAAATCCACCATTCAAAGCACCGATACTTTTGCAGTCGCTTTCACTCGAAAGTGGCTGTTTTCATATTGACGGCAGCCAATCTTAAAAACCATATTGATATGGCCGAAATAACTTATTCATTTGATGCTATGCCAAAGATTTTGGCAGACATCGCCCAAAGATTGGAGGTCATGGAACGCAAGATTGATGCTCTGCAATCAGTTCCGAGAGAGGATGCCGACGCATGGCTGAATCTGAAAGACCTTTGTAATTATCTTCCCAATCATCCAGCCGAACAAACGGTATATGGCTGGACAAGCACTCACTTTATCCCTTATCATAAGAAAGGGAAAAGTATTGTATTCCGCAAATCGGAAATAGACGAATGGCTTCGCAATGGCAAGCGGAAGTCTATGGGGGATTTGGAGAAGGAGGCACAAGCGTTTGTCAATTCTAAACGGAAAGCGAGGTGTGTATGAATGTACTAGAACTCACTAACAAAGTGCGAATGGAAGCCGAAGACGTTAAACGCATCGGCCTTCCCCTCGATGCCTTCCCGCAGAAGCTGCAGGACATCATCTTTGAGGTGGCCCGCATAGAGCAGTTCGATTTGGAGTATCTAACCATGAGTATGCTATCGGCAGCAGCTATCGCCATCGGCAACAGTTGTCACATCCGCATCCGTGGTTCGTGGAAGAGTTGCCCAGCCCTGTATGTCATCCTGATAGGAAGACCTGGGCAGGGCAAAACTCCACCACTTGACTACGCGTTCCGTCCACTTCAAGAACATGACTTCCTTCAGGTCAGCAAGTTCATTGAAGAGAACAAACGCTATGCAGAGCTGAATGCCGGGAACAAAGGCAATGCCACTGATACCGACAAACCAGTTCTCGTGCAGACCATCCTCTCCGACCTCACACAGGAGGCCATGATGCGAATCCATAATGATAATCAGCGTGGTATCGTAATTCTTGTGGATGAAATCATGGGGTTCTTCAACAGTATCTATCGATACAATGACAGTCCCTTACTAACCCAGCTGTTGACCGCCTATAGTGGCAAGCCCTTGAAGGTGTCCCGTTGTAATAACCCCGTTCCCATCATCATTCCACATCCTTGCATCAATATTATCGGTACTACCCAGACGCAGCGCATTGGGGAACTCTTCACGAAAGAGAATGTATCAAGTGGACTGATAGACCGCATCTTGTTCCTTCATCCCAAGAATCGTGAGATTCCAAAAATGGAGGAAAACCAGAATACTGGTTTGCATGGGAATGACAGGGCTGAGAGTGTCTACCGAAAGTGGAAAGCGATTATCGATAAGTTGCTTTCATTAGAACCAGATTACGATGAGAAAGGCGTTATCATGCCCAAGGTGTTAGACATGAGCGAAGATGCATATAGATGCTTTGCGAAATGGAAAAACACCCTCATTGAGAAAGCCAACAGCGTTGAGGATGAAAGACTCATAGACAGTCGCATGATGAAGGCCGATTCCAATGTGGCCCGACTTGCTCTGGCCTTTCAACTCTTGGGCTGGGCTTGTGACGAAATCCACATGCAGCACATAGATGTCTGCTCTGTCCAGGCTGCCATCCGCATGTATGATTATCTGGAGCTCTCGTATCAGAGCATCAAGTCGCACATCCAAACCGATTCCATGCCTCCTTTGAAGAAAGCCTTTCTTGATTTAGTACACCCAGATTTCACTACAGCTGATGCAATCAAAGCAGGAGCAGAAATAGGCATCTGTGAGAGTACAGTCAAAAAGGATCTTGCAAAGATGTGCGA
This sequence comes from uncultured Bacteroidales bacterium, assembly GCA_902763865.1. GTDB lineage: Bacteria > Bacteroidota > Bacteroidia > Bacteroidales > Bacteroidaceae > Physcousia. The sequence continues at coordinate 319 of CACWTR010000048.1, read as the reverse complement.
AGAACAGATTCTTCAGAAAACGGCACATGGCGTTTACAAAAAACTACTCTGATACACTCGATACATTTTACACTTTACATTTTCCCAAAGTGTAAAAGTGTAAAGTTCCATCGTGTAAGGACCATTGTTCAATAATCTAAAGAAACAAAACAATGAACGAGTATAGATTCCATTTACAGAAATACAAGGCAGGAAGGAACACAAAACAAACGTGTCCCCAATGCGGCAGAAGGAAATGCTTTGTCAGGTATGTTGACGAAGAAGGTAAGATTGAGTTCCCCGACTATGTGGGAAGATGCGACCATGAGGATTCGTGTGG
>CACWTR010000047.1 GCA_902763865.1 uncultured Bacteroidales bacterium | reverse complement strand
AACTGTCTCTTTGCGCCCACCGAAATCAGCACCAAGTTCGACTACTGTGAAACGTGGTCTCGCAAGCATCCTAATGGGACTGTGACGGTAACCAACAGCTATGCCACCCGTGGGTATTCTCAGGGCAATAGTGGCAATACCGTAGGCAACAGGTCAACGGACGATTTGGTAAGGGCTCTGGGCACAGAAAACTGGACCGCTGCCAGCGGGCAGGCCGTACCTATTATGAACAGTACAGCTACTCCTACAGCGAGCCAGTTGGTTTCGACATTAGGCTCAAGCAACTGGAACGTTGTTGACGACAAGGCCGTTCCTAAATTCAAGACCACGGACACGTCAGGCGGTACGAACGTGAGCAACGTATCTCCCAGCCTTGCCGTATGGACAACGAAAGACAACACCTTAGTGCCTCCAACTACCACGGTAGAATACCAAAAGTTAGAAAGCGAAATTTCAGATGCTGTACTGAGCAATGTATTCTACCACGAGAGCACTGGCAAGATTGATAAGGAGCTGTTTGCAGAGACACGCCAGAGCAGCGTGGTGCTGACATGGAACACCGACGGCAACCCTGTTGACTTCTTCACGGTATATCGTCGCGATGCAGGTCAGGGCGACGACAAGTGGGTTGAGATAGCTACTAATATCTCTCAGATGACCTATGAAGACAAGACCGTATCGCCGCTGATGAAGTATCAATATAAGGTACGCGCGACATCCGACTGCGAGGGCAATCAAACCAGTGAAACCCAAGTGGCTGATGGCGCCTGCAAGAATACTGGCCGACTGGAGGGCTACGTGCGCTTCAATGACGGCACTGGTATAGCCGACGTGGTAGTGAACATATCAGGTGGCAGTGAGCAAATAGAAGTACGCACCGACGAGAGCGGACACTACGTTGCTGGCGAACTGCCATATCAGGGTCTGACGACCATCACGTATGACGTGACCGTTGTAGGAGGTGTGGAGGCTGATGTGTCTTCATATTCAGTAACCTTCAATGGCGAGGTAAACGACGTGACGGTGAGCGAGTTTGTCATCACTAATGGCAAGCGCTTCTCTGGCACCGTGCTTTATGACGGCACCAGCATACCAGTGAAGGGTGTCAAATTCCTGTTAAACGGCAAGATGCTGCACAACGCAGCGGGCAAGCCGGTGGAAACTGACGAGGAGGGTAACTTCTCATTCCGCGTGAAGCGTGGCAATAACACCATTCAGGTGGTGAAGGACGACCATGCATTTGTGGACGACGGCATATATAACCATAATTTCATCGGCGACGTAGCAGCATACACTTTCCGCGATGCTACGAAGGTGAGGCTCATCGGCCGCGTAGTGGGCGGCAACGACCAGGGTAATCTGCCGTTAGGCAACAACCTGTCGAAGAATAACCTGGGCGACGACCTGCAGATGGTGTTTGCACTTGAGGGCGACACAAAGTCATGGCTGGTGAAGGATGTACAGCATCCTGAGATTACTGAGCGCGACACCATATATCTGCATACAGGCGGCGCTCACCAGACAAAGGCGAAGACAACGCGCAAGCGTATCGACGTGACGCCCGACCCGGTGACAGGCGAGTATATGCTGATGCTGCCGCCAGTGCGCTGGAAGGTGCAGCAGGTATATTGCAAGGGTTATCCTACGCTCTATCAGAACGGACAGGCTAATGACGTAATAGACCTGACTGACTGCCTAACCCTGAAGGATACTACCTACGTGGGCAGCTACAAGGACGTGGACAACAGAACCATATATCAGCCAAAGGCATCATACAACGCCATATATAATAGAATATATCGCAGCCCTGTGGAGCTTACCTACAGGCAGCTGAACTACGACGAGTTTGACTACTTAGGCGACAAGAGCTACAACGCTACCAACCTGAAGGGCGAAAAAGTGCAGGTGCCGCTGGCATATATGAATCCTAAGGATACGACCAAGGCTCTCTACACCTTTGGTCACCCTGTGTTCAGCCTGGAGCGTAAATACTACATACAGGTACAGGTGGCTGAGCGCTATGTATATAACAATGACTATACGGCAGAGAAGGTTGACTATGTACGCATAGGAGGCGGCGTGGCTACCATGCACAACGGCATGAAGAACGGCGTGGCCGTTGACACGCTGAGCCTGGACAGCCTCGGACAGGGCACCTTCGCACTGCAGGCCGACCGCGTGGCACAGCCCATAGGCACAGATAACGCCCTGAGAACAGTGACCTTCAGTGCAAGGCAGGACGGAACCTACTTTGAGGCTGAACCACTGCACGCCTATGTGCTCAACCTCTTCCCCATAGGCAGCGCCAGGGAACTGCTGACAGACGGCCAGCCGCTGCTGTTCGACATACTGCGCGACCCGCCAGGAGCCTACAGTTCGTCAACGCTCGCCAAGGGCGCTACGCTCAACAACTCGTATGCTATGAATCTGTCAATGTCTGGCGGCGTGTCGTTTAACTTCACGTTGGCCAAAAGGTTTGATTGGTTCGAAGGCGATGTCGTAGGTGACATTCAAGAACTGTTGAGTACATATGATGGAGAATTTGACGGTGTGGAGCATGGCTCGGAGGAGGTGAACGTGAAATACTCGGAGCTGGTGTTCAACTATAACGGCAGCAAGGCGTGGTCACACACCATGGTGCTCTCTGACGCCATAAGCACCAGCGGCGACCCATCGATGGTGGGTGCCGACGCCGACCTCTACATCGGTCAGGTGCAGAACGTGCAGGTGGCGCCAGTGTCCAGCATACGTGCCGTGAGCGACTCTGTGTATCAGGCACGACTGGCAAGGACGGGTATCGGGCAGGCTAATACGAATGGCGACATGGCGAAGTACGCCAAGTATGGCACGATGGTACACATAGCCGAGGGCAAGGATGCCGACGGCAAGAAGTTCCACTTGGTGCGCGACGTTTCGCTCGGCTACGGACCAAAGCTCAAGTCGCAGTTCATTTACTCGCAGAAGCAGATTCTGGAGCAGATAATACCCGACAAGGTGGGCGAGATACTCAACCTGATGTTCATTGGCAGCAAGACGGATGCGCAGGCTGTGGCAAACGCTACGCACAAGCCTGTATATCGCTCGCTGCGCAATCCGGACGACCCAAAATTTGCTCTGCCTAACAAGACGTATAACACGACTGAAGAGACGCCAGACGACACTACGCACTACATAATAGTGCTGCCTACGGGTGCGAACAGCAGCAGCTACCCCGACGAAATAGCTGAGAAGGGCGAGATTATCTATGCATGGACAAAGATGATTACCCAGAACGAGCGCGAGAAGCTGAATGCCACCGACCTGGTGAACAGCTACGACATTGGCGGTGCGCAGGGAGTGAACTACAGCGAGACGTTCAGCAGCAGCTACTCTAACTCTACGTCGATGTACTTCCCATACGGTGTGCAGCCCGACTACTTCGGAGGCAAGGGCACAGGCACCATCTCGTCGGTAGCTTCTACCGTTACCAACTACATTGGCGGTGGTCTCCTCGGCTATCTGGAGTCGTTTAAGAAACTCGACCCGACGGTTTGGGGTGGAGTGAAGAATCAGGAATCTTCACTCAAGTTTGCAGGCGTGTACTTCCGTTGGTCGCTGACGCCTGTGTTGCAATCGAAGACGATTGGCACCAACAGCCTGTCGAACCAGTATAACCGCACGGCATCGTTCACCCTTGCTGCAGCTCCGACGAGCCGCTTGAGCGTGGATGTATATCGCGTGCCGATGGCTGATCCTACCACTGTCACGGGCAAGTGGAGTCCGGAGGATGTGTATAGCAACTACAACTTCCAGAACGTCACCAAAGAGGCAATGGATTATCTGAGCAGGGAGGCTAACGTGCCTAAGCACACTTCGCCATGCAGCTTCGTGTTCCGCACACGTGGCGGCTATACCTCTAACCCATGGGAGGACGCCCGCAAGACGCGCTTCTACCAGGCTGGTTCGCTGCTCGACGAGCGCACGCTGAAGATAAATAACCCAACCCTCAGCCTCGACAAGCACAGTGTGAGCGGCGTGTCTGTAAACGATGCTGCGCGCTTCAAGGTTTATCTGTCTAACGAGAGCGAGAAGCCAGAGGCTACTGGCGGCTTGAGCGTATTCACGCTATTCTCAGTGGACCAGGCTAATCCTAACGGAGCAAAGCTGAGCGTAAACGGACAGACGCTGACCTCAGGCGGCATGAACGTATCGGTAGTGCCGGGCATGACCACGCAGTTGGAAATGGAGGTGCGTGCAGGTAACGGTTTCGACTATGAGGGATTGACCCTCGGCTTGATGTCGCCTGGCGATGCCGCCCATACTACGACGACGGCTTCGTTTGACGTACACTTCCTGCGTGAGGCTGGTGCGGTGAACATATCGGCGCCTGCCAACAAGTGGGTGCTGAACACCAGTGCGCAGAAAGACCCTGACCGCGGTTGGTACATACCTGTGACCATAAACGGATTTGACCGCCATCAGCATAACTTTGACCATATAGAATTCCAATATAAGGAAACGCAGCGTGGCGACGACACGTGGACGAACCTCTGTTCGTACTATGCCGACTCGCTACTGATGGCTAAGGCTAACGGCGTATGTGAGATGATGAAGCCAAACGACAACATCGTCACGCAATTCTATGGCGAAGGCTGGGAGATAGAGCGCAGCTACGACCTGAGGGCCGTACTCTTCTGCCGCAACGGTGGCGCATACCTGACCATGCCGTCGAATGTTATCAGCGGTATCAAGGATACACGCCGTCCGCAACTGTTCGGCACGCCTGAACCAAAGAGCGGATTGCTGCACCAAGGAGAGAATATAGTGTTCAACTTCTCAGAGGATATAGAATACAATAACCTGAGCGGCACCAACAACTTTGAGGTGAAGGGCGAGGTGAACAACGGCGACCTCTCAGAGATGGTGAGCGTGCAGTTCAGCGGACAGGCAAGCATGGAAACTGAAGCAAAGCGCAACTTCAGCGGAAAGGACCTGACTATAGACCTGCAGATAAATCCTGCTGAGACGGGTCGCGATATGCCGATCTTCTCACACGGAGGCAACGGACAAAAACTGCAGTTGTGGCTGACCAGCGACAGAAGGTTGCGTGCGATAATCAACAAGCAGACTTTCGAATCGCAGTTGCCAATCAAGGAGAGCGGCTTCAGCCCTATAGCTATAAGCATAGACCAGAAGAACAGCACACTGATGTTCTACTGTGACGGCGAGATAATAGGCAAGGACTACAAGATAGAAGCCCCATATAGTGGTACAGGTCCGCTTATCTTCGGACGCACCAACGAGCTCGAACGCTCAACAAGCCAGTACTACGAGGGCCGCATGATGGAGGCTCGCCTGTGGTATCGTGCTATGAGCGCAGGAGTAGTAGGCACATACAGCCTGCATCGCCTGACGGGCTACGAGAAGGACTTGGTGGACTACTACCCGATGAATGAAGGCTCTGGCGACTATGCCGTTGACCACACTCAGGGTGCCAATGCCAAGTTGATAGGCACCAGTTGGGCAATACCGCGTGGAATGTCGCTGCACCTGGACAAGGAAGACAAGGGCATGCGACTGACTAATAATGCCATCAACAGAACCGCCGAGCAAGACTACACGCTGATGTTCTGGTTTAAGACCGACAATAAGGGAGACGGCACACTGCTGTCAAACGGACGAGGACTGAAGGAGGACAGCGGCGCAAAGGACCAGTTCAACATAGGATTTGAGAAGGACAAGCTGATGTATCGCTCAAACGGCTTTGCTACTGAGATTTCTGGCAAGTGGAACGACAATCAGTGGCACCACTACGCGATGACTGTCAACCGTGCCCACAACGTAGCAAACATCTATGTGGACAAGAAGCAGATTACGACGTTTGGCACTGACAGTCTTGGCGGCATTAGCGGCGAGAACATGATGATTGGCGCTACCCGTTACAGTACTACAGGTGTGGATACTCAGGAAGGCGTAACGCCGCTGAGTGGTAACATCGACGAACTGCTCTTCTTCCAGCAGGCACTGCCGCAGACGCTTATCAGCAGCTATGCGACAAAGAGTCCGCAGGGCGATGAGTATGGACTGATGTCATACCTGAGCTTCGACCATCAGGAGCGCAATGCAAACAACGAAATAGTCATGGCTCCTTATGCATACAGCAGGAAGCTATACCTGGACGAAAAACGCAATATTCGCTACCAGCAGGATCCTGCGACGATGCAGTTTACGAACATACCTGTGCGCGACTATCTGTTTGCTGATGATATAAGTAAGGTAACGGCACACATCGATGCTTCTATGGCTGCTCCGGTGGTACCATTTGAAGAGCTGCACAACCTGAACTTCTCGTACATAGGCAAGGGTAACCAGCTGTTAGTGGAGCTTGATGAGCCTGCTGCCAAGCTGCACCACTGCAACATATATGTGACGGTGCGCGACGTAGAGGACAGGAACGGCAACATGATGGCTTCGCCGAAGACGGCAAGTTATCTTGTTACCAACAGCAGCCTGGAGTGGTTGGTGAACCAAGTTGAGCACACTACCAAGTATGGCGTAGGCAAGGAGCTGAAACTGCCATTCTTCAACTACGGAGCCACAAGCCACACATATAAGATTGAGAATTGTCCGAGCTGGCTCACGCTCAGCAACTATGGCGACGTGCTTGCACCACAGAGTCTGGGAGGCGTATCAGCTGTAATCAACAAGGACCTGAACATCGGCACATATAATGAGATAATATATCTGACCGATGAAGAGGGCATAACCGAGCCGCTGTACCTGAACCTGACAGTGGAGGGCGAGAAACCAGAATGGGCAGACAATATAGACAACGACCTGCTGCAGTACTCAATGAGCATCAGCGGACAGGTATATCTGTATGGAGAACTGGACACTGACTCACGCGACATAGTGGGTGCTTTCGACAGCCAGAACGTATGTCACGGATATGCTAACATCAGCCACTCAGAACAGACTGGCGAGACGGCTCTGTACATGACTGTTTATGACAACAAGACTGAGGGCAGAGACCTGAAGTTCAGACTGTGGCAGTATAGCACTGGACGCGAGATAGTGCTGGAAGCTAAACCGGCTATAAAGTTTAAGCAGGATGCTATACTGGGTGCTGATACGCCAATACGCTTCGAGGGCGGCGATAATTTCGTACAGTACTTCAAACTGAAGAAGGGCTGGAATTGGGTATCGTTCAACGTCAGCAGCAAGAAGAATACTATCAACTCACTGCTGGGCAGCATGCCTTGGAAGAATGGTGACGCACTGACCGTGATAGGCAGCAACAATGCAATGGTATATGATAACGGTGAATGGACATTCTCTGGTCAGGTGCAGGATGTTCCTATCTCATCGAAGAGCGCTTACGCTATCATGGTTCATGAGGATTGCACATTGCCTGTAGAGGGTACCGTGGTCATGGACAAGGATGAGCGCACCATTGATGTGAAGCAAGGATGGAACGGCATAGGATATACTCCGACCGTGAACCTGAGCGTAGAGACGGCACTGAGCGACTACTACGACTATGCACAACCAGGCGACGTGATAAAGAGTCACACGGAGTTTGCTTACTTCACAAAGTCGGGCAACAGCGGACAGTGGCGCGGAAGCCTGCGGTACATGAAGCCTGGCGAGGGTTACATGATGCTGCGCAAGGGCAACGACGATGTATCGTTCACGTATCCGTACTTCGACATGGGCAGCAACTACCGTGAGGACTGGTCGCAGGCAACTAACAGCAGTAGCGCCCAGAAATCTGCTCACACGATGAGCCTCTCTGCCGTAGTCAATGGATTTGAAACCGAGGAGGGCGACCTCTTGGTGGCATATTCTGACGGAGAGGTAGTAGGATGTGAAGAGGCAAGAGCGGAAGGTGAGAACTATACCGACGCTGAAGGCAAGCCGCTATTCTTCATGAGCATCGCAGGAAAGGCTAAGGACGGTATATGGTTTGCTATCGAGCGTGACGGCGAGATAGTGGCTTCTACCAATGAGATCATGACCTTCAGGGTTAATGATGTCATTGGCAGCCCTGATGAACCGACGGCAATCAACTTCACGCAAGCTGATAACCGAGAGGTTGGCTACTGGTACACAATAAGCGGCTTGAAGCTGCCTGGCAAACCTGCACAGAGGGGCCTCTATATCTACAATGGTCATAAGATAGCAATAAAGTAATTCGATATATCGACTAAACGACATAACGAAAATAACAATGAAATCAATGAAAAATATAAAGATAGCATTTGCACTGCTGGCAAGCCTCATTCTGGTGGCTTGCGGCAGTGACAGCAATGATTCAGACAGCAGCAACGGCATTGCCTATTATGTGGAGTCGGTACAGAGCGAGGCTCCCGTATGGCAGGTGGATTGGAACTACAACCATGAGCGCCCTGACTGGAAGGAGCCGACAGTGACTTACGAAAACTGGACCATACTGATGGTGCAGATAGAGGAGGAACTGCAGCCATACGTGACCAAGGACGATATGATGGCAGCATTCGTGAATGACGAACTGCGAGGTCTGGCTCCTAGCCCTGCTACAAACTTGAGCGGCAAGCAGACAGATAAGGCGAAGTTCATAATAAAGGCTGGTGGCAACGAGACAGGCTCAGAGACGGTGAACATCTCGCTGAGATACTACTGCCATAAGCTGAAGCAGATATTCACGCTGTCAGAAAACATGAAACTGGACGCTGACGTGAGTACGGGCATCGACGAGAACTATATACCTGAGTTTACCAAGGGTTCTGCAAAGTATCCTGTAGTGAAGACGGTGACAGCGGAGTCGATACTGAGGTCAGTGCTCTTGAAATCTGCCAGCGGCAATACGGTAGCAGCATTTGTGGGCGACGAGTGTCGCGGCAAGGTGAAACTGTCAGAAACGGGTAGCACCCCGCTGGTGATTTTCGGTCGCAGTGCGGGTGAGTCAGTTTCCCTGAAGTATTTTGACAGCATCAACGGCATAATATACGTCATTCCCAGCATCGTGAAAATGTAATTCTAAAAAGCATTAGGCAAGTACTTGGCAAGTACTTAGCAAGGGGTAGAGAATGTGCCTATTTTGACACACCCTCAATTAATTTTCAAAGCTTGAAAATTGATTTTCAAACTTTGAAAATAACTTTTAAGCCCGTTCCGTGAGGTTTTGTCTGCCGGCGGAACGGGCTTTGTTTGTGGTCGGGGAAGGTTTTGTGTCGGGAAAGAGGAGGCCGAGTTCAGCGCTCCAGGGCCTGGAAGAGGGCTTCGAGGGCGGGTCCCGGAGCCTTGTACTGGTCGAGCAGGCTGACGAACTTGCTGCCGATGATGGCGCCTGCGGCGTTCCGCTGCGCGCTTTGGAGCGTCTGGCGGTTGCTGATGCCGAAACCTATCATGCGCGGATGCTTCAGCTGCATGGCGTTGATTTTGGCGAAATAGGCTTGCTTGGCGGCATCGAATTCCTTCTGTGCGCCGGTCGTGGCAGCCGAGCTGACCATGTAGATGAAGCCGTCGGTGTTCTGGTCGATGAAGCGGATTCGCTCCTCGCTTGTCTCGGGCGTAATGAGCATGATGACGCGGATGTCGTAGCGGTCGCTGATGGGCTTCACCTCGTCCAGATAGTCGCGGAAGGGCAGGTCGGGGATGATGACGCCGTCGATGCCCGTTTCCTTGCAGCGGCGGAAGAATGACTCGTAGCCCATGTGGTAGATGGGGTTCATGTAGCCCATCAGGATGAGCGGCAGCCTGACACCCTCGCCCCGCAGCGGTTCGAGCTGCGAGAAGAGCTTTCTGAGCGTCATGCCTCCGCGGAGGGCCTTGGTGGCGGCATCCTGGATGACCGGTCCGTCGGCCATCGGGTCGCTGAAGGGGATGCCCACTTCGATGAAGTCGATGCCTGCCGCCTCGAGGGTGCGGATGATGTCGGCAGTGCTGTCGGGCGTGGGGTGCCCGGCGCAGAAGTAGAGCGAGAGCAGGCCAGTGCTCTTCCGCTCAAAGAGGGAGTTTATTCTGTTCATTGGTTTATGGAGCTTATGGGTCTTATAGGTCTGATGGGACTTATGGGACTTATGAGTCTTATAGGTCTGATGGTTGTTTTCTTATCTTTTCTGCAAAGCGGGCTACGGCTGCGGCATCCTTGATGCCGGGCTGCAGCTCGAAGCGGGAGTTGATGTCGAAGCCGAGGCACTTGTCGTGGTGCCAGCGGTTGAGCTGCTCTGCATCGTCGGGACCGATGCCGCCCGAGAGCAGGAAGGGCGTGCGGCCATGATAGGCCGACAGGATGCTCCAGTCGAATTTCTTGCCGTTGCCGCCTGCGGACCGTCCTTTCGTGTCGAAGAGGAAACAGTGGGCCAGGCCCTCGTAGTCACGCGTCTGCTCCAGGTCGGCTGCCGAGGCGATGCTGAAGGCCTTGATGACCTTGCGCCCCTGAAGCCTTCTGACATATTCGGGCGACTCGTTGCCGTGGAGCTGGATGAAGTCGAGCGCGAATTCATCGGCTTTGCGCAGTACGACGTCGATGTCCTCGCCTACGAACACTCCGACGCGCCGGCAGCCTGGCAGATAAGCCGGCACCTGACCGACATAGCGGGGGGAGTGCTCCCAGAAGATGAAGCCCATGAGGTCGGGCCTTGCCTGCTCCTCCACTGCGCGGATGTTCTCCGCCTGGCGCATGCCGCAGACTTTGATGATGGGACTCATGGGGCTCATGGGGTTAATTGGGCTCATGGCGAATCTGTTCGATGAAGTCCCGAAGTGCTTCTCCCGGGTCGTTGGCCTTCATGAAGGTTTCGCCGATGAGGAAGCCGCGATAGCCAGCCTCTCGAAGGAGGCGAATGGTGTCGGGACGGGAGATGCCGCTTTCGCTGACCAGCACCCTGTCCTGTGGCAGTCGTGCTGCCAGGCGGAAGGAGTTCCCTACGTCGGTGACGAAGGTGCCGAGGTTGCGGTTGTTCACCCCTATGGCATCGACGGGCAGGTCGGCATAGTCCAGTTCGTGCTCTGCATGAAGCTCCAGCAGGACCTCCAGTCCAAGCTCATGGGCAGTGGCGGTGAGCGAGCGGGTTTCCTCTCTGGTGAGGTCGGCAGCGATGAGCAGCACGGCATCGGCTCCTATCTGTCGCGCCTGGAAGAGCTGGTACTCGTCCACGATGAAGTCCTTGCGCAGGATGGGCAGGCCGACCAGAGGGCGTGCGCTGCGGACGAAGTCCATGCTGCCCCCAAAGTACTTCTCGTCGGTCAGGATGCTCAGAGCCGCCGCTCCCGCCTTCTCGTAGGAGGGCGGAACAACCTGGGGCTTGCCTTCTTCCTTAATCCAGCCCTTTGAGGGACTCCGGCGCTTGAACTCGGCAATGATGCCGACGCTGTCCTCGGCCAAGGCACGACTCAGGCTGCGGCGGGTTACGCCTTCGGCCATCATGCGCTCCACCTCGGCATAGAGCTTCCGAGGCGACAACTGCTCCTTCTGTGCAGCCACCTCAGTGCGCTTGTAGGCAACGATTTCTTCAAGGATGTCTTTCATTACTCCAATTGTCGTTATGACGTTATCACGTTATGACGTTATGACGAGGATTCCCTCAGCTATTAATCTCAACAAACTTCTTGAGGCAACGGAGGGCCTTGCCGCTCTGGATGCTCTCGCGGGCCATTGCCACGGTGTCGGCCATCGGCAGGTTGGGGTTCATCAGGCTGATGGCACAGGCAGCGTTGGCCACCACGACGTCCGTCTGTGCTTGGCTGGCCTTGCCTTCCAGCACGGCATCGAAGATGCGCTTGGCGTCCTCGGCTGTCGAACCGCCTAAGATGTCTGTGGGCTTGACGTAGGAAAGTCCCATCTCGATGGGCGTAAAGACCTTCTCGAAGTGCTGCGTCACGAGCTTGAAACCGCTGGTGAGCGATATTTCGTCGTAGCCGTCGTAGCTCGTCACGACTCCATAGTTGTCGCCGATGCTTTGGTGCATGCTCGTGTAGAGGCGGAGCTGCGTGGGGGTGGCTGTGCCGTGGAGCGAGCTCTTGGGCGAGCAGGGATTGATGAAGGGACCAAGCAGGTTGAAGCATGTGGGGACGCCAAGTGCCTTGCGGACAGGGCCGACGAACTTCATGCCGTTGGCAAAGAGAGGTGCGTGCAGGTAGCAGATGCCGGCCTCGTCGAGTGAGCGGCGGAGCACAGCCTCGTCGTCGGTGAACTTTGCTCCGTGCCCCATCAGGACATTGCTTGCACCGCTGACGCTCGTGCTTGCTCCGTTGCCGTGCTTGCTGACCTTGTAGCCGGCACCGGCCACCACGAAGCAGGCGCAGGTGCTGATGTTGAAGGTGTTCTTGCCGTCGCCGCCCGTGCCGACGATGTCGATGGTGTCATAGTCGCTGAGGTCAATGCGCTTGCCTGTCTCGAGGAGGCCGTCCCTGAGGCCGAGCATCTCGTCAACGGTGGCCCCTCTTGCCTGCAGAGCCATCAGCAGGGCGGCAATCTGTTCGGGGTGGTAGGCTTCGCGGGTGATGCCCACCATGATGTTGTGTGTGTCCTGACGCGAGAGGGTCTCGCCGGCAATGAGTCGCTTCAGATATCGTTTCATATCATTGAAATTAATGACCCTTCCAAACCTCCCCTTCAGGAGTTAGCGAGGGCCTGTTAGCCAGTTGCTGAGGATGGTGTGTCCGTCGGGAGTCAGCACGCTTTCGGGGTGATACTGGATGCCGCGGATGTCGTACTCGCGATGCCGGAGCGACATGATGTAGCCCTCGTCGCTGACGCTGGTCACTTCAAGGCAGGCAGGGAAGTCCTCTGTATCGACTACCCACGAATGGTAACGACCTACCTCGAACTGCTTGCCGAGGCCTTTGAAGAGGTAATCGTCGGCTGTCACGGTGACCGGTGTTGCCACTCCGTGATAGACTTCGCTGAGGTTCGTCAGCTTACCGCCAAAGCATTCGCCGATGGCCTGATGACCGAGGCATACGCCCAGGATGGGCTTGCGGCCAGCGTAGGCTTTGATGACGTCGAGGAGCAGTCCTGCTTCGCTCGGGATGCCGGGACCTGGCGAAAGGATGATTTTGTCGAAAGGCTCAAGCTGCGGCAGCTCAAAGCGGTCATTGCGAAGGACTGTGACCTCTGCCCCAAGTTCCTTTGCCAGGTGGCTCAGGTTGTAGGTGAACGAGTCGTAGTTGTCGATGATAACAATTCTTTTCATAGCTTCTCTGCTGTTTCGATGGCCCGGCGAAGTGCGCCAAGCTTGTTGTTGACTTCCTGCAGTTCGTACTCCACATTGCTCTTTGCCACGATGCCTCCACCCGCCTGGAACCAGAGCTCGTTGTTGCGGCTCACGAAGGTGCGGATGGTGATGGCCTGGTTGAGGTTGCCCCTGAAGCCGATGAAGCCGATGCAGCCGCCGTATGCACCGCGGTTGTGCGGCTCGTAGGCTGAGATGAGCTGCATGGCCCGCACCTTGGGAGCGCCCGAGAGAGTGCCTGCCGGGAAGGTGTCGATGAAGGCCTTGATGGGATTGGCTCCGTCGTTCAGCTGACCGCTGACACGGCTCACGAGGTGGATGACGTGGCTATAGAACTGCAGGTCCTTGTAGAAATCGACCTTCACGTCGTGGCAGTTGCGCGAGAGGTCGTTGCGGGCCAGGTCAACCAGCATGACGTGCTCGGCGTTCTCCTTGGGGTCATTCCGCAGGTAGTCGGCATTCTTGCGGTCCGTCTCGCTGTTGCCGGTTCGCTTCGTGGTGCCGGCTATGGGGTCGATGTATGCACGTCCGTCCTCGATGCGGCAATGCGTCTCGGGCGATGAGCCGAAGATGCGGAAGCCGCCGAAGTCGAAATAGAAGAGGTACGGGCTGGGGTTGATGCTCCGAAGGGCACGGTAGAGCTTGAAGTCGTCGCCCTCGTAGCGTTGTTTGAAGCGGCGGGACAGGACAATCTGGAAGACATCTCCGCGTAGGCAGTGCTGAATGCCGCGACGGATGTTCTCGCGGTGCTCGTCGTCGGAGAGCGTGCTCCAGCAGTCGCCTACGGGATGGAAGTCGAAGGCCTGGTAGTTGCGGCTGCTCAGGTCGCGCTCCAGCTGGTCGAGGTCGTCCTCTTCTCCGTCGGACAGCAGTTCGATAAGCGTCAGCTCATTGCGGAAGTGGTCGAAGACGACCACATCTTTATATAATATGTAGAGCATGTCGGGTGCGTCGTTTTCGGGCTGTGTCTCATCCGGGACAGCAATGCCCTCGAAGTAGCGGACGGCATTGAAAGTCGTGTAGCCGTACAGTCCGCAGTACTCTGCCTCGCTCCCCTCGATGTGGAAGGCATCGAGGAATTCCGTGATGAGGCGTGCCGTGTCGTCGGAACTCTGGATGCTGCGCTCCCTGCGTGTGCCGTCGGGGAACAGGCAGATGCCTGTGCCGTGCTCGATGCTGACGCTGGCTATGGGGTGGAGTGCGATGAAAGAGCGTGCGTTCTCGCCGCCGTGATAGTCGGAGCTCTCCATGAGGGCGCTCTGCGGATAGGCGTCGCGCACTTTCAGATAGGCACTGACGGGCGTGATGAGGTCGCCAAGAATCTTCTTGCTGGCTGTGTGGTAGCGGTATTTCATATTCGTTGGGCGGTTAGAGTTTAAGATAGGTTGAAAGGTCCTTGTCCCCGCGTCCGCTGACGGTCAGCACCACGATGTCCTCGGGCTTGAACTTGAGTCGTGGCAGCAGGGCGAGGGCGTGGCTGCTCTCCAGGGCGGGGATGATGCCCTCGAGTCGGGTCAGTTCGAAGGCTGCCTGCAGTGCCTCGTCGTCGTTGACGGCCAGGACTTGTGCACGTCCCGTCTCGAAGAGGTTGCAATGCATGGGCCCTGTGCCGGGATAGTCGAGGCCGGCGCTGATGCTGTAGGGCTCGATGATCTGTCCGTCGTCGGTCTGCATCACCTTGATGCGGCTGCCGTGCAGGATGCCGACCGTGCCGATGTTGAGCGAAGCCGCCGTCATCTCTGTCTCCATCCCCTTGCCGCCTGCCTCGCCAAGGACGAGCTTGACGCGCTCGTCGTCGAGGTAGTGGTAGAAGGTGCCGGCTGCATTGCTGCCGCCGCCCACGCAGGCAATGAGGTAGTCGGGCCAGTCGCGCCCCACCTTTTCCTGAAGCTGGAACTTAATCTCGCGGCTGATGACGCTTTGCAGCTTGGCAACCATTTCGGGGTAGGGGTGAGGGCCAACCGTGCTGCCGATGATGTAGAAGGTGTCGCTCGGATGGCAGCACCAGTCGCGGATGGCCTCGTTGGTGGCGTCCTTCAGGGTCTTGTTGCCGCTCTCCACGGGGAAGACTTCTGCGCCAAGCATCTTCATCCGCTCCACGTTGATGTGCTGTCGCTCCACGTCGAGCGCTCCCATATAGACGCGGCAAGGCATCCCCATCAGGGCGCAGACCGTGGCCGTTGCCACTCCGTGCTGTCCGGCTCCCGTCTCGGCGATGATGCGCTTCTTGCCCATCCGCCGGGCCAGCAGTATCTGCCCGATGGCGTTGTTTATCTTGTGTGCTCCGGTGTGATTCAGGTCTTCGCGCTTCAGGTAGAGCTGGCAGCCGTACTTCTGGCTCATCCTCCGGGCAAAGTAGAGCGGGCTGGGTCGACCTACATAGTCGCGCAGCAGCTGATAGTACTCTTCGAGGAAGTCCTCGCTGTCTATGATTTCCTGATAGCTTGTTCGCAGCGCCTCGAGCGTCCCATAGAGAATCTCAGGGACGTAGGCACCGCCGTACTGGCCGTAAAATCCATCCGGCCCAACAGTGTATGACGTCATCTCTTATCTTTTTACTCTTAAACGTGA
The DNA here is from genome assembly GCA_902763865.1 of uncultured Bacteroidales bacterium. Classification (GTDB taxonomy): domain Bacteria; phylum Bacteroidota; class Bacteroidia; order Bacteroidales; family Bacteroidaceae; genus Physcousia. The sequence goes on along the minus strand of CACWTR010000047.1, from coordinate 3,041 downwards.
TTATACATCGCGGGTGCAAAGATACGATTTTTTTCCTGAAAGCAGCATTGCTTTCCCTGATAATTAGAAAATATTGTGCAAAAAGCTCATTCATTCTTCAAAAATCTTTGTATCTTTGCACGAGAATAATTGAATCACTATGAACTCTATTAACGACCTTCTGCACTTTCTCGACAGTTCGCCTGTGAACTTTCTGGCCGTCGAGACCATCAGCAAACGACTCCAGGAGGCTGGCTTCCAGCGCTTGGATGCAACCGAAAAGCTCGGCGACATAAAGCCCGGCAGTCAGTTCTTCCTGACGAAGAACGATTCCTCCGTCTATGCCTTCCGCATCGGCAGGAAGCCTCTCGGCGAAGCCGGCTTCCACGTCATCTGCGCACATTGCGACTCGCCCACCTTCCGCATCAAGCCCAATGCCGAGATGACGGGCGAGGGCGGCATCGTCCGCCTCAATACGGAAGTCTATGGCGGTCCCATCATGAGCACTTGGTTCGACCGTCCGCTCACGCTGGCTGGCCGCGTCATCGTCCGCTCCGCCGACGTCATGCGCCCCGTTACCCGGCTCCTGCACGTCCGTCGGCCCTTGCTGCAAATCAGCAACCTTGCCATCCACTTCAACCGGCAGGTGAACGACGGCGTGAAGCTGAGCAAGCAGAAGGACATGCTGCCCATCCTCGGCATCATCAGCGATGAGATGGAAAGAGGCAATCTGCTCGTAAACCTGATATGCAGGGAGCTGAACGTAGAGAAAACGGACATCCTCGACTTCGACCTCTATCTGGCCGATGCCACGCCTGCCTGCACCTTTGGCCTTCACGACGAGTTCATCTCCAGCGGACGCCTTGACGACCTCAGCATGGTGCATACCGGTCTGACGGCCCTCCTGCAAAGCGGGGAACAGGTGCCCGAGGTGACTCAGGTGCTTGCCATCTTCGACAACGAAGAGACCGGTTCACAGACGAAGCAGGGCGCGGGCAGTCCGTTCCTGGCAAGCCTCGTCGAGCGCGTTGTCCTCGCCGAGGGCGGCACGCGGGAGGACTTCCACCGCAGCATCGAGAAAGCCTTCATGGTCTCTGCCGACAATGCCCACGCCTGGCATCCGAACTACAGCGAGAAGTACGACCCGACGAACCATCCGGTGCTTGGTGGCGGACCCGTCATCAAGTTCAATGCCGCACAGAAGTATGCCAGCGATGCCGTCTCGGCAGCCGTCTTTGCAGGCATCTGCGAGAAGGCAGGCGTACCGTGCCAGCGTTTCGTCAATCACAGCGACGTAGCCGGCGGTAGCACTCTGGGCAACATCCTTGCCTCATCTCTGCCTCTCCGCGGTGTCGATATGGGCAATCCCCTGTTGGCGATGCACAGTTGTCGTGAGACGGCAGCCGTTCTTTTTCAATGTTCAATGAGTGACAGGAACTCGTCTTCGCTCATGATGCGGATGCCGAGCTTCTGAGCTTTCTCGAGCTTCGAGGGGCCCATGTTGTCGCCGGCAAGGACGAAACTTGTCTTGGCGCTGATGCTGCCCACGTTCTTGCCGCCATGTTGCTCGATGAGGGCCTTGTACTCGTCGCGGCTGTGGTGCCCGAACACTCCGCTGATGACGATGGACTGCCCCTCGAGCTTGTCGGACTGAGCCTGCTTCTGCTGCTCGCCGACTTCCATCTGCAAGCCGTACCCGCGAAGGCGTTCCACGAAGGCTCGGTTGATGGGATTGGCAAAGTAGCTGATGACGCTGCCGGCAATGACCTCGCCGATGCCGTTGATTTGCAACAGGCTGTCCAGCGTGGCCGATGCCACCTTGTCCATGCTGCCATAGTAGCGTGCCAACGTCTTCGCTGCAATCTCACCCACAAAGCGGATGCCAATGGCGTAGAGGACACGCTCGAAAGGCACCTTCTTGCTCTCCTCGATGCTGGCAAGAATTTTGGCCTCCACTTTCCCCTCCAGGGGCAGTTCCCCCTTTCTTTGGAGGGGCAGGGGGAGGCTATAGAGGTCGGCTGCATCGTGGATGAGTCCGCGACGGTAGTAGTCATCGACTGTCTCGGGACCAAGCGAGGTGATGTTCATTGCCTTGCGACTGATGAAGTGCTCTATCCTGCCCAGGATGAGCGGCGGACAGCCCGTATCGTTGGGGCAGTAGTGTGCTGCCTCGCCTTCGTAGCGGACAAGCTTCGAGCCGCAAACAGGGCAGAATTCTACGAAGTCGATTGGGGCAAGGGGCATGGAGCAAGGGGCATGAGGATTGTTTTCAGGAAAGACTTGAGGGCTCCCTGCCCCTTGCTCCTTCTTTCCTACAATCTTCGGAATAATCTCGCCGCCCTTTTCCACAAGGACGCGGTCGCCCACATGGAGGTTGAGTGAGGCCATGACGTCGGCATTGTGGAGCGTGGCCCGTCTCACCTGCGTGCCGGCAAGCCAAACGGGGTCCATGTTGGCCACGGGCGTGACGGCACCTGTCCGTCCCACCTGGAAGACGACTTGGCGGAGTGTTGTCTCAGCCTGCTCTGCCTGAAACTTGTAGGCAATGGCCCAGCGGGGGCTCTTTGCCGTCATGCCGAGGCTCTTCTGCTGGGCCAGCGAATTGACTTTCAGCACAACACCATCGGTGGCGACGGGCAGGCTGTGCCGCTTCTCGTCCCAATAGTCGATGTAGGCGAACACGTCGTCCAAGGTGCTCACCAGCCGCATGTTCTTGCTCACCTGGAAGCCCCATCGGGCTGCGGCCTCGAGGTTCTGGTAGTGTCCGTCGCCGGGGATGCCCTCTCCTAATAAATAATAAAGGTAGGCATCCAAGCCACGCTGTGCCACTGTGCTGCTGTTCTTGCTCTTGAGTGTGCCGCTGGCAGCGTTGCGGGGGTTGGCAAAGAGCGGTTCGCCAGCCTTCTCGCGCTCGGCATTCAGGCGGTCGAAGGAGCTCCAAGGCATCAGTACCTCGCCGCGTATCTCGAACTCGCGGGGCCAGTCGGCTCCCGCGGGCAACTGCAGGGGAATGCTTCGGATGGTGCGCACGTTGGCGGTGACGTCATCGCCTACCACGCCGT
>CACWTR010000046.1 GCA_902763865.1 uncultured Bacteroidales bacterium | reverse complement strand
CTTGGGGGCTTACTTTTGAAAAATACAACTCGCTATCGCATATAATCAGCGATTGAAAGCCATTTCTTTGGCAATAAAAAGTTTTAGCGGACAGTAATAATTTTCAAAGTTTGAAAATCAATTTTCACGCTTTGAAAATCTATTTTCATGACGTGAAAATTAATTTTCATGACGTGAAAATAGTTTCATGACGTGTCGATATGACTTTTCCGATGTGTTGAATGGGGGGGTTCAGGGTGTTCAGAAGCCGAAGGGGAAGTCGTCCTCTTCCTGCGGGGTAGCGTTTTCCTGTTCCTTTTCCTCTTCGGCTTTCTGTGCGTCGAGCTCGTCGGGGTCGAGGATTTCAAGGTCCGTCGGGTTGTCTATCTGCAGGTCCTCGGGCACGTCGAGCGGGGCGAAGTTCTCGTCGTAGAAGGTCTTGTACTCGTCGAAGCTGAAATCCTTGCCCAGCATCTTGAGGTTCTCGTCGGAGATGAGCAGGGTGCGGATGCCTTCGAGACGGGTGCGCATGTGGTCGTCGGCATAGAGCTTCTGGGCGTAGGCATGCACTTCGTCGTAGGCGAGGAAGCCCTTGATGATCATCATGGTCAGTCCGGCATCGGCCTGTATCTCGATGTCGAAGTTGCGTGCCATGTAGTTCGTGAAGTTGTAGTGTGCCATCTCATAGACAAGCATGTTCTCGTCGAGGCTGCCGGTGGGGTAGGCCAGCACGAAGCAGAAGTCCGTGTACCGGTTGTCGGAGAGCTTGGGTGCGGCCTGTGTGCTGTCGCTTTCGGCACGTGTGCGCCGGCTCCAGATGCTGCTGGCATCGTAGCGGTCATCCATGAGGAGGCGCCCTTCGTCGAGTCCCTTGACAATAGCCGCCGCCAGCTCCGACACCTCTTCCTTCGGGAACTTCTGCACGACGTCGCGCAGCGTCACCATGAAGGTGTCGCGTTCTCCGCCGTAGAGTGCGCTCATAGCCCGGATGAACATCATGCGGGCGCGATGGGTGCCTTCGGGGAAGTTGTCGGTGCTGAACCGGTAGTTCTCCTCCACCTTGTCGTACTGCTCCGTCTGGTAGGCCTGGTATGCCTCGACGTAGATGCTGTCCTCGAGATGTTTGCCTTCGCGTGCAATTATCTCATAGTTGGGGTTGCCAATCAGGGCAGCGAGCTTGGCTTCGGGGAAGTCCTCGAGCAGATAGCCCTTGTACTGTTCGGCTCCCTCTATGTCCTGGAGGCGTCCGTAGAGCAGGAAGAGGTGGTAGAAGACGTTGTCCGTGCCGTCGTGTTCGGGGAAGTCGTTGAGGAAGCGAATCATCGTCTTCTCGGCCAGGAGGAAATTCTCGAGCTGTTCCTGTTCCAGGATGCCTGCGTTGTAGAGTGCGTCGCCGAGCAAGCGGTTGGATTCTGCCATTTGTTCTTCAGTGAAAGGTATCTGCCGCAGGTAGTATTCGCGCTCGTGAGGGTCGTTGGCCAGCGAGTCCTTCAGGGCTTGCTCTGCTGCCAGGAGGCTGTCTGCTGCCTCGTCCGTGCCGCCGGCTATGCCACCGAAGAGGCTGTCTGCTGCTGCCTCGTCGTAGTTGAAGCCTTCGCCCTGCTCGCTGTCCTTGATGAGCGTCTGCTTGTTGCTGATGCGCCAGTAGTCCTCGTTTGGACGCATGCCCCATCGCCGCTGGAACTCCTTGATGCCGTTCTGCACCGTGGTGGGGTTGTAGAAGTACCAGTCGCCCTGCTGTTGGTTGCCGAAAGAGTTCAGGTCCTTTGCCACGACGGGTTTGTTGGACTGCGGCATGTTGTTATTGGCCGCGTTGTTTCCCATTGCGTTGGGGTTCAGTGTGCCGTTGGCGGCAGCCAGCTTGGCCTCTTCCTTCTCCTTCTTGCGCAGTTCGGCTATGACGCGGTCTATGGCAGCCAGATAGACTTCTTCGGGACTCGCGGCCAGCACCTGCAGGCTGTCCTGCAGCTTGATGGTGCTCAGGTGCGGCTCCAGTTCGGTCAGTATCTTGCTGCGGCGTTCTGTCTCGGTGTAGGCGCGGTGCTCCTTGTCCAGGGCACTGACGCACAGCTTGTAGGTACGCGCCGCATCGATATAGTTCTCCTGTTCCCAGTAGAGCTGGCTCAGGTGCAGCAGCAGTGTTGCCTTGTCGGGACCGTTCTTCTTGCTCTCCTTCAGTCCTTTCTCCCAGGAGTAGATGCAGTGGAGGGTATCCTCGGCACGGAGGTAGATGTTGCCCATCGCATAATAGACCTTGTCGAGGTAGTCCTTGTTCTTGTCGCTGCGGGCCATGCGCTTGAGGCGGGCTATCATCTGGCGGAACTTGCCTTTGTCCATCACCTCGGTCTGCATGATTCGTGCGTTGAAGGCTACCTCGTAGGGCGGGTTGGCACGGACGACGCGCGCGAGGGCTTTGTAGGCCAGCGTATCGCGCCCCGTCTCGTGGTAGAGCTGTGCGAGCAGGAAATTGAGCCGCGCCTTAGGGAGTTTGCCGCGGGTGTAGCGGATGGTGTTTTTCAGGTACGGAATGGCCTGGTTGTACTGTCCGGTCAGCACGTAGTAGCCGGCCTTCGTGTTGTCGAGTTCCCGCTCGCCTTTGCGGGTGATGCTGTCGCGCTGTATCTTGCTTATGAGGTCTTCGGCATCGTAGGGCCACTCCAGGGCCACATAGCATCGTGCCAGGCGTGCACGGGCCACCGACGTAATGTCGGGTTGCGTGCTGTAGAGGCGCAGGATGTAGTTGTAGGTGGAGGCTGCTTCGAAGAACTCGCCCTTCTGGAACTGAGCGTCGGCCATCATGAGCCAGGCGCGGTACATGTAGGGATTGAACTCCTTGCGGGCCAGGAATGCCTTCTCCTTTTCGGTGCGTTTCTTGTTGTTCGTGACCTTGGGGCGCTTCTTGATGCTGTGCACCTTGATGGCCTTCTCGCACTTCGTGATGGTCGTCTCGTAGTTGCTCTTTCCCAGTGCCGCCGTCGCCTTGTTGGTGCAGATGTACATGGGCAGCAGCTCGTTGAAGTTGTCCTTGTGGCCCTTGTACTGCGCCTCGGAGCCTTCGAGGTAGGCGACCTGGCCGTTGTAGAGCGTATTGTAGTGGGCCGTCAAAGCGTGATAGGCGCGTGTGGCAGGTGTGTTCTTCTTGACAGAGCAGGAGACAAGCAGCCCCAGCAGCACGATGATGCACACCATGCTGCCCCTGCCGGCCTTCCGTCTGTCATATAGAATCTTTCTGCCCATACCTTATTATATATAACGCACGCGCGTGGGATTTTATTGTGTCAGTTCGTCAATAATGAGGAAAGCTTCGTCCTTGAGTTGGTCGGGGAGGGCGACGCGGCGCAGCTCGAGGCTGTGCAGCCAGCCGGCCACCTCGTCGGGGCGCATGGTGTAGAGCACCTCGCGGAACTCCTCCACCTCTTCCTCGCTGTAGGACGTGCGTCCGCGGAAACGGTCCAGTTCCTCGTCTTCGTAGTAGTCGATGTTGCCCTCGACGGCTCGCAGGCTTTCCTTCTCGCAGACTTCATGCAGTCCGCAGCATTCGAAGTCAGGTTCCTTCTTCTTGTTTGAGCTCATCATTTGCGGTTGTTGTTTCATCATTGTTCCGTCCTCATCGGAGGGGGGCATGGGGATAGTCGATATGAAATCCTGCTTTCCGCAGGTCGTCCCAGAAGCCGGGGTACGACTTGCTGACCACTTGCGGGTTGTTTATCCGCACCTGTCCGCCCGTGCGGAGGCAGACGGGTGCCAATGCCATTGCCATGCGGTGGTCCTCGTAGGTGTCGAACTCAAAGGTCTCGAAGGGCAGCAACTCAAGGTCCTCGATGTTGTAGATTCCATCCCAGAGCAGTACGTCTCCCTCCACTTCCAGCTCCACCATCTTGTCCAGCTCTTCCTTCAGCGCGGCGATGCGGTCGGTCTCCTTGATGCGGAGGCTTTGCAGGCCGTAGAGGTGGAAGGGGACGCCAAGCATGGCGCAGGCCACGGCCAGCGTCTGTGCTAGGTCGGGCTGGTGGGTGAAGTCGCAACTGAAGTGGCAGGTGACGTTGCCGTTCTTCCGAAGCCTGATGACGCCCGTCCCGTCGGGTTTCTCGTAGTATTGTGTCTCGACGCCCAGTTCGCTGAACATCTTCCAGACCTGACTGTCGCCCTGGATGCTGTTGCGGTGCAGGCCGAGCAGATCCACCACGGCATCCGAGTCCTGCGAGAGGGCAACCATCTCGTACCAGTAGCTGGCAGCGCTCCAGTCGCCCTCAATGGTGTAGTCGCGCTGCCGATAGCTGCCGGGCTTCACCACGATGGAATCCTTACCCTGCCACTCAGCTTCGGCACCGAACTCGCGCATCATCGAGAGTGTCATGTCAAGGTAGGGACGGCTGGCTATCTGTCCGGTCAGGGTGAGGTGCAGACCTTTCTTCAGAGTGGGGGCAATCATCAGCAGGGCGGAGATATACTGCGAGCTGACATCTCCCGCCACTGTGAGTTCGCCGCCTTCGATGTCGGTGCGGCCCGCTATGCGCAGCGGCGGGAATCCCTCTTCGCCCTCGTAGGCGATGTCGGCGCCCAGCTGGCGGAGTGCATCCACAAGGATGGCGATGGGGCGGTGCTTCATGCGTTCCGTGCCGGTGATGACGTGCTCTCCGGGCGTGACGCTCAGGTAGGCCGTCAGGAACCGCATGGCCGTCCCTGCTGCACCGATGTCAATAGTTGGGGGCATGTCCTGCAGGGCACGGAGCATGACCTGTGTGTCGTCGGAGTCGGAAAGATCTGTTGGGGGTGTTGTGTTCCTGCTCAAGGCATTGATAATCAAAGAACGGCCCGAGATGCTCTTGCTGGCAGGCAGCTTTATCTCCGCATGGAGTCTCAGGGGCGGCATCAGGGTCAGAAAGGGTGTGTTATCCATCTTTTTTTTCTAAATTCGGCACAAAGTTACGAAAAAGTTTGCAAGGAACAAAAAAAAGTCATACCTTTGCACCGCGATTCGGATAAATCGCAAGGTTACGGGATGTAGCGCAGTTGGTAGCGCACACGTCTGGGGGGCGCGAGGTCGCAAGTTCGAGTCTTGTCATCCCGACCTTGAAGAAAGCCGGAGGCTCATGTTGAGTCTCCGGCTTTCTTGTTTGTCAGAGGGCTTCGGCTGCTTTGTCGATGTCGCGGAGCCATTCGGAGCCGCAGGCTACGATGCGTCCGTCGGGGCCGACGAGGATGAAGTAGGGCAGTTCCTTGATGCCCCATTGCTGTACGAGCGGGCTGGCGAGGCAGCGATAGTCGCAGTAGCTGGGATAGTCGATGCTGTCGCGCTCTTCGAGGTAGTGGAGGCGCTTTTCGTCGGCGTCAAGGGAATAGCTGATGAGTTCGATGTCCTTGCCTTTCGCCTTGAGCTCGCGCCGGAGCCGTCGTGCGCGGTAGAGTGCGCTTTGGCTGCCGCTTCTCCAGCTTGCCCAGAAGGCGATGAAGAGCCGTTTGCCTTTGTAGTCGTCGCGTCGGAGGGTGCGTGGTTCCGTTCCGTTGCCGGCGTGTCCGGGCTTCAAGGGCAGTGAGAAGTCGGGCAGTGGGTTGCCGACCTGTATTTTCCCGAGTGCGCGGACGTGGGTGGAGAGTTTCGAGAGCGCGAGGTCGTCGGGGCAGGCGCGGCTGAGGCTGTCGTAGAGTTCTGTGGCTTCGGGGGCGGTGGTTGTTGTGTCGCAGAGGAAGAGGGTGGTGAAGAGGTGTTGGCTCATGGCGAGGGTGGGGTGGCGGAGGATGTAGTCGCGGGCGATGCTTTTCGTCTCGGCGGCTGACTTGCCGTTGGTCTCTTGCCGGAACTCGGTGTAGTGTTCGTTGTCCTCTGACCCCGACACTTCCACTTCGCTGAGGTTTTGTGCGTCGCCCTTGATGAGGATGTCGGCGCCGGGTGTGGCGAAGACGACGAGTTCGGAGAGGTTGGGGTAGAGGATGTGGAGGGTGGCTGTCTGCTGTGTGGGCAGGGTGTAGGAGAAGGTGCCGTCCTGGAGTCGCAGTGTGTCGAGGCGCTCGAGGGCTTCGTCGGTACTGTAGATGAGGAATTCGCCTTGCTCCAGGTGTTCGAACTCTCCTTTGATGCGGACTTCGTGGGGATGTCCGGTGCAGGAGATGAGAAGAAGGAGGAAAAGGAAAGACCCCCCGACCCCCTTCAGGGGGAGGAGGAGTCTGTCCTTTTTGCTCATGCTCATTGTTTTGCCTTCTGATGATTCCCTCTAAGGGGAGGGGATGGGGTCACTATTTCAGCAGGCTCTGTACGGCGTTGGCGTAGTTGACGAACTCAACGTCGTTTGCTGCGCGCTGTGCGAGGGTGGGGTCCAGTCGGATGGCGCTGGCCAGTGCTGTGGTCAGTGTGCCGGCATCGCCAGTGCGTGCGGCGAGGATGGCCTGCAGGTAGCTTGTGGTGGCGTCGGGGTTCTTGATGCCGGCCAGGGTCGATTTGGCGCTGGTGTAGTCCTTAGCCAGGATTTGTGCGAGGGCTGCGCTGTTGCTCTTCACGCCTGAGAGGTCGTGGGCGGCCTGTGTGTAGTTGCCCTTTGCGATGTTGAGGTTGCCCATTACTTCGCGGAAGCTGTCGGCGCCGCTGCCCTTGGAGAGGTAGCTTTCGGCGGCTGCTACGTCGCCGTTCTGGATGGCGAGCAGGGCGAGGTTGGTGTTGACTTCAGCTGCGTTCCTGTTGATGCCCGATGCCTTCTTGAGGTAGGTCTGTGCGAGTTCTGTCTGTCCGTCGGCAATGGCCTGCTGTGCCAGGTTGTTGAGGGCGCGGTAGTCGCTGGGATAGATGCGTGCGATGGTCTCGTTCCACTTCTGGCGTGTGGCGGGGTCCTTGACGAGCTTGTTGGCGCCGTAGATGAGTTCCTCCACGCTGAGCTTGCTGGGGTCGAGGTCATACTGTGCGAGGATCTGCACGTCGCTGCGACCGATGACTTCGTAGTTGACGATGAGGCGTGCGCGGCGCAGTTCGGGCAGGATGCTTTCCTTGATGTCGGTGAAGACTTCGCTCATGTTGCGGATTTGCTCTTCGCGTTCTTCGGGGTCCTTGTACATGGAGAGGACGCGCAGGATGACGTCCTTGTCCTGGAGGTTGCTCTTGCTGATGAGTTCCTGGAAGCCGTCCCAGTCCTCGGCGGTGAACTTGGTGTCGATGTCGGCGTTCATCTGTATCTTCTTGAGCTCGCCCTTGAGGTAGTTGGCGCTGACGTCCTGACGCTTTTCGGCCAGTTTCTCGTTGATGTCGTACTTACCGTCGGGGCTGGCGTAGGCGCTCACCTCGATGTTCTGCAGGGTGCGAGTCTCCTCGTTGTCGTTAATCTCGCGCAGGATGCGGCCCAGGTCCTTGATGCTGACAGTGTTGAGTTCGCTGGCGCGGAGGTTGGCCTGGTTGATGAGGAACTTGATGTTAGCCTCCTGCTTCTGTGCGATGACGCGCTGGAAGGCGTCGGTGGCGGTGGAGGGATTCATGCCGCAGCGGTTCAGCAGCTGGCTGGTGGCGAGTACGCCGTAGCCGATCTTCACGTCGGGGATGCTGACGGTCTTTTTGCCCAGCTTGGCATCGAAGCGGGCATAGAGGTCGCTCTTGAGCATGGGTTCGGCGAAGGAGAAGTTGGTCTTCATGGTATAGACACCGCCGGCCTTGTACTGAACGGTGGTGCCGTTGCCTTCTACCTTCTCGCCCTGGAAGGTTGCGCTCTGGCCTACGGCTTCGCCGCCTTCGTACTTGAGCACGGGGGTGACGGTGACGACGGCCTTCTTCTTCATGTACTTGACGGGGAAGGTGCCGTTGATGGTGGCGGGCACTTCGTTGCCGACGAGTTCGAGCGGAGTGGGGGTTACGGCAAAGTTCTCTTCGGAGAGTTTGCCCAGCTTGCTGCACGAGGACAGCACGATGGCAGACGAGGCTGCCAACAGGAGAAATCTTGTAGTTTTCATTGTTATAGTAATAGGTATTGCTTTATTTTCGGGCGCAAAGATACAACTTTTAATTCACAATTCATAATTAAGGAATCAGATTTTTCCCGTTTCCTGTCAATTTGTATTAAGAAAGGCGAGTTATAAATTAAGAATTAAGAATTAAGAGTTAAGAATTAAGAAGAATTGTGAATTATGAATTGTGAATTTAGATTATTACACCAGCGCGAGCAGGTCCTGCGGACGCTCGACCATGGTGGTGGCTCCGTGGCAGGCCAGGTAGTCGCGGCTGCGGAAGCCCCAGAGGACGGAGATGCAGGGCAGGCCCGCATTGGCTGCCGTCTGGATGTCCACGTCGGAGTCGCCCACATAGACTGCCTCCGATGGTTCCACGCACAGCCGCCTGAGGGCCGTCAGCACCATGTCGGGGGCCGGCTTGCGCGGGATGCCCGGCTGTTCGCCGATGGCTACGTGTATCACGCCGTTGAAGAAGGTGTGGGCCAGCTCGTTCACGCCGTCCTGAATCTTGTTGCTCACTACGGCCATGCGGTAGCCCTTCGCGTTGAGGGCCGTCAGCAGGGTGGCGATGCCCGGGTAGAGCTGCGTGTGGTCCTGGCAGTGGATGATGTAGTGTGCCTGGAAGGTCTCGAAACACTGTTCCACGACGCGCTGCTCCGTCCCTTCGGGCACGGACCGCTCAATGAGTTTCCTCACGCCGTTGCCCACGAAGCGGCGCACCTCGTTCTTCTCGCGCAGGGGCAGCCCGCAGGAGCGCAGGGCATAGTTCACGCTCAGGAAGAGGTCCTCCAGCGTGTCGGTCAGCGTCCCGTCGAGGTCGAATATAATAGCTTTGTACTTCATTCCCATGTTTTTCGTCTGCAAAGGTACGACTATGCCGGTGAACTGCAAAGGAAACTGCCATTTTTATTTTCTTATGCGCGTATTTCTTGCTCAAACCGCTGTGTACAATCCCCGAAGGTTCACTCCGCAAAACCTTCAGGCCCGCACGTCCTCTCGCCTGCCGCCCGCCGGATTTGCCGCCCCGCCTGCTGCAAGTCTCTTCAATTCCCCACGTCGTGATTGTTGCACGTACATGTAGATGCAATTGCACGTACATGTATGTGCAATTGCATCTACATGTACGTGCAACGCTGTGCGCCGCACGAAGAAAGGTAATTTCCCTCGGACACTGATATCTTCAAAACCATGAAAATAGTTTTCCTTCCCGTAGTTTTCGCTCTTTTCCTTGCATATACGGAAGAAAGTCGTTACTTTTGCAGCAGAAAAACATTGCTTAGGTACTATGAAAAAGCTTTTTTCCCTTCTCCTTCTTGCCGCCGCGTCCCTCTGCGTGCAGGCTCAGGTGACGAACTACAGCCGCTGGATGGCCTTCCTCGAGGACGAGGCCTTCGTCTGCCAGCTCTCCGTGCCCGGTGCCCACGACGCCTGCGCCAGCTCCTTTTCGGGAGTCCTGGGCTCCATCTACAAGAGCTTTGCCCAGACGCAGAGCAAGAGCGTGGAGGAGATGCTGCCCCTCGGCGTGCGTGCCTTCGACCTGCGGCCCTGCGTCAGCGCTGACAAGCTGCACATCAATCACGGCATAGCCACCACCAGCTTCGACTTCGACCCCGTCATGCAGCAGCTCTGCAACTTCGTCGATGCCAATCCCTCGGAGTTCTGCATCGTCATCATACGCCACGAGACGGAGGGCGACAACGGCAGCACAGCCTTTGCCGACATGCTGCAAAAGAGCCTGACGGCCATCGCGGACCACCTGGTAGATTTCCGTCCCAACCTGACCGTCGGCGAGGCACGAGGCAAGATACTCTTCCTCAGCCGCAACGACTATACGCCGCCCATCCGCGGCGGACGCATCGTCGATCTGCGCGACAACCGTTCCGACATCAGCGAGATGCTGGGCGGACACTGCTACGGTCCCGAATCGCACCGATGCCCCTGGTGGCTACAGGACCACTACGAAATCAGCGACACCAACGTCAAGAAAAAGGCTATCCGCGACATGCTCTCGCGCAGCGCGGCACTCGCCGGAGGCTACTCCTACACGTGGGTGGTCAACCAGACCTCCGGCTACAGCGGCTCCACCAGCTCCGCCGCTGCCTACCAGGACAATGCCAGGGCCTGCAACCAGCACATGCAGCAGCTCCTCGCCTCGGGACAGTACGACGGACCCGCCGGAATCGTACTCATGGACTATGCTGCCGACGGCGACGGAACAGGCTACTACGGACTGAGCCTCACGCACCAGCTCATCGACCACAACTTCCGCTACGTCATGTCGCGACAGGGCGACCCCATCGTCCAGGGCAGCAGCCTCTTCGTGGCCCCGAAAGGCAGCGACATGATGTGGGAAGGCAAGTTCCTCCGCAAGGAAGGCACCAGCGTCGTAGGACCCTCGCGATGGTTCCAGGCCGACTTCGACGACTCTGCATGGCAGACGCGCCACTTCCCCACCGCCTCCGAGGGAAACGCCGCACCCTACTACTCCCTCTGGAACGGAACGAACAACTTCATCTTCGTCCGCCGAGAGTTCTACATCGACCATGACCCCGAGACCGACACCTTCAAGTTCTACATCTGCCACGACGACGACTTCAAAGCCTACCTCAACGGCTCGCCCATCGCCACCGGCACCGGCTACCGCAGCGACTACCGCGTCGTCAACGTCAGTTCCTCCAGACTGCGCTACGGGCGCAACGTGCTGGCAGTACAGGTGCAGCAGAAGTCGGGCGGCGCATACTTCGACTGCGGAATGCTCCTGACCGAGCCCACCAATCCCGATGCGCTGAAGCAGGTGCCGCAGGAAGAGGACGACGACCTCACCGGACAGCGCCAGACGATTTACAACCTCGCCGGACAAAAAGTAAACGGCAAATCAAACAAAGGCCCCTACATCGTAGGCGGCAAGGTCGTCATCTTCTGAAGCCCGACCATAAAAACAATATAACGGGTTAGGCGAAGAATAAAAACAATGGATTGAACGGATTAAACGGATTTGCTTTTCCGCTTTGATTCTCTTTGACCACGAATTGCACGAATTACGCGAATTAGTGGGAGTTAAAAGAACAACGGATTAAACGGATTTGCCTTTCCGCTTTGATTCTCTTTAACCACGAATTGCACGAATTACACGAATTAGTGGGAGTTAAAAGAACAACGGATTGAACGGATTAAACGGATTTGCCTTTTCACTTTGATTCTCTTTGACCACGAATTGCACGAATTACACGAATTAGTGGGAGTTAAAAGAACAACGGATTAAACGGATTAAACGGATTTGCTTTTCCGCTTTGATTCTCTTTGACCACGAATTACATGAATCAACCGAGTCTATTAATTCGTGCAATTCGTGTAATTCGTGGTTAGGAAAACTCACCAGTAGAATAATCCGTTTAATCCGTTTAATCCGTTGTTATATATAATATGGTATTTTAATTTATCCCAATTCGTGGTTTACCATTCGTTGTCCCAGATGTTCGAGAGCTGGTTCTCGAATCCCTTCACGTCCACGTTGGCTGCGCCGATTTCCTTGCCCTCGTCGAGCTTCAGCCTGTCCTCGGTGGTCCACAGACTTCCAGCCTGAAGAATTGCTGTACGTGTTGCCAGCTCAACGGTTACTAACTCCGGAGAAATATATGTCTTTTTCATAATTTGAAGTCTTATACTGTATTCTTAATATATTAATGTGTCTTTCTTACCACGAATTGCACTAATTTCACGAATAATCCCTGTGTGACACGCAAAGTCTTAGAGACATGGAATTCGTGTAATTTGTGTAATTCGTGGTAGTGAATAGTTTGTTAGTAAAGAACCTTTTTGCCGTTTACGATGTTGATGCCCTTCTGCATCTTCTGCAGGCGCTGGCCGGCAAGGTTGACTATCGTCTCGCCCTGTAAGGGAGAGTCAGAGAGGCTCTTAATGCCGGTGGCGTTGCCCTCGAAGGCGAAGCTGAAGGACTTGACGGACGTGCCGCTTGCGGGCAGCAGGGCCTTGCCAGCGGGAATGGTGCCGGCCTTAACCTTCACAAACTCGTCACCGGACAGGCCGAAGTACTCGTCGTCGGCAACCTCTGTGGCTTTCGTGATGCCCACCAGGAGGTTCGTCCCTGTCAGGTCCTCGCCTTCGCTGGCGGCGTTGAGCTCGATGGCAGCACCGGCCTCACCGCTCAGCAGGATGCCCGTGCCGGCAGCAACAGCAGTCTTGATCTGCTCGAAGTGGATGGTCTCTCCGTCCGTGCTCGTAGCCTGCCAAGCAGTGTAGCCCGCCGTCTCGAAGTCCGAGAAGTCCAGAGCCTCCGTGCTGGCAAACGTAGCAAAGCCAGAAGCATTCAGCGTGAGGGTCGTGGGAGTGACGGGTGATACTTTCTTGTAGAGTGACAGGGTCCCGCCAGTACCTGTAGCGTAGCATGCGAAACCATAGGTTCCATTGTTTCTCAGATTGGCATTGACCTTGTTAGCTTCGTTATGCTTGTTTACAAAATCATAGGTTTCTGTGCCGGTAACTGTCCATAGAGCCATGTCATCTGTTCCGTCTTCCAGCATTTGTGCTTTATTCTTTGCACCTGTGCTGGCAGCGTAGGCATCCGCCTCTGCATTGTAGATGGTCCAGTAGTCGCCGCTCTTGGCAATGTGCCAAACAATAGAGGCATTGCTGGTAGTAATGATGTTATTCTGGGGTGTGATTGCATTATACTGTAAGCGGTCATTTGTAACAGTGGTATTCATGGCCTTTCGCTCGTAGCAAATGATGTAATCGCCTTCTACAAGGTCACCAGTGAAGAGAGCATATTGGCTAACAGTTGCAGGTTCAACGTAAGCAGCCTGAGAGATGGTAATGAGTTCGGAATAGACAGCGTTGGTTTCGTCGTCGAGGGCATAGACCTTCAGGTAAGCTGTACGGGCTACACCAGTGTTGGCATCAATCACATATTCGATATTATTGTCTTCATTGATTTCTGCAACAATCCAGTCGTAGGTGGCATCTTTACCTTCCGCATCACAGAAGAACACTTCTGCCGCAACGTCCTTAATGTTATTGTAGGTGACTTCAATAGTGCCGTCAGCGCCAGCGGCAGGAGCCTCAACAGATGTTGTGCTGACAGCAATGGAAGGAGTGGTGTCAACAGGACGGTTGAGACTGACGATGTAGTTGCCGGAAGCAACCTCTGCAGCATTTTTGTAGGTAGTCAAGCCACCATAGATGACAACCTCGTCGCCAATCTTCAGGTCGTCTGCACTGGAGAATGCCACATTGTTCAAGCCCTTGCCCTTATAGACAAGCAACTGATTCTCGGTCTTACCGTTGTCGCTGATGTAGTAACGATAGCTGCTGCCATCGCTCATGATGTCTGTAGCATAGAATGCAGAGACGATACCCTGGATGTAAACTTCGCTTGATGTTCCGCTGGCAGGCGTTGCCTCAATAGCCTCAGCCACGCTGTAGGGATTGTTCACCGAACCGGGGGCATTGGGGTCAAAGTTTGTCACTGTCATCTCGTATGTGGCAGACGCTTCGCTGTAGTCGTCATTTCCTGCGAAGGTAGCGGTGAAGGTGACGGTGCCTGCGCCAACGAGGGTGACAGCACCATTCTCGGCAATTGTGGCAACATCTTCGTCATCGCTGCTCCACGTCACGGTAGCACCCTCGACAGCATTGTCGTTGTAGGCGACGGTGGCAGAGAGGCTGCCGGCAGCAGTGCCTTCATGGACATTGGTGTTCGTGATGCCTGTTGCAACGATTGTAACAGTGGGTTCTGCCAGGTTCTTCGTAGCGGTGACTTGTACAACTGCACTCTCGTCGTTGCCCTTTGTGGCCTTGGCATAGATGGTAGTTGTCTCCGCAATGGTCAGTGCATCTGTATAGTTGCTCCAGTTCTCGCCGTCGAAGCTGTACTGGATGGCAGCACCTTCCGTGGCGCAGGTGATGGTGGCCGTTGTGGAGAACAGGAAAGGATTCTCTGCAACCGTAATGACAGGACGCTCCACGGCTGCTGCAACAACCGTCGTGCAGTATTCGCTGTAGGTCACGTCGCCACCTGTCTGCCAGGTAATCTGAACCTCGTCCAGATAAAGTGCACCGTTCTTAGAACGGATGCCGATGTACTCGTAATCTTTGCTAATTGTCACCTCTGATGTACCTTTAGCGACTTCTGCAAGCAGGTCACCAGCTGTATCATCATTGTACAACTCTAATGCGGAACTGTAAGCTTGGTTCTTTCCATAAACATTAATCGTGCGACCATCAGCTGTGTTTGAATTCCAAGCAACGACAACCTTTTTGGCCTTGCCGCCGGAGGTGGTTGTAATTATACCTGCCGGACTTTGGGAACGTAATTGGATTGAAGAGTTGCCGCCTGCACTCTGACCGGCATAGACGGCATCGGAGATGGACGTCTTCCCTGACCAGTCGGTGTAAGAGGTGCCTGTTACACCTGTCAGTTCACGGTCCAATACGTCTATAACCTCCGACGACCCCCCGCTATCAGCGTATGCAAACACGGCATAGAAGGTCACGTCGCTGTCGCCCATCGTGGCGCTCGTTACGAATTCGGGAGCCTCGTCGGTCGTGCCGTCGATGGCTGCTGCTGCCCAACCCACGAAGGTCTTGCCGCTGACATCCTGAGGAGCGGCAGGGAACTCAATGTCTGCGCCTACTGGATATTCCTTTGCAGTCGTTGCACCATTCACGGAGAATGTGGCGGTGTGGGTAACGATAGGAGTGCTGTCGGTGACGGTCACGGTGAACGTCACTGAGCCAGCCTTGTAGGTTCCGTCGGCAGCCTGATTGACGGTAACGGTCTGTTTGCCGTTAGTCACGGCTATCGGAGTGACAGTAATCGTCTTGTTAGTCCCATCAACAGAGCAGCTGACATCATTAGCACCAGCTACCACCGATACTTCACCCGTACTGGATGTAGTGTAATGGATGACTTGTGCTTTGTGGTTGTTGTAGAGGTCAAAGCTGAGTGCAATGGGTGCATCAACAAGCGCAAGGTCGTTGTCTTCAAGAGTAGGCGTGTCACCACCGCCAGTGGTATAGGTAACGGCCACGCTCTTCACATAAAGAGCTTTGGCTGCACTCTCAGGCTTAGTGACAGTAACGACTATTTCACCTTCTGCAGAACCGTTGAATCCATAGTTTGTTGCAGTTGTAGAAAGCGTTTTTGCTTCTTCGCCGAATGTTTCACCACCAACAGTGACACCGACAGTGGCAGTCACACCAGAAGCAGTGGAGGCATTCACAATCACCTGGGTAATTGTTCCCTGAATGTCGGAAGTGGACAGTTTTATGTACTGCACCTTCCCACTACTTGTTCCATAGTGGATGCCTTTTGAGTTGTCGAAGTTTGATTCTGATCCGTCGGAGGTCACGGTCCAAGCCACGACACCATCATCGGCTGTCCCACTGCCATTGCATTTGCCTTCGAACATAAGAGTGCTTGTGCTCGTGTCCGCCCAGACATTTCCTCCCACTATGAGGGCACATAGCAGGAGCGTTAATTTTAGTAGTTTTTGTTTCATTGTGTTTAAGTATTTAGTTGGTTTGTGTTGTTGTCGATGGGGTTCATTCGGAGTTCAGGAGCACCTTGCATTGCTGCTCGAAGTCGGAGAGGAATGCCAGGAACCGCTGCGTGTTGAGGAAGTAGCTGGGGTATGCCTCCTTTATCTCCAACATGTTTTCGATGGCGACCATCAGGGCCGCCTCGTCGCGGTTGATGGCCTGCTCTATCTGGCTGAAGAGGCTGGCCGCCTCCTTTTCCTGATTCTCGCCGAAGGTCTGGGTGTGGACGATTTTGCTGTTGAAGTCTATGGTCAGTACGCAATACCCCCTGTCTGCTTTGTCGAAGTCGGAGTTGACCGTCACGCGCAAGGCCTTCAACTGATCTACAAGGTTGTGTCTCTCATAGTCGAAGTATTCCGTGCAGAACATCTTTTGCGTGTAGTGGGCAAACGTCTTATAGACAGGCTTGCCCTCGTCTCTTGCGAAGAGTGCGCTGACGAGTTTGAAGAAGCCGCGCCACTCGCTGTTGTCCTTGATGTCGGCTTTCAGCGTGGTCTGTGAGATGAGGCTTGCCGTCTCTACGGCCATTGCCCAGGCATGCTGCATCTTTGTCCTGACCTGAAGCTCGATGGAATTGCCGTCGTACCTCTCATCCTCGCTGTTGAACTTATACACATAGTGTACGCTGCGGTACCCGCTCTCCTTCGGTTCGGCGACATAGTTGTAGCTCCTTACGACGGAGAAGCCATCCGGCACGAACCCGTCGAGGACGCTGACGGCGCTGTCCAGACTATCTATCGTCTCGAAGACGAAGCGGATGCCGCCTATGTCCTGCATGCCGCCAAGCTTGGTGCCTTTCTCCTTGTTGTTGCGCAGCTTGGCCTCGATGGACGTCATGCGCTTGATGCGCATAGAGAAGAAGTCGTATGCCAGGCCCTTTTCGCGGAACAGCGCCAGTAGCTGCCTGCCGAGCTCTTGCAGGACAAAGAAGTGCGTCTCGCGCCAGGCCTGAATGACAGGCAGGGCTGCGTTGCGAAGGAAAGGGTCAGTGCCTATCAGGGCCTGTCCCGCCTTGTCCAGCTTATGACGTGCGTACAGCATGGTTCTCTATGGTTCTTTTCCGGAATTGCTACAAAGTTACACTTTTCTTCCCACACTGCAAAGCAGAAAGCCATATTTAATTCCTTGTTACAATAAAATCGCACAAAAACAACCTCCCAATGGAATGCCACTTCACTTGCATCACCAATCTCCATCGACTATTGTGGCAATAATGCGGTCTATGACATTGTCAAAGTGTGGTTGGCGCATGAAACAGTTCCGTCGGCTCAGAACATCGTTGCAGTTGAGCAAGTTGACGGGCAAGTTGCTCGTCTAACGTAAGGTTATAAGTACACATGACTCTGATTGAGTTGTTTTGCTCTGCAGAGGTACATACTTTATTGTTATATTCCAAATACTCTTGCAAAAAGATGAAGTAAAAACCAGAGGATGTGTCAAAACAATGAAAAAGTTTCCAAACCATTAGCTGACAAACAGCAGTTGAATAATTCGTGTAATTCGTGCTGGTTCGTGGTTAAAGCAAAAAAGGGGGCTGTGCCATTCATTCTGACACAGCCCCCATATCCGTTAATGTTCATGTCGGCCCGGCCCATGAATAACCATGAATCATGAACCTTTAACCATGAACCGCAGTCGTTACCACTCGTTGTCCCATACGTTGACGTCGCTCATGCCCTTGGCTTCCAGCTTATCTCCGCTGACGGGGGTGGTGTTGGGGTCGAAGCCAACCTGTGGGACGGACGTAGTGAGGAGGGGGTTAATCGCGGAGAGACGGACAACCGTCGTGCTTGGGTTTATATATGTCTTTTTCATAGTTTGAAGTCTTATACTTTGTTCTTAATATATAAATAATGTGTCTTTCTTACCACGAATTGCACTAATTTCGCGAATTGTCTTTGTGTGACAGGCAATGTCTCAGAGACATGGGATTCGTGTAATTCGTGTAATTCGTGGTAGTGAATAGTTTGTTAGTAAAGAACCTTTTTGCCGTTTACGATGTTGATGCCTTTCTGAATCTTGTTGAGGCGGCGACCGGAGAGGTCGAAGATTTGTGCGGCTTCTTCAGGGCTGACGGTCTCGACAGTGCGGATGCCGGTAGCATTGTCCTCGAAGACGAAGTTGAAGGCCTTGACGCTGCCGCCGCCCAGAGCACTTGCGGGCAGCAGTGCCTTGCCGGCAGGAACGGTGCTTTCAGCCACGCGGACGAAGTTCTGTCCAGACAGCCCATAGTATTCGCCCGCTTCAACATAAGTGCGAGCAAGAGTGCCAACGAGTAGGTTCTCATTAGCGGCGAACTCAGGCGTTCCTTTGGCAAAGTTCACCGTCACGTTGCTGGTGCTTTCGCCGTCGGCATCCTTGTTGTAGAGCAGCACACCTTGTCCGCCCTTGATAGCTTCGGTAATCTTGGTAAAGGTGACAGTGCTACCTACGATGTCGTTCACGCGCCAAGCCGTGTAGCCTTCAGTAGAAGAGAAATCCATCGGGTTCTCTGAACAGAAGGTCGCATAGCCGTACTTGTTCAGTGTGACGGTGGTAGAGGGTGTCTGTGTAATCTTGATGTCATCCAAGAAACCACGCTTCTCTGTAAATGTAATTACAACACTGCCAGTTGCTCCTGAGATGTTGACTATGTAGTCATTCCAGACGGCATTTGTAAGTGTTACATCAGTGTCTCCGCTCAATGTGGCACCAGTCGCGGTCACTTTGATTGTATTGGTGTCGCTTCCACTCCATCCTGCTCCACTGAATGTAAGGGTTGCATTACCTGTGATAGAAACAGTTGTAGTCAAAACGCCATTTCCACTTACTGTGCCAAGTCGTGCGCATCCATTTGCGGGATAAGCATATGTAATAGTGCTGTAGGTTTCATCAGTTTTCCCTTCTACACTGCCATTTTGATTACCATTGTCGAAAGCCTCCGTCTTATTACCACCAGTGCCGTCACAACTTGCAAATGTCTCGTTGAACAATACATTGTCGCTTACTTTAGTTTTTCCTTCTGGTGCAGTCACGGTGATATCAAATGTTGTACTTCCTGCTGTATAGAGTTTGCCAGCGGCGGCAGTCACTGTAATGGTGGCTGTGCCGACTGCCTCGGCTGTCACGGTCAGTCCGTCAACAGATGCCACAGCAGCATTGGAAGTGGAGAGTGTGACAGTGCCGTCTGTCGTGAAATCTACATCTTTCACGAGTGTAATGGTGGAACCTGCCAGCTTCTCCTGATTGGAGATACCGGAGAAGTCCGGGGCTGCGGGCTTGCCCACTACGGATACAACGATATCTACACTCGCTGCCTTGTGTGTAGCTGTTTCGGTTGTGCTTGCCGTGATGGTGATAGTGCCGCTGACAGCTTCCTCGTCAACCAGCAATTCGCCCGTTTCGGTGTCGAATGTGAAATCCGTGTTTTCCGTAAGATTTGTGGCTGACTTTATAGCGAAGTTCACAGCGCCGCAGTAAGAGGTGGCAGAAAGCGTCAGCTCTGTTTCGCTATCCAAGTCCAGTGTCTGCTCTATTCCGTTGGCTACGGTGATGACATTGTCGTATTTGCTGCGCTTATAGAGCTGGATAGGAGACTGAGAAGAAGTATATGTGGTAAAACGGTCTTTACCGCTATTATGATTATACTGAAGATCTCCAACAGAAGCAGTGGATGATGTCATAGTTGCGTTTCCATCGCTGATAGAGATAGTCCATGTGCTGGGATTTGATGAAACAAGGGCCATCTTTTTGGCGGTTTTACTGGAAAGATATGTCGTGTCATCTTTCTTTTTAAGAGTCCACTCTCCTGTTGTGCCTTCCAGTTTGTACGTCACTACACCGCTTGTTGTGTTGAATGAATTATTAGTAATATTAATGCTGACAGGTGTCAGGAGATCGGAACTTACACTTCCAGCAGCTTTGTTATATTCTTCATTTACTATTGCAATTTCATCACCAACTTCCAAATTCGCAGCATTTGTTACCTTCTCATACGTTTCACTTGTGGCGCTGTTAGTCACGGTCAGGTAGAATGTGGTGCTTCCTGCCAGGTAGCGACCTTCTGCTGCCTGGTTGATGGTAATAGTTTGTTCGCTGGGTGTAGCTGACTTCGGGGTAACGGTAATCTTTTTGTTCACCTGGTCTATGTCGAAGGTGGCGTATGGGCTGCTGGCGATGCTGACTTCACCCGTGCTGCTGGTGGTATAGGTGATGACCTGCGGTGTAGCGTTGTTATAGACGTCGAATGTCTTGGCAACGGGAGCACCCATCAGGGCGATGTCACAAGCTGTAGGTGTCACTACAGTAAGTTCGAAAGAGCCACTTCCTGCATTGTAATATTCTCCCTCAGCCGTTGTAATGGTTATGGTTGATGTGCCATCGTCCACAGCCGAGATGGTGTATTCGCTCACGGTAGCTACATCGATATTGCTGGATGTAACGGTTATTGTCCCGTCTGTCTCAATCAACTCAGGGTCAATTACAAGAGTGCCAGTGTTGCTGATTTCTGCATCATCGCCATCGTATGCTATGACGGGAGTGCGCTTGTTGCCTGCCACGTTGATGGTGATGTCCTGAGAAGCTGCGGCATAGTCATCGTCGGCAGCCACGGATGCAGTCACGACAATAATACCCTTGTAAGTCTCATAGAAAACGAACTCACCGTTCTCAAAGTCGAAGTCTGTACCTTCTGTGAGGTTGGTGGCAGATTTCAGGGCATAGTTGACCGTGCCATGTGTAGCTGTTGCGCTGAGGGAATATTCATCAACGGCCTCAGCTCCGGTAAGTGCGATATTGTGTGTAGTGCCGCCTGCAACGTTAATGGCGTTATCAGCCAGTACTTTCGTGAAAGTTTTGCTGGAAACCGAGCTTAATTCCTTCCCTTCCTCCAGAGCAGCTGCCTTGATGGTAGTTGTGCCCGTAATATGAATGGGTTCAGAATAGGTACTGCTGCTCTCGGTGGGTTCTGAGCCATCTGTGGTGTAGTATATCGTCGCACCACCTGTAGCCGTAATAGTTACGTCCTTGGAAATCGTGAAGTCTGAAGCAGCGCCACCACCATCAATCGTCGGGGCAGTGCTCTTTATAGCAGTAGAATAGGTAACCTTGATACTTTTTACATATGAAGAAGCACCTGATGATGCTACTTTCATGACAATTGTACCTGTTTGCTCTGGAGAATAGTTCCATTCCAATGTTGCTCCAGATTTACCCCCGCCTTCAAGATTTTTAGTTACCTCGCTATTATCTCCTATTTTGATGGAGATGGTACTTGATGTTGTTGTTTTTGATGCAGTTCCATATGTAATGACAATGGAGCTAATATTGCTGAATGAAGAAGGGGACGTGATTGTATATGTTTGATCTTTTAGACATTGTACTCCTTTTGAATCCAAAGCGCTACCACTGGTACCGCTCCAATTCCCTTCCTCAGATTTCCATTCCTTTGAGGTAAAAGTAAAGGTTATTGTTTCATCCGCCCAGGTTGGGTTAAGAAATGCCCCCCCATTATGAGCAGGGTGAGGGATAAGAGTTTGTTTAGTAGGTTGTGTTTCATAGTGTTTAAGTATTTAGTTGTTTGGTTGTGATTAATGCTTCTGTGTCAGTCTTGCGGCTTCATGGCTCAAACCCATTCCAAGTCGTAGTATCCGGATTTTGCGGCAGCTTCTTTTTGCCGTTGGCGGGCTTCCCACTTCTGGCGGGCTTCCCGCATGCGACGTTCCTTTATTTCACGACCTCTTGCAAGCAGGGCTGAAAAGTCTTCCAATGTGGGTGCGGGAGGGGAAACGGTGTGTTGCATAGTTGTTCTTTGTTTTGAGTTGAATCCCTTATTTGCTGGCAAAGATATGTTTTTCTCTTCAGATAGCAAAGGAAAGGATGGATTTTGTGGGCAAAAAGGTTGAAAAGCGTGGGTGTGGGCGTGGAACGGGTGGCTGGAGCGGGTTCAGAGCTGTACGTCGTCGAGGCTGATGAGTCCGTTGGCGATGGCGTAGATGGTGAAGCCTGCGGCGGAGCGTATCTGGAGCTTGCGACTGATGTTGCGGCGGTGGGTCATGACGGTGTTGACGGAGATGAAGAGTGCGTCGGCTATTTCTTTGTTGGATAGTCCTTTGGCTACCTGCACGATGATTTCCTTCTCTCGCTCGCTGAGGTCGGTTCCTGCGGGCTCGGCTTTCTCGTCGGTGGGGAGGGGGAGGGTGCTTTCTCCGCCTTTTTGCCGGACGTCGTGCTCGAGTCGGCGTATGCATTCGGCGAAGAGTGTGTCCTCCATGTGGCAGTGGCTGTGGAGGTCTTCGTCTGTCATGAAGATGTCCATGAGCACTTCGCCCATGAGCTGTGCGCTGTTGTCGCTGGGGTAGTACTTGACGATGATGTTCTTGAGTTCTGTCAGGCTTTTCTCGATGCAGGCGTGTTGTTCGTCGTACTGCTCTTCGATGTTGCGGAAGGTCTCGACGGGGAGTCGTCCCTGCAGGAGTGTTTCGACGAAGGGGTGGACGTGTTCGTTCTCGAAGGTCATGTGGTGGCTCACTTCCTGTGCGTACTCGTCGTAGAAGCGCAGGATGAGCATTGCCAGGCGGTTGCCTGTGGAGAGGTCGATGGCTTCGAGGAGCTTGCGCCGGATGCCTGGCAGACGGAAATCGACGAAGTAGCTGTGTGAGTTCTTCAGGTAGGCTATGAGTGCCGGCACGTTGACTTGCTCGGCCATTTCGCTGATGCGTGCATGAGCGGGGTCTTTGACGTAGTTGACGACGGTGAGGAAGGTGTTGACATCTACGCCTGCGCCGCGGCAGGTGGCTTCTACTGTCTGGTCGCCGAAGCCGAGTTTGATGCCGAAGCGACTGATGATTTGCAGGATGCGGTAGTCATCGCTGATGACATCGCTCATGGGGTCTTTCTCGTGGTATTTTTCGTTCACTTTCTTGGTAGGTTGTTCGGGGTTTTGTGTTTTTTCCTGTGCAAAGGTACGTTTTCTTCGGCAAATAGGCAATCTGCAGTTTACAATTTTATTGTAAAGCGGGGCGATTTCATTATTATTGGGTATCGCCGGAAGGGGCCTGCGGAGGCAAAATCATTTGTTTTGCGTATTGCAGGGACGTGAAAAGCGGCGTACCTTTGCAGCCGGAAATGATAGAAAGGCTAGATGAACTAGACAGACTAGACGGGCTAGATAATCTAGAAAGGCTAGACAATCTAGACAGACTAGACAGACTAGACGGACTAGACAATCTAGACAGACTAGGCAATCTAGGCAATCTAGAGCTTCTAGAATAATCTAAAGAGAATATGAAAACCAAAGAAACTCTTCTTGCAGCTTTGATGCTGCTTTGCGGTGGCACTGCCTTGGCGCAGTGGAATACCGATTCGACAGAGATTGACTCCTACGACCGTTTCCGCATCGGCGGCTACGGCGAGGTGGTTGCTGCCTTCAAGGACTACGGTACGAACCGCTTCTACGGCGGCAGCGAGGGCAATACGCGCACTCGCCGCAACACTATCTCCATCCCGCGTTTCGTGCTGGCTGGCGACTATAAGTTCGGTCGCCACTGGAACCTCGGTGTGGAGGTGGAGTTCGAGAGCGGCGGCACGGGTACGGCCTACGAGATAGAGAACTCGGAGAACGGCGAGTACGAGACCGAGGTGGAGAAGGGTGGCGAGGTGGCCATCGAGCAGTTCCACCTGACTTACCATCTGAATCAGCACTTCAATGTGCGCGTGGGTCACTTCGTGGTGCCTGTCGGACTGAACAATGCCCATCACGAGCCTGTCAACTTCTTCGGTACTGTGCGGCCCGAGGGTGAGACAAGTATCATCCCCAACACGTGGCACGAGACGGGCATCAGCTTCTTCGGACAGGTGGGCCGCCGCTGGGCTTCCTTCAACTGGGAGGCACAGGTCGTGGCGGGCCTCAATGCCAATGGTTTCGACCGCAACAACTGGGTGAAGAAGGGCAAGCAGGGCTTCTTCGAGGTCGATAACTTCACCTCGCCCGGCTATGTCATCCGGCTGAACTACACGGGTGTGCCGGGCCTCAGGCTTGGTGCCAGCTGGTACCACTGCCAGAATGCTGCTTCCAATGCCGACAAGGAGACGACCTACAGCTTCAACGTGCCCGTCAACCTGTGGAGCATCGATGCGCAGTACCAGCACCGCTACGGCATCATCCGCGGCAACATCCTGAGCGGCAAGGTGGGCAACTCGACGCTGCTCAGTGCCCGTAACCGCCGCCTGAGCAACGCAAGCCCCTATACGAAGACGGGGCCCGTGGCAAGCCGTGCCGTCAGCTACGGCGTGGAGGGCGGCATCCGGCTCAAGGGCTTCTTCCAGAGCAGCAAGGCTCCCGACATCATCCCCTTTGCCCGCTACGAGTACTACAACGCGCAGGAGCAGGGCGAGGCCATGCAGACGATGGACGCCCGCCTCAAGACTTCGATGTGGACCTTCGGCGTCAACTATCGTCCCATACCTTATATAATTGTTAAGGCTGACTACACCACCCGCCGCATAGGAGGCGGCAGGTACAACAGCGAGAACGAGTTCGCCGTGGGCGTGGCCTTCGTGGGATGGTTCAAGGGAAAGAAGAGATTCGAGGCCCAGTGAACGCCGACAGAAGCGAAAACACCTGCAAAGGATGCGGACACGACGCGATGACTTCGTTGCTTCATCGTCATGGAGTGATTGCACATACATGTAGATGCAATTGCTTCATCGCGATGAAGCAAACAACACGACGCGATGCATCCGGCAGGACTAAGTGGATTAACTTCCCCCCCAAAAAGAACAACATAACTAAAGAAAACAAATAATAACATGAAAAAGAACATCTTTATCCTTGGCCTCGTGACGATGTCCCTGGCCGCTGCTTCTTGCAGCAAGAACGACGAGAACGCCAATGTCATTGACCCCGTGGAGAACAATCAGACCTCGATGCCCGAAGGCACCGACGACTCCCGCGTCGTCATCAACGAGACCGACGCCAACTACAGCGACTATGCCACCAACTGGTGCAACTACGCTGCCGCCGTCTCGCAGCACCTGAAGACCGATGCCGAGACGCTCTACAAGGCTTGGAACGAAGGAGTGAACGGCGAAGAAGCCTTCAAGACCACCTTCAAGGAGGCAAAGGGCGTCTATTCCAGCCCCAACAGCTGCATCGAGCAGATCATAGACGGCTGCATCGACATTGCCAACGAGGTGGGCGAAAGCAAAATCGGCGATCCGCGCGACAAGTGGGAGAACGGCAAATACACCGAGGCCGTCTATGCCGTAGAGTCCTGGTACAGCTACCACTCCATCCAGGACTACGCCAACAACATCCGCTCCATCCAGAACGCCTTCAACTGCACCTACCGCGGCAGGCAGGGCAGCCACAGCATCGCCTCCTATCTGAGGGCTAACGGCCAGGCAGAGCTGGCCGGACAGGTCAATGCCGTCATCAACAACGCCATCGCGTCCATCGAAGGCATGGCAGCCCCCTTCCGCAGCCACATCGGTAACCCGAGCGTCGTCACCGCAATGGATGCCTGCAACAACCTGAAGATCATCCTCCGCACGCTCAAGGCGAAGGTAGAAGACTTCGAGGGCGAGGCTGAACTGAAAGCTATTGTGGCCGACTACGTGGATGTAGTCGTGATGCCCACCTACCTGGACCTGGTCAACGCCAACACCGCCCTTCACGCCGCCGTGCAGCAGCTGAAGGCAAGCCCCTCGACGGCAGCCTTCGAAGCCGCAGCCACAGCCTGGATGACGGCACGCCAGCCCTGGGAGATGAGCGAGGCCTTCCTCTTCGGTCCCGTCGATAAGCTGGGCCTGGACCCCAACATGGACTCATGGCCCCTGGACCAGGACGCCATCAAGAACGTACTCTCCAGCGGCGACTTCAGCGGCATGGAGTGGACCGGCGACTATGAAGGCGAGGACGAGGACGGCGGCATGAGCCAGCGGGCCGAGGAGATAGCCGAGGCACAGAGCATCCGCGGCTTCCACACCCTGGAGTTCCTGCTCTTCAAGAACGGACAACCCAGAACACTATGAGGCTAACGGGACAAATAAGTCTGATGGGCCTCGTCATCCTCCTTGCTGCATGCAGCAGGGAGGATGAGGCTTTTACGGCAGCTGACTTCGAGGTGCCCAGCGGCTACGCCCTGAGTGCAGGGTCGAGCACGGTCTTCGTCAACTCATCGTTTGCCTACGACACGGACGCGCCGTGGGTGGAGAACATCAAGGCCAACTCGCGCCGCTTCATCAACGGCGACGGCCTCTACGACGACGTGCTGACGCAGAAGGCGGGCCTCGGACCCGTCTATGCCGGCTACAGCTGCGGCTCGTGCCACCGCAATGCCGGACGCACCAAGCCGGCCCTCTGGACACAGACCGGCACGGACCCCGACGGCACACCCGTCTATGGCTCCGGCGCCTACGGCTTCAGCTCCATGCTGGTCTATATCACACGCAAGAACGGCGCCTTCTTCCAGGACTACGGTCGCGTGCTCCACGACCAGAGCATCTACGGCGTGACGGCTGAGGGCAAGCTGGAATGCCGGTGGCACGAAGAGCAGTTCACCTTCCCCGACGGCGAGCCCTACAGCCTCGTCTATCCCGAATACACCATCACGGACTGGTACAAACCCAAATACCGCGACACGGACGAGGACATCAGGCCCGAGGACCTCTTCTGCACCGTCCGCATCCCCTTGCGTCACGTCGGCATGGGACAGATGATGGCCCTCGACCACCACGAGATAGAAGAACTTGCAGCCAAGTCGAACTACCCCGAGTACGGCATCAGCGGACGCTGCAACTACATCGTGGAGCGCGGCGTCCGTCAGCTCGGACTCTCGGGCAACAAGGCACAGCATGCCGACCTGACCGTCGAGCTGGGCTTCTCGTCCGACATGGGAGCCACGAACAGCCGCTACCCGGAAGAGATATGCGAGGGACAGCTGCAGATGCAGGAAGGCTCCATGATGGGACTGCTCTACGACCAGCTCGACGTCACGACCGAGGACATGGAGGACGTAGATTTCTACCTGCACGGACTCGGCGTACCGGCCCGCAGGCTCGGCAGCACAAAGCAGACAGCCGCCTACAAGGGACGCACCATCACCGAGCGCGAGCTGGTCAGCATAGGCGAACAGAAATTCTACGAGGCAAAGTGCCACCTCTGTCACGTCACCACCCTGCACACCCGTCCCCGCGGCGCCACCCTACTCAATGGCACAGAGCTGCCCTGGCTCGGCGGACAGGCCATCCACCCCTACAGCGACTACCTGCTCCACGACATGGGGAGCGAGCTGATGGGCGTCGGCCTGAACGACAACTACGTCAGCGGCCTGGCCCGCGGCAACGAGTGGCGCACCACGCCCCTCTGGGGCATCGGACTGCAAGAGAAAGTCAACGCACACACCTACTTCCTGCACGACGGCAGGGCCCGCAACCTCCAGGAAGCCATCATGTGGCACGGCGGGGAAGGCGAAGCCTCGAAGAACCTCTTCGCCCGCATGGAGAAGGACGACCGCTCGGCACTCATCAAGTTCCTGGAAAGCCTGTAGGGGAGTTAAGAATTAGGAGTTAAGAATTAAGAGTTAAGAGTTAAGAGTTAAGAATGAAAAAGACACACATACTACTCCTCTTTGCCATGATGACTGTGCCGGTGTCGGCAGAAGAGGGAACGAACCCGAAGGGCATCACCTTCGAGAAGTACAACCCCAAGAGCGCCGACCTGCGCGAGCAGACGGACCGCATCAACATGGAGAACGGCGTGCTGGGCATTGCCGACGACCGCGGCTTCACACTGCAGTCGCGCGACGGACGATTCATCTTCAAGCCCTACCTGTTCATGCAGGCCAGGGGACAGTTTAACTACTACGACGACGAGGGACTGGACAAAGCCTACAACCAGGACAACGTAGCCAACTCAGGCTTCTCCATGCCCTATGCCATCCTGGGCTTCACCGGCACCACCTTCGGACGCCTCGACTACAACGTCAGCATCAATGCCGCAGGAAGCGGCGGAGGCGTGCTCCAGCAGGGATGGGTGGATTATCGCATCTCACCCGCCGCACGCTTCCGCGCCGGCAAGTTCAAGACACCGTTCTTCCACGCCTACCTCACCACGCTGGGCGAGACGCTCTTCCCCTGCCTGCCCACGTCGCTCACGGCTCCCATCATCATGCCCTACAGCCTGAACGCCGTCACGCCCGCCATAGGCATGGGCTTCGACCTCGGCTTCCAGTTCCACGGCAAAGCCCGGCTCAACCGCAAGCCCGACAGCTGGATGATTGGCTACGAAGTGGGACTCTGGAACGGCAGCGGAGGCAACGTGAACACAGCCACCAAGACCCTTTCCGACGATGCACACATCCCCGCGCTGCTCTATGCCGGACGCCTCACCTTCATGCCCTGGGGCAATATGCCTGCCACTCAGGGCAACAACCACATGCTCACGGGCCGGCACATGCTCTTCGGCGTGAGCGGAGGCATCAACGTGGAGAGCGCCAGCGAGAGCACCAACGACACGCGCGTCGGCCTGGAATGGAGCATGCTCTACGGGCGCTGGTATGCCGCAGCAGAAGGCTACTGGATGCACGTCAGCTTCACCAGCAGGCAGAAGACCGACGGCAGCTTCAACTACTGGGGTGCCTACGGACAGCTGGGCTACTTCTTCACCAAGAGCCTGCAGTGCGGCCTGCGCTACGACCTCCTGGACCGCAACGGGTCGGGCAGGGACGGCATCCTCAACATGCCGGCTGCCGTGGTGAACTACTATGTGAACAAATGCAACCTGAAGCTCTCGGCCATGTATCAGTACACGGGTCGCTACGGACACGCCACTCAGCTCGACCGCGACAACGACGACCTGGGGCTCAGCACTCATTCGGCAACCCTGCAACTGCAGTACTGCTTCTGAAGAAAGCAACCTGCCATAAAGGTATAACGTCATAACGAGACATGAAACCTATACATTATATATATATAATAGGAACGCTGACCCTGCTCGCTGCCTGCGACAGTGGCGACATCCCGGAGAAAGTCTATACGGTCGATGAGACAGGCTACACCGTGAAGCTCACGGCTCAAGTGTCGGGCCTTTCCGAATGGGAAGGCACGGGCTACACGATGGCCGTGGCAGGCTTTACGGCAGACAGCAAGTTCGCCCTCATGCAGCGCGCACTGCCTTCTGCCATAGCAGACGGCTCCCCCGTCAGCCTCGTCCTCTCAAACGTCAGCAGCGACGTGCGGAACGTCGAGCTGGTGCTGACCAATTCCCTGCGCAAGCGTATCGTCACGCTGGCCGCCATCAACATGGCCGACTTTGCCGACAATGCCACCCACGACACCATACGCCTCGACCTGGGAGACATCGACGTGAGCCACTTCGGAGTGCTCCAGTCCGGACTCTTCGACAGGGCATGCATCCAGTGCCACGGTGCCAACGGACGCGCGGCTGCCGGGCTCGACCTGACCCGGGGCCATGCACTGGCTGCCCTGGTCGATAGGCCCAGCTCGCGAAAGGAAGGGTACCTGCGCGTGGAGAGCGGCAATGCGGAAGGCTCCCTGCTACATCTCATCCTGAACGAGGGCGGCGAGAACCTCCTTTCGCACAACCACACGGAAATCCTCAGCAGCCAGTTCAAGGCAAACCTCGAAGAGATGTCGTCCTACATCGACGAGTGGATAGACCATCTCAGGCCGGGGGAATAGCCCGAACCCTCTCCTGCTGACAAGGGAAAACGTCGGCATGTCGAGCCCGGCATGCCATTAATCCCTACATAAAAGATTATTCTTGCCTCTACATTCTGTATTGTGAATTTTTATTTGTATCTTTGCACCCAATATCACTCAAAGCACCATGCAATTTAACAAAATATACCAGGACGAACTTGGTGTCACCATAGAACTGACCACCTTTGCCCCCGAGGGTAAAACCGCGGAATGTCATGCCATGCTGCACGTCGAACCGCGGGGCGAGACGTTCTCCGGACAGTTCCGACGCATCTGCCAGGCAGCAGACCGATGGCTCGAATCGGAAACTATGCAAGGCACCAAGCCCGTCTATAAGCGATACTTCCTCTCCGATGCCACCAACCAGCGGCCTCTCATGGGGGAGGAAGACAGCTGCACCGTCTCATATATCCAGCAGCCTCCGCTCGACGGAAGCAAAATAGCACTGTGGATTTACCTGCAGCGCGGCACGGAGGTCATAGCGAAGGCCGACCGCCTCTGCTCTACCGTAGTGCGTCATAACGGCTACGAACACCTGTGGACAATGGGCATGATGACCACCGACGGCACCAGCTACGTGCAGACAGGAAAGCTCCTTGAGGACTACGAACAGCTGCTTGCCGACTACGACATGACCCTGGAAGACAACTGCATCCGCACGTGGTTCTTCGTCCGCGACGTCGATACGCAGTACCGCGGCCTCGTAGTGGCCCGCTGGGAGAACTTTGCCCAGCACGGACTTGTGCCCGAGACGCACTACGTGGCCTCTACCGGCATCGGCGGCAACCCCTCCGAGCCCAAGGCGCTGGTCCAGCTGGGAAGCTATGCCCTCAAGGGTTTCAAGCCCGAACAGCAGCGCTACCTCTACGCTTCGACCCACCTGAACCGCACCAGCGAGTACGGTGTCACCTTCGAGCGCGGCACGCTCCTCCGCTTCGGAGACCGCAACCATGCCATCATCTCAGGCACGGCCAGCATCAACAACAAGGGGGAGGTGATGTATGTGGGCGACATAGAAAAGCAGACCCACCGCATGTGGGAAAACGTCGAGGCGCTCCTTGCCGAAGCCGGCATGACCATGAAGGATACGGCACAAATCGTGGTCTATCTGCGCGACGGTGCCGACTACGAACTTGTCAGCCGCATGTTCCGCGAGAAGTATCCCGATGTCCCCACCGTCTTTACCCTTGCCCCCGTGTGCCGCCCCACATGGCTCATCGAGATGGAATGCATCGCCATCCAGCCGGCTCGGAACGACGGATTCGAGGACTTTTGATAAATCAACACACCGAAACACCCGACGTTATGTATTCTTACCACGAATTGCACGAATTACACGAATTGGCTACGCCCTCCACTGGCGGCAATGCCCCATTCGTGTAAT
The DNA here is from genome assembly GCA_902763865.1 of uncultured Bacteroidales bacterium. Lineage (GTDB taxonomy): Bacteria > Bacteroidota > Bacteroidia > Bacteroidales > Bacteroidaceae > Physcousia. The sequence goes on along the minus strand of CACWTR010000046.1, from coordinate 5,414 downwards.
TCGTGCAATTCGTGGTAAAACATATAAATAGTAAATGGTAAATGATTAAATAGTAAATGTGAGATGAAAGCCGGAATAGTAGGACTGCCTAACGTGGGCAAGTCAACCCTCTTCAACTGTCTGTCCAGCGCGAAGGCGCAGGCAGCCAACTTCCCCTTCTGCACCATCGACGCACAGCTCGGGCAGGTCACGGTGCCCGACGAAAGGCTCACCAAGCTGGCCGAACTGGTCCATCCGGGACGCATCGTGCCTGCCGTGTGCGACATCGTCGATATAGCTGGCCTCGTGAAAGGCGCCAGCAAGGGCGAGGGCCTGGGCAACCAGTTCCTGGCCAACATACGTGAGTGCGATGCCATCATCCACGTGCTGCGTTGCTTCGACAACGACGGCATCGTGCATGTCGATGGCAGCGTCAATCCTGTCCGCGACAAGGAAATCATCGATGCTGAACTGCAGATAAAGGACCTCGAAACCATCGAGAACCGCATCAAAAAGGTGGAGAAGCAAGCCCGCGTAGGTGGCGACAAGCAGGCCAAAGTGGAGCTCGACGTGCTGCTCAAGTATCAGGAAGCCCTCAACAAGGGACAGAGTGCCCGAAGCGTCAGCTTCGAGACGGAGGACGAACAGGCAGCAGCCAGCGGACTCTTCCTGCTCACGACGAAGCCCGTCCTGTACGTCTGCAACGTTGACGATGCATCGGCGGCTACGGGCAATGCCTACACCGAGGCCGTCAGGAAAGCCATCGAGGGCGAGGATGCCGAGATGCTCATCATATCGGCACAGACGGAGGCGGACATTGCCGAGCTTGAGACCTACGAGGAGAAACAGATGTTCCTCGAGGACCTTGGCCTCTCGGAGAGCGGCTGCAACCGTCTCATCAAAGCCATCTATCACCTGCTCACCCTGCAGACCTTCATCACGGCAGGCGAGATGGAGGTGAAGGCCTGGACCTTCCGCCGCGGCTGGAAGGCTCCGCAGTGCGCCGGTGTCATCCACACCGACTTCGAGAAGGGCTTCATCCGTGCCGAGGTCATCAAGTACGAGGACTACATCCACTACGGTTCCGAAGCCGCTGTCCGCGAGGCAGGCAAGATGAGTGTCGAGGGCAAGGACTACGTCGTGCAGGACGGCGACATCATGCACTTCCGTTTTAACGTCTGATGTTAAAACGGATTAAAGATTAAAGATTAAGGATTAAAGCTGTTTGTATATAAGATCGTAACAGTAACAGGATGGAAGAGTTTTACTATCGGAAGTTAGAGGTTTACAAGCGTGCAAAAGCATTGTCTCATGCTGTGTGTAAACTTATTAAAACCTTCCCTGTTGAAGAGCGATATGGCCTGTGCGACCAGCTCCGGCGAGCTGCCATGTCAATCCCCATTAATATCGCTGAAGGATTCGGACGCTTCTCTGCCAAAGAGAAGGCGCATTTCATACAAATTGCCTTTGGTTCACTCAATGAAGTTATGTGCGAGTTAGAGCTGTCGCAGGACGAGAACTATATTAATGAAGAACAATTAAAAGAATTAGAAAGCCAGATTATACCTATTAACAGGCAACTGTCTGCGTTGCACAAATCTATAATAGACAATGGTGATTACAGCCCTTTACAACAAAAGCTTTAATCGTTAAATAGAAACACACCCGCAAAACAATCAAACCTTAATCTTTAATCCTTAATCTTTAATCTGAAATGCAATTTCAATATATCACTTGGAACCCTGATGTCGTGGCCCTTGACTTGGGCTTCATTGCCATCCGTTGGTACTCGCTGTGTTGGGCGCTTGGCCTGGTCAGCGTCTATCTGCTGATGCACCGGCTCTTTCGGCAGCAGAAGATAGAAGAGGAGAAGTTCGAGCCAATGTTCATGTACTGCTTCCTGGGAATCCTCATCGGAGCCAGGTTGGGACACTGCCTCTTCTACGAACCCGGCTATTACCTGTCGCACCCCATTGAGATGCTGTTGCCGATGCGCAACGTGCCGGGGAAGGGCTGGACGTACACCGGCTACGAAGGCCTTGCCAGCCACGGCGGTACGCTTGGCCTGATGATTGCCTTGTGGCTTTATGCCAAGCATGTGAAGCTCAGTTTCCTGCATGTCCTCGACAACGTAGGTATCGTCACCCCCATCTGTGCCTGTGCCATCCGGCTGGGCAACCTGATGAACTCGGAAATCATTGGTAAGGCGACCGACGTGCCTTGGGCCTTTATCTTCGAGCGCGTCGATATGCAGCCGCGCCATCCCGGACAGCTCTACGAGGCGCTGTGCTACGCTCTCTTCTTCGGCATCCACTGGTTCTGCTACCGGCGCTGGCCGCAGAAGGTGGGCACGGGCTTCTTTTTCGGACTTTGTCTGTTCCTCATCTTCCTGAGCCGTATCTTCATTGAATACACCAAGGAGAACCAGGAAGCCTTCGAGGACGGCATGCTCCTCAACATGGGGCAGCTGCTCTCCATTCCCTTCGTCCTGCTGGGGCTCTTCTGCATGTTCCGCTCGTCCTCCCGATGAGAGGGAAGGGCACGCCGCACACGGAGTGTCACTTTTTGACTCACGAGGTGTAGCCGTTTGACTCACGAGGTAAAGCCGTTTGACTCGTGAGGTAAAGCCGTTTGACTCGTGAGGTGTAGCCGTTTGACTCGTGAGGTAAAGTCAAACACGTCGCGTGGTGCGTCGCTTCACCTCGTTTTGATGCGCCCCCTCTGTCATATCCTCAGGCGGAACTGGAAGGAGAGGTCGTGCTTCCAGGGACTCATGATGGCCTGGAGTCCGCTGCCTTGTTCGTCGCGGTCGAAGTAGTGGAGCAGGCTGTAGCGTCCTTCCAGCATCCAGCGTCCATTGCTGCTTTGCCATCGGCAAGTGAGGACACTGGTCAGGCCGTGCCCGTAGTAGGAGGCCGACGAGACGCTGCTGTAGAGGGCCGGCGACTGCATGTAGATGCGGCTCAGATAGTTGTCGGTGTTGAAGTACCCGAGCAGACCCTTGAGTCTGAGACTCGGTTTCCTTAGTGTCAGACAGGCATTCTGGCTCAGCAGGAAGCCGTTGCTGCCAAGGACGGAATGGTAGGCGCCTGTCGTCTGCAGCCGCCACCGGGCGGAGGGTTCGCACGTCCATTGCAGCTTGACGCGATGATGCGGCTCCATGAGGTCGCCGTTCTCCTTGCGCTTCAGCTGATAGCGTGCCAGCAGGTTGTGCCTTCTGGAGAGAGCGTACGTCCCCTGCAGCATGAACTCCTGCCCCGTGCTGCTGCGCGTCATGCGGTAGCGCGGCCAGGGATGGTGAAAGAAGTCGATGTATGCCGTCAGCTGTAGTCCCGTCAGCGGCTCGGCCTGCAGGTGCACCAGCACGCCGCTTTCGTTCTGCGGCACGCTGTTTTCGGACAGAGCCCTGCCATAGAAGGAATAGTACTGATAGGAATAGAATCGCTGCAGGGCAGAAACGGTGTAGTTCCTGCCGATGCTCCACGAGACGCGGTTGATGGTTGCCCAGCCTCCGCCGGCTGTGCTGTATGCCGTCTCGCCGGCCAACGAGAGCCGGTAGCGCGTGTAGCCGTAGTTTGCTCCGAAGGCGCCAAAGGCATCTCCCCTGGGATAGATGGCGCGATAGAGTTGTGAGCCGGGGTTCAGTGTGCGGCTGAACTTCTGCCAGTAGCCGGTGGCCCCCAAGTGAAAGCCCTTGCCCTGCCATTGGAAATTACCCCCCCCAACTACGCTGCCCACGTTCCTTCGCTGCTCCCATTCCGCGCTTGTGCGGTGATAGCCGTCGGTCTGCAGCGTCTGCACCTCGCCCTTGTCGTTCAGCGTGGCGTCGCGTTTGCGGTAGGAGCCAAAGGCGTTCAGGGTGAAATGCTTGCCCAAGGCAAGCGTCACGGCGGCGCCTCGCAGGAAGTTCGCCTCGTCCATTCCCGTCATGGGTCGCATCCCGCCCTGCATCCTGAGCGGCGGAGTGCTTTTGCTGCTCCAGGTGCTTCCGCCCATGACCAGTCCTTCGCCGAAGCCGATGCGGTAGTCGCCGACGACGGCACGCTGCACGCAGCCGATGTCCTTCAGCATGACGTAGGCCCCGTAGCTGTCGTAGAAGCGCTCGCCAGCATCCTTCTCCACGCGCAGTCCGGCCTGGAAGTGCTGCTTGTTCCCCAGGTTATAGCGTATGCGATGGTAGAGCGGGTCGCCGCGATAGGCATCCTGCTGCTGCCCGAGGCGGTAGTAGAGAGGTATGTCCAGGCGCGTCGAGAAGTCGTGGCGGAGGTGAGTGAACAGCCGTTTGTCGGTCTCTTGCTGCTCCGGCTCTGCATACATGAAGAGAGGAATCCACCTGCGCGTCGCGTCGTCGATGAGCGGCACAAGGCGCAACTCGGCCAACGTCTGCATCTGTCCGTGCAGATAGATGTAGGCGTGTATCTGTTCTATCTGTGCCTCAGACAGAAACGGCAACTGCAGAAGGTCCTCTACAGTTGCCGTGTTGATGTTCAAGGGATGTTCCGTGAGCTCCTTCAACTCCTGCAGATGCTGTTGAAGGTCCTCTTCCTCTGCCCGCTCCACATCGCTCGTGTATTCCTCCACGAAGTCGTCCCACAGCCCCCTCCCAACCTCCCCCGAGGGGGAGGAGCCTTGTGCAAGAACCGCCTCGGCATAAAGGAAGAACAATGGCAGCAGGAGAAGAGACCGACACATGGCTATACTATCTATCTTTTCTCACCACGAATTGCACGAATTGCACGAATTGCACGAATTGGCTTTGCCATCGACCACTGCCGAAAAATCATTCAACCCATTCATGGTCATACAAGATGCAATTCGTGTAATTCGTGAAATTCGTGGTAAAATATCACTCGTTCAGTTCGTTTAATCCGTTCAATTCGTGGTAAAATATAATCCTTTCAGTTCGTTTAATTCGAAGTTGGCGTTCTTTTTGGCAGACATCGGGCGCTTGATGGTATAGGTGCCGGCCGTGTATTCCTTCGAAGTCGTCTCGCCGGGGAGGGTGACGGAGGCTGTGGCGCCTTTCGGGATGGTGAAGGTCCATGTCCATTGGTCGCCTTTGTACTGCCAAGCGCTCTTGATGGTACCGGCTGCCGACTTGTACTCTGCCTTGAGATGTCCAAGGCGCTTGTCGGGCACAGGACGCATGATGATGTGTTTGAAGCCAGGCTCCTTCGGGTCTGCAGCTATGCCGGCTGCGGTCTCCCAAAGCCATTCGCAGACGCATCCGTAAGCATAATGGTTGAAGCTGTTCATGCCGCGCGGACCCATGCCCTTGTCCACGGTATAAGAGTTCCAACGCTCCCAGATGGTGGTTGCGCCGTTATCGACGGAGTAGAGCCACGACGGGTTCTTGTGCTGGAAGAGGAGTTCGTAGGCTATGTCCTGCATACCGTTCTCGGTGAGTGTCTGCATGAGGATGGATGTGCCGAGGA
>CACWTR010000045.1 GCA_902763865.1 uncultured Bacteroidales bacterium | reverse complement strand
ACGATGCTGTAGTTCAACTTGTCGGTCTCTATCGGCATGAAGACAGGCTTGGCCGTGCTGAAGTAGAGCCACTTGCCGTCGGGCGAGAAGGAGGGGAACATCTCAAGGTTAAGGCTGTCGGTGAAGCGCTCGTCCTGCAGGACTTTCTCTGCCTCGATGTCATAGACAATGAGGTCCGACCACAGGTCATAGACTTCAATCTTGTCCTTGCTCTGTCCGTAGAAACTCTGGTGGGTGGAGTTGCTGGAGAAGGCGATGTATCGACACGACGGATGCCAGATATTGTAGGAGCCGTGCCTGCCGCCACTCATGGACTTGATGTCAACCTTCTTCATTTTCCCGTTGCGCATGACGATGGTGCCGCCGTTCTTTCCACGTGCATGGAATGTGAAGTCGCGGGGACTGTAGTTGGCAAAGGAATGACAGTTGACGCACCCTCCGTTGTTCTGGGAGTTCACGATGATAGGTTCCACGTCGAATCCTGTCAGGTCGCGCTGGTAGATGCCCATCCGGTTCCATCCTTCGTAGCCGGGAGGCAGCAGGCGGTAGGCTATCCAGGCGTCGATGCTGTCTGTCGCGATGCGGATGGAGAAGGGTTTGTAGGCCAGACCATCCGGGTGTTCGTCGCTCCAGGCTGAGACTCGGAACGTCAGCTCGCTGCTTCCGCGAGTAAGCTTGTGCCACTTCCCCACGGGTATCTCTATGTGGTCGGACCCGCTGACTTCCAGGGCATCGTCCTTGTCATTTTCAATGTGGGCCTGCAGGTGCCCCGCGCCGGGCACGGAGAAGTTCATCGGGCAGATGTTCGGGGGAACAGTCACGCCGATATAGTCCGGGTATATCTCCGGCAAGGCATCCACGCTGTCCTTGGCCTCGCGTCGCGAGCAGGACAGCAGGAGCGTCAGCAGGGAGAGAAGCAACACCCTCCCGCCGGGGAATATAAAACGGTCAGTGTTCAATGGTCAATGCTCAATGTTTCTGCAATTCTACCGCAAAGTTAGGCAAAATAATTGAGACAGCAATGGAAAGACAACAATAAATTTTGTAACTTTGCAGTCGCATTGCTGTCAGTCTCCGCTTTCAGACTCTGTCTCAATGCATCCTTCACAGTATGACACACACAGACGAAACCACACTGATGACCTTGCAGCACGAAGCAAGGGAATGCCTGACCACGAACATCCTCCCCTTCTGGCTCACCCGGATGCAGGACAGGCAGCGCGGCGGCTGGCATGGCCGCATGACAGGACAAGGGGAGATAGACCAAGAGGCCCCCCGAGGTGCAGTACTCTATGCCCGACTGCTCTGGACCTTCAGCGCAGCATATCGGGTGCTGGGCGGAAAGGAACTGCTTGAGGCCGCACGGATGACCAAAGACTACATACTGGAACACTTCGTAGATAAAGAATACGGGGGCACCTACTGGAGCCTGACGGAGAGCGGCGACCCCTTGGACACGAAGAAACAGTTCTACGCCCAGGGATTCATGCTTTACGGCTTCTCGGAATATGCACGGGCAACGGGCGACGAGCTGGCCATGCAGACGGCACTTGACCTGTTCGACATCATAGAGCAGCACGCTTGGGACAACACCTATGGCGGCTATATAGAAGCATGTACGCGCGCGTGGCAACCCATCCGCGACATGCGCCTCTCGGCCAAGGACGAGAACTACCCCAAGAGCCAGAACACACACCTTTTTTAGCTTCTTCTGCTGTCTTTGCCGAACACATCCTGAATCCCGACACAAACCACTTGGACCTCTTCTTCAGCATGGACTGGAAACGCATGAGCACGACGGAAAGCTACGGACACGACATCGAGTGCTCCTGGCTGCTGCATGAAGCTGCCCTCGCGCTCGGCGAGAAACATCTGCTGGACAAGGTCGAGCCTTTAGTGAAGAAGATAGCAAAAGCCAGCGAGAAAGGACTGCAGGCCGACGGCTCCATGATATACGAAGGCGAACCCGATGCCTCGCACTACGACCGTGAACGCCACTGGTGGGTGCAGGCCGAAGCTGTCGTGGGCTTCTTCAACCTCTACCAGCACTTCGGCGACGAAGCTGCACTGCAGAAGGCCGTCCGGTGCTGGAGATACATCAAGAATCACCTCATTGACCACGAACACGGCGAATGGTACTGGAGCATACGCGAAGACGGCAGCGTCAACACACGCGACGACCATGCCGGCTTCTGGAAATGTCCCTACCACAACAGCCGAATGTGCCTGGAACTCATAGAGCGCACAAACGCAATGCTCAACCACTAAAACAGAAACAAAACACCAGGAAAAGATGTCCGAGGAAACAAGCAACCATCTCCCCGTAATGCGCGAGATAACACCCCTCATGGGCAGCGACTGCTTCTATCTGGCAGACCGCCATAAGTCGAGGTTCGACTTCCCCATACACACACATCGCGAATACGAACTTAACTACATCGGAGGCGGCGCAGGGGTACGGCGCACCGTGGGCGACCACAGCGAAACGGTGGGCGACGACGACCTAGTACTCATCACAGGCTCTGACCTGGAACACGTGTGGGAGCAGGGAGACTGCCACAGCACGGACATCAGGGAAATCACCATACAGTTCACTCAGGACGTGCTGCCCGAAAGTCTCTTGAGCAAACATCAGTTCCGCTCCATCCGCCAGATGCTGGAAAGTGCCCGCTGTGGCCTCGCCTTCTCGCGGCCTACCATCATGAAGGTCTATGGCAAGCTGGACGCACTGACCCGGCAGAAGAGTAGCTTCCACGCCGTGTTGGACTTCCTGGAACTGCTCTACGACCTGTCCTTGGCCGAAGACAGCCGCACGCTGTCCAGTTCCGCCTTTGCTCGCAGCGAGACGCGCAGCGAGAGCCGACGCATAGCCAAAGTACAGGACTACATCGCCCGTCACTACGACAAAGACATCCGCCTGGAAGAACTTGCCGGACTGGTCGGCATGACACCTGTCGCCTTCTCGCGCTTCTTCCACCAACGCACAGGGCGCACCCTCTCAAACTACATCATCGACATCCGAATCGGCACAGCGGCACGTCTGCTCGCAGACTCGGACCTGACGGTAGCCGAAATCTGCTACGACTGCGGATTCAACACATTGTCCAACTTCAACAGACTGTTCCGTAAGCACAAAGGATGCTCCCCGACTGAGTTCCGGGAGAACTTCTTCAAGAAAAAACTCATCGTCTGAGGACAGGTGCCAACATTGGTTAAGAAAAAGGAAGTCATGTCTGCCGAAAGAGTCGTACCTTTGCAAAAGAAAACGAACTTATTTCGACAATCATGAACAGAAAACAGTTTCTCGTAGCAGGGTTTCTCGCCCTTTCCTTCTCCCTCGCCACCGCCCAGACAGTACGTCTGAGTGCCACTGGCAGCGGCAAACAGTTCGACGGCATTGGGGCCGTCAATGGCGGCGGTGCCACATCAGTGCTCCTAAAGGATTATCCCGAACCGCAGCGCTCACAAATCATGGACCTTGTCTATAAGCCCATGTTCGGAGCATCAGTCAGCACACTGCTCGTGGAGATACCGGGCGACGGCAACTCCACGCAAGGAAGCATGCCCAGCCACAGCCACTATCGCGGCGATGCCAACTTCATGCGAGGCTACATGTGGTGGGTGATGAAGGAGGCCAAGAAGCGCAATGCAGCACTCTCGTTAGATGCCACGGGCTGGAGCGCACCGGCATGGGTAGGTAACTTCTGGTCCGACGACATGGTGGATTACTACATCGCCTGGATGCACGGACTGCGTCAAGTGCACGGCATGGAGTTGGATGCCTTGGGATGCCACAACGAAAAGGGATGGAACGCAGATTTCGCCAAGCACCTGCGAAAGGCCATGAACGAGTGCGGTTTCCGCAACGTGATGCTCCACGGGTTTGGCAATTGGGGCGACTCCAAGATGGACTTCCTGAAGCAAATGCAGGCTGACCAAGAGCTAAGGGATGCCCTCGATGCCGTCTGCGCCCATACATTCAGTGAGATACAGCTCACGCCGGAATGCCGCAAGACGATAGAAGACATGGGGAAGCCCATCTGGAACAGCGAAGACCACGTCTATCGGCCCGGCTTCGATTGCCTCATCAGCATCGTCAAATGCTTCAACGAGAATTACATCATCAGCGGAGCAACAAAGGTCGTCAACTGGTACGACATCGGAGCCACCTACCCTTTGGAACCGTACAGTAAGGAGCCGCCTATGCTGCTGGCCCAAGAGCCCTGGAGCGGACACTACCATGTGCGCGAGGCGCTATGGGGGTATGCCCACTACGGACAGTTCACCCGCACCGGCTGGCACTATGTCGATGACGGGTGTCGAAGCCTCGCCCTTGGAGGGTCGATGGTCACAATGCGCGACCCGCAGATGGGCGACTACAGCATCATCGCAGAGACCAAGGAGGCAAAGAAAGAACAGACTGTAAAGGTTCATGTGGGCGAAGGCCTGTCGAGGGGGAACCTGTGCGTATGGTACAGCGATGCGAAGCAGCAGTTTGTGCGTCTGAAAGACGTCAGACTGAAGGGCGGGAACTTCACCCTCACCCTGAAACCGGGCGCCGTCTATTCATTCTCCACGACAACGGGGCAGCAGAAAGGTTCCTTTGCCGACATTCCCGAATCGGAGCCGTTCCCCCTACCCTATTCTGACAACTTCGAGCAGTATGCCGACCCCGCTCAGTGGGGATACCTTCCTCACTATCTGGCTGACCTCATCGGTTGCTTCGAACTCACAGACCTGCCTACAGGAAGTGCCTCGGGCAAGTGTCTTCGCCAGACCGTAGGCGCACACACCCTCAGCTGGGCACCCGAATGGCACCACTACACCATCCTGGGCGATGCCGGATGGGAGGACTACGAAGTCTGTGCCGACATCTATCTGAACCCTGGGGACGAAGCCGGCGTGATGGGACGCCTCTGCGACGTAGGCAGCGGCTACGGCATTTGGGCCAAAGGATATTACCTGAAGATGGACGAAGAGGGCAAGGTGACGCTCATCCTCACCCGTGGCAAGCGCGACCAGAAGGAACTCATCGGCGACAAGGAGCAACAAGCCTTGATTCTCGCAAGGAAAGACGTGGAGATTGGCGGAGAATATACCCTGGCCGAAGCAAAGGCCGATGGGGTTGGACCCTGCCAATGGCATCAGCTCAGGCTTCGCTTCGAAGGAGACAGAATCACAGGATACGTGGATGGAAAGGAAATCGTCAAGGCCACATCCAACCACTACGGCAAGGGCATGGCAGGACTCATTGCACCCCTGCATGAACGTAGCGTCTCCACGCCCTATTTCGACAATCTGCAAGTCACCCCCCTTGGCCGCACCCTGCCACGCGGCACCAAATCGCTACCTCACATTAATCCATTATACTAATGAAAAGAATTCTTTTAATCCTTGTGGCTTGCATGGCGTGCCATGCCGCCTCAGCACAGAAATGGGAAGCAATCGGTGACCGTCCGCAGATGGGATGGAACACCTGGAACAAGTTCGCAGGCAACATCAACGAGGAACTGGTGCGCGGCATTGCCGATGCTCTCGTAGAAACTGGCATGCGCGATGCCGGCTACACGTACATCAACCTGGACGACTGCTGGCACGGCGAACGAGATGCCAACGGGTTCATCCAGGCTGACCCTAAACGCTTTCCCAGCGGCATCAGGGCTCTGGCTGACTACGTCCATGCCCGCGGCCTGAAGTTAGGCATCTACAGCGATTGCGGCACAGCCACCTGTGCCGGTCGTCCCGGCAGCCTTGGACATGAGTACCAGGATGCACTTCAGTATGCACGATGGGAAGTGGATTACCTGAAGGAGGACTGGTGCAACACGACAGACATCAATGCACGCGGAGCATACAAGCTGATGAGCGATGCCCTGCGAGCCTCCGGACGGCCCATCTTCCTCAGCATGTGCGAATGGGGAAGCAACAAGCCTTGGCTCTGGGCACAGGACATTGGCCACAGCTGGCGCATCGGCCCCGACATCTGGTGCAACTTCGACTCTACACGCGTTCATCCGCAGGGATTCACGGACATTGGCGTCATGCAGTGCATCCGTCTCTGCGAACCCCTGCGTGCCTACGCCGGCCCGGGCCACTGGAATGATCCCGACATGCTCGAGGTGGGCAATGGCATGACGACAAACGAGGACCGCGCACACTTTGCCATGTGGTGTATGATGGCATCCCCCCTCATCCTGGGCAATGACCTCCGCGCAATGAGCCAAGAGACAAAGGATATTCTCATGAACCGCGAGATGATAGCCATAGACCAGGACGAGCTGGGAGTGCAAGGTCTGCACCACTCTACGGAGCAGGGACTGGAGTTCTGGTTCAAGCCGCTAAAGGGAGGCTGCTGGGCGTTCACAATCCTCAACCCCACCAAGGAGCCGGTCACCTATGACCTTAACTGGCAGCACTTCAATCTCATTGACATGGAGGTGAGCCGGCTCGGCACTCACTTCGACCATGTGACTTATAGCGTCCGCAATCTCTGGACCCACACCGACGAGGGCCGCACCCTGACCGACGACAAGGTATGGCGCACTCTGACTGTACCTGCCCGCGACGTCATCTCCTACCGTCTCACGCCCGTTGCGAAAAAGACCACTACCACTGCCCAACAGCTGGAACAAAGGCTCAGACGCCTGCAGAAACGTGGAATCATGTTTGGGCATCAGGACGACCCCTTCTATGGCATCTCCTGGCGCTATGAGTCCGGACGTAGCGATGTCCGCGACCTCACGGGCGACTATCCCGCCGTGATGGGCTTCGAGCTGGGCGGCATTGAGCTGGGAAGCGAGAAAAACATCGACAGCGTTCCCTTCGACCTGATGCGTCAGGAAATCTTAGCCCAGCATCAACGCGGCGGCATCGTCACCATATCGTGGCATCCGCGCAACCCGCTTACAGGCGGCACAGCATGGGTCAACGCTCAGGAGCGCGACAAGAACACCGTGGCAGCGGTGCTGCCCGGCCAAGGCAGCCACGGCGTGTTCCAGATATGGCTGAAGCGACTCACCACCTTTCTGGCATCCCTGACCGACGAACAGGGACATCACATCCCCTTCATCTTCCGTCCATGGCATGAGAATAGCGGAGCATGGTTCTGGTGGGGACAAGGATTGTGTTCCAGCCAGGAATACCGCGCACTGTGGAACATGACACAGGACTACGTGCTGTGCTCGCTGCCCTATAACATCCTTTGGAGCTGGAGCCCCAACTACGGCTTCAAACCGGACATCCTCGACACCTATCCCGGCCATGACCGTGTGGATATCATAGGCTTGGATGCCTACCAGCAGCCAAACGGAGAAGAGGCTTTCAAGGAGGGACTGAACAAGGACCTCGCCACGCTCTGCAAGCTGGCACGGGAGGGCAAGCACCTGGTGGCACTCACCGAGTGCGGCTATCAGAACATCCCCGACCCGACTTGGTGGACCCGTGTGCTGAAGCCTCAGCTCGTGAAGTACCCCCTCAGCTATTTCCTCGTCTGGCGCAACTTCACAGACAAGCATTACTTTGCCCCTGCGCCCTCCACGCAGGACGCGCCCGACTTCCGCAAGATGATTGAAGACAAAAGAATCCTCATGCTTAATGATATCAGCAAGAAATGAATGACTTCCAATCCAAGCTGGCTGCTCTGCGGCAGCAGCACGAGCAGTTGCTGACACGAGAGAACAGACCCGTCCAGGGCTTCGGCAACGGCATATACGAGCGCTACATGTATCCCATCCTTACTGCCGAGCATACGCCTTTGGAGTGGCGCTACGACTTCTCAGAGCAGGACAACCCGCACCTGATGCAACGCATCATGATGAATGCGGTGATGAATGCCGGAGCTATCAAGCTGAACGGGCGCTACCTGCTGGTATGCCGCGTGGAAGGAGCCGACCGCAAATCGTTCTTCGCCGTAGCAGAGAGTCCCAACGGTATTGACAATTTCCGCTTCTGGGACGAGCCCGTTACGATGCCAGAAGATGTCATCCCGGCCACCAACGTATATGACATGCGCCTGACGCAGCACGAGGACGGATGGATTTACGGCATCTTCTGCGCAGAACGTCACGACGACTCGCAGCCCGGCAATCTCAGTGCGGCCACAGCCACGGCAGCCATTGCCCGCACGAAGGACCTCGTCCTGTGGGAGCGCCTGCCGGACCTCAAGAGCCGGAGCCAGCAGCGCAATGTAGTGCTGCACCCTGAGTTCGTGGATGGGAAATATGCCTTCTACACCCGCCCTCAGGACGGTTTCATCGACACGGGGTCCGGCGGAGGCATCGGATGGTCGCTGGTGGATGACATCCTTCATGCCGAGGTGAAGGAGGAGGTCATCATCAATCCCCGCCACTATCACACCATTCAGGAAGTGAAGAACGGCGAAGGTCCCGCTCCGCTGAAGACACCGCAGGGATGGCTGCATCTGGCTCACGGTGTACGCGGGACAGCCGACGGCCTGCGCTACGTATTATATATGTATATGACGGCCCTTGACGACCCCACCCGCCTCACCTGTCAGCCCGGCGGATGGTTCCTGGTTCCCGAGGGGCAGGAATACGTGGGGGATGTCATGAATGTAGCCTTCAGCAACGGCTGGATAGCAGACGACGACGGACGTGTCCTTATCTATTATGCCACAGCCGACACCCGTCTGCACGTAGCAGTAAGCAGCCTGGAGCGCCTGACTGACTACTGCATGAACACACCAGCCGATGGGTTCACCTCGGCTGCCAGCGTGGAAAACATCAAACGACTCATTCGCAAGAATCATGGCACGCTTCAGTGAAAAGGTGGGCTACGGCCTGGGCGACATGTCGTCGTCGATGTTCTGGAAGGTGTTCTCCTATTACCTGCCTTTTTTCTACTCCAACATCTTCGGTCTTTCGCTTGTCGATGCCGGTGTGCTGGTACTCGTCACGCGTATCTGGGATGCCGTGAGCGACCCGATGATGGGCGTCATAGCCGACCGGACACATTCGCGCTGGGGCAAGTACAGGCCCTATCTGCTTTTCGTTGCGCCGCTGTTCAGCATCGCCGGCATCCTGCTCTTCACCACCCCCGACTGGGGCTACGGGGCAAAGCTTACCTATGCCTATGTCACCTACATTCTGATGATGACGGTCTATACTGCCATCAATGTGCCCTATGGTGCCATGTTGGGCGTGATGACCGATGACTCGCAGGAGAAGACCGTCTTCTCTTCCTTCCGCATGATATTCGCCTACGGCGGTTCCTTCATTGCACTGGCCGCATGGGAGCCTCTGGTGAATCTATTCAAGGCTGAATCCTCTGTCGCTACAGCCTGGCAATACGCCATGATGGTCATAGCTGCTGCCTGCCTCGTGCTCTTCATCCTTACCTTCCTGCTCACGCGCGAGCGGCTGAAGACCGTCTCCACCGTCAGCATCGGCAAGGATTTCCGTGCTCTGCTCAGCAACCGCCCCTGGTGGCTGCTTATTGGTGCAGCACTGTGCTTCAACCTCTTCTGTACGGTTCGCGGAGCCACCGTCGCCTACTACTTTGCCGACATAATCGGCTTCGACAAGGTGCTGACGTTCAGCGCAGGCCATTCCACGTTCAGCATCCTGTTCTATGCAGGGTTGTTCCTCAGCGTGGGCGAAGCCTGCAACATGCTTGGTGCCGTCTGTACGGTCCCTCTGTCCCGACGGTTGGGGAAGAAATCGCTGTTCATGGCCGTAGGAGCCTCGCTCTTCGTGCTCAGTGTCCTCTTCTTCTTCATTCCCGTTTCGCCCGGCGGTTTTTGGCTGATGCTGCTGTTCCAGGTGTTCATCAGCATCCTGACCGGCATCATGTCGCCTCTTGTTTGGTCTATGTACGCCGATGTCAGCGACTACGCCGAGCTTCGTTACCATTCGGCCAGCACCGGCCTCATCTTCTCCAGCAGCTCAATGGCGCAGAAGTTCGGCGGAGCAATCGGCGGAGCGGCTGTCCTGTGGCTCCTTTCGGCTTGCGACTACATACCGCGCACCGACGAGCAGATGGCAGCAGAGGCCGTCCTGTCCCAGCCAGCTTCCGCACTGCTGTGCCTGCGACTGCTCATGTCCTTCATTCCGGCTGCCGTAGCGGTCATCTCCATCATTGTTTGCCACTATTACCCGCTCACGACCCGACGGGTAGATGAGATTAATGCTGAGTTGAAGCTGCAACGGTAGAGCACCCCCATGCCTCTCTCTCTGCCGACAAGCGAGGCCACCATAAGACAGATGAAGGATAAAACACTGGAAAGATTCACAGTGAGAACGGACACCCGAGGATAAACTACGTAGTGAAGCGATAGGTAAGGCTGTGTTACGATGACAGTACCACCGCAAGAAAACTCCAGTACCACCACAAGAAAACTCCAGTACCACCGCGATGGTACTGGAGGTAATCCGTTAAATCCGTTAAATCCGTTGTTGTTAATCATGACACACCTTCGTATTGATGTGTCTTAGCTTTCTGTAGTCCTCCCTACTCCGAGGGGCAGGGAGGACATAGAGCGCGCGCGTTTACTTCTTGTTCAGGTAGAGGTCAGCCTGCACTGCGCAAGCTACGGAGCAGCCTACCATCGGGTTGTTGCCGATGCCAAGGAAGCCCATCATCTCTACGTGAGCAGGTACAGAGCTGGAGCCGGCGAACTGAGCGTCGGAGTGCATGCGGCCCAGCGTGTCGGTCATGCCGTAGGAGGCGGGACCTGCTGCCATGTTGTCGGGATGCAGGGTGCGACCTGTACCGCCCCCGCTGGCTACGCTGAAGTAAGCCTTGCCTGCACGGATGCGCTCCTTCTTGTAGGTGCCTGCAACGGGGTGCTGGAAGCGGGTCGGGTTCGTAGAGTTACCGGTGATGCTGACATCAACGTCTTCCTTCCAGAGGATGGCAACACCCTCGCGGACGTCGTCGGCACCGTAGCAGTTCACTGCGGCACGGGGGCCGTCGCTGTAGGCGATACGCTTCACTTCCTTCAGCTCGCCCGTGAAGTAGTCGAACTGTGTCTGCACGTATGTGAAGCCATTGATGCGGCTGATGATCATGGCAGCATCCTTGCCCAAGCCATTCAGGATGCAACGCAGGGGCTTGTCGGCTGGTCTGGACTTGTTAGCCATCTGAGCAATCTTGATGGCACCCTCGGCAGCAGCGAAGCTCTCGTGGCCGGCAAGGAAGGCGAAGCACTTCGTCTCGGGGCTGAGCAGACGGGCTGCCAGTTCGCCGTGGCCGATGCCGACCTTGCGGTCGTCGGCAACAGAGCCGGGAATGCAGAAGCTCTGCAGGCCCTCGCCGATGTAGTTGGCAGCCTCCACAGCGTCCTTTGCCTTTTCCTTCAGGGCGATGGCTGTGCCTACGACGTATGCCCACTTGGCATTCTCGAAGCATATCATCTGAGTTTCCTCACAGGTCTTGTAAGGGTCGAGGCCTGCTGCCTCGCAGATTTGGTTGGCCTCTTCGATAGAAGCAATACCATGTTTATTCAGACAAGCAAGAATCTGCTTGATGCGACGGTCTTGTGACTCGAATTTGACTTCTCTAATCATAATCTTATTTACGATTTAATCATTTACCATTTATTACATTTCAGTCTGTCATATACCATGCCATTCACTTGCTATTGCATCGGACGAGATTGTCCGAGGCATACAATCTACCATTTTAATAATACGGATAGCAAAATCCTTTAACCTAAGTCTCAGCTCTGCTGCTTCCTTTACATTCAAATGGTAAATGGTAAATGGCTGAATGGTAAATGAATTTATTCTTTACGTGGGTCAATACTCTTCACTGCACCGTCCTCGGCCTTTGTGCGACCGTAAGTGCCAGTAACACTCTTCAGAGCTTCGTCGGCAGGAACACCCTTCTTGATGGCATCCATGAACTTGCCCATGTGAACGAACTCGTAGCCGCAAACCTGGTCGTCCTTGTCAAGGAACATCTTGGTGATGTAGCCTTCGGTGAGCTGCAGGTAGCGTGTGCCCTTGGCCTTGGTGCCGTAGAGGGTACCCATCTGCGAAACGAGACCCTTGCCAAGGTCCTCAAGGCCTGCACCTATCATGAGGCCACCTTCGCTGAAGGCACTCTGAGTGCGACCATAGACAATCTGGAGGAACAACTCGCGCATAGCGGTGTTGATAGCATCGCAGACAAGGTCGGTGTTGAGGGCTTCGAGGATGGTCTTGCCGGGCAGAATCTCACTTGCCATAGCAGCAGAGTGGGTCATACCGGAGCAGCCGATTGTCTCTACGAGAGCCTCTTCGATGATGCCGTCCTTCACGTTGAGCGTCAGCTTGCAGGCACCCTGCTGGGGAGCACACCAGCCTATGCCGTGTGTCAGGCCACTGATGTCCTTGATTTCTTTTGCCTGGACCCACTTGCCCTCTTCGGGGATGGGAGCAGGTCCATGGTTGGGACCCTTGGCCACACAACACATGTTCTGTACTTCGTGTGAATAAACCATAGATTAATTAGTTTAAAGGTTTAAGTTAAAACTGTTTACTTTTATTTACTATTTGACGATTTACTATTTACTATTTATTTACGATTTTATCATTTAGTTATTTCATTTCCCTTCTCCAACGGGAGAGGGCCGGGGAGAGGCTTTTCCCCTAAAGGGGGCGGGGAGTTCAGTATCCTAATTCTTTCACTATCTGGCTTATCTTCTCCATCGTGGTGAGTCGTGTGGACACGAGGGGCAACCGGAGCACGTTCTCTATCATCCCCATCTCGCTGAGCATTGCCTTCACGCCTGCAGGATTGCCATCGACGAAGAGGAGCTTGAAGAGTTCGGTGAACTTGTGGTGAATGCTGAGCGAGGTGTTGTACTCCCCTCTCAGCGCAAGGCGTACCATGCGGCTGAACTCAGCGGGCAGTGCATTGCCGATGACGCTGATGACGCCGACTGCACCAAGCGTGATGAGCGGGAAGGTGATGCCGTCGTCGCCGCTGATGACATCGAAGCCCTGCGGCTTGTTCTTGATGATGTCATCCATCTGCGTGATGTTGCCGCTGGCCTCCTTGATGGCTACGACGTTCTCGAAGTCACGGGCCAGGCGCAGTGTCGTCTCGGCAGTCATGTTCACCCCCGTCCGTCCCGGCACGTTGTAGAGCACGACGGGCACAGGACTCGCCTTGGCTATGGCGGCGAAGTGCTGATAGAGACCTTCCTGCGAAGGCTTGTTGTAGTAGGGGCAGACGCTCAGCACTCCATCGATGCCCGTCCAGTCTTCTGTTCTTAACTCCTCGATGACGGCAGTTGTGTTGTTACCGCCGCATCCCATCAAGAGGGGTACGCGTCCGGCCACACGTTCCACCAAGTGTTCCTTCAACAATCTTTTCTCATCGCGGCTCAACGTAGGCGTCTCGGCTGTAGTGCCCATGATGCAGAGGAAGTCAGCACCTCCTTTTATCTGGTATTCTACCAGCCGGTCGAGCGCGGCAAGGTCGATACTCCCCTCCGCCCGGAAGGGAGTGATGAGGGCAATGCCGAGACCGCGGAACTTATTTTGTGCCATAAATGGTATTCTGTCAGATTTGGGGTTTAAGGTCGCTTCACAACCTTACAACCTTATAACCTTTAACCTTATTCTTATTTCGCGCTGCAAAGATACGAAAAAACGGGCGAATTACAAAAAGAAAACCGAAAAGATTTACTTTTTATTTCAGAGTGCAAAAAGATGATTGCATATTTCTTCTGCCATATTATTGAGAGCCATACAATCTGCGCGGCTGATTTTACGCTTGCCTGCATCATACGTCCAGGGACTTAGTATCAGGACACGACCTGCCGCACAAGCATCAAAAAGAGCATCGACAGGCTTGTAATAATCACGGAAACCATTGTCAGCGAGGTACACAAACGGCAGTTGCTCACGCAGAAGCACATGCATTACCTGTTTCTCATGTTCTGAGATGAACGGCGATACCATTACCGCTCCCTTACGAGCCGCCAATACACAGGAGTTCTTATAGTCTCGCAATTGCTCAGCATCTCCATTGTCCGCAGCTTTTACCATCAGGCTCCTCACGTGTACCACGGCATACGTCTCGGCTGTCAACAACATGGTATTCCCAACGCCATCAAAACTTCGCCCACCAATCATAATCTCCCTCTGCACACGGAAATAGCCTGGCTTCAGACGTTTGGTGGCCAACCGCTGAGGATTCATGTCCAAGTAACGGATCGTGTTTGGAAGTTGGGTGTTGTGCCCCATTGAACGGATGAAAGGCATTTCGGAAAAGACAGGCGACAAACGATAGTAAGCATCATCCCCTATTTGTTTCTGTAGTCCCGCAGAGAAAGCCTCCATTCGGCTCGTCTCTTCTCGAAGCCCCTGCTGTGCAATATCCCCGCTTCCTTCATGGCTTCCTTCTTGTTTCCCTTCTTGACAGTTTCTCCGAATATCATTTGGAAGGATTTCTCGTCTCCCTTCTTGGCAGTTCCTCCGACTATCATCCGGAACAATCTCTTGTTTCCCTTCTTGGCAGTTTCTCCGAATATCATTCGGAACAATCAAAGAAGCCGCCGACCAGGCGCGTCCCAGTTTCTTCACGCCCTGCCAGAATCCCCGCACCACTCCCCTGATACCTACGGGCATAGTGCGCCTGACGTACAGGACAGCATGCAGGTGGTCTGGCATGAGGCAAAAGTGCAGCACCTGCACTTCCGGATGATGCTGCGGAACGCCAATCAGACAATCCACCAGGGCATTGCCCAGCACCGTACGTCGCACTTTAGCCCTGTCCGGATTGCCATCAGGTATCTCAAGAGTCCCCAGCAAAGGCTGCCGGTCAGGGATTGTCAGCGTGATGTGATACAGGCCAATGCCCTTCCACGTCGTGCCCGGCTCCTGCCATTTCCATTTCTCCAGATCTGCCATCAGCCAAATCCGTTAAATCGTTTCCTCCTTCTTCTTCATTTGGCATGCATCTGTTTAATCTGCTTAATCTGTAGTTGTTCCTAAATATCCGAAACTTCAGTAACTACTTCAGCGCGGGCAGTATGTAGTCCCAGATGAGGTTCTGCTCGGCCTGCATGTCGTTTAGGTCGGCTGTGTTGACCACCACCGCATCCTTCTCGGGGATGACGATGATGTACTGACCGCCAGCTCCATCGGCTCGGAAGGCGTTGTGGCGGCAGCGCCATACCTGATAGCCGTAGCCTTGCACCCAATCGCTGTTCTCTGGGGTCAGTCCGCTCTCAGCCACTTTGTCGGCCCTGATCCATGATGGCTGGCAGGGAACCTGCCGACGAGTCATCTCGGTGACATATTTCTCGGGCAACACCTGCTTTCCCTTCCATTTGCCTTTCTGCAAGAGCAGTTGTCCCATCTTTGCCAAGTCCTCGGTCTTCAGGTAGAGTCCCCATCCGCCGCAGTTGATGCCCTGCGGACTCTCGTCCCAACGCGGTGCCTCGATGCCAAGAGGGTCGAAGAGTCGCGGTTGCAAGTACTCGACCACCTTCTGCCCCGTCACCTTCTGCACGATGGCCGAGAGCATGTACGTCCCCATGCTGTTGTAGCAGAAGTACGTGCCCGGCTCATGCTCCACGGGCCAGTCGAGGAACGTCTTCACCCAAGTGCTTCCCTCCTTTCTGCGCGACGGCTCGGAATCGTGTCCGCAGTTCATTGTCAGCAGGTTGCGAATCGTCACCTTCTTCAGATTCTCGGAAGGCGAGGCAGGCAAGTCGTTGGGGAAGAAGGACACCAGCTTGTCGTCGAGCGACAGGAGTCCTTCCTCGATAGCCAGGCCAACGGCAGCCGACGTGAACGTCTTGCTCACGCTGTTCAGGACGTGCGGCTTCTGAGCCTCGCCGCCGTTCAGCCATTTCTCGTACTTCACTTTGCCGTGCTGCAACACCATGACGCTCTGGATGTTGAGCTTCTGGTCCTTTGCCGCTTGCAGATAACTCTCCATAGCAGCATTCAGCCGGCTGTCGGGCTTGGCACGCTTCAGAGAGGTCGTTCCCTTGCCGGTTGATTTGGCCGACGCACCTGTCAATGCAAAGCCGCACAGACAGAATAATACGGTCAGACCGTAACGAAAGATGAAGTGTTTCATAAGTGTATCTGTTTTTATGTGAGTACGATGAGTGATAATGCTCAACCACGGATTAAGCAGATGATGCGGATTTGTGCCGCTGGTCATTTGCCTGTTTGGGTTTCCCTTGCCGCAAAAGTACAAAATAAATATGAATTACGAAAACTTTTCTGCGAAAAAGCAAAAATAAAGCCCCACTCTTTGAGAAGCGGGGCAGGATAACAGAATTAAATATTAAGAAGATATCTTTACTGGTTTCTGTCTATTCTTTATTTTTTTATTTTTTTATTCTGTTAATGAATACTATTCATTCTTCAAAGGAAATAATTTCATGAACGAATGATTGCCAATTTTCAAAACTCCGTTATTGCTAAGTTCAGATATGGTTTCTGTTTTGGAATAGTCATCTTCAAAATAACTTGTGTTATAAAAGTCAGTTTTAAGACTTTCAAATACAGCTTTAACATAACCTGGAGACCAATTCGTTTGGTCAGTGTCCATGACTATAGCATAGAATCGGTTTTCTTCTTTTAAAATGGCAATTTGATAAAATGTACCTCCTACGTTTTTATATATACCTTCAATTGGATTTATTTCATTTGAAAGGTATTCTCGTATTTGTTTTTCTGTCCATGAAGATTTGTTAATGGTAGGTGTTGGTAACTTGGGAGTTTTTGAGGGATCGAACTTGTATGGCATCTTTTCGATTTTCTCAAGAGCTCTTCTACAAGCGCGATTAACGTCTGCTTTGGCAGATAGTGTGTTGCCTACACCTTCAACTTCAAAAACTTTTTCGCCAATCATGTTTGTCAACTTAAAAATAAACGGTGTTCCACCATATCTTACTTCGAAATGATACGTTAATTCAAGTGTGGCAAGTCTTTCGTTAGGGGACGAAGGTATGTCGTCGCGTGAAAGGATGACGTTAAATCCTTTTTTAATAAGTGATGTCTTTATTCTGTCGTCTAGTCCCCATTGGTTGTTAGTGTGGGAATTAAAGAAGATAGTATTGTAACCATCTAATTGCTGTGCAAAAGACATCATTGATGACATTGCTAAAAAAAGTAGTAGTAATTGTTTCATTTTTTTTGTTGGACATTTATATGCCATCGCCCATCGGCTCAAGTAATTGTAAATTAAATATTAACCTACACAAATTCATAAAGAAAAGGCGCAGGTCTTTGCCATACGCCTTTGAGGTTCACCACAAACCCGAACATGATACGGAAAGCCTGCACCGATAGTGCGGCTCTTTCCATGTTCTGTTTGCTCTCATGTTTGAGGTGGTGATTTCAAAGGCAATCGAGCAATATGTCTGCATCTTTGATGCGAGTGCAAAGTTATGAAAAAGATTTTATTCACAAAAGAATTTCCCTACTTTTTTTGATAAAAACTTACTAATCCCTCGAAAACGAGAAGGGAGTAAAAACACTCGTTACTCTTCACCAAAACAAAGTTATCTGGTCATACTTTGAGGCGGGAATGTTTTGCAGTTTGCGGTAAATAGTGTACCTTTGTGCTGCAATAACTATAATAAGGTATATGAAACAGGTGGTTCTTTGGCTTCGCATCATACGACCACAGACGCTTTTCGCTTCGCTCTGCCCCGTGCTGGTCGGGCTGATGGTTGCCCACACTCTTGTTATTCAAAGCTCCCCCTTCGGACACCTGACGGCCGTCCTGACGGCATCTTGTGCTCTTGCCTTGCAGATTCTGAGCAATCTTATCAATGACTACTATGATTACAAACGCGGCACAGACAAACAGGGCCGGGTAGGATTCAAACGTGCGTTGGCAGAAGGGACGGTGACCGAACGGGCAATGCGCTGGGCGTGTCTCATCTGTCTGGCTGTCAGCATTGTGCTTGGAGCTGTGCTTTGCCTGATAGGTGGTTGGGTGATAGTGGCGATAGGCATCACGGCCATTCTGTTCGCCTGGCTCTATACCGCCACACCCTACTCGCTCTCCTACCTCGGCATTGCCGACATCTTCGTGTTCCTCTATTATGGAGTCGTCGCCACTTGGGGGACCGTCTGGCTGCAATATCGGGCAGCAGGACTGACGCTTGACTTCAGCCAGATGCAGCCCGTCTATGCCGGTGCCGTCTGCGGACTTATCTCGATGTGTGTGCTCTTCATCAACAACATCCGCGACATGGACGATGACCGCTTGGTGGGCAAACGCACCATTCCCGTCAGGTTTGGAGGGACGGCAGCACTCGGCATCCTGGGCATTATCGTTATGCTCATGCCCCTGTTCGCTTGGCTTGCATTCGGACTGAGCTGGGCCGTCGCAGTCATCATCCCCGCCGGACTCCTGTATTGCAACGTCCTGCGAGCCCAAGGTGCCCAGTACAATCTCTGCCTCCTCCAAGCCGGCCTCGTCAACCTCCTATATGTCGCCCTCGTCTGGTTGAGCATCTGAGCCCCAAGAAAGCATGTCGAAGTAGAAAATCAGTCGTCCTATGGACGAGAAATCCTTCAAAATACCAGCATAAATCAGAAACACTCGTCACTCGTCACCAGGACTATGTAATTTGTTACAAGACAAAGTTTTCAAAGGTGACAAGTAGGTGACGAGTTATTCGACAATCGTCACTGGGATTGTCTTGTCTCCTGATATTCTCTCCAAACTTCCCCTGCCAGGTACTTGTCGCTGCGACAATGGAGGTCGGCCACTCCTTCTTCGATAAGATTGGCTGTCTCGGAATTGTAGTAGATGTCTGTGGCCTCTTCGAGCGGAACGCCATACAAATTACTGATACAGATGATGATTCTGGCACACTGGGCACTTCTTCATTTTTACCATTCGTTGTCCCAATCGGTGCCGCTGTTCTGGCGGGCACGGGCGGGGCCGGTGCCGCCACCGGCGTAGTCGATGCCGGCATTGCTGTTGACACGACTCACATCGTTGCTGGTGCAGATGATGCTTTGCTGCTGTAGCCTTACCACCATCATGGTGGGCTGCAAATATGTTTTCTTCATTGTCGTGTCCTCCTTGTCTATTTAATCACTACTTTGAACTTCGTTCGAGCTCGCTCACGCTGACTTTGTCTTCGTTTGTCACGACTCGGCCAAACAAGCAAGCTTGATGGCTCTCGCTGCTCCAAACGTTCGATAAAGCATGAGCGAGCTCTGCTTTATTCTCACTTTATCGCGACCTTCTTACCATTATTTATATATACGCCTGCACGCGTCGGCTTGCCGCCGAGATGGAGACCGTCGAGGGTGTACCACGCATCGTCGGCCGTCTTGACATCCGTGGGGAGCGAGGCAAGGGGAAGGGCGGTGTTCATGATGGTGCTGATGGCTGACACGTCGTAGAAGGCAGAGTAGTCGTAGGCGACTGGGGCGCCGGAAGCGACGGCAATAGGATAGTTGGGGGTGACACCGCTGTCAATCTGGTTCCAGTTCTTGTCGGTCAGACGTCCGCGATAGGAAGAAATCTGGAACTGGAGGCCTTCGGGGGTGACAAAGTTCTGCACGGCACAAGCGCCGCCGCCACTCTTCTCGCCGATGATGGGGAATCCCATGTCTTTCATAAGTGAGGGGAAGAGGTTGGCGCATGAGAATGAAATGCCAGAGGTCAGCACGCCATAGTGCAGATTGTAGTTTTTCCACACTTCCTTGTCCTGCTCGTCGAACACGCCGTCGAAGTTGCAGTCAACGTCATAGGTAACCAGCATGCGCTGCTTGGTGAGGGTGTTCTCGCTGTAGTAGTGGCTCTGTCCGGCGATGAGTGCTGTCATGGCCATCACGATGTCGAGCGAGCCGCCTCCGTTGTTGGCTACATCAATGATGAGGTTTTTCACCTCCGGGTCATCGTTGGCCTGCTTCATGGCATCGAGCACCACGCTCAAGTCACCTGGGAAGTCCGTATCGACGGCTGGCGTATTGCCCGTGCAACCGCCGGCATAATACTCCCTCCACGCAGCAAAGTTATTGGAGAACTGGGGATATATCAGATATGCCGTGTCGTCGGCCTTATAGTAATGGTCGGTTATCCCCTTGTCACTGCGGGCCTTGTCAATGGCTCTGTCCTGGGGTCTGCTGATCATGGGGATAAGGAATCTGTCGCTGATCATCTGGTACAGAGCAGGATAGGTCTCCTCAATGTATTTAGTACTTGAGAGCCACTCGATGACACCATCCTTTATATTTAGGGCTCTGAAGACCTTGAGATCGACATACAGGCCGGTATGTCCTCCGTCGTCGAGCACTGCCTGCATGCCAAGCATGCCGATAATGTAATCCTTCATGTTGGTGCTCGTCAAAAGCTGCTTGATGGTGGTGCCGTTGTCAATGAGGTTGTCGCTGAGGGCCTTGTCCAAGCCGTTCTCCCTGATGGCATTTTCGTAGGGCGAGCGTCCAGGCATGCCGTAGAAGTAATCGACCACGAAGCACAACTCCTTGTAGGTGAAGTCGGCCAGGTCGGCAGCACGCGTCTGCTGCTCAATGATGGCCATCGCCCTGTCGGGCTCGAACTTGCAAATATCGGAGTTTGCGTTTTCGGTCACCAGGACAACCTTCTCACCGTTATAGCCGGCGATGTGGTAGTACAGATCGCTGTACAGGTCGGCAATGGTGGCAAAGGGGAAGTACACCGCGCCGTCATCGCCACGCAGGTCGATGCCGTACTTCAGGAAGTCGAAGGTGGTGGTGACCTCTGCAGGCGTCAGTTCCTGAGTGCGGTAGCGGATAAAGGGGGCGCCGTCAAGATAGACATTGTCCATGCCCTCCTTCTGTATCAGGCTCATCAGGTTGGTGAAGGCCATGTAGTCATCGGACGAGAACTGCTCG
>CACWTR010000044.1 GCA_902763865.1 uncultured Bacteroidales bacterium | reverse complement strand
AGAGGGGGCTTACTCTTTCAAGAATGAGACCGCTATGCCTATTTATCGGCACTGCAGACACATAATATACCTCTTTTCAACTTTTACCGGACACCAATATTTGAAAATAACTTTTCGACGTGTGCTTTGGGGTTTTTCCTTTTTCACGCAGGGGTTTTTGCCCTACGCCTGCGAAGTGATGTTTTTTTTTGCAAAAGAAGTCAAGGAAAAACATAATAAATGCTGACTGACTGACTTCTTTTATAAAAATCCTTACCGGAGCGGCACATAAATCGGGATTTATCGCTATATTTGCACTGATAATACTGAAGAAGTTAAAAAAGTTAAGGGAAGATATATGAAATACAAGTTGCTTTGGGTTGACGACGAGATAGAGCTGCTGAAGGCTCACATCCTCTTCCTCGAGAAGAAGGGCTACGAGGTGGAAACCGTGACTAACGGCTACGACGCGCTGGACGAGATAGAGAACAGCATCTCGCAGGACGGCAAGTCCTACGACCTCATCCTGCTGGACGAGAACATGCCCGGCCTGAGCGGACTGGAGACCCTCACCCGCGTCAAGGAACTGCTGCCCGCCACGCCCGTCGTGATGGTCACGAAGAGCGAGGAAGAGCACATCATGGAGCAAGCCATAGGAGCCAAGATAGCCGACTACCTCATCAAGCCTGTCAACCCGACACAAATCCTGCTGACACTGAAGAAGAACATCCAGCAGAAGGAAATCGTGACGGAACACACGCAGACCAACTACCAGCAGGACTTCTCGCGCCTGGGCATGCAGATAAACGATGCATCCAGCATAGAGGAATGGAAGGAAGTTTACCGCAAGCTCACCTACTGGGAACTGCAACTGAGCGAGACGGAGAGCGGCATGCAGGAGATGCTTGCCATGCAGCGACGCGAAGCCAACGCGGAGTTCGCCAAGTTCATCCGCGGAAACTACATGCACTGGATGGAAAAGCCGGAAGAGCGGCCCGTCATGAGTCCCGACATCTTCAAGCGCACCATCTTCCCCCTGCTGGACCGAGGCGAGAAAGTCTTCCTCATCGTCATCGACAACTTCCGCTTCGACCAGTGGCGAATGCTCCTGGGCGAGATAGCAGACTCATTCACGGTAGAGGAGAACCTCTACCTCTCCATCCTCCCCACGGCAACACAGTACGCCCGCAACGCCATCTTCAGCGGCCTGATGCCCAACGACATCGCCCGCATGTTCCCAAGCCTCTGGGTCGATGAGGACAGCGAGGAAGGCAAGAACCTGAACGAAGAACCCCTCATCAAGACTCAGCTGGAGCGCTATCGCCGCCGCAACACCTTCTCCTACCACAAAATCAATCACTCGGGAGCCGTCGAGAAGTTCGTCCCGCAGATACCCTCGCTGCAAAAGAACGACCTGAACGTCGTGGTCATCAACTTCATCGACATGCTCAGCCATGCCCGCACCGAGAGCCTCATGGTGCGCGAACTCGCCAGCAACGAGGCAGCCTACCGGAGCATCACGCAAAGCTGGCTCAGGCACTCCGCCGTGAGCGAACTCTTCCGCACACTCGCCGCACAGGACTGCACCGTCGTGCTCACCACCGACCACGGCAGCATCCGCTGCTACAACCCCGTCAAGGTCATTGGCGACCGCAACACGAACACCAACCTGCGCTACAAACTCGGCAAGAACCTCTCCTACAACCCCAAGGAGGTCTTCGAGATAAAGGACCCGCGCCGCGCCGGACTGCCCAGCCCCAACCTGAGCACAACCTACATCTTCGCCACGCAGGACGGCTTCTTCGCCTACCCGAACAACTACAACTACTACGTCCAGTACTACAAGGACACCTTCCAGCACGGCGGCATCAGCATGGAGGAAATGCTCATCCCCCTCATCACGCTGAGAGGGAAAAGGAGATAAAGAGCCCTGGCACCCTGTCCCCTCTCCGGTGAGAGGGGAGAACGGGAAACGGTAAATGAATTGCTGCGGTCACTCCTTCGTCAGTTCCTGATACCTCTTGAAAAGTTCCGCCACGCACTGGCTTTCGGTCATTGTCCTGACATCGAAGCCGTAGGCCTGCATCACGGCTCGGTCGTTCTCCTGGTGAGCCTTGCGAAGTTCCGCAGGCATCGTCAGTTCGTCGTAGAGGTCGGCAAGGCTTGAATCGGGATAGAGGCCGCGGGCATCGAGGATGGCTTGTGCCGTCGCTGCTATCCTTGCCTTCTGTCCGTCGGTAGGATTGGGCCAGGGGAAGTTGTTATAGACATTCGAGCCTGAATACTGATAGCGCGTCTCGAGCCTTCCTGCCACTGCCCTCATCCATGCCATGTGTACGTTGGAGATGATTACGCCGAATTCGTAGGCAGTGGCGTCGGGCACGATGAGTGCGCTGCCATTGACGATGACATCCGGCGACACGAAGGCGACGGGAATATAGCGGCGACGCTCGGAGGACACCTTGGGGATGACAAGCATGTCGGTCCGGGGCTGGCGTATCTCTCCGAACAGGTATGGAGTCTCGGCCAGCTTCAACGTCTGGGGGCGGTTGCTTCCCTGCCGAAACTCCATCGTCCGGCGGACACGTTCCATGACAAGAGGCGACTGGCGCATCTCCCTTGGACTGATGCCTTCAAGCCAAAGGCACCAACGTTCCTTGTTCTTGATGATTTCGTCCCCTCCGGCATACCGGCGTATGAAGCGGGCATTGTCCGGCGACTCCTTCAGCAGGGCATCCACGTCCTCCCGGTTCAGGATGAGATGACCGTCGTCGATAGGCATGCTGCCGTACATGATGCGAGGCACGCCGCAGATGGGCGCCTCGCGTTTGTCGATGAAGACCGGTGCGCCCTCCACAAGATAAGGATTGATCTCACTGACCTCTTTCACAGCTTCGCCGTCATAGATGACCTTCTTGCCGCCAACAGCGTTGCCCCTGGCAAAGCCTATCACGACGCAATGGACGTGCGCCTTGTCCGTGGCCTCGCTGTCCCACCGGAAAGTGCGTCGGGCAAACAGTATGTTCATCCCGGCCTTGTACAGCTCGCGCCAAAGGATGGGGACCTGCTCGCCCTGCGTAATGGAATTGGTGGAGACGAAAGCTACCTTTGTCCGCTCTCCGCCTATCGTCTGCAGAGCCTTCTTGTACCATCCGGCCACGTAGTCGATGTTCCCTATGCCTTTGGCTTTCTTGTCGAAAAGGCTCGTCAGGTCTTCCTTCTGCTCGCGGGACTGCTCCTTCTTCCCCACAAACGGCGGGTTGCCCATGATGTAGTCGAAGCGGACCTCGTACCTTGTGCCGGGCTTCGGGCCGCGCTTCACGTCGGAAGTCACCAGGTTGATGTCTCCGTATGCCGCTGCAGGTTCGTGGAGCGACAAGGGCTCTTCTTCAAAGAGAACATAGGTGTTCCTGGCATGTATGGTAGGGACATTGGACGGGACTTCGATGATGTTCCAGTCCATCCTCAGTGCATTCCCTTCTCGGATGTTGGCGTAGCTCTTGAGGGGCAGGAAGTCGATGTCGTGGTGGATGATTTTCTCTGTCTCGCGGAGCATCTGCGCCTCCGATATCCAAAGGGCCGTGGTAGCAACCGCGACGGCAAAGTCGTTTATCTCGATGCCGTAGAACTGCCGGATGCTGACCTTGACGGGCGAAAGGCCTTCCCATGCAAACTGCGTCTGCCCATGTGTGTATTGCCGTATGGCTTCGTTCTCCAGGCGACGCAGGCTCAGGTAGGTTTCCGTGAGGAAATTGCCGGAGCCGCAGGCCGGGTCAAGGAAGGTGAGGGAGGCCAACTTGTCCTGATAGGCCATCAGCTTCCTCTGCCGCTGCCGCTCGACCTTCTCTTCGAGGATGTTGTCAAGCTCCTTGCGCAAGTCGTCGAGGAACAATGGGTCGATGACCTTGTGGATGTTCTCGATGCTGGTGTAGTGCATGCCTCCGCTGCGACGCGTCTCAGGATTCAACGTGCTCTCAAACACGCCTCCGAAGATGGTGGGCGATATCTCGCTCCAGTCGAAACCGAGGCTCGCGTCCTGCAGGAGTATCTGCCTGAGCTCTTCGGTGAACTGCGGTATCTCTATCTCTTCCTCGAAAAGCCCGCCGTTGGTGTAGGGGAAGGCTGCGAGGTCATCCTTCAGGTATTTGCTGCGCTCCGCCTTGGGCGTGTTCAGCACCTCGAAGAGGTCGCGCAAGGCACGGCGCAGGTCCTCGGCCTCGTAGCGGGCAAAGTAGTCATGGAACTGGTCGTGGGCAAAGATGCCCGCATCCTCGGCATAGAGACAGAACACCAGTCTGACACACAGGATGTTGAGCCAGCGCAAGGCCCGCGGCGAGTCGTCGTTGTACTGCCTGAGCAGAGCCTCGTGAATCTTCCCAACTATCTCGCCGGCCTGCATCGACACCTCCATCTCCTTGCGCAGGTGCTCGCTCTTCACATCGACAAGGAACCTGAGCCGATAGTATTCCTTGCCGAGGTTCTCCAGCAGGATGCTCTCCGGTTCGCCGTTGGGTTGCTCCATGTCATAGACAAGGAACTCGGCAAAGTTGCAAGCCACAATCCATCGCGGCCTTTGGGAATAGGGCAGCTCGGCAGAGTAGCGTTTTGCCTGCTGGAAGGGAGTGAGGCGCTGGCCGTCGCTCTGAGTGACGGGAGCGCGAAGATCCTTGTTGATGGACTTTTGCTCGATGAGCACACGCGTAGAGCTGATATGTCCGTCGATGAAGTTGGTGGCATCCACCTTCACCTGTTCCTCGTAGCGGATGAAGTCGGCAATGTTCTCCACGCCGAAGACGTTCTGGAGCAAGTCGGCCCAGAATATCTGGGAGTCCCCTTTCTCGTAACCGCGCCCTTTCCATCGCAAGGCAAATTCCGCTGCTGCCGCAGCAATTTGTTTCTCTGCTTTCATTCGCAAGCATGCTATTCCGCTACAAAGTTAATGATTTATTCCGAATGATGGTGCAAAGAGCACGAAAAGTTTCATTAAGCCCATATAAACATGACTTTGCATTGCAGTTAGGGGAAAAAGTCGTATCTTTGCGCGTTGCGGACGGAAACATACTCTTCATTTTTTCCAAAGGCAGCAACAAGTTTAAGAACAATGACAATAAGAATCGAGAGCACCGACGGCCTTGCAGCAGCTGCACGGCAGTTTGTGGAGGCGATGGGCGAGAGGCGCGTCTTTGCCTTCTACGGCAAGATGGGTGCCGGCAAGACGACGTTCATCAAGGCCATCTGCGAGGCAATGGGCGTGGAAGATACCGTCACGTCGCCCACCTTCGCGATTGTGAACGAATACGGAGTAAATAAAGAATTCAGGAGTGTTTATCACTTCGACTTCTACCGCATCAAGAACCTGCGCGAAGCCTACGACATCGGCACTGAGGACTACTTCTACAGCGGCTCGCCCTGCTTCATCGAATGGCCCGAGCTGGTAGAGGAATTGCTGCCCGAGAATACAGTACGGGTCAGCATCGAAGTGGAAGAGGACGGTGCACGCACCGTCACTCTTGCATAGTCTTATTCCCTGAGGATTCCCTGTGCCTTGAGCAGCTTGGTGTAGGCCACCTGCAGCTGGCACTGGGCCCTGACGTAGTTGGCAGATGCCTGCTGCCACGCGGCCTGCGCATCGAGCAGCTGCGAGAGAGGCTCCGTGCCCACGTCGTACTGCTTCCTTGCCAGGCGCATGTTTTCTTCAGCCTGTTCCAGGTTGCGCTGCGTGATGGTTGTTTCCGTCTGCGCCTCCGCAAAGTTGTTGTCGGCCTGTGCTAGTTCGAGCTGCATCTGCTCGGTCAGGTTTTGCTGTTCCGTCTGTGCTATCTGATAGCGGGCCTTGGCTGAACGAGCCTTGTAGAAGCGCTCGCCGAAGGTAATGACTGGCACCTTGAGCGTGGCACCCACTGCTACGGAACCCGAGTCGAACAATTTGCTGCCCGCTACCTTGACGCCGTTCACGTATGAATAGCCGGCAAACAGGGCCAGCTGCGGCAGGAAGTCGCTGCGCGTAAGCTTCACCTGCAGCTTTGCGATGTCAGTCTTTGCCTGCAATATGGCATTCTCGGGGCGTGCTTCCGTCGAGAGGCTTCCGCCTGTGGCTGCTCCGGAAGCTTCTTCGGAGATGTGGTCCGCATCGAGCTGGAGAGGTGTGTTGAGGGGCAGTCCCATGATGTGACAAAGATTCATGGTGCTCAGCCTTGTGGCATTTTCGGCACGCTGGATGGACAGCTCGGCCTCGCCTGCCTTCACTTGCACCTTGAGCAGGTCGTTGCGCGTCTTCAGTCCGTGACTCACGGCACTCTCCACGTTCTTCTGCAGTTCATCGAGCAGTTCCTTGTAGGAGCGTGCCACGTCTGCCAGCTGCCTGGCGAGCACCGCCTGCATGTAGGCCTCGTCGGTCTGCACAATGACCTGACTCTCGGTGAGGCGTATGTTCTCGCTTGCCATTTCCGCTCCGCGCTTTGCCATGCGGTGGGCAGCCGTTATCTTGCCGCCCATGTAGAGGGGCTGGGTGAGGGAGACATTGCCGAGGAAGATGTTGCCCAACTTGTAGTCAAGCTTCTGCGAGGGGAAGTCGGCATACTGGTTGAGCATAAGGCTCCCGTCGGATGCCAGCGTGACGTCGGGGATGTACGTGCCAAGTATCGGGTTCATAGCGTAGATGGGCAGGTGTCCGCCGGGAATGGTGAGGTCGCCACTGTACGGGGAATAGAGGTCGGCCAGCATGACGTTGATGCGAGGCAGGAACTTCGTCCTGTAGGCCTTCGCGTCATTGCGTGTCTGCTCGAGGGTAAGCCTGGACTTGGCAATGTCCTTGTTGTGCTGCAGTGCCAGCTCGCGTGCCTCGTCGAGCGAGATGCTGCGTGCCTCTTCCTGAGCCCTGGCATCTGCAAACGGCGCACAGCACAGGACCAGTGCCAATACATTATATATATATATTATGCGTTTCATACTTTACTTTATATTGAAGAACATTGCATAGAGGATCGGGATGAAGATGAGGGTGATGAGCGTACCGATGAACAGACCGCCCATGATGGTGACAGCCAGGCTGCCGAACATGGCATCGGGGATGAGGGGTATCATGCCGAGAATCGTGGTGAGCGAAGCCATCATGACGGGACGCAGTCGGCTCTTCGAACTGCCTACAAGGGCTGCACGCGGCTCTACGCCTTCGCTGATTTGCAGGTTAATCTCATCCATGAGCACGATGCCGTTCTTCACCATCATGCCGATAAGACCCAGCACACCCACGATGGCGACGAAGCCGAAGGGCTTGCCGGTAATGAGCACGGCAGGAATCACGCCCACGAAGATGAGCGGGATGCAGCAGAAGATGATGGCCGGCTTCTTGTAGTCCTTGAAGAGCATGATGAGAATCACGATGATGAGGATGATGGCAAGAGGGAATCCGTTGAAGAGGTACTGCATGGAGCGGTCGCTTGCCATCTTCTCTCCCTGCCACGAGAGCTCGTAGCCAGCAGGCAGCTGAATCTTCTTTATCTCCTTGGCAATGGAGCGGCGTGCGGCCTCCGTGCCTACTCCCGGACGCGGCGAGCACTGCACGCGCTGCTGGCGCTGACCATTGTAGCGCATGACGACAGGTTCCTCCCATTTCAGCTCTACGCCATTTGCCACCTGCTTGAGCGGAGTGGTCCGGGTGAGCATCTCGATGATGCCGTTCTTGTCGATAGTCCCCGAGAGGACCTTTGTCACGGTGGAGCGGTTGAACAGCATGTTGAAGTTGGGCAGCAGTCCGAAGACTGGCACGTTGTCGATGCGCTCTATGTCGCCTCCGTGTGCATCGGTAAACTTGAGGATGATGTTCTCGCTGTGGATGCCTTCGTAGAAGGTGGCAACCGGTATGCCGCCGGTATATGCCAGGACGGACATGGCGACGTCGCTGCGGCTCAGGCCCGTCGTGCGGGCAGAGGGCTGGTCATAGTTGATGGACAGCACCGGCACCTGTGGTTCCCAGTCGGAGGTAGGCAGGTACACCTTGTCGGAGGCAGCGATGATGGCCTTTGCCGAATCAGCAAGCCTGTGGAGGACCGAGGGGTCCGGTCCGCTGAAGCACACCTCGATGGGATACTTCTTGAACATCAGGTTATAGCGTTTCAGCTTGATGTAGGCATCGGGATAGCGTTTGTTCAGTTCGTGTTGGATGTCGTTGATGTTCTCGACCAGTGCCTTTGGTGTCTCGAAGTCGATGATGAGTTCACCATAGGAAAGCGACGGGGTGGCGATGCTGCGCACGAGGTTATAGCGGCTGGGAGTGCCGCCAATGGAGGTCGTGATGTGTGTCACTTCCTTGCGCGTCTTCAGATATTCGCTGATTTCCGCCAAGTCCTGTGCTACCTGGGTATGGTTGGTGCCTTCGGGCAGTTTGTACTCCATGTAGAGCTGGTCGTACTCCATGTCGGGGAAGAAGGCTTGGTTGAGGAACTTGTAGCCCCAGACGCTGAGCAATACGGCGACAACGGCAAGCCCCACCATGACGAAGCGGAAGCGAAGGCCAAAGTTCATGATTTTCTCCAGCACGGTATAGCTGAAGCCTTGATACATCTCGCTGCCATCGCCGTCTGCCTTCTTGGGAGCCTTGAGCATGCGGTCTGCCAGGATGGGGACGTGCACGAGGGCAAGAATCCAGGACAGCATGAGCGAGACGGCAATGACGATGAAGAGGTCGCGCACATAGACACCAGCCGTGTCGGGACTGAGGAAGATGGGCCAGAAGGCAAGGATGGCTATCAGGGTGGCCCCGAGCAGGGGCATTGCCGTGCGACGACCGATGGAGGTGAGAGCCTCTATACGCGAGCGTCCTTGCTTCAGGTCGATGAGTATGCCGTCCACGATGACGATGGCATTATCGACCAGCATTCCCATTGCCAGGATGAATGCGCCGAGGCTGACGCGCTGCAGTGTGCCGTCGAAGCCGCCCAGCACGAGCAGGGAGCCCAGCACGATGGTGAGGAGGCTGATGCCGATGATGATTCCGGACTTGAAGCCCATCGTGAAGATGAGGACGAAGACGACGATGGCCACCGACTCAACCAGGTTGACGAGGAAGGTGTTGAGGGCCGTTTCGACGCGCTCGGGCTGATTGAAGACTTTCTCGAACTTCACGCCGAGGGGCATCTCCTTACTGAGTTCCCGGATGGTCTCTTCCACTTCTTTGCCGACCTTGACGATGTCCTTGTCTGCCACGCCTGCTATCGAGATGCCGAGTGCCCGTTGTCCGTCGCGCTTCATCTCGTTGCGTGTCGGTTCGACATAGCCTTTGAAGACTTGTGCCACGTCGCGGACGCGTATCTGCTCGTCGTCGTGCCCCTGAATGATCATGTTTGCTATGTCCTCCACATGCTTGAAGCGGTCGTCAACGGTGACGCGGACGCGGTGCGTGCCGTTGTCGTAGTAGCCGGAGTAGGTGGTGCGGTTCTGGTTGTTGAGTGTCTGGATGACTTCCATAGGCATTACGCCGAGGTTGGACATCTTGTCCTGTCGCATCTCGATGTAGATGCATTCTTTTCGCTGGCCGTATATCTCGACGCGCGACACGCCCTTGATGTCTGCCACGTTGCGCTTCACGAGCTCGGCATAGTCCGACATTTCGCGGTCGCTCAGCCCGTCGGCAGTGAGGGCATAGAACATGCCGAAGACATCGCCGAAGTCGTCGCGCACGATGGGTGTCGATGCGTTGCTCGGCAGGGAGGAGGATACGTTGCTCACTTTGCGGCGCAGGATGTCCCATTTCTGTTCTACATCCTTGTCGCGGACCGTGGTCTCCAGTTCCACGGTGATGATGCTCAGGTCGTTCATCGACTGGCTTTGCACGTTGTCGATGCCCGGCATTTCGCGGATGGCTTTTTCTATCTTGTCTGTCACCTCAAGCTCCACCTCGTGTGCCGATGCACCGGGATAGGTGGTTATGACCATTGCCTGCTTCACCTTGATGGCAGGGTCCTCCAGCTTCGGCATGACATCGTAGCTGATGATGCCACCTATGACCAGCATGGTCACGAAGAAGGATACGAGCTTGCGATTATTCAGTCCCCAACGGGAAAAATCTATTTCCATAGTTATATCTCACAATTTTGCGATTTCACAATTTTACAATTCAATTCACGTCAATTTGTCCAATTGTCCAATTGTCAAATCACAGCAGTCCTCCGACGTTGGCCTTCGATGTCTTTTCCATCTGCTTTACTTTTTGTCCGTCGGTGAGGTAGCGTACGCCGGCACTGACGACTGTCTCGTCGGGTTTCAGGCCGTTCAGCACTTGTATGTTTCCTTCCAGGTCGAGGCGTCCGACCTCTACGACGCGGTGGCTGACGGTGCCGGTAGTGGTGTCGAGCACAAAGACGAAGGTCTTCCCGTCCTTACGGTCGATGGCCGTAGTGGGGACGATGACTCCGTTTGCCTCGTTTGGTGCGTGGTAGGAGGCATAGACCATTGTGGACATGCCCGGCGTTATCTTCTGGTGGTCGTACTCGCCCTTGATACGCAGGCGGGCTGCGAAGAGCTGGCTGGCGTTGGCTTCCTTGCTGACCCTGACGACTTCGAGGGGATAGGTCTTGCCGGGTGTCACTTCAAAGGAGCAGGTGGCGCTGATCAGTTCTTCCTGCCGTGCATAGTCGGAGGCCGGCACGAAGACTTCTATCTCGACGTCGCCGGCATTGAACATCGAGACGATGGGCATTCCGGCGCTGACGGTCTCGCCTGCTTCGTGCATCTTGGTCTGGACGTAGCCGCTGATGGGTGCATAGAGGCGTGTGTCGGCCAGCTGGTTCTTGTGGTGTGCCAGCTTCTCGGTGATTTGCTGCAGGCCGTAGCGGGCGCGGTCGTAGTTGGAGGCCGTGGTGCCGTCCTCCTTGTAGAGGGCCATCACTCTTTCTGCGTCTGCCTTGATCTGTTCGTACTCTGCTTGTGTGGCAGAGAGCTGTACTTCGTAGTCGCGAGGGTCCATCTCTGCGATGAGCTGACCTTTGCTGACGAACTGGCCCTCTTTGACCAGTAGGCGCTGTATCGGTCCGCTCACGCGGAAGGCCACGTTCACTTCTTCCGAGCTTTTCGTCCGGCCCGGATAGCTCAGTTCGGCTGCGTCGCTGATGCGCACGGCCTGAGCAGTCTTCACATAGCGAATCTCTTCTACCGATTCGCTTTTGGAGCCAGTGCAGGCAACCAGCAGTTGGCACAGGCCGGCCAATGCAGCTGCACTCATCCATGAGATGTGTTTTGTCATGTTTCCTAAGTCTTTATTTCTAATCATTATTTTACTCTGATCTCTAATCCTTAATCCCTAATCCCTAATCCCTAATCCCTAATCCGTAATCTCTAATCCGCAGTCTCCGCATTACTCCCACTCGATGGTCGATGGCGGCTTCGACGAGATGTCGTAGCAGACGCGGTTGATGCCGCGCACCTTGTTGATGATGTCGTTTGAGACTTTTGCCAGGAACTCGTAGGGGAGGTGGGCCCAGTCGGCAGTCATTGCGTCGGTACTGGTGACAGCTCGCAAGGCGACAGGGTTCTCGTAGGTACGCTCGTCGCCCATCACTCCTACGCTGCGCACGTCGGAGAGCAGGATGGCTCCTGCCTGCCATATCTGGTCGTAGAGTCCCCACTGTCGCAGGCCCTGGATGAAGATGTCGTCGGCTTCTTGCAGGATGCGCACCTTCTGGGGGGTGACTTCACCAAGGATGCGCACGGCCAGACCAGGCCCGGGGAAGGGATGGCGGCCTATGAGGTGTTCGGGAATGCCGAGCTGACGGCCTACGCGACGCACTTCGTCCTTGAAGAGCCACTTGAGCGGTTCGCACAGCTGCAGGTTCATCTCCTCGGGCAGGCCGCCTACGTTGTGGTGACTCTTGATGACCTTGCCCGTAATGTTCAGACTCTCGATGCGGTCGGGATAGATGGTGCCCTGGGCGAGCCAATGATAAGAAGACCCTTCCAAACCTTCCCTCATAGGGGAGGCTTCCGGACCCTCTAAATCTTCCTCAAAGGGAGACTTTATATCCTCCCCTTTTAGGGGGGAGTTAGAGAGGGTCTTCACCTGGGCATTGAACACCTCTATGAAGTCGCGCCCTATAATCTTGCGTTTCTGCTCGGGCTCGACAACACCGGCAAGGTCGCTGAAGAACTTCTCCGAGGCATCCACGCCGACAACGTTCAGCCCCAGACACTCGTAGTCCTTCATGACATTCTCGTACTCGTTCTTGCGCAGCATGCCGTGGTTCACGAAGATGCAGGTCAGCTGGCTGCCGATGGCCCTGTTCAGCAGGACGGCGGCCACGCTGCTATCTACGCCTCCCGAAAGGCCGAGGACGACGCGGTCCCGGCCTATCTGACGGCGCAGCTCGGCTACGGTGGTCTCCACGAAGTTGGCGGGCGACCAGTCCTGACGGCTGCCGCAGATATCGACCACGAAGTTCTTCAGGAGCTGTGTGCCCTGCAAGGAATGGAACACCTCGGGATGGAACTGCACGCCCCAGATGGGCTCGCCGTCGGCAGCATAGGCAGCATACTTCACCTTCTCGGTGCTGGCTATGCAGTGGAAGCCCTCGGGCAGTGCCGTAATGGTGTCGCCGTGGCTCATCCAGACCTGGCTGTCCGGGTCGAAGCCCTTGAAGAGCGGGTCCGAGAAGTCTATTGCGGAAAGATTGGCGCGACCGTACTCGCGGCTGCCTGCCGGCTCCACCTTGCCGCCCAACGTATGGCTCATGTACTGTGCACCATAGCAGATGCCCAGGACAGGCATACGCCCGCGGAACTGGCTGAGATCGACACGGAACGCCTCGGGGTCATAGACACTGTAGGGGCTGCCTGCAAGTATCACTCCGATGACGTCGGGGTCCTCCTGGGGGAACTTGTTGTAGGGCAGAATCTCGCAGAACGTGTCGAGCTCGCGGAGGCGGCGGGCTATGAGCTGCGTCGTCTGCGAACCGAAGTCCAGGATGATGATTTTCTGTTGCTGCATATATACCTGAAAATAAAACCGAGGGGAAGGAAACGATGTCCCTACCCTCTCTTTTGTCTAAGCGGGTGCAAAGTTACGAAATAAAAGCCAAACCAAGTCCAAAATGCCCGAAGAAAATCAGCAACGGAAGGGAAATGGCATATTTGCCTTGCTTTTCCACTGAAAAGGAAAGGCCGAAGTGCACCTGAACAACTCCGGAACAGCAGGACACAAAACCCGGCGCAACGCGTTGCAAAACTATTTTCACGTCATGAAAATTAATTTTCACGTCATGAAAATATATTTTCAAGCTTTGAAAATTGATTTTCAAACCATGAAAATAACTTTTATAACGTGGCCCTGCGGGTTTTATGAAAGAAAAGTCGTATCTTTGTACGCAACAAACCTATAAAAGATGAAACATTTCAGGATTCTTTGGCTGCTGACGGCCATGATGTGCTGCTCACTGGCGGCCTACGCACAGGGAAAGGATGGCGGGAAGGCCACCGCGCGAAAGGTGCTGGTCCTGGCCGAGAGGGGCGGACTGCACGAAGGGTTCACCAGTGCCGGACTGGCCTGGCTCGAAGGCCAGAAGGAACGCTTCAACATGGAGCTGACGGTGCTGAACTCGGCACAGGACATCGCCCGGGGAGAACTCTTCAGATACAATCTCGTGCTCCAGCTGAACTATCCTCCCTACGCCTGGAGCAAGGCGGCACAGCAGGACATGCAGCAATACATCGACCAGGGAAAGGGCGGCTACGTCGGGTTCCACCATGCCAGCCTGCTCGGAGAATTCGACGGCTACCCAATGTGGGGCTGGTTCTCCGACTTCATGGGAGGAATCCGCTACCGAAACTACATCGCCGAGAAGTGCGACGGGACGGTGCTGACGGAGGACAGGGAACACCCCGTCATGAAGGGAGTGCCCGAGCGCTTCGTGGTGAAGGAAGACGAATGGTACACCTACGAGACCAGTCCGCGGCCCAACGTCCACGTGCTGGCAAGCGTAGATGAAAGCAGCTACTCCATCCGGACAGACGTGCGGATGGGCGACCACCCCGTGATATGGACCAACCCAGGGAAGAAGGCACGCAACGTCTATTTCCAGTTCGGGCACAGCAAGTCGCTGTTCCGCAACGCAGCATTCATCCGTCTGCTGGAGAATGCCCTGCACTGGACGCTCGGCGACGACGGGGCGGACAGCGGCAGAGAGTACGCTGCCAACTATGCCAGCCAGCCCCGCTTCCGCGCCCTGCTCCACTACGAGCCCGGGGCAGAGGAAGCACACGTGCAGTTTGACAAACAGGCCATCGAATTCTTCCGAAAGCTCACCTACGGCGAGGGCTGGCTCATGGACGTCACCACCTCCCTGGCCGACTACCCCTACGAGAAGCTGCGCGACTACAGCATCATCGTCAGCCTGAACGCCACGCCGGGCGGAGAGGCGCAGCGCGACGCCTTTCGCAGGTACATGGAAGGCGGCGGCGGATGGATGGGGTTCCACGCCTCGGCCTACAACGACCGGAACACCCGATGGCCCTGGTTCAACGAGTTCCTGGGCTGCGGCATGTTCTATTGCAACAACTGGCCCCCGCAGCCGGCGCTCCTGGAGTGCGACACGAGGGAGCACCCCGTCACGCGCAGCCTGCCGCAGAGCTTTGTCGCACCCGCCAGCGAGTTCTACCAGTGGCAGCCCAGCCCACGCCTGAATCCCGACGTCGAGGTGCTGCTCTCCATCTCGCCCAAGATGTATCCCTTCGGCCTGAAAGATGTCGTGAAGTGGGGCGACTTCCCCGTCGTCTGGACCAACACGAAGTACCGGATGATCTACCTGAACATGGGGCACGGCGACGAAGCCTTCATCGATGCCACGCAGAACCTGCTCTTCGTAAACGCCTTCCGCTGGGTGGTGAGCCGCGACCCGAGCGGCGACCCGTTCTGCAAATAGGGCAGAAGCACACACATATATATAAACAACGAGGGGGCATCAAAACAATGGAAATACTTTCAAACCACGAATTCCACGAATTGCACGAAAGGTTCCCACAGGATTGTTGGGCAGTTACAAATTCGTGTAATTGGTGAAATTCGTAGTTAAAACAATAAACGAGGATGTGTCAAAACAAACCACGAATTGCACGAATTGCACGAATTTATAATTAGCTGACAAACAGCAGTTGAATAATTCGTGTAATTCGTGCAATTCGTGGTTAAAGCAAAAAAGGGGGCTGTGTCATTTCCTTTTGACACAGCCCCGTTGTTATAAGCGCTTCAGCCGGACTATTCGTCGAGCTTGATACGGACGTTGCGATACCAGACGTCATCGCCGTGGTCCTGGAAGGCAATGTAGCCGCCGTCCTTCTGGCCCTCGACAATCATCAGGTCGTAGGCAGCAGGGAATTCGCCGCCCTTCTTGAACTTGCTGCCGTCCAGCATTTCCTTCCACTTCGGAGTCCAGAGATGGTATTCCAGCACCTCCTCGCCGTTCTGATAGTGCCATACGGAGCCCTTGAAGACGCGAATCTTCACGGTGTTCCACTCGCCGAAAGGCTTGGCGTTCTGCGGACGGGCAGGAATCATGTCGTAGAGCGAAGCAGCCTGACGGTTGCCGTCGATGCCTTGGTTGGCGTCCTCGTGATTGGCGTTGTCGAGCACCTGGTACTCGGAGCAGGACTGCCAGATAGGCAGGTAGTTGCCGTCCTTGCCCTTTGTCTCCTGAGCCAGATAGAAGATGCCGGAGTTGCCGCCCTTGCTGATCTTGTACTCACACTCGAAGGTGAAGTTCTTGAACTTGTGGGCAAACAGGAGGTCGCCGCCGCCCTCCACCTGAGCCTCGCCTGTACCGCTGCCCTTGAGGTGAATGGTGCCGTCGATGCTCTCCCAGCTGGCAGGTACGGCATCCTGGCCGTAGCCGCGCCATCCGTCGAGGCTGGTGCCGTCGTAGAGGACGTAGTAGCCGTCGGCATCGACCTTCAGCTGCGAGAGGTCGTACTGCTCGTTGTCGATGATGGTTGCGCTGTCCTTGGGAGCATTGGGATCCTGCTTCTCCACGCAGTTCTGGCATGCCTCGCAATCGCATGTGCACTTACACTTGTTCTGGCAGCAAGAGGCCAGAAGCATCGCTGCCAAAGAGGCAGCAAAGAAAACTGTCTTTTTCATTGTTTTATTATATAGGGTTTACTGGGTTTGTTGACTTCTTAGACTCACGGGGCTTCACTTCCAGCCGCTCAGGTCCTGCGGGTTCTCGATGACGGAAGGTATCTTCTCGAAGATGGCCTTCCACTTGGCAGCATCGAACTTCGGACGGCGGTCATAGTAATAGACACCGTTCTTCTCCTGCTCCACGTCGGTTATCTGCGTATAGCAGAAGCCGGTGATGTGCTTGCAGGCCTTGATGGCATCGACCTCCTTCTCCAGAATCCGGAAGAACTCGTCCTCGGTCTCTATCTGTGCGCCATAGCCCCACGAGTTGGCACGCTCCTCTTTGGGAATCCAGCCGAGTCCGCCGAACTCGTCGAGCATGTAGGGCTGGCCGTTGTACTTGGCAAGCCAGTCCTTGCCGCCCATGTTGCGGTAGGGCTCCACGCCCTGCTTGATGTTGTGGTTCTCGGTGAGGCGCTCGTACTCGCGGCTGTAGTCGTGGACACTCCAGATGTCCGTCTTGACGTGGCCGTCGCCACTGGCGTCGTTGACGGGACGCGTCGGGTCGATGGCCTTGGTCAGCTCGTAGAGGTCGTTCACGAAGCGGACATAGACACCGTCGCGCGCACCCCAAGTCTCGTTCAGGGGCGTCCAGGTGACGATGCTCGGGTGATTGCGGTCGCGCACCACTTCGTCGGCCCATTCCGTC
This sequence comes from uncultured Bacteroidales bacterium, assembly GCA_902763865.1. Lineage (GTDB taxonomy): Bacteria > Bacteroidota > Bacteroidia > Bacteroidales > Bacteroidaceae > Physcousia. Next base: position 31,541 of record CACWTR010000044.1, on the reverse strand, counting down.
AGGAAGTTGCGGACAGCCTCCTCGTTGTTCACGTCCAGGCCCCAGCTTGCTTGCTCGGCCCATGTGATGTAGCCCAGCTTGTCGGCCCAGTAAAAGTAGCGCTCCTCGAAGACTTTCTGGTGGAGGCGTGCACCGTTGAAGCCTACGGCCTTGCTCATCTCGATGTCGTGCTTGAGGGCCTCATCGCTGGGAGCAGTCCAGATGCCGTCGGGATAGAAACCCTGGTCGAGCACCAGGCGCTGGAAGTAGGGCACGTTGTTCAGATAGAAATAGCCGCCGGCCAGGTGAATCTTGCGCATGCCTGCATAGGACTGCACCTTATCAACAACATTGCCCTCGGCATCGCTGACGGTGTAGGTCACGTCGTAGAGGTTGGGCGTCTCAGGAGTCCAGAGCTTCGGCTTCTTGATGGGAAGGACGATAATGGTATTGTTGGTGGCGGGAGCCTTGCGACTCGAGACGAGCTTGCCGCCGTCGAAAACCTGAACGGTCAACGTATTGCCGTTAGCCTCCTCGTAAAACTCCGGACGGACCACGAGCTGCTGCTGGTCGATGTCGGGAGTGGCGAAGACACGCTTCAGGGCCTGAGGGCTGACGGGTTCCATCCAGACTGTCTGCCAGATGCCCGTCACGCGGGTATAGTTGCAGCCTGCACTGTAGAAGCCTGTGCTCTGCTTGCCGCCGGGCTGCTTGCCGCCGCGCAGGTTGTCCTTCACCTGAATGACGAGGTTGGCGCTGCCGCCGGCCTTCACGAACTTCGTGATGTCCAGCGAGAAGGAAGAACCGGCACCGCAGTGGCGACCCACCTTCTTCCCGTCGATGTAGATGGTGGCATCGTAATCGACGGCACCGAAGTTGAGCAGGATATTCTTGCCCGCCCAGGCAGCAGGCACCTCAATGCGGCGCTGGTACCAAAGGCAGGGGATGAAGTCCGTGTGCTGCACTCCGGAGAGGCTGCTCTCGGGGCAGAACGGTACGGTTATCTTGCCGTCGAAGCCCTTGCTGTCGCGGAAGCCTCGCTCGGCACCTGTCTGGCCGAAGTCGAAACTGTACGTCCAGGTGCCGTTGAGGTTTACCCAGTCTGTACGCTCAAACTGCGGACGGGGATACTCGCTGCGGGGAATGCCGGCAGCATTCACTGTGCTGCCAAAACCAAGCAGCATGGTTGCTGCCAAAAGCAGCTTGCTGATCTTATTCATACTATAGGTATTAGGTTATTGTATCTCGTTAGGCTCATTGCCCCCACCAGGCTCACCGGGACTAAAACAGCCCGTCGAAGAGGTCGCCCTGAATGGGTTTCTTTGCCGATGGCGTTTCTTTCTTATAGAGTTTCTGTAGTGCGGCTATCGTCTGGCGCAGGTCTTCGCGGAAGCTTTCGGGAGCCAGCACCTCAACGTCCGTTCCCATGCCAAGAACCAGGTTCTGCAGAGCTTCGCTCATGGGCAACTCCACCTGAATCGTGACGGTTCCTGCCTTGGCATCTGTGCTGCGCTGCAATACCTCGGGGCTGCCAAGCTTGAGGCGTACTGCCTCTTCGTCCCTGCTGATGCGCAGAGTGACGGCCTTGACCGGTCCGTCCGGCAGGGCAAGGGGCAATGCTCCCGCAGCTTCATTCTCGTATTTGAGGAACGAAGCAGCCTTGAGCAGCGGATTCTTCCACTGCAGGTTGACATAGCGCAAGATGCGCTTATGCCCTCGGCGGAAGCGAGGTTCCAGACGTGCACCCTTCTGCTGGAAGTAGGCGACGTCGTTCTGCAGCATTCGCTTGCTGCAACTGAACTCGCGGTTGACGGCCTTGAGGCGCGTGTTGACGTAGTGAATCAGGCTTCGTGTGTTGCCCGTCTCGTTTGTTTTGGTCCGCTCGCCCATGAAGTATTCCGTCACGGGGTCGCGTAGTGCCTCGTCAAGAATCATCCAGCGGAGGCGTTGCAGGTCGTTTTGTATCATGGTAGTTTTGGGGCTAATCGGGCTGATAGGACTTATGGGTCTTATAAGAACTACAGGACCTATAGGACTTATGGTTCGGCATTCAGTGTATTCTTTATTGACTTTGCCATGCGTTGGAGTATCGTTGGCTGGGACTCGGTGAACACTTTGTGTGCGTTGATGGTATAGGTGCCGGAGCCTACGGTGAGGCAGATGCCGCCTGCTTCGACCTCGGCACTTGCCCAGCGCAGGCTGTGCATTCCCTGTATGGTATAGCCGCTAGGCACGTGAATGCGGGCCGAGGAGTTGGCCGGAATATCTACCTTCCATGTGACGCCGACCTCTGTACGCCACCACTCGCTGCTGACGGTGCCGTAGGGCGTTTCGTGTGTGGCGCGGACGTGGTCCATTCCTTCAGGCATGCTGATGTACATGTCCAGTTCTTTGTAGGCGCGGCTGTTGGCCGACTGGCGGATGCCTGCCAGGTCGCCGTACATCCAGATGAGGACATCGCCGAGCAGCATGACGTGGTTGGCGCTGTTCATAGCCGGGTCTGCTGTATCGCCGTTCCAAAGTTCCCAGATTGTCGTTGCTCCTTTCTCTATCATGTATCCGAAGCTTGGATAGTCCTTTTGCAGGATGATGCGCATGGCCTGGTCGAGGTGTCCGCGCCGGGTGAGGCAGGTCATGAGGTGCTGCATTCCCAGGACGCCGCAGCTCACGTGGTCGCGGTAAGTGTCGCGCGTCACATCGACAATGTTCTGCAGGACGCGTTCTTCGTCGCCCTCGGGCACGAGTCCGAATTCAAGGGAGAGGAGATTGGCCGTCACGGTATTGTTGGAGTAGCTTGCCGTCTCGGGGTGATAGAAATGACGGTTGTAGTCTTCCTTGAGCTTCTGCCGCTGCTTCTCGAAATTTGCCCTGTCAGCTTCTATGCCGAGCTGTTCAGCCATGTGACCCATCATGATGAGCATGCTGTAGTACATGGCAGAGGAGATGAGCGAGCCGTCGGTCTTGCGTGCGGGGTCCTGGCTGTGGATGAGCTCGGGACGCTCTGGCGGCATACACCAGTCTCCCCAGCAATTGGTGGAAACGATGCCGTCCTTGAGGTTGCGGTCCAGGTAGCGCATGTAGGTTTGCAGGAAGGGGTAGTACTTGAGCACGGCATTGATGTCGTTGTAGCGGCGGAAGAGCATGTAGGTGGCATAGACGGAGAGTGCTTCCCAAGCCACGTCCTTCTGCCGCACGACCCAGAAGCCGGGTGCGACGTCGGCGATAAGACCTTCGTCGTCCTGCGTGTCCCACACGTCTTGCAGCCACTTGTAGTAGAGTGCTCCGTTGTCGAGCAGCATGTTCTCGCCGTAGCATCCCATCACGTGGTCGCCCATCCATCCCATTCGCTCGTCACGTTGCGGGCAGTCTGTGGGCATGCCGTGGTAGTTGCCGATGATGCCCCAGTAGGCGTTCTGATGCAGTTTGTTGAGGAGTTCGTTGTCGCACCAGAAGGTACCTTGGTCAGCCATCCGGTCATAGATGACGCAGCCGGTGATGTCCTTCAGTCTGGGTTCCTTTTCGATGCCGGATATTTCGACGAAGCGGAAACCTTGGTAGGTGAGCTGCGGCTGATAGGTGAACGTGCCGTCCTGAGCCGGGATGTAGGTGTCGGTACACTTGGCAGAGCGGAGGTTGGCTACGTAGAGCCGGTCGGGGTCGTTTGGTTCGAGGAGCTCGGCATAACGTATGATGACGGGCACGCCCTCGTTGCCGAAGAGACGGACGCGCAGCTGTCCGACCATGTTCTGCCCCATGTCGATGATGTAGCGCCCGTCGGCAGTGCGACGGATGCTCTGGGGCTGCAGTTCCTTCTGTATGCGCATGCAGGGCGAGGGCTGTGGTTGCACGACACCGGTTGGTGCCTGCAGCTGCCGGGCTTGCTGCCATCGGCTGTCGTCGAAGGAAGGCAGTGTCCAGTCATCCATTTGGCGTGCTGCTTCGTAGCGCTCGCCGTTGTAGAGGTGGTTGCGCTGGATGGGTCCGTCGGTTGTTACCTTCCAGTCGGTGCCGGTGACGACGGTGAGGGTGTCGCGGTCAGTCTCTACGACGAGCTGTGCCCTCAACCTTGGCAGTCCATAGGAGACGCAGCTTTTGTTGAAGCCCAGGACATAGCCGTTGCCCAGTACGGAGCCGATGGCATTGCTGCCGCGACGCAGGAGGTCGGTGACGTCGTAGGTGTTGTAATAGACTGTCTTCGTGTAGTCGGTCTGGAGCGTGCCGAAGATGTCAGGGCTGACCGGCTTGTTGTTGATGTATGTGGTGCCGTAGCCCAAGCCGCTGACGTAGAGAATGGCGCGTTTCACCTTGCTGTCGATGGTGAAGGTGTGTCGCAAATAGCGTGCGGGGAGGTCCCGGCTGCCGTCGTCGCCCGTCACGATCTTGTCGGCATCGTCCGCTCCAATCCAGAGGGCCTGTTCGCTGAAGTGCTTGAGTCCGGTCAGGAAGGTTTGCACGGGGCTTTTCAGATGCTCGCCGGTGTTGAGCCATACTTCTACCTGCCAGTAGATGCGGCTCTGGTAGGGCAGTCGGCGGCCTTGGTAGGGCACGGCCACGCTCTCGTCGGACTCTGTCCTTTCGCTGTCCCACAGCAGATTGCGCCTAGCTTGGAGGTCAGCCTTCGAGGTTGCGACACGCAACCGGTAGGCCGTCTGCCTGACGTTGGGTTTCTTGCTGCTTGTCTGCCATGAGAACTGTGCTGTCCGTACAATTCCAGCGGGCTCCGTCATGCGGCTGATGCGGAATCCTTTCAGGTCGCTGGCTACAGCGCTCTGCATTATCATGAACATTGCCAGAATAGGCAGGAAAAAGTGTCTCATATTCTTCTCCTTTTACCAATAATTGCCACAAAGTAACACTTTTTTTTGCAATTATGAAAGTGAATTCCAAAAAAATACTTACTTTTGCCATGAGAATTGATTAATTGTACACGATTAAACAGCTAAAGAACGATGAAACGATTGCACTTCATGGCAGCCTTGCTGCTTACGGCTGTTGCCGGCCATGCCCAACAGGCCATTTTCGAGAGACACGACACTCGCTCGCCTCAGTTCAACGACGACGGTACGGTCACGTTGCGCATCAAGGCTCCCGAGGCGCAGAAGGTGAGCGTCATCGGTGACTGCATCGCAGGCGGCCACAGTGAGATGACGAACCAGGACGGCATCTGGAGCTACACGACCTCCGTGCTTGAGCCGGAGCTGTACAACTACCGTTTCTACGTAGATGGTGCTGAGGTGCAGGATGCCGGCAACATCGAGAGGAGCCGCGACGTGCGCTCGTTCATGAGTACCTTTATTATAAGTAAGGAGAAGGGCGACAAGGGCTGGCTCTACCAGAACCACAACGTGGAGCACGGCGATGTGGCCCACGTCTGGTACGACAGTCCCGCGCTGGGCATGAAGCGCCGCATGAGCATCTACACGCCGCCAGGTTACGACAAGGGCAAGTCCTACCCCGTGCTCTACCTGCTGCACGGTGCGGGCGGCGACGAGGAAGCCTGGCTGACGCTGGGCCGCATGGCACAGGTCATGGACAACCTCATCGCCTTGGGCAAGGCTAAGCCCATGATTGTGGTGACGCCCAACGGCAATGCGTCGGACGATGCAGGTCCTTTGGAAACCGGAATAGCAAAGAAGGAGTGGCCCAAGAAGACATACGAGGAGAGCTTCCCCGACATCATGAACTACGTGAAGTCGCACTACAAGGTGAAGAAGGGGGCCGACAATACGGCCATCTGCGGCCTCTCGATGGGCGGCTACCACACGTTCCGCATCAGCATGCTCCAGCCCGGCACCTTCGGCTACATCGGACTCTACTCGGCTGCCGTCCGTCTGGAACGCTCGCAGAAGAGCCTCGAAGAGCAGCTCCAGGAGCACCCCGAGGCCGTGCAGCAGCTGAAGGCACTCTTCGACGCAAAGCCTCATCTCTACTGGATTGCCATCGGCAAGGAAGACTTCCTCTTCCAGCAGAACGTTGCCCTGCGCAGCTACCTCGACAAGATGCAGTACCCCTATGAGTACTACGAGAACGAGGGCGGCCACATCTGGCGCAACTGGCGCATCTACCTCTCCATGTTCGCACAGAGGCTCTTCTGAGCCGCCGGCACCCGCTCCTGCGGAAGGAGTCCCGTCACTTCAGCATCCATACGGCGAAGGCCAGCCCAATCGCGAAGAAGGACATGAATGCCAGCACGATTCCCACCATGAGAATGAGGCTGACCTTCCACCAGCTGAATCCCGACAACTGACACATCGGGACAATCCACATCATGCCCATCAGCGGAACCTGCCAGCCCCAACCGATGCACAGGACATCGCAGACAATGCTGAAGAGCGACACAATGTTGGTGACATAAACCAACGCCACGATGAACTCGGAGAAGCGAAGGTCGGGGATGTGGGGACTCTTGCGGAAGAAGAAATAGAGGTATCCCGACGAGAGCAGAAGCAGAACCAGCGAAAACAGGTTGGGATAGTTCTGCTGGTAGTCCGCCATCTTGTCGGCCATTCTGTCAAAGCTGCTGTACACAGCCCGCCCCACCCGTTTCTCTTCCTCCGACTCGTCCTTTTGGGCCCGGTAGCCGTCATTGGTCTTGCCTATTTCCTGACGTGATTTCTCAAAATAGTTGATGCCCTGCACATTCACACCGCCCTGCACAATCAGGGACAGGGCAGTCATCAGGAAGAACATTTTGAAGGGCGGGAAGTAGGCCGACTGCATGCCGGACAGGTAGTCGCGAATCATGTAGCCCGGGCGCAGGATGAGGTCGCGCAGGGTACGGAACATGCCTCTGTTGCCCAGCCCCCACACGTCGAGGAACAGCAGGAATGCCTTCCAGAAGGAATAGCGGCCTATGCTGGCCGACTGCCCGCACCGCGGACAGTAGTTCCCCTGGAACTCCGTTGCGCAGGTGCAGCACTTGTGCCATTGCTCCGACATCGGGGCCACGGTGTGCGGCATCTGCTGCCATCTCCTGAACGCCCTCCATTTCTCTGCCATTCTCTTCATTGCCTTTCTTCTTCTGAATTTCCAGCTGCAAAAGTACGCATTTTGCCCGACATAGCAAGCCGGAACAGGAAAAATAATGTTTAGCAGCGCAAACAAAACCGCCAGCCAACGTAATCAAAAGTTATTTTCAAGCTTTGAAAATTAATTTTCATGACGTGAAAATATATTTTCAAACCGTGAAAATTAATTTTCACGTCATGAAAATAGTTTTTCGTCACGTTGCCCAAGGTTTTCTCCCGCACCCCGGGAGGGTTCCGGACCCGCATCGCCGTGTTTGGTTTGCCGGACCCTCCCTTTCAGGGATGTTTTCCTCTCCGGCAGCTGTTTCTTTGCGTTTCTTGCCCCGCCTGGAGTCGCAAAAGAGACAAATTCGCCCCCCGATGACGTAATTCTCGCCCCGTTGTTCTTCATTCTGAATTCTTTTTTGTACCTTTGCACCGCATTAACGCGCAAACACATTACTTATATATGGCAAAGGAATATAACTTTCGTGAGATTGAGAAGAAGTGGCACCGCCTCTGGACAGAGCGGCAGACATACAAAGTGACGGAGGACTGGAGCCGCAGGAAATACTACGTCCTGAACATGTTCCCCTACCCCAGCGGCGCAGGACTGCACGTGGGGCATCCCCTGGGCTACATCGCCAGCGACATCTATGCCCGCTACAAGCGGCTGCAAGGCTTCAACGTGCTCAACCCGATGGGCTACGATGCCTACGGACTGCCCGCCGAGCAGTATGCCATCAAGACGGGACAGCACCCCGAGAAGACCACCTTCGCCAACATCGACCGCTACCGCCAGCAGCTGGACAAGATAGGTTTCTGCTTCGACTGGGACCGCGAGGTGCGCACCTGCTCGCCCGACTACTACAAGTGGACGCAGTGGGCCTTCCAGAAGATGTTTAACTCCTACTTCGACGAAGAGCTTCAGAAGGCACAGCCCATCGAGAAGTTCATCGACAAATTCAAGCAGGAAGGCAAGTGGCCGGACAGCGAACAGGAACAGAGCGACCTGCTCATGCAGCACCGCCTGGCCTTCCTCGGCGAGACAATGGTGAACTGGTGCCCCGGCCTCGGCACGGTGCTTGCCAACGACGAGGTGGTGGAAGGCGTCAGCGTGCGCGGCGGCTACCCCGTGGAGCAGAAGAAGATGCGGCAGTGGTGCCTGCGCGTCAGCGCCTACAGCCAGCGACTGCTCGACGGGCTTGACACCATTGACTGGAGCGAAAGCATCAAGGAGACACAACGCAACTGGATAGGCCGCAGCGAAGGAACGGAAGTCGAGATTCCCTATACACTCTCCCCCTCGGGGGAGCCGGAAGGGGCTTTCACCATCTTCACCACCAGGGCCGACACGATGTTCGGCGTCACCTTCTTCGTCCTGGCTCCCGAAAGCGAACTGGTCGATAAGGTGACAACACCCGAGCAGCGCCAAGCCGTCGATGAGTACATCAAGTACGTCAAGAGCCGCACCGAGAGGGAACGCATGATAGACCACACCGTCACAGGCGTCTTCAGCGGCGCCTACGGCATCAACCCCATCACGGGCGACCACTGCCCCATCTACATCGCCGAATACGTCCTGGCCGGCTACGGCACGGGAGCCATCATGGCCGTCCCCGCCCACGACAGCCGCGACTACGCCTTCGCCCGTCACTTCGGACTGCCCATCATCCCCCTGGTGGAGGGAGCCGACGTCTCGGAGGAAAGCTACGACGCCAAGGAAGGCATCGTCATGAACTCGCCCGTCAGCCCCGACAAGAGTGTGGAGTACGACGGCGAGCGCCTCTGCCTGAACGGACTCACCATCAAGCAGGCCATCGCCGAGACGAAGCGCTTCGTCCAGGCACACGGCCTGGGACACATCAAGGTGAACTACCGACTGCGCGATGCCATCTTCTCGCGCCAACGCTACTGGGGCGAGCCCTTCCCCGTCTATTACAAGCATGGCATCCCAACCATGATACCCGAGCAGTGCCTGCCCATCGAGCTGCCGCAGGTAGAAAAGTTCCTGCCCACCGAGACAGGCGAGCCGCCACTGGGCAACGCCAAGGTATGGGCATGGGACGAACAGAACCGCCGCGTGGTCGATTGTTCAGCAATCGACAACAAGACCGTCTTCCCCATCGAGCTCTACACCATGCCGGGCTTTGCAGGCTCCAGCGCCTACTACCTCCGCTACATGGACCCGCACAACAATGAGGCACTGGTCAGCCCCGAGGCAGCCGCCTACTGGCAGAACGTCGATCTCTACGTCGGAGGCTCAGAGCACGCCACAGGCCACCTCATCTACTCGCGCTTCTGGAACAAGTTCCTCTTCGACCTCGGCGTGAGCAAGACCGACGAGCCCTTCAAGAAACTTGTCAACCAAGGCATGATACAGGGACGCTCCAACTTCGTCTATCGCATCAAGGAAACCAACACCTTCGTCTCCCTCGGACTGAAGGACCAGTACGACGTCACACCCATCCACGTGGATGTGAACATCGTCAAGAACGACATCCTCGACCTCGAAGCATTCAAGGCATGGAGCCCCGAGTACGCCACAGCCGACTTCATCCTCGAGGACGGCAAGTACGTCTGCGGATGGGCCATCGAGAAGATGTCGAAGTCGATGTACAACGTCGTCAACCCCGACATGATTGTCGAGAACTACGGAGCCGACACACTGCGACTCTACGAAATGTTCCTCGGCCCCGTAGAACAGTCAAAGCCCTGGGACACCAACGGCATCGACGGATGCTTCCGCTTCCTCAAGAAGCTGTGGGCACTCTTCTGGGACAAGGACGGCAACCTGGCCGCAACGGACAACGAGCCGTCCCCCGAGAGCCTCAAGACCCTGCACAAGCTCATCAAGAAGGTGACGGCTGACATCGAGAGCTTCTCCTACAACACCAGCATCTCGGCCTTCATGGTGGCCGTCAACGAGCTGACACAGCAGAAGTGCACCAGCCGCACCGTCCTCGGCGAACTGCCCGTGCTCATCGCACCCTTCGCTCCCCACATCGCCGAAGAGCTCTGGGAAGCACTCGGCAACACAGGCTCCGTCTGCGATGCCAAGTGGCCGCAGTTCGACGAGAAGTACCTCGTGGAGACCAGCATCAAGCTCGGCGTACAGTTCAACGGCAAGGTACGCTTCGACATGCTCTTCCCCGCCGATGCCACACCCGAGCAGATGGTCAGCCTCGCCACCTCAGCACCCGAGGCAGCAAAATACCTCGAAGGAATGCAGATCGTCAAGACCATTGCCATACCGGGCCGCATCGTCAACATCGTCGTCAAGCCCCAAGCATAACCATGCCAAAACTCAGTATCCACAGGATATGGGAGTTCGTGCGCGACTTCCTTGCCATCAACATCGGACTGGCCACCTACGCCCTGGGCTGGGCAGCCTTCCTGCTGCCCTACCACATCACGACGGGCGGCATGACAGGCATGTTCGCCATCGTCTATTACGTCACAGGCTTCCCCGTCAGCTATGCCACGCTCATCGCCAACGGCATCCTGCTCGTGTTCGCCCTCTGGCAGCTGGGATGGAGGTTCGTCGTGAAGACGTCATACGCCGTCCTTGCTCTCTCCACCTACCTGGAGCTGGGACAGCAGATGATGACCGACAACGCCGGCAACCTGGTGCAAATCCTCGGTCCGGGCCAAGACTCCATGGCCTGCGTGCTGGGAGCCATACTGAACGGCCTGGGCATCGGCATCGTCTTCCTCACTGGCGGCAGCACCGGAGGCTGGGACATCATCGCGGCACTCGTCAACAAATACCGCAACATCTCCTTCGGACGCGCCCTGCTCTTCCTCGACTTCCTCGTCATCGCATCCTGCTGGCCAATCTTCCACGACGTCAGAATGGTCGTCTTCGGCTACGTCACACTCGTCGTCTATACCTACGCCCTCGACATGCTCATCAACAGCGCACGGCAGGACATCCAGTTCATCATCTTCACCAACAAACCCGACAAAATTTGCCAGCGCATCATAACCGAGACCTGTCACAGCGTCACCTCCATGAACGGCGAAGGATACTACAGCCACCAGGACATCAAGGTCCTTATCACCATCGTTCATAAACGGGAAGCCGTCCAAATTCTGAGAATGATACAAGAGACAGACCCCGCTGCCTTCGTCTCGCAAAGCAGGGCAGAAGGCGTGTATGGCAACGGATTCAACGTCATAAAACCGTAGGAACAGGGAACACATGAGACTCAAAGACATCATAGGACCTTCCCCTTGGCAACTGCTGCGCGACTACCTCCAGATGCTCCTGGGCACCGTCATCTACACGGTGGGCTACACCACCTTCCTGCTGCCCTACAAAATTGTCAGCGGAGGCGTGTCCGGCATCTCAACCGTGATATACTACATGTCGGGCTTCCCCGCCGGAAGCACCTATCTCCTCATCAATGTTGCCCTGCTGCTCATGGCAATGCGCATCCTGGGCTGGCGCTACCTGGTGCGCACCATCATCGTCACACTGCTCATCTCCGTCGGCATCGACCTGATGCAGGCTCAACTGACGGAAACGGCTGCCGACGGCACACAAGCCCTCATGCACATCCTGGGCGAACAGAAGTTCATGGCCTGCGTCATCGGTGCCTTCCTCGAAGGACTCGGACTGGCCACCATCTTCCTGGCCGGAGGCAGCACAGGAGGCACGGACATCATTGCCAGCGCCATCAACAAGTACTGGAACATCTCGCTCGGACGCCTGCTCCTCATGCTCGACATCATCATCATCGGCTCCAGCTACGTCATCTCCCACAACATAGAGACTATGGTCGTAGGCTACCTGGCAATGTTCATCAGCACCAACTTCCTCGACTACGTCATCAACTCCGCCAGGCAAAGCGTGCAGTTCATCATCATCAGCGAGCACTATGAGGAAATAGCACAGGAGGTGAACACAAGGCTCGAGCGCGGCGTGACCGTCCTTGCCGGCGAAGGATTCTACAGCAAAGAGAAGCGGCAGGTGCTCCTCATCCTGGCCAAGAGATACGAGAGCCGCAGCATCTTCCAACTCATAAAACGAATCGACCCCAAAGCCTTCGTCTCCATGAGCAACGTGGAAGGCGTCTTCGGAGAAGGATTCGACACGATTAAAAGGTGAAAAGATTAAAAAGTAAAAAGGCTAAATGATGGAACGAGAACTTGTCATGGCTACGAACAATGCCCACAAGCTGGAGGAAGTCCGGCAGATACTGGGCTGTGACTTCTCCGTGAAAGGCCTGAACGACATCGGTTGCACAGAGGACATCCCCGAGACAGCCGACACGCTCGAAGGCAATGCGCTGCAGAAGGCACGCTACGTCCACGAGCACTACGGCGTAGATTGCTTTGCCGACGACACCGGCCTGGAAGTGGAAGCGCTGGGCGGTGCGCCGGGTGTCTTTACGGCACGCTTCGGAGCCATGAACGGCTATGGCGAAAGTCACGACGCCGATGCCAACATCCGCTGCCTGCTCGACAAACTCGAAGGAGCCGCCACGCGTGCAGCCCGCTTTCGCACAGTCATCGCCCTCGTCCAGGGAAGCAAGGAACATCTCTTCGAGGGCATCGTGGAAGGCACTATTCTCCTGCAACGTGCCGGCAAGGAAGGCTTCGGCTACGACCCTGTCTTCGCTCCACTCGAAGCCGACGGACTGGCCTTTGCACAGATGAGTGCCGAAGCAAAGAACGCCATCAGCCACCGCGGACGAGCCACGAAGAAGCTGGCCGAATACCTGTTGAGAGAAAAGTGAAGCATCATAAACCGTCAACCATGAACCGTGAACTATGAACTACAGAAGATCCCTGATACTGCTCCTGAGCATGCTTTGCCTGTCTGCCGCTGCCGAACAGATAGGCACCTGGAAGCTGTATCTTAGCTACCAAATCGCCACGAAGAGCGCAACCGGCGGCAGCATTGTCTATTCGCTGATGAACGGCAACCTGCTCTCCTACGACACGGAAGACGGCGAGGTACGCACATACGACCACATGGGAGTGCTGAGCGATGCAAGCATTTCGCATATCGCATACAGCAAGGAAGCCGGCAAACTCCTCATCGTCTATTCCAACAGCAACATCGACCTGCTCGATGCCAACGACAACGTCCAGAACCTTTCTGCCCTGAAGGACAAACGCATCCTGAACAAGGAAGTCTCCGATGTCTATGTCAACGGCTCGACAGCCTACCTCACCACGGGATTCGGCTTTACGGAGCTTGACATGAAGGAAGGAGTCTTCCGCAACACCTACAAGCTGAGCTTCACCATCTCCTGTATAGCCGCTTCGGACGATGCCATCTTCCTCGGCACCTCGGAAGGAGTGCTGCGATGCCCGAAGTCGGACAACATGCATCAGGAAGAGAACTGGAAGGTATTTCATGACGCGGGAGACGTCAAGGACCTTTCCTGTTTCCAGGACAAGATTATACTGATGACAGGAAACTCCTTCTCTGCATCCGATCCCTCGAAAGCGCATTCTGCCAAGACGTTCTACACCGGTACATATACCTTCGTCAAGGACTTGGGGAACCAGTTGATTTGGGGTAACAAGACTGCGGTCTGCTTCACGTCGGACGTAAGCGGTCAGGATGCAGCGGCGTTAAAGGCTGCCGTCACCACCATTCCCTTCGAGAACAAATGGTCCGACATCTCCTATGCAGGCGGCACGTACTGGATGAGCGAGCAGGAGAATGGTTTGTGCGGTTACAAGACTGACGGCACGACCTTCTCGCCGACGGGTCAGGTCATTCAGCCTGACAGCCCAAGACGCGACCTCGGCTACAGGGTCAGCTGGGTAGGTGACCGTCTCCTCGTGGCCGGAGGCATCAACACGGTGGAGGGCTTCAGCAATCCTGCCACGTCGATGATGTACGACAGACTGGGCTCGACGGACGGCGGCGGGAAGTGGACCAACTTCACTGAGATGGAAATCCCCGCCCAGTACCGCAGGCTCAACCTTATCAATACGACCGACTTGGTGCAAGACCCGACGGACGACACCCGCCACTTCGCCAGCCTTTATCGCGCCGGCCTCTTCGAGTACAAGAACGGGAAGTTCGTCAAGCACTACGGCCACGACAACTCATCCCTGCACAGTCTTCTGCCCGACCTGTCGCAGTACTATAATTATGTTATGTGCTCTGCCCTGAGCTATGACATCGACGGCAACCTGTGGATGGCTTCGTCAATGAGAGACACGGTGCTGCACTACCTCAAGCCGGACGGCAAGTGGGTCAACATGTACTATCCTCAGCTCGAAGCCTGCTCGCTGATAGACTACATTCTTCACCACAGCAGCGGCATCAAGCTGATAAGCAGCCGACGCATCGACAAGCGCGGCATCTTCTGCCTTGACACGAAGGGGACGGAGCGCACTACGGACGACAAGACCATCTTGCACCAGACCATCACCAATCAGGACGGTACGCCCTACTCTCCCCAGCAGTTCTTCTGTCTCTGCGAAGACATGGACGGCCTGGTCTGGGTGGGCACATCGGCAGGGCTCTTTGTCATCGAGGATGTCTCCGAGATATTCAACTCCAACTTCCAGTTCACGCAAATCAAGATTAACCGCAACGACGGCAGCGGACTGGCCGACTACTTGCTCAACGATGTCTCCATTGCCTGCATCAGCATCGATGCGGCCAACCGCAAGTGGATAGGCACTCAGACGAATGGTGTCTTCCTCATCAGCGCCGACGGGCAGGAGATGCTACACCACTTCACGACCGAGGACAGCCCCCTGCTGAGCAACAACGTGCAGAGCATTGCCGTCCACCTGGAAACAGGTGAGGTCGTCTTCGGCACAGACAAGGGCCTTTGCAGCTTCATGGCCGAAGCTACGGCTCCCGAGGCGGAGTTGAGCAAAAGCAACGTGGAAGTCTTCCCCAACCCCGTCACTCCCGACTATAACGGTTCCGTTGCCATCCGCGGACTGGTGGCAGACACAGAAGTGAAGATTCTCTCCACCGGCGGTCAGCTTGTCTGGAACGGCACTTCGGTGGGCGGCACGTGCATGTGGAACGGCTTGGCCAACAACGGCAAACGCGTGGCGAGCGGCATGTACCACGTCGTAGCCAACACTCCCGACGGAGGCAAAGCCATCGTCACACGCATTGTCGTTGTCAGATAGCCGGAGTTGCAGCTGGTGGCTACAGCTCCAGTTTCTCTATCTTCATTTCGCCGCAGCTCTGGATGATGCCGACGCATTCCTTGAACTCGGGTGTCTCTGAGTGGCGTGCGAGGGCTTCTTCGCTCTCCCACGTCTCGCAGAACATGAAGATGTCCTTGCGCGTGGCGCTTTCGAAAACGTCGTAGGAAACCATGCCTTCGTGCTTTTGCGTCTTGGCGGTGAGCAGGATGGCGGCTTCGAGGGCTTCGTTGTACTTGCCCCTCTTTGCCTGGAAGAAACAATTCAGTCTGATCATAGTTGTTTTGATTTTAATAGTTTGTTTATATTGGGGATTGGAAATTAGAAATTAGGGGTTGCCCCCTTGTTCACTTGCTCCAAAATTATCTTTGCGGCACGCCCCGGTGCTCCGGGCTCGCCGAGGATGGCAGCCATGCGGTCGTAACCTTGCAGCTGCTTCTGCCTGTCGGGTCCGCCGGGCAGAATGGCGGCAAGGTGGCGACGGACGTTCTCGGGATTCATCTGTTCCGCCACGAGTTCGGGCACGACCTCTTCGCCTGCCACGAGGTTGACCAGGGAGATGAAGGGGACGTTCAGCACCAGCCTGCGGGCGAGGGATGCCAGACGACCCCACTTCATGTGGTAGCACACCACTTGCGGGACGCGGAAGAGGCCCGTCTCGAGTGTTGCCGTTCCGCTCGTCACCAGTGCTGCCTGGCTGTGCTGCAGGAGGCGGTAAGTCTGCCCCCGGACAACCTTGAGCTTTGCTTCCTGCTCCCTGCTCCTTACCCCTTGGTAGAATTCGTCGCTGAGGCCGGGTGCTGCGGCCAGTACGAGCTGGTAGTCCTTCAAGAAAGGTTCTGCGGCCTTGACCATGCGGGGAAGGTTGTCGCGCACCTCTTGCTTGCGGCTGCCTGCCAGCAGGGCTATGACGGGTCGGCTGTCGAGTCCGTTGTCGCGGCAGAACGACTCCCTGTCCCCTGCCCCGTGCTCCTGCAGATAGGCTGCCACCTCATCTACCGTCGGGTTGCCAACGTAGTGGATGGGATAGTGATGCTTGCGCTCGAAGAAATCAACCTCGAAGGGCAGGATGCTCAGCAGGCAATCCACGTTGCGCCTGATGTCCTTGATGCGCCATTCCTTCCATGCCCATATCTTGGGCGAGATGTAGTAGAAGACGGGGATGCGGGTGTGCTGCCTGACGAAGCGTGCTATCTTAAGATTGAAGCCGGGATAGTCAATCAGGATGACTGCATCGGGCTGCCATTCGAGGATGTCCCGGCGGCAGCGCTTCATGCCGCGCAGTATCGTGGGCAGGTGCATGAGGACCGGGATGATGCCCATATAGGCGAGGTCGCGGTAGTGCTGAACCAGTTCTCCACCTTGGGCCTTCATCATGTCGCCGCCGAACAAGCGGAACCTTGCCTCAGGGTCCTCCTTCCTGAGTGCCGCCATCAAGTGGCTTGCGTGCAAGTCGCCACTGGCTTCTCCCGCTATGAGATAGTACTTCATTGCTTTAGTCTATTAAGGGGCAGGGGGCAAGGGGCAAGAGGATTGCTGGGGCAGTTTGTATTCTCTTGCCCCCTGCCCCTTGCTCCTTGCTCCTTGCCCCTTGATTCTATTCTCTTGCCCCATGCCCCTTGCTCCTTGCTCCCTCATTTTTTCCAGCACCCCGTGTGCCGTCATGTCGAGCTGGACAGGTGCAACGGCGGCATAGCCGTGGTCCATTGCCCAGAAGTCGGTGTCCTCGGCCTCGGGCTCCAGGTTCTGGAAGTAACCGGTCAGCCGATAGGTTCCTTCGCCCACCTTCTCCATCTCCTTCATCCACCTGCCGCGGCTGACGCGGCACAGCATCAGGCCCTTCAGCTCGGACACTTCGGGGAAGTTCACGTTGAGCAGGACATCGGGGGGGAGTCCGTTCTCCAGCACGTAGCGTGCCGTATGGAGGATTGCTTCCTCGTAGGGACGGAAGTCGCACTGCCAGCTCTTCGTCCGCAGGCTGTAGGCAATGGCGGGCACTTGCTTCATGCAAGCTTCCCGTGCCGCCCCCACGGTGCCGCTATAGTGAATGCTCACCGAGGCGTTGTCGCCGTGGTTGATGCCGCTCACCATGAGGTCCGGCACGCGCCCCAGCAGGCCGTCCATCGCCAGCTTCACGCAGTCGGTGGGTGTGCCGCTGCACTGATATATGTGCAAGCCTTCCTCCTCGTGCAGGAGCTTCACGGTAATATTCGTTATGGGCGATATGCTGCACGAGGCGGCACTGCGCGGGCCGTCGGGGGCCACTACGACGACGTCTCCCAGCTGTTGCATCATACGGGTCAGTTCCCTGATGCCCTGTGCCTGTACGCCATCGTCATTCGAGACGAGTATCAAAGGTCTGTTTGGCATGGAATGTATCTTTTTATGGCACAAAGATAGTAAAAAGATTAGAGATTAGGGATTAGAGATTAAGGTTATTTTCCCCTTTCTCAAGTTTTTTGCTTTCCCCTTTCATTTATTCCTTATTATTATGTAACTTTGCCCCATCTTCTAAAGGTGTTCTTTTCGGCATCTTTGCCTTCAGTCCCTTGAACCGTAGCCTGCTACGCTTCGGCGGGTTTGAAGTCAAATCTGCTCGAAAATAGCCTAAGAGCAATCCAAAGCTAATTTATAGAACCCACCTAAATAAAACGAGGATGGACGACAGACATTACCTTCACTCCCTCATCAGCGAGGGCGAGCACCAGCAGCAGGACTTCAAGTATCGCGTCTCCGATGCCCGGAAGTTGGCCAAGTCAGTATCGGCATTTGCCAACACCGACGGCGGACGGCTGCTGATTGGTGTCCGCGACGACGGCAACATGTCCGGTGTCCGTTCCGAAGAGGAAATTTTCATGATGCACCAGGCTGCCTACCGCTATTGCCGTCCGGAAGCCAGCATAGGGTTCGACACCTATCACGTCGAGGGGCACACCATCGTAGTCGCCACTGTCCCTCTCTCCGACCGTCGCCCCATCTGCGCTGTCGGCGAGGACGGCAAACCGGTAGCCTATCTTCGCATTGCCGACGAGAACATCGTCGCCTCGCCCGTGCATCTGGCCCTCTGGCGCGAGTCGCAGAATCCCCGAGGCACCATGATGACCTATACCGAATCCGTCAAAAAGATACTCGATGTCCTGCGCGACCATCGGCTCTCGCTGAACCAGATTGTCCGCAGCACCCGCCTTCCCCGCCCGAAGGTCATCACCCTCCTGGCCCGCCTCATCCGCTTCCGCGTCGTCCAGTGGGAATATGCAAGCCGGCAGTTCCTGTTCTATCTGTAGGGCGGAGGGGAAAGTCTTTTATTTCTTCATGGCTCTGCGGCATACAATGACTCCACTTCGGAGACAGGCTCGTACACATTATTGGTGACCCGGATTATGTCTTCCCCGAGAGCAGCAGAAATTTTACAAATCGTCGCCATCGTCAGATTGTGAGTTCCAGACAACCATCTGCTCACTTCCGTTTCTGTTTTCCCCATCAGGCAAGCAAACTCTTTCTGAGACATTCCTTTCGCCTCCAGAATACTGTAAATACGATTTGCTATTGCAACGGACAAATCCATCTGCAGCTTCATTTCGGGAGAAATTGTACTGCGAATCTCATCCATTATCTTGTTTGTCTTCATGTTGGCCTCCTTTCCTTATTCATCTATCGTAAACGACAGTTCGCCCAGCAGTTCTGTGCCTTTGACAACAATCACCTTTTCTCTCTCCCGTTGCTTTAATTCGATATCAATCTTCTGTAGAGTCCTGACCTGACGATGCAGATTCTCGTTTTCCTGATACGTGGCAGTCTGTTTTAACCCGCCGTTACCCAGTATCAAGATTCTGGATTGGATATTTAACAAATACAGCCTTAGAGATGTAGTCTCCAAATGTGAAGGTAAAGCCATTACCCTGTCTCGCATGGTTCCCTCGTAACGGAAATGCCTGTCTTCGGCTCCATCGCGTTTGATGATATCAAGTCTGTAAACCAACTGACGCACATCATCGGGGTAAGTTTCTCTATATGTCAGGAGGAATTTCTCGAATTCCGAATACTCCTCTCCTTCAAAGTGAGGCGAGTAGAGACTGACCTTTTCGCCGTCTTCAAGCAACTCTATTAGCAGATTCCTTTCCATGATTCCTCAACAAACTGCTGCAAAAATAAACATAAAAGTTGATTCTTCCAAATGTTTTGACGAACAAATCAACTTATATGCTAATTTAGCCACTTGCTCTTTCCTTTATTGATGTTTTTTAGGCATCAAGGTGGACCGCCTCATCCGCTTCCGCGTCATCCAGTGAGTGAACGCTGGACCGGCAGTTCCTGTTCAGCCTGTAGGATGGATAACATTTCTTCTATTTGAAAAGCACACGAGCCATTGCCCATAAGCTCGTGACGTGTTGCCCAAAAGCTCGCGAGGTGTTGGCCATAAGCTCGTGAGGTGTTGCCCATAAGCTCGTGAGGTTTTTTACAGGACGACCTTTACCCGGAGAAAATAGTTCGTTTAGAAGGCGCTACCAGCTGGCGTCAACGTATTCCGAGAGTCGGCGGTAGAAGGGCATGCGGCACAGCGTGGTGCGGTCGCCCAGAAGGATAAGCTTCATCCGGGCACGGGTGATAGCTACGTTCATGCGCCGCAGGTCGCGCAGGAAGCCGATGTCGCCTTCAGCATTCGAGCGCACGAGGCTGATGACGATGATGTCGCGTTCCTGCCCCTGGAAGCCATCTACCGTGTTCACGGTGACAAGGTTGCGGAAGGGCCTCCAGAAGCGATCCTTCTTGAGCAGACGGCGCAGAAGGCGTATCTGCCCCTTGTAGGGGGAGATGATGCCTACGTCGATGCGTTCCTCCAGGATGCGCTCGGTGCCTATCTTCTCGAAATAACGCTTGAGGGTTTCGAGCGTCAGGACCGCCTCGGCAGGATTCACTCGGGAGAGGCCGTCGCTCTGCTCGCCTCCTTCTCCGTCGGGGCTGTCTATCCACTCCACGGCGGAGTCCCAGTCGAGGATGCCGCGGTACTTGACTTCGGGCGCACTCTCCAGCTTGCCGCCGTAAAACTCATGATTGGGGAACTGCATGATGGTGTCGCACATTCGGTACTGCACCCGCAGCAGCGACACCGCAGCGGGCTTGTTCTCCACGATAGCCTGCATCAGGGTGCGGTCCAGCCCGCCGCGAAGCGCCTCGGGACTCATGATGGTGGGCGGCAGCTGACGGTGGTCGCCAGCCAGCACCACGCGGTGCGCCTTGCGGATAGCTATCCAGCAGGCAGCCTCCAGAGCCTGCGCCGCCTCGTCGATGAAGAGCGTGCCGAACTTCATGCCTGTCAGCAGGTGGCTGGCCGAACCAGCCAGTGTGCACGCTATCACCTTGGCACTGTCGAAAAGGCTCTGATTGATGGTGAACTCCATCTCGGCAGCCCGCTCCCTGAGGCGTGCTATCTTCTGGTGACGCCCCTCGGTGTTGCCGCTGCGATGGGCGTAGAGCTCGCCGATGGCACGGCGCACAGCCCACAGGTCCGTGTAGAGGGGATGCGACTCGAAGCGCCTTTCATACGTGAAGCTCAGCATCTTGTCCGTGACCCTCGTCGGGTTGCCTATGCGCAGCACACTCACCCCGCGATCCACAAGTTTCTCGGCAATCCAATCCACTGCCATGTTCGACTGCGCACACACCAGCACCTGATTCTCGCGGTGCAGCGTCTCGTAGATGGCTTCCACCAGCGTCGTCGTCTTGCCCGTTCCCGGCGGACCGTGGACCACGGCCACATCCTTGGCCCACAGCACCTCGTTCACGGCTGCCTGCTGCGACGTGTTGAGCCAAGGGAAGCGTACTGCATCGAAGGTGAACTTGCCGGCGGGCAGCGAACCGTGGAAGATGTCGCGCAGCTCGGCCAGGCGGCCTGTCTTGGCGCTGATTGCGCTGTCCAGGGCCTCGAACATCAGGCGGTACGTCTGTTCGTCGAAGTACAGCTGTACGCCCGTGCGCTGACCAGCCTGCAACTGCACCAGGGCCTCCTCGCCGGGCAGGGCAATCACCATGCGGTCCTCCTCGGCGTAGCTCACCTGAGCCACGAACTTGTAGTAGTGCAGCATTCCGCCCGTGCCGTGCCGCAAGCCGGAAGCATCCTCCGTGAAGAAACAGACAGGCTTGCCCGGCTCGAAGAGGGATGGCTCGGCCTCATCGTCAGCCCCTTGCTCCATGCCCCCTGCTCCTTGCCCCATGCCCCTCGCTCCTTGCTCCATGCCCCTCGCTCCTTGCCCCCTATAAACCTCCACCACCAGCTGGTCCAGCGAGTTGCGGTAGCTTCGCCCCAACGAGACGGGGAACCACGCCGTGCCGCGCCGCACCTTGCTGTCGATGCCGGTCGTCTCGGTGAGCCGCTGAAACTCTTCCTTCTCGTAGGCGTATTCCGTCTGCAGCAGGGAGCGTTGGCGGGTCAGGATACTGATAGGACTGTCTGCCATGATGTCTGATTTTGACGGCAAAAGTACGGAAAAAAGGGGAAAGAGAAAAACTTTCCCGCCTCAGTTATCCACAAAATGGGACGTTTATCAACATTTATGGCAGAATAACAGAGGAAAAGTCCCGACTTCTCGCACTTTTGCTGTATCTTTGCAAAAAATTAAGCCTACTGTATATGAGCAAAACCATTGCAATCGTTAACCAGAAGGGCGGTGTGGGCAAGACCACGACAAGCATGAACCTGGCCGCCTCGCTCGCAACGCTGGAGAAGAAAGTGCTGCTCGTAGATGCCGACCCGCAGGCCAACGCCTCCAGCGGCATGGGTGTCGATGTGAGCAAGATAGACCACTCCATCTACAACGCCCTGCTCGGACAGGTCAGCATCCGCGACATCATCTATACGACCGACATCGAGGGCCTCGACATCGTGCCTTCGCACATCAACCTGGTGGGCGCAGAGATTGAACTGCTCCACTTCAAGAACCAGGAGCGCATCATGAAGGAACTGTTGCAGCCCATCGTGGCGGACTACGACTACATCCTCATCGACTGCAGCCCCAGCCTCGGCCTCATCACGGTCAACGCACTCACGGCAGCCGACAGCGTCATCATCCCCGTGCAGTGCGAATACTTCGCCCTGGAAGGCATCAGCAAGCTGCTCAACACCATCAAAATTGTCAAGACACGCATGAATCCCCAACTCGAGATAGAAGGATTCCTGCTGACCATGTACGACAGCCGCCTGCGCCTTGCCAACCAAATCTACGAGGAAGTACGGCGCCACTTCCGCGAACTCGTCTTCAAGACCGTCATCCAGCGCAACGTCAAGCTCAGCGAAGCTCCCAGCCACGGCGTGCCCGCCATCCTCTACGATGCCGATGCCGCAGGCTCCAAGGCTCACCTGGCCTTGGCACAGGAAATACTCTCACGCAATTCATAGTTCATAATTCTTCCCGCCGCAGGGAAACAGACTGACTGACTTCAACCTATGAATTATGAATGACGGACTATGAAAATGAATTGAACGAAACGCAATTATGAACTAAGAATTATGAATTGACAGATATGGCCATTAAGAAGAAATATCAGGGACAGGCACTGGGCAGAGGACTCGACGCCCTGCTGCAGACAGAAGAAGAGGTGCACACCAGCGGCTCGTCGAACCTCATCGAGGTGCGCATGGACAACATACGCCCCAACCCCAACCAGCCGCGCCGCGACTTCGACGACGACAGCCTGCAGGAGCTGGCTAACAGCATCCGGCAGATAGGCATCGTACAGCCCATCACCCTGCGCGACATGGGCGACGGCACCTACGTCATCATCGCCGGCGAGCGCCGATGGCGGGCCAGCCAGCGCGTGGGCCTCGTCACCATCCCCGCCTACATCCGCACCGTCGATGACGAGAACATGATGGAGATGGCCCTCGTCGAGAACATTCAGCGGCAGGACCTCACGGCCATCGAAGTGGCACTGGCATACCAGAACCTCATCGAACAGTACAACCTGACCCAGGAACAGCTCAGTGAACGCGTGGGCAAGAACCGCGCCACCGTGACAAACTACCTGCGGCTGCTCAAACTGCCCGCCAGCGTACAGGTCGCCCTGCGCAACCGCGAAATAGACATGGGCCACGCCCGCGCCCTGCTCGCCCTCTCCGACCCCGAAGCACAGCTCAAGGTCTTTGCCGAGATGAAGAAGGACCACCTCTCCGTCCGCAAGATAGAGGACATGGTGAAGCAGCTCAGCGAGGGTGCATCCGTCAAGACAAAAACCGGCACACGCATCCGGCAGAAAGGCTCCAACCTGAGCGCCGACTACAACCAGCTGCGCGAGGGGCTGAGGAAAATCTTCAAGACACGCGTCGAGATGACGTGCTCCGAGAGCGGCAAGGGGAAAATCAGCATCCCCTTCTCCGGAGAGGCTGAACTGGAACGCATCATCGAACTGCTCGACAAACTCCGCGAATGATGACCCGTCGGCACACACTTCTCCTGGCAATCCTGCTCCTTGCGCCTTGGCTGCCGTTCAGCTTCTGCTGTCCTACGGCCTGGGCTCAGGAAGGGGACCGTGTGCCCTCCATCGACTCCCTCGCCATCGACAAGGACGACTCCCTTGCCATCGACACGGCGGCACTCTACGCCATCACCGACAACATCCTGAGCGGGAAGAAACTGCGGCGTGACCTTGCCAACTTCAAGCCCGACCCCATACGGGCCACATGGCTCGCCCTCGTCATACCCGGAGCCGGACAGTTCTACAACCGTAAATACTGGAAACTGCCCATCTTCTACGGCGGCTTCATTGGCTGCATCTACGCCCTGACGTGGAACACCCAGATGTACAACGACTACTCGCAAGCCTACCTCGACATCTCCGACAGCGACCCCGACACGAAGAGCTACGAGAAGATGCTGCCGCCCCGCTACAGCATCGTAGGGCAGGAAGGACGCTTCCAGTCCATCTTCAAGAGCAGGAAGGACAGCTTCCGGCGCTTTCGCGACCTGAGCATCTTCGCCTTCGCGGGCGTCTATCTCCTCTCCGTCATCGATGCATACGTCGATGCCGAGCTCTCCACTTTCGACATCTCGCGCGACTTGAGCCTCCACATCCAGCCCACCTTCATCGAAACTGAACGCATCGACATGCACCGCCGCCGCACGACCCACGGCATCCAGTGCGTGCTCAACTTCTGAAATAACATTCAACGATATGACCAACATGCCCTACAAACCCTGCAAGATAGTATTTGCCCTGTTCCTTGCCCTCTGCCCCATGCCTCATGCGCTGGCTCAGGAAACAGACGACAGCCTGAACACCCTCGAACTGCCGGAAGGCATGCAGACACAGGAGATAGACAGCCTGCTGGCCAGCTGGCAGACAAGCAAGTTCCTGCTTTTCGACGAGAACTGCGAATCGACAGGAGAGAACCCCGAGTACGATGCCGAAACCTATGCCCGACGACTCAGACGCCTGCCAAACATCATCGACATGCCCTACAACAACGTCGTGCAGAAGTACATCGACCTCTACAGCGGACGGCTGCGCCAGTCCGTAGCCGTGCTGCTGGGAATGGGCAACTTCTACAACCCCATCTTCGAAGAAGCACTCGAGAGCTACCAGCTTCCACTGGAACTCCGCTACCTGCCCATCATCGAGAGCGCACTCAACCCGACTGCCGTCAGCCGGGCCGGTGCCGTGGGACTCTGGCAGTTCATGATAGGCACAGGCAAACAGTACGGGCTGGAGGTGACAAGCCTCATCGACGAGCGCCGCGACCCCATCAAGGCCAGCTATGCCGCCGCCCACTACCTGCACGACCTCTACGCCATCTTCGGGGACTGGACATTGGTCATCGCCAGCTACAACTGCGGACCCAATAACGTGAACAAAGCCATCAAGCGGGCCGGCGGCTCCAAGGACTACTGGACCATCTATCCCTACCTGCCTGCCGAGACACGCGGCTACGTGCCGGCCTTCATCGCTGCCAACTACATCATGAACTACTACTGCGACCACAACATCTGCCCCGTCAACACCAAGCTGCCGCAAGGCACCGACACGCTGCAAATCAGTCGCAATATATACATGGAACGCATCGCCGAGCTGACCGGCATCAGCCGGGACGAGCTACGCGCCCTCAATCCGCAGTACCGCACCTCGCTCATTCCGGGCGAGTCGCACATCTGCACCCTTCGCCTCCCCACGGCTGCCATCAACACCTTCATCGAGGCAGGCGACTCCATCTACGCCCCGGTACCAGAGATACAGACCGTTCCCGACGTGCCCATGACCGCACCGGCCAGAAGAAGGGGCAGGGGCAGAAGCCGGAGCGGTGGCGGCGGCACGACCGTGACGGTCCGCAAGGGCGACACCCTGAGCGACATCGCATCGAGGAACCGCACCACCGTAGCCAAAATCAAGTCGCTCAACGGCATCAAGGGCACATACATCTATACAGGACAGAAAATCAGAGTGAACTGAACACAATAAAGACTGTTTTAACGTTAGACCGGAAGAACCTATGGAAGACATGACCCCCCGGGAAATGGAAGACGAGAAGATGGTGAGCGAAGCCTACCAACACCTCATCGACACCTATCTTGCATCGCACCACCGCAAGCACACCGAAATCATCGACAAAGCCTTCAACTTCGCAAAGCAAGCCCACAAGGGCGTGCGCCGACTCTCAGGCGAACCGTACATCATGCACCCCATCGCCGTAGCGCAAATCGCATGCGAAGAGATTGGCCTCGGCAGCACCGGCATCTGCTCGGCACTGCTCCACGATGTCGTAGAGGACACCGACTACACCGTAGAGGACATCGCCAACATCTTCGGCCCGAAGATAGCACAGATTGTCGATGGGCTGACAAAGATATCCGGCGGCATCTTCGGAGACAAAGCCTCCGTGCAGGCCGAGTCCTTCAAGAAGCTGCTGCTCACGATGAGCGAGGACATACGCGTCATCCTCATCAAAATCTCCGACCGCCTCCACAACATGCGCACCCTCGGCAGCCAGCTCCCCGGCAAGCAGTACAAGATAGCAGGCGAGACACTCTACATCTACGCCCCCCTCGCACATCGCCTCGGGCTGAACAAGGTCAAGGAAGAACTCGAAGACCTCAGCTTCCGCTACGAGCATCCGGAAGAGTACAGCAGCATTCAGGCACAGCTGGACAAGGAGCACGACAGCCTCATCGCCTCCTTCGAGAGCTTCACCGTCCCCATCCGCCAGAAGCTCGACGCCATGGGACTGCGCTACGAGATAAAGGCACGCATCAAGAAGCCCTACAGCATCTGGAACAAGATGCAGACGAAGCATGTCACCTTCGACGAAGTCTATGACATCCTGGCCGTGCGCATCGTCTTCGAGGTGGAAGAAGGCATGGACGAAACCGCCGAGTGCTTCAAGATATACGCCGCCGCCTGCAGCATCTACAAGCCCCGGCCAGACCGACTCCGCGACTGGCTCTCCACCCCCAAGGCCAACGGCTACCAAGCCCTGCACACCACCCTCATGAGCGAAGCCGGAAACTGGATGGAAGTGCAGATACGCAGCCGCCGCATGGACGACATTGCAGAACACGGCTTCGCAGCACACTGGAAATATAAGGAAGGAGAAACGGGCGACGACGAGCCGGGCGGCACAGGCTCCGGCGGACTCGACAAATGGCTCTACACCATCCGCGAAATCCTCGACGACCCGCAACCAAACGCCATCGACTTCCTCGACGCCATCAAGCTAAACCTCTTCGCCAACGAGATATTCGTCGTCACACCGAAAGGAGAATTCAAGACCATGCCGGCAGGCTGCACCGTCCTCGACTTCGCCTTCAGCATCCACACCTTCCTCGGCACCCACTGCATCGGAGCCAAGGTCAACCACAAGCTCGTAGGCATCAGCCACGTCCTGCAGAGCGGCGACCAAGTGGAAATCCTCACCTCCAAGAACCAGAAAGTCGATGGGAAATGGATCGACATCACCACCACCGCCAAAGCCAAGGGAAAGATACAGGCCATCCTGCGCCGCGAAGAACGCGAGAAGCAGAAGGCTGGCGAAGAGATACTGAACGAATTCTTCCAGGAGCACGAAAAGGAACCCAACAGCATCAACATCGACAAGCTGTGCCGCTTCCACGAGCTCGGCACACGCGAAGAGCTGCTCTCCGCCATCGGCTCGCGCACCATCACCCTGGGCGATGCCGACCTGGAAACACTCAACAAGAAGAACCCCGGCAAGAAGAAGTGGAAGAAATACCTGACCATCTTCAAGCGGAAGACAGCCGCCGCCCCAGCCACCACTTCTTCGGAAGGGACGGGGGAGACAGCAACCCCCCTCCGCATAGACCGCAAGAAGACACTCATCCTCAGCGAAGAGACCATCGGACGCTACGTCATCTGCGACTGCTGCCACCCCATCCCCGGCGACGACGTGCTCGGCTACATCGACCACGACCAGCACATCGTCATCCACAAGCGGCAGTGCGACATCGCCAAGCGACTCAAAGTCAGCGACGGCAACCAGATACTCTCCGCCAAATGGGACACCCACGGCGGACTCTCCTTCCCCGCCACCCTCCACATCGTCGGCTTCGACCGCGTAGGCGTGCTCCACCAGATAACGGGCATCCTCTCCGGACAGCTCAACGTCAACATGCACAGCCTCCACATCGAGACCAGCGACGGACTCTTCACCGCCGACATCAACTTCGACGTCCACGACGTCCGCGACATACAAGCCATCATCCGCGACCTCAAGAAGATTGAGGAAATAGAAGAAGTCAAACGATACTGAACAGCTTCAGTCAGCCCGGAGAAGGCTTCCGCACATTTCCTCCGCCCTCTTCACGCGACTCCAGACCGTCTGTTTCTTGGCATCCATGACCCGGGCTATCTGTGAGGGTTTCATTCCAATCTTCAGCAGGCAAATCGTCCGCAGCAGCGGCTCGTGCAAATGTCCCTGCTGCCGGTCCATTACTGCCTCAAGGAACCCTGGGTACAGAGTCTCCACGGCACTCATCAGCATCTTCCAGGAGTCCTTCCCGAGGCTTACCTTGCCGGAGCTGGCCAGCAGGAAATGTCTGATGACGTCTTCCGCACCCTCCGTCGCATTTCCGAACAAGGCTATCTGGGTCAGGTCCTTGTTTATCTTCTCGTTCTGCTTCAGTTCCTTCAGGTGCTCGTCAATCTCTTCCCTGGCCGACTCGAGCAGCCTGTCCCTGCCGACGATTTCCTCCATGAAGCGTTTCCTGCGGAAGTAGTAGAAGGCCAGCCCTGCCATGATAGTGCTCACCAAGGCCAGTCCGATGATGACAGAGACGAACATGATGGCCTGGTTTCGTCGGGCCAACGTTTCGTCCCGCAGCATGATGGCCTGCTCCTTCTCGCGGTCGCGGTAATAGGTATATGTGTCCCGGGCCTTCTGTGTCTCCTCGAATTCGCGCCGTGCAATGATGGAGTCGTTGATGTCATAGAGGCGGCAGCCCCACTCGGCGGCCCGGCGGAAGTCTTCCTTCTGCATATAGCACCGCTGCAGACCGGCTGAAGCCTCGTACCGTCCGGGCAGGGCCTGCTCACTGTCGTAGCAGGCCTTGTAGTGGAAGATGGCGGAGTCTGTGCGACCAGAATGCTCGTGGAACTTGGCGAGGCACAGCTCGTAGTTGTAAGGGCGCCGGCCCTCCGGAAGGTGCAACAGGCATCCGAGCAGGGTATCGAGCTTCTCGTACCGCTTGTAGCCGGAGTATGTCACCAGCATGTACCCCAGCACTCTCCCGTACTTAGGGGGGAACTTTTCTTCTCGGATAATGCGATACGCTTCGTCGGTGCACCGGAGGCAGCGAAGCGTGTCGTTCAGGTGCTTGTAGGCAGCAGCTGCTTCTGCCAGATAAAATCCCAGGTTCCTGCCGGACTGCCTTGCCAGACTGACGGCTTGAAGCTTAACGGCCAACTCCTCTTCGTAGTTCAGCTGCAGCATATAGAGATGCCCCAGCTGGGAAAGGGCGTTCTGCCATATCAGGGTATCGGCATCCGCCGGACTCTGCACAGCTGCATCGACAGCCTTCAGGAAACAGCTCACAGCCCGGGGATAGTCTTTCAGGTCGCGGTAGGCACTGCCCAGGTAGTAATAGGCACGCTCCCCCCAGATGACATCTTCGCATCCTTCAAAATAAGATGCCACGTGCAAGGCCGAGTCGGGAGACGTTGCCGGCATGTCCTGTTTGTCGCGCAGGCGAATGGTCAGCAAATCGTACCTCTTTCGGACATACTCAGGGGCGTTCCCGACGGAGTCTCGCACCATCGCGGCACTTGCCAAAGCCTTCGGCAGTGAAGTTTCCGCTTCCTGCCACGCCTGCTCTATGCTTTCTGACAAAGGGTGTCCTTCTTTCGTAGCTTCCTTGCAAGAAAACGCAAGCAGCAGCAAACAGAATGAGATGACAGATAAAATCGTCTTTTGCATAAATGTATTCGTTTTCACTTCGCAAAATTATCACATTTCCCTGTTTCATGCAACCAACTTCTGTGATTTTCGGTATAAAATCACCTGTTTCGGACCACTTCGGACTTCTTTTTATTGGCTAATTGGCAAAAAGCAACTATATTTGCCATTGAAACACCGATATAATTCATAATCTTAATATACCAAACGCCATGAAAAAGTTTCTCCTTTCAATTAAATATATAAAATATCAAATTATGAAACGAATTTTTATTCTATTTGCATCAAGTCTGTTGTGCTTAAGTACAATAGCCCAAATAAGCCATCAGTTTGTGGAAGAAGGAAAAGTCTGGAATATGCTATATCATAATGTGGAAGCTTTCGACATATTTCCTGATTATAAGTACAGCTACCTCATCAAGGGAGACACTTTGATCTCAGACATGAACTGCAAGAAATTATACACGTTCAATGAGAATAACGATAGCATTACCGTATATAAGTTGGCTCTATACGAAATAGAAGGTAAAGTCTATTTTATTCCTAGCGGTTCTAAAGAAAGTTGCCTCTTATATGACTTTCGGATTCCTGAAGGATTCACATCCATTACGTCAGACCCAATCCATCCAGAGTGGAAAATCGAGATGCGAAACAACAAGAATGGAGTAACAGAAATAAATGGAATAAGCAGACATTGTCTATATGTGAATAGAGTGGATGCTTCTTTTGAGGATTACTCGTCTGGATGGTGGATAGAAGGTATAGGCAGCGAATTTGGTCCTCTTAATACATGGGGGTTTGAAGCAAGTGGGAATAATCGCTTCTTCGTGAACTGCGAGGTCAATGGACAAGAAATCTTCAAGTTTTCTAACTTTGTATCAAAGATGGGACATGTAGAGTATTTCCCCGAAGGGACTAGGTGGACAGAGATTCGTCTTGATACCTTGAAATACGATAGTTGGTACTCGAAGGTTGGCGATGAATGGGTGGCGAACTTTGAGACAATAGAGTATTATGTGCAAGGGGAATATACAGACAAAGACATTGTATATAATAAGGTATATACTAATGGACCAGAGTGGGCAGACTCTCTTACACTTTTTGTATCTAAAGGAGATTACTATGGAAATAGTAGTCACATTATGGTAACTATTCCTCCTAGGGAAGATGGTTATATAATATGGCCAGGAGATGTATATCAGTTTGATTGGAGCATAGGGAAAGAACTTTCTTACTGGGATTTAATAGGGGCAAATGCAACATGTTCCCCTCCTTGTGGTATGTATGACTATGGCGTTATTAAAGAAATAAAGGAGGGGGATTTCGGAGGCGTAAGACCATTGAAGTACGTTGATTTGGATGGGGAAACCCCTATCAACACAGAAAAACCATGGATAAATAGTTCGTATGGCGGTCGTATCATTCAAGGAATAGGCATTACGGAATGGAATGATGGAGAATGCCTGTTTGGACCACCAAATCCATATATAGCTTTATCAGAGTTTGATACTTATTATCGGAATAAGTATCCTGTGCGTCACTACCGTTCCATGCTCGTTCACTTTGAGCGCGACGGCGAGGTACTCTACGATGTCTGGCCGGAAAAGGAAGCGGTAACAGAAGACCCTGTCACCTTCACCGCAGGCCAGATGGCAACTGTCATCTTGCCGACGGAGCCGGATGCGGGGAAGGGGAAGTACTACAGATTGGACCGCGTGGAGGCTGGGCAGATTGTCTTCGAGCAGGAGCAGCAGCCTCGCGCGCACGTACCTTATATTATTGTGCCCTTCGAGGACTTCAGCATCGACCCGGGCACTTTGGACTTGGCGGGGCTGAAACCCGACACGGTCAGCGTAGGCAGCATCTCCTTCATCGGCACATACGTCCGCACAGAACTCCCCGCCCTTACGGGAGGCGATGGGGAATGGCGGCCCTTTCCCCCCTCCCTTGGAGGGGACGGGGGAGGCTTTTACCGCATCATCGACACTACGCCCGACTGCTCCCCTCTCCCCGCAGAGGGG
>CACWTR010000043.1 GCA_902763865.1 uncultured Bacteroidales bacterium | reverse complement strand
AGCGTCATAGTCGAGTGACAGTTTTCGATGATAACGTTCGCGTTTTCCACTACACGGGCAATGAGACCACCTGCAAACTTCTGGCTGGTACTGATGGTGCCTTTGGTATGCAGACCGATGAATCGTGCATTGCCGACATAGCGGAAGGGAGCCATGTATTGCTCTGTAACGCCTGACTTATTGAAGGTCAGTGCGTGGCCGTTACCGTCGAACGTGCCTCGATAGGCAGCATTATTGGTGCCGGCAGGGTCGGTAATAGTGATGTCGGCGTAGAGGCGGGCATTCACATCGTATTGACCCTTGGCATCTTCTACCTTTTTCTTGAACGTGGCCCAGTCGTTTTCGTTGTTGATGGGGAAGTAGTAGTCCTCCATCTTGTTCTTGTCATAGACATTGATGGGCGAGGAGCCGCGGTCCACATTCAGCTTAATATCATACTTCACGCAGGGGCGGCTGAGGTCAACAATCTTGTAGCACTGCTCGCGATTCTCATTACTCAGCTCTACATCCTTCTCCTCCACCACTTCGCCGGCGGAGTTCTTCGAGGTGATGTGGAGTGTCATCTTAGCACGGTTGTCCCACACAGCGCCCACCTCGTTGACATAGTTCCACGACACGCGGACAGTATAGGCACGCTCATCTTCCCACTTGGCTGAACAATTGTCTATGCGCAGCAGGTGCAGATTATCTACCACGCACTTAGAGGTGTTGACGCAGGTGTTCTCACTGCCCCATCCCCAGTTTGCGGTTACGCCACGGCGCACACGGTAGGTCAGATTTTCGAGCGTGTAGCCATCCTTGAGCATCGACTCGGTGAGGGCATCGATAAATGTGCTATCTACGAAAGTATAAACGCTCTTGGCATTGGAGCCGGCGCGGGCGAAGGGCTCCTGACCAATGGTGACGAAGTCTTCCTCCTTACCAGTCAGCGAGCGCTGAATCTCAAAGAAGTCAATCTCGGATATGTCGGCATCATCTATGTTGCCGATGTTCCACTTCACCTCCACCTTCGACTTGACGCCTCCCAACGGACGGACGGTCAGACCGTGAGAAGCATGGATCATGGCAAGGTTGACCGGCGTCGATGCTGCGTCCTTGATGAGATATTCGCCCACAGTCTTCGGCTCGTAGTAGTCGGCTATGATGCGGAAGTCGCGGTGAGGCTCGTTGGCATTGAGCAGGACGATGCCGCTGTTAGAGGTGGTCGGCATATCCGCACTCTGCTTCCTGCCATTAGCATCGGTGTACTCATAGCGGAGCTTGTCTATCTTATCCGGAATCATAGTCCAAGGCACTATTATCTTGCCCTTTTTGGTGTGGTCCATCGTTGCATTGGTGATAAAAGGCGGTGACACAGGGTTGGCTGCAGGCAACGTGATGGGGTCGGGTCCCTTGAGAGTGCCCTTATCGTCGAGCCATACATCATGACGGCCGGTTCCGTCGCGCCTCACACGCCAACGGAGCGTTATCTTCTTGCCTCGCAACTCCTTGGGCACCACCCAGGTAGCCGATGCACTGAAAGTACGTTTGTCGTCGTTGCGGACGACATTGAAGGAAGTCCAGTTATGAGGGTTCAACCGTTGCACATTCGTGGTGTTGCCTAACGTCAGGTTTAAGTAACCAGGAGCCTGGGTATAAAACATGATAGGGCAGGTGCTCCGATCGTCAGCGATGCTTTTCCCATCGTTCCACAGCGCCCAGTGGAAGAGGGTCAGTTCTGACTGACCTTCCCATGAAGCATAGAGGTTACCGTCGGTAATGTAAGCATCGGCACCCTCCTGGTCGTAGCACGGCACAGAAATAGTGACGGTGTTGGAACCGCTAACATAGACGTTGTACAGTATCGACTGGTCAACAAATGTCTCGTAGCCGTCGTCAGCCGATGCCTGTTGTGGCGGCAGCCATGTGAAGAGAGCTGTCAGCATGAGCATTGAGAGCTCTCGCAATGTTTTGTAGGTATTCTTCATATATGAAAAAAAGTTATTTGATTTGAGTTTAGCTTATGAAAAGTGCTTGCAAAGATAATTTTTTTTTTCTGCAAGAAAACAGAAAAAAATATTGTTAAAGAATAATCTGGCAGACTTTTAGGCTATTAGAATCAAGGAGACTGGTAGATTGATTCATAGTACAAGATAGTACAAGTGCGGGAAGCCGCGCCGACATCCTCGGCCTCGGTTCCCGCTCTTTGTTTCTCCACTTTATTATTATTGGTGTCCGCTAAACCTTTTTCTTTTATTGATGCCACAGCATCCATTCCGGAAACTCACGACCCGATGACCAACACGTCACGACGTGAAGACCAACACGACGGTTTAACAAATATCCCTTCACCCTTCACCTTTGGCACTAACAAAGTGAAAATAAGCGAATAGCAAGGTGACGGCACTGTCACCCGCCCGTCACCCCCTCACCGCCCTGCATCCCGTTGTATCACAGCGCAGTAAGCGGCAAGGGTGACAGGTGACGGAGCTTAAGCTACAATATCAATCTGTACCAGGTTGTACAGTCAAAGTGATGGAGTGCTTAGAAGATATTAAAATAACGATATAATTAATTTTTAATTATAAGAATTAAAAATATGATTAACGTTGGAATTATAGCCCATAACAAAGCTCCCATGTCCGTGAACCATTCAGGTCCTCGCCTTTTGTTCACGGACATGGGAGCATGGGCTATGCCTCCACGGTCAGTACAGCATCCCGAACAACCACAGAGGAATTTTGTTTCCGAAGCCTATCTCAAGGTTGTCAGCAGCAACATAGCTGTTGGGCATGTCCTTGATTTGGGTGAAACCTTTCTTTGCACCACCCACCTCAAAAAGGTAGGTATCATCGATCAGGAAATCGCCCTGCTTGGACTGCTTTACGACGTGACTCACTGTCAGCTGGCCTGTGAAATAAGCCTCACGCATACTGCCTTCGTCGGGTGCCGAGGTAATGGCTGTCATGATGTTGGTATTGTCAATGAGGATTTTGTCCGGCTTGCCCACCGTCTTCAAACCTTTACCCTCGATGTGTATCTGGCGGATGAGCGAGGCCCGTTCCATCAGTCCCAGCAGACGTATCAGCTGATTGCGTGTGGTGTCTATGGTCTGACAGAGCGACGTGATTTTGGGGGTGAACGGTGGCAACCCTGCAAGCACCACCAGCAGACGTTTCATCTTCTGCAGCGTCTCGTGGCCCACATCCTCCACGGCAGGAATATCATTCTCAATGACCGTTTGCACCACTCGCTCTATGCGCTCTCGGTAACCTTCCCTGTCCGCCGTTTCCCTGCGGAATGGATAATAGCCCTCGATGAAGTAACGCTCGAAGATCGGCAGCACCTTCACCTGCGCCGCAATGCCAGCAGCTATCTGCACATGGCGCTCTACGATGTCCTGAACCGTCAGCGCCGGAATGTCAGCCAAGCCATTCATCTTCATGAATTCGCGCAGCGAGAGACCCGCCATGTCATACATGCGTGGGCGGCGCGAAAGGTCGGCTTCCCCCTGTTCTATCTGCAACAGCGACGAACCCGTGAACACCACGTTGAAGTCCGGGTAGCTGTCGAAGATGTTCTTCAGCTCCACGGCCCACGTCTTGTAGCGGTGAACCTCGTCGGCAAACAGATGCGTCACCCCATGCGTATAGAGGTATTCCACCAGTTCCGTCAGCGTATGGCTGGCAAACCAGATATTGTCCAGCGAGGTGTAGAACGCCTTCGACGTATCGGGAAACGCCATCTTGATGCGCTGGAGCATCATCGTTGTCTTGCCCACACCGCGGGCACCACGGATGCCTATCAGGCGTTCGTTCCATTGGATTCTGTCATAAAGGTATCTGATGAAGTCACAACTCGTGTGCTCCAGCAGTCGTGCATAGGTGATAAACAGTGTCTGCATAGGTCAAAGTTATTGGTTTCAGGTGCAAAAGTACAAAAACTTTCCTTTCAAAGAAAAGAAAATTCCGAAAATCTTTCCTTGGAAGGAAAAGAAAGAGCCAAATTTCTTTCCTTGAAAGATATAATCAACGATAAACGGCAATAAAAGCATAGAACATGTATCAAGATTCTTTCTGAGATGCTTGACAAGTATAGTGTATATGTAATAAAAGATGTGCAACAAGCAGCCGTACAAGAGCAACATAACCATATGTACCTGTCTTTGTCCGCACCACCATCAATAGTTTTATGACGCATTCTCTGGGAAAATGTATCAGGCTGCGGAGACTTTCTGATGGGGCGCGGAGGGGTTACTTTCTTAATAATCCTCAACAAATCGCACAGCTTTCGTTTTTTTTTTGTATCTTTGCGGCTGGTTAATTGATTCGGAACAACATGATGCATATCCTGCAAGCTGCGCCCCTGGAGGCAGGGAAAGAGGTCATCTCGGCAGCCAAGAACGGTGAGCTGGACCAGCTGATCGAGCAAGTCATCAAGATGGGAGCGGAGGCCGGAAAGAGTCTGCTGCTGGCAATCCTTGTGGCAATCGTGGGCCGCTACCTTGTCAAGTTCATCAACAGGTTCGTGGCACGGATGCTGATGCGACGGAACGTGGAGCCGACGGTCCAGTCATTCCTGAAGAGCTTCACCAATATCACGCTCCTCACCCTGCTCATCATCACCGTCATCAGCACGCTGGGTGTGAACACGACCAGCCTGGCAGCCCTGCTCGCCTCGGCAGGCATGGCAGTGGGCATGGCCCTGAGCGGCAACCTGCAGAACCTGGCCGGCGGCATCATACTGCTGTTCTTTAAGCCCTACAAGGTGGGCGACTTCATCGAGGCCCAAGGGGTGAGCGGCACCGTGAAGGCCATTCAGATATTCCACACCATCCTGACCTCGATAGACAACAAGGAGCTCTTCATCCCCAACGGTGCCCTGTCCAGCGGCAACATTACGAACTACAACAAGAACGGGCTGCGCCGCATCGACTTCATCGTCGGCGTGGAGTACGGCACGGAGGTAGAGAAGGTGAAGCAGACGGTGGCGGACCTCATCGGCAGCGACCAGCGCATCCTTGCGGACCCGGCTCCCTTCGTTGCCATCAAGGAACTGGCCGACAGCAGTGTGAACTTCCTTGTCCGCGTGTGGGTGAACACTGCCGACTACTGGGGCGTCTTCTTCGACATGAACGAGCGCATCTACACGGAGTTCAACAAGCGGGGCATCGGCTTCCCCTTCCCGCAGCTGCAGATACACCAATAGGGGATTAGGGATTAGGGATTAGAGATTAGGGATTAGGATTAGGGATTAGGGATTAGAGATTAGAGATTAGAGATTAGAGTCAGTTTTTAAGTTTAGAGTTTAGAATAATTATAATTTATGAGTACCATCGAGAAACGATACGCGCTGCCCTTTGCACTGGTTTCGGTGCTGTTCCTGCTCTGGGGCTTGGCTAACAACATGACCGACACGCTGCTGGCAGCTTTCAAGCGCGTCATGCAGATGACCGACGCACAGACTTCGCTCATACAGTTTGCCTTCTACGGCTCCTACTTCTGCTTTGCCCTGCCCGCAGCGCTCTTCATCCGCCGCTACTCCTACAAGGCAGGTATCATCCTGGGGCTCCTGCTCTACGCGGGCGGCGCAATGCTCTTCCTGCCCGCAGCACTGGCCGAGAGCTATCCCTTCTACCTCGTGGCGATATACATCCTGGCAGGCGGCTGCTCCGTGCTCGAGACGACAGCCAATCCCTACATCCTCTCGATGGGTTCGCCCCAGACAGCCACGCGCCGACTGAACATCGCGCAGTCCTTCAACCCCATCGGCAGCATCACAGGCATCCTGCTCAGCCAGCAGTTCATCCTCAGCAACATCTCCCTCAACAGCATCTCCGAGACGTACATGGGCCTCGGCATCGTGCTGACAGCCATCATGGTGGTCATGATCTTCTCCAAGATGCCCACGGGAAAGGACAGCTCTGCAGGCAAGGTCGGAGCCTCCTTTGCACGGCTCTTCCGCAACAAGCGATACACCTGGGGAGTCGTGGCACAGTTCTTCTACGTCGGCGCACAGATATGCGTCTGGTCGTTCACCATCCGCCTGGTCATGCAGGAGCTTGGCATCCTGGAGGCCGACGCCGCCACCTACTACCTGGCCAGCATCGTCTGCTTCTGCGTGGCACGTTTCTTCTTCACCTGGCTGATGAAGTTCTGCCGTCCGGCACTCCTCATGGCATGGGCAGCAGCAGCCGACATCGTGCTCTGCCTCGTCGTCATCCTGATGAGCGGCAGCGGCATGGTGGTCGTCACAGCACTGGTACTGGTCAGCTTCTTCATGTCGCTGCAGTTCCCCACCATCTACGGCATAGCCCTCGACGGCGTGGGCGACGATGCCAAGATAGGCGCCTCGGGGCTCATCATGGCTATCCTCGGCGGAGCACTGCTCACACCGCTCCAAGGACTTGCCAGCGATGCCTACGGCATCTCGGCATCCTACGTCGTCCCCCTCGTCTGCTTCGTCGTCGTGCTGGCCTACAGCCTCTACATCGTCCGGCTGCAAGCAAAAGAATCCCCCGACTCTAAACTCTAAACTCCCCAACTGACTCTAAACTCTAAACTCCCCAACTGACTCTAAACTCTAAACTCCAAACTCTAAACCTCAAATAGAATGGCACACATCTGCGAAAACTGTAAGTTCAGGGCTCACTACGACAAGAAGCCCAATTCCCTGCTCGGCAGGTTCTGGCGCTGGCACATCAACTTCTGCCCGGGCTGGAAAGGCTACTTCACCAGCCAAAGCGAAGAGAAGCAGGCTGAACTGAGACGTAAGTACAACTTCACAAAATACGACAATGGAAAGAATCTATGACTTCAAAGCCCTGACGAGCAAGGGCAAGGAACTTGACTTCGCACAGTTCGAAGGGAAAGTGCTGCTCATCGTGAACACAGCAAGCAAGTGCGGCTTCACACCCCAGTTCGCCGGACTCGAACAGCTGAACCAGGAATACAAGGACCGCGGACTGGTCGTGATAGGATTCCCCTGCAACCAGTTCGCCTCGCAAGACCCCGGCAGCGACAGCGAGATAGAAGGCTTCTGCCAGCTGAACTACGGCGTGACCTTCCAGATAATGAAAAAGGTGGATGTCAACGGTTCGGAAGCCCACCCCATCTTCCAGTACCTGAAGAGCCAGACGAAAGGACTGCTGGGAAGCTCCATCAAGTGGAACTTCACCAAATTCCTCATCTCGCGCGACGGCAAGACCATCAAGCGATATGCTCCCACCACCAAGCCCGAGAAGATGAAGAGCGACATCGAGGCTATGCTCGGTTAATATATATATAATAATGTATAAGGAAGAACAGACATGTTAGGAAACTTTTCATACCACAACCCCACCAAGCTCTACTTTGGTGACGAGTCCCTTAACTACCTCAAGGACGAACTGAAGAACTACGGCCCCGTCGTCATGCTCAACTATGGCAGCGGCAGCGTGAAGAAGAACGGCATCTACGACCAGGTCGTAGCCATTCTCCGCGAGTGCGGCAAGCAGATAGTGGAGAACCCGGGCGTCATGAGCAACCCGACACTGGAGAAACTGAACGAAGGCGTAGAGATAGCCCGTCGGAACAGCATCGACCTGATTCTGTCCCTGGGCGGCGGCAGCGTATGCGACTACTCGAAGGCCGTGGCTGCATCCGTCTTCTACGAAGGCGACTACTGGGACCGCTTCTGGCTCAAGCAGCAGCAGCCCGAACCGGGTCAGCGGCTGCTCCCCGTAGGCTGCATCCTGACGATGGCAGGCACAGGGTCGGAGATGAATGCCGGCACCGTCATAACCGACGCTAAGAACACCTTCAAGGTGGGACACGTCTTCGACGACCGCCTCATGCCACGCTTCTCCATCCTCAATCCCAAGTTCACGATGACCGTTCCCGCCGAGCAGATGAAGGCCGGCATCTACGACATCATGAACCACATCATGGAGCAGTACTTCTCTGACTTCGACGACAACACCAGCGACTACCTCTCCGAGGGACTGATGCGCTCGCTCATCACAGCCTCACGCATCGCCGTGAAGAACCCGCAGGACTACGAGGCACGTTCCAACATCATGTGGACGGCAACCTGGGCCCTCAATACACTCATCGGCCTCGGCAAGAAGGAAGACTGGATGGTTCACATGATTGGGCACTCCATCGGAGCCTGGACACATGCGCCCCACGGCTACTGCCTGGCCTCCGTCTCGATGGCATACTATCGCCGAGCCATGAAGCCAGGACTACCCAAGTTCGTGCGCTTCGCCAAAAACGTGTGGGACATCCGTCCCGACGGACTGACCGACGAGCAGATAGCCCAGGCCGGACTCGAAGCACTGAAGGACTGGATGCTGGAGATAGGACTACCCCTGACCATCAGCCAGCTCGGAGCCACCGCCCAGATGATTCCCGGCATCACGCAAGGAACAATCGTCTATCCCGCAGGCTACATGGACCTGAAGCCCGAGGACATAACGGAAATCCTCAAGGAATCCTTGTAAATACAATTGACATACAGGAACATGAAGATAGTCATACTGGACGGACATACAGCGAATCCCGACGACCTTTCCTGGGACGGCCTCAGAGAGCTGGGTGAGCTCACCGTGTATGACCGCACGGCACCCGGACAACTGCTCCAGCGGGCAGAGGGAGCCGAGGTTCTGCTGACCAACAAGGTTATCATCGATGCCGGTGTCATGGCTGCCCTACCCTCACTGCGCTACATCGGAGTGCTGGCTACGGGCTACAACGTAGTAGATATCGGGGAGGCGCACCGCCGCGGCATCGCCGTGACGAACATCCCTGCATACAGCACCATGTCCGTGGCACAAATGGTGATGGCTCACTTGCTGAACATAACGAATCAAGTGGCCCTTCACGCCGAAGCCGTCAGACAAGGAGAATGGCAGCAAGGCCCCGACTTCAGCTTCACCAAGACGCCGCTCATCGAACTGGACGGCCTCACGATGGGCATCGTCGGTCTCGGCAATATCGGCACCGCGACAGCACGCATGGCAAAAGCTATGGGAATGAAGGTAATGGCCGTAAGCAGCAAGTCGGAAGAAACGCTCCGACAGATGGGCATTCAGAAGGCAAACGGCTACGCACAGCTCTTCAGCGAGTCAGACGTAGTGAGCCTGCACTGTCCGCTGACGGATGAGACGCACCATCTCGTGAACCGTGAACGCCTCGCCCTTATGAAGCCCACCGCCATCCTCATCAATACAGGTCGCGGACCGCTGCTCGACGAACAGGCTGTGGCTGATGCCCTTGCAGCAGGGACGATTTATGCTGTTGGCGCTGATGTGCTGACGGCAGAGCCTCCCCGCGAAGGAAGTCCGCTTATCTCTGCTCCCCGCTGCTACATCACGCCCCACATTGCATGGGCATCTGCAGCAGCACGACGCCGCCTCATCGACATTGCCACGGACAATGTGGCATCCTTCCTTCAAGGCGAAGCGAAGAACCGCATCTGAAGGAGTCTTCCCCGCTGCCTGTCAGCATCGCCGGCATTACTTGCCGGAGTCGAATATCATCTCCATGAGCTGCCACTTCTCGTCGCTCCTTGCCTCTGCCGAGCAACCTTGGAACTGGGCCACATACGCCTCCCATTCCGCTTGGCGGGGCAGCGTCGAGAGGCGTGCCATGTCGCGTGCAAAATCAAAGTCATCGCAGGTGTCCATAATCATGAAGAGGCTACGTCCGTGCCTCCAAATCTCCATTGAGAGTATGCCTACCTCGTGCTGACCGGCAATCACCTCCGGCCAGACATGGGCGTGCGCCTCAACGTAGCGTTCAATCATCTCCTCGTCGTCCACGAGGGTCAGTGTCTGACAATAGCGTTTCATTGCTTACAATCCCGGTCTTCTGATGGTTAGTCTGATGGCTTCCGGATGAGCCGATGCAAAAGTCTGGGCATCTTCCACTACGCAGGCCAGGTAGCCTCCGCCGCCTGCACCAGGCATCTTCCATGCCAGCACTTTA
Organism: uncultured Bacteroidales bacterium; assembly: GCA_902763865.1. Classification (GTDB taxonomy): domain Bacteria; phylum Bacteroidota; class Bacteroidia; order Bacteroidales; family Bacteroidaceae; genus Physcousia. The sequence goes on along the minus strand of CACWTR010000043.1, from coordinate 12,357 downwards.
TCCCGGTACGCATCGATGTATTCCTGTACCACGCCTTGAATCATGGCAGGGAACATTGCCACCTGTGCCTCGAACGAAGCACGGTACGCAGCAGCAAAGTCGGCAAGATTGCGCGACAGTATTGCGTCCCAGCAATGGGAAGCTGCGTTGGCAAGTGCCTCTACCTTTGCCTTCGTTATGTCTTTCCCTTCCACTACGGAACAACCGGGCTGTCTTGGCTGCATCGGTATCATTGCCAGATGTTCTTCCAGCCAGCAGAGCACTTCCTCGTTGTTGCAGGTTTCAATCCTTTCCGGCCAGAAGCGGTTATTGTAGTAGTGACGGCAAAGGCCGGGGACACAGATGCCGATTGAGTCCTGTGCACCGGAGATGATGCCGTCGGAACGCTCGGGGTCGTTCTCGAAGCAGAAGACCAGCTTTGCCAGCACCTCAGGGTCCATGTTGGGGAGCTGGTAAGGCCATATCTTCTTGATCATGTTGCGGGTGCTGGTGCTGAGTCCGCAACGTTCCCTCACCTCGAATGTCGGCTCCAGGGAGATGGTAATGGCCCACCCCGGAGCATACTGGCTGACGTATGGCTGGTCAATCCACGTGCCGGCAAGGTCCAGGCGGGTGGGTATCCTGCTTTCCGTCTTCTTGAGCTCGGTGCTGCTGCGTGCCTTCAAACCTTCTTGCGGCAGGCGTTGCAGAACGACGTATTCCATTCCGCGCTCTTCGCAGAGCCTGCGCTTCTCGTCGCTGCCTCCGTCCTCGTTGACCACGAGGATATCGGGCTTCACAATGTCGAGCGTCGGCAGGAAGTCGAGGATTCCGCTGCCTTGGTTGATGTAGGCATCCTTCACGTAACGGATGCTTCTGACCATGAACAGCCGTTCCTGTTCGCTGTAGATGGTCTTGTGATGTTTGTAGCCCTCGATGGTCTTGTCGCTGCCTATCCCGACGTACAGGTCGCCGTACTCTGCGGCCTGCCGGAAGAACTCGACGTGACCCGAGTGCAGCAAGTCGTAGCAACCGGACACAAACACTTTCTTTGGCATAGATTTTTGTTTTGTTGTATTGGATTAAGACAATTCGTTCACTTTTTTACAGGCTCTGCAGGATACGCTTCAGGACGACTGTTGCGGATATCTCGCGATTGGCTGCTTCGGGGATGACGAGAGAGGTGGGAGCCTCGATGACATCGTCGCTGACAATCATGTTGCGACGCACGGGCAGGCAGTGCATGAAGCGGGCATTGTTGGTCCAGCTCATGTGCTCGGCATCGACGGTCCAGTGCATCATCGTGTGATAGTCGTGGAGCACCTTGCCATAGTCCTTAGGACGAGTAACGCCCGGACAGCTCCAGTTCTTGGCATAGATGAAGTCGGCACCCTCGAAGGCTTTCTTCTGGTCGTACTCGATGGTGGCTCCTTTGGTGAAGGCAGGGTCAAGTTCGTAGCCTTCGGGATGCGTGATGATGAAATCCACATCAGCAGCCAGCATCCACTGCGCAAAGCTGTTGGGCACTGCCTGCGGGAGGGACTTGGGATGAGGTGCCCACGTGAGCACCACCTTGGGTTTAGGGGCAGGGGGCAGGGAGCAGGGGGCAGGAGATTTGCTCGGGATGATTGTATTCTCCTGCTCCTTGCTCCTTGCTCCTTGCCCCCAGTATTCCTCTATCGTAATCAGGTCGGCAAAGGCCTGCAAGGGATGCACCGTTGCCGTCTCCATAGCAAAGACAGGCTTGCCGCTGTAGCGGACGAACTGGTGATAGACGGTCTCGGCATAGTCGTAGTCGCGGTCAGTGAGGCCGGCGAAGGAACGGATGCCGATGACATCGCAGTAGCTGCCCATGACGGGGATGGCCTCCAGCAGGTGTTCGCTCTTGTCGCCGTCCATGATGACGCCCCGCTCCGTCTCCAGCTTCCAGGCTCCCGCGTTGACGTCGAGCACGATGACATTCATGCCGAGGTTCATGGCTGCCTTCTGCGTCGAGAGACGGGTGCGCAGGCTGTTGTTGAAGAACACCATGAGCAGGGTCTTGTTCTTGCCCAGCGTTTGATACTTGTAGCGGTCTGCCTTTATCTGGGCTGCTTCCGTGAGCGCCTCTTTGAGGTTGCCCAGGTCTTGTACGTTAAGGAAACTTCTCATATTTTATTATTTTGAGGGGCGAGGGGCAAGGAGCGAGGGGCAAGGGGGAGATGCTCCAAATCTATTCTCTTGCTCCTTGCCCCTTGCCCCTTGCTCCTATTTATAGTCTTTTTCTCTTATCTCTACGCGGCGTATCTTGCCGCTGATGGTCTTGGGCAGTTCATCCACGAATTCAATGATGCGGGGGTACTTGTAGGGAGCCGTTTCGTGCTTGACGTGCTGCTGCAGCTCCTGGACAAGGGCGTCGCAGGCTTTGTCTTTCCATTCCTTGCCGAGCACGACGGTAGCCTTGACGACCATGCCGCGCGTCTCGTCGGGCACGCCAGTGATGGCGCACTCCACGACGGCAGGATGAGTCATCAGGGCGCTCTCCACCTCGAAGGGCCCGATGCGGTAGCCGGAGCTCTTGATGACATCGTCGGCACGGCCTTCGAACCAGTAGTAGCCGTCCTTGTCGCGCCATGCCATGTCGCCAGTGAAGTAGTAGCCGTCGTGACAAGCCTCGAAGGTCGTGTTGCTGTCGCGGTAGTATTCCTTGAAGAGTCCGATGGCCTTGCGTCCCTCATTCAGGCGGACAGCTATCTCCCCCTTCTCGCCGTCTTCGCATGGCGTGAGGTCAGGCCGGAGCAGGGCTATCTCGTACTGTGCGTTGGGCTTGCCCATGCTGCCGGGCTTTGGCTCCATCCAAGGGAAGGTACCGAGGGTCATCGTTGTCTCTGTCTGCCCGAAGCCTTCCATGAGGCGGATGCCTGTCAGCCTGTAGAACTTCTCGTAAACCGCTGCATTGAGGGCCTCGCCTGCCGTGGTGCAGTAGCGCAGGGCGGAGAGGTCGTAGTGGCTGAAGTCTTCGCGGATGAGGAAGCGATAGACCGTTGGCGGCGCACAGAAGCTAGTGATGCGGTACTTCTCCATCTGCCGGAGTATCTTCTCGGCGGTGAACTTCTCGTGGTCAAAGACGAAGACGCAGGCTCCGGCAAACCACTGCCCGTAGAACTTCCCCCAGACGGCTTTGCCCCATCCGGTGTCGGCCACGGTGAGGTGGATGCTGTCGGGTGTGAGGTTATGCCAGAAGACACCGGTCGTGAGGTGGCCGATGGCATAGAGGAAGTCGTGGGCCACCATCTTGGGTTCGCCAGTCGTACCGGAGGTGAAGTAGAGTATCATCGTGTCGCCGTTGGCATTGACGAAGCGCGGACGGCGGAAGGCTGGTGCCTGACAGACCTCGCGGTGCCAGTCGTGGAAACCTTCGGGCACTTTCGGACCAATGGAGACGAGCAAATCTACGGTCGGACTTTCGGGCAACGCTTTCTGCACCTCGCCCAGGACGTAAGGCTCGCCCACGCAGATAATGCCCTTGACGGAAGCGGCATTGTTGCGATAGATGATGTCGTGGCTCGTCAGCATGTGGGTGGCTGGGATAGGCACGGCGCCTATCTTATGGAGTGCGAGCATCGTTATCCACCACTCGAGGCGGCGTTTCTCGATGAGCATCACCATGTCGCCCCGCCCGATGCCGAGCGTCTGGAGGTAAGAGGCAGCCTGGTCGCTCTGCTGCTTGAGATCGGCAAAGGAGAGGCGGCGTTCTGCGCCCTCGTCGTTTGTCCATAGCAGGGCGCACTTGTCGGGAGCCACCTCTGCCCAGGCATCGACCACGTCGTAGGCAAAGTTAAAGTTCTGCGGGATGATGAACTCGAGGTTCTCCCGATAATCTTCCTCTGAGGTGAACGACGTCTGCCTCAGGAAGCGACTCAATATAGGATTGTTATCCATCTAAACATTTACCATTTACCATTTGTTCTCCCCTCTCCTCACAGATGAGTCGGGGGGTGAGGCTTCCTATATGATTACCGTCAGGAAGCGGACGGTCCTGTTCTCCAGGGCACGCATGCAGTGGGGGCGCGTGGTGTCGAAGTAGATGCTGTCGCCCCATCTGAGCACGATGACTTTTTCCTCGATGGTGATTTCCAGCACGCCGTCGAAGACGATGATGAACTCCTGTCCGTCGTGGACATTCTTGGCGTGGTTCCTGCCGTCCGGCAAGGGTTCAATCTCGGTGAAGAAGGGTTCCATAGCCCGTCCCTTGAAGCCGCTGGCAAGCGACTTGTACTTATAGTCGTTGTGGCGATTCACCTCAAGGCCCATGCCGCGTCGCGTGACGAAGTAGCCGTTCATGCGAGGCTCCTCGCCGTAGAGCAGCACGTCGAGGGCTATGCCATACTGTTTCGAGATGCGGGTGAGGCGATAGACACCCGGGTCGCACTCTCCGCTCTCGATGCGGCGGTAGTGCTCCACAGTCGTCTCGCACACCTCTGCCATCTTCTCGATGGGAATGTCGAATATCTCGCGGAGGCCTTTCAGCCGTTGCGATATCTGCTTGATGTCGTCCATAGCTCTGCCTTATCTTGTTCTTCGGGCGCAAAGGTACAAAAAAAATACGACTTGTTATTTCCGATTCCTTATTATTTTGTGTTAATTATCGTTTCGAGTGTAACAGGACATGGACTGGATTCTTTCTTTTGCGAAAAATTTCGTAACTTTGCGCTCAGGCACTAAAAACAAACATTTCCGTAGAATGAAAGCAGCCCCGTTGCGGCGGGTTCACTGCTTCATCAGAACTTCGTACTTAGCATCTCATCCACTATCTCATTCAGTTTGTATCCCTCTTCCTCCAGTTCCTTTTGCATAGCGCGTTTCATCCGGGCTGCCAATTCCTTCTTGTCAAAAGCCAAACGTACTTGCACCTCGAAGTTATTGCCTTAATTATTTAAGTCTCGGGAGTTATAATCGGGAGCCGGGAACAACGTGAATCCGGCTCGTCTGTCACGGTGCTGCCTGTAGCGGGCTGGAACTGGAAGTGACGTGTCGTGACGACGTTACGGTTCTGTCAGTACAGGTACTCTTCCGTGTAGTCGTCGAAGACGGGTTCTTGCGTCCAGCCGGCGGCGAGGAGGGTCTGGCGGATGAGTTGCTCGACGTCGGAGGTGACGGGACGGCGACCTCCGTGGTACTGATAGTAACGCTTGCGCGTGAGGAGGCTGATGAGGCGGTTCTTGACGGTGCGCTCCAGGTGGCGCGGCATGTCGAAGTACATGCGCTTCAGGCCGAGGGGCATACGGACGGGGTCGTCGGGACAGAACTGCGGACAGTCCGCAGTCTGCATCTTGGGATTGCCGAGATGGACGGCGAGAACCGCTGGATAGTGCTCCGGAACATAGTCCTTCAGGATGCAACGGAGGCAGTGTTCGCGGATGGGACAACTCTGGCTTTGGCAGATGGTTGCTTTTGTTGCTATTTCTCTGAGACGCTCGTCTCGGGCCGATAAAGCGGTTTCGGGGTAGTTTAACATAGAAGTCTGCAGTTTTCGTGGTTTTCTTCACAAAGGTACTAACCTTTTTCGGAACTTGCAATTATTTTCAAGAGAAAGTTTTGGAAATAACCTACATACTTGTATAAACGATATTAGAACATTGACATACTGAAGGTTAAGTTAACATGAATCCGACGTGTTTTTCAGCTCATATACAAGCGGTTTCGTGTATTGTTTCCTGCGTGAAACTTTTTGTTTCTCCAGTGGAAACAAAAAGTTTCGCATGGGAAACAACACGATTCGACGTGTCGAGTCATGTTGAGAATTGAGAAAGTACATGACGTCCATGAACTCGCCAACAGCCTTGGCATGCAATATCTGCCACTTACTCACGGACCTGGCCGTTGCCGTCGATGAGCCACTTGTAGGTGGTCATCTCTTCGAGGGCCATGGGGCCACGCGGTCCGAGCTTCTGGGTGGAGATGCCTATCTCGGCTCCCATGCCGAACTGTGCGCCGTCGGTGAAGCTGGTGGGGGCATTCCAATAGACGCAGGCGGCATCGACTGTCTGCTGGAAGCGGCGGGCAGTTGCCTCGTTTTCGGTGATGATGCACTCGCTGTGGCCGGAACCGTAGCGGGCGATGTGCGCCAGGGCTTCGTCGAGGCTATCGACCACCTTGAGCGAGAGCTTGTAGTCCATCCACTCCGTACCCATCGAGGCTTCGTCGGTCACAATCTCCACCTTGCCCTGCATCGGAGCGAGCAGGGAGGGGATGTCGGCGGCACGGTCGCGGTGGACGAGCAGGCAGTCGAGGGCGTTGCAGACGCTCACCCTTCGCATCTTGGCATTGCGGATGATGCGGCGTCCCTTCTCCAGGTCGCCGTCCTTGTCGAAGTAGGCATGCACCACGCCGGCTCCCGTCTCGATGACGGGCACGCGGGCATTGTCGCGCACAAAGTCGATGAGCTTTCTGCCGCCTCGGGGGATGACGAGGTCAACAAGCCCGACGGCACTGAGCAGCTCCGACGTGGCTTCGTGGGTGGGAGGAAGCAAAAAGACTCCCTCTAACTCCCCCTTAAAGGGGGAGGACTCCCTCCCCTTAAGGGAGGGATGGTGAGGGTCTGGGGTCTTTAGGACCTCTTTGATGAGGGCGACGATGGCGCGATTACTTTCGTCGGCACTGTGACTGCCCTTCAGGATGCAGGCGTTGCCGCTCTTGAAGCAGAGCGAGAAGACATCGAAGCAGACGTTGGGCCTTGCCTCGAAGATGACACCGATGACACCAAACGGCACGCTCACGCGGCGCAGATGCAAGCCGTTAGGGAGGGTGCGTTCCTTGGTAACTATACCTAAGGGCGAGGGCAACGAGGCGACGTTCCGCATGTCGGCAGCAATGCCCCGGATGCGCTCGGGAGTGAGAAGCAATCGGTCGTAGAGAGGGTCGCTTGGTTCGAGCTTCTGCAAGTCGATGGCATTGGCGGCAAGAAGGTCGTCCGTGCGCTCCTCGATGCGGTCGGCGATGCGGCGGAGGATGTCGCTGCGCTCTTCGTCCGAAAGGAGCATCAAGGCCCTGCTCGCCTCTTTAGCTTGCCAGAAGGGAAGACTCAACTGATTATAATTCATAAATAAGTGCGGTAGCAAATTATTCACTGTTCACTGTTCGCTTTTCCCTCAAAAAGGGCTGAACTCTGTGAAGATGGTTTCCGACGGGTTCTCTATGAGGGCAGGCAGGATGCCGTCGCGGTTGCCGTTGGCAATGACGACGCGTATGCCGGCTGCGGCCACCGACATGGCCGTCTGGAACTTCGATGTCATGCCGCCCCTGCCCGCACTGCTCTTGCTCGGCAGGATGTAGCGGCTCACGTCGTCGGCAGGACGGACCTGGCGGATGACTTTGCTGCCCGGCTCGGAGGGGTTGCCGTCGTAGAGGCCATCCACGCCCGTCAGGAGCACCAGCATCTCGGCTCCAACCATCTTGGCAATGAGGCCGGAAAGCTCGTCGTTGTCGGTGAACATCAGCTCTTCGATGCTCACCGTATCGTTCTCGTTGACCACGGGCAGCACGCCGTTCTCCAGCATCACCTCCATGCAGGCCCGTTGGTTCTGGTAGCTCCGCTCGCTTTGGAAGTTCTCCTTGGTGGTCAGCACTTGTCCGATGTGTATGCCGTATTCGCGAAAGAGGTCGTAGTAGAGTCCCATAAGCTTCACCTGTCCCATTGCCGAGAAAAGCTGCCGCTGCTCCACCGAGTCGAGGGAATGGTCCACGCGCAACTCGCTCCGTCCGCACGCCACGGCACCGCTCGAGACGAGCACTACGTCGAAACCCTTCTCGCGCAACCACACGATTTGGTCCACAAGTGCCGAGACGCGGGTGATGTCCAGCTTGCCCCGGTCAGTAGTGAGCACATTGCTACCCACCTTCACTACCAGCCTTTCCCTTTTGACCATTGACGCTTCTGTTTTTAATCTTTTCACCTTTTTAATCTTTTCACTTTTCAAGCCCCGCCTTCAGACATCGTATGACTGCCGAATTGAATGCGGCATGGTCCAGTTCGTTCAGTCCCTTGATGGTGATGCCGCCGGGGGTTGTCACCTTGTCGATGGCGGCTTCGGGATGGAGGCCAGTTTCGTGCAGAAGGGCGACAGCGCCCCGCATGGTCTGCAGGGCAATCTCTTTTGCCTCGTCGGGACGGAAGCCCATCTCCACGCCGCCTTCCGTCATGGCACGGAGGAAACGCATCACGTAGGCAATGCCGCAGCCAGCCATCATCATGCCGGCCTCCATCTGCCTGCGCGGGACAATCCGGCACTCGCCTACCCTGCCGAACAGCTCTGCGGCCTGACTCGCCAAGGGGGATTCCTCGACGAAGGTCATGCTCTCGCCGAACTCGGCAGCTATGTTGGGCATGGCATAGACGTTGATGCGGTCGTGACGGATGCCTGCCGCTACGGAGATGAGCAGCTTGTCGCCAAGCTCGGTCACGATCTCCGCTATGACACCTTCCACGAGCCAAGGCTTCACGGCCAGCACCACGACATCGGCTTCCGCAGCGGCCTGCCGATTGTCGGGCATCGCGTTGATGTCCGGGCAAGCCTTCGAGATGCTGCCCAGCGTCTCTTGTGTACGGGCCGTGACAATCAGGTTTGCCGACATACCGGCCTTCGCCCAACCTTTCACCAAGGCACCGCCCATGTTGCCACAGCCTATGACTGCAATCTTCATGACAGTACGCGCTTGAATTTGTCAATAAACTGTTGAGCCTCTTCCATGCTTAGGCACAAGGGAGGCAGAAGGCGTATCACATTGGTTCCTGAGCAACCCGTGAAGCAATGCTCCTCTTTAATAAGGCGGGTACGCGGTTCTTTATAGGGAATATCCAACTCTATTCCAATCATCAAACCTTCGCCGCGAACTTCTACAACATGATGGCTCCCCACCATCTTCTTCAGTTCAGCAATCAGATAAGCGCCCACTTCGGCAGCGTTCTCCACAAGCTTCTCCTGCTCCATGATGTCGAGCACGGCAATCGCTCCGGCGCAGGCCAAGTGGTTGCCGCCAAACGTCGTGCCGAGCTGCCCATAGACAGGGGTGAAGCGCGGGCTGATGAGCAGGCCGCTCATGGGGAAGCCGTTGCAGATGCCCTTTGCCACGGTTATCATGTCGGGCTTGACGCCGAGGTGCTGATGGGCGAAGAACTTGCCGCTGCGACCATAGCCGCACTGTATCTCGTCGCAAATGAGGACGGTTCCCGTCTCGTCGCACAGCTTGCGAAGTCCTTGCAGGAAGTCGGCCTCGACCATGCGGATGCCGCCTACGCCCTGAATGCACTCCACGATGCAGGCGCAGACGTCGCCCTTCCGTATCTCTTTCTCCCAGGCATTGATATCGTTCAGGGGCAAGTAGGTGACATGACCGTTGGCATTGATGGGCGCAATGATTTTGGGGTTGGCCGTGGCCTCCACTGCCAGCGAGGTACGTCCGTGGAAGGCCTTTTCGAGGGAAAGGATGCGGGTACGACCACCCCAGAACGATGCCAGTTTCAGGGCATTCTCGTTGGCCTCGGCTCCGCTGTTGACGAGGAACAGGCTGTAGTCCTCGTAGCCACAAGCTCGGCCCAATCGCCGTGCAAATTCTTTCTGCAAGGGGTTCTGCACGGAGTTGCTATAGAAACCCAAGGTGTTGAGCTGTCGGGTCATGGCCTCCACGTAATGCGGATGGCAATGGCCGACGCTGATGACAGCATGACCGCCATAGAGGTCCAGGTACTCCTGGCCCTCGGAGTCCCAGACTTTGCAACCTTTGCCGCGGGCAATGGTGACATCCATGAGGGGATAAACGTCGAATAAGTTCATGTTTCTTTCTTTTTGTATAGTGGCTCCGGGGGAGCTTGCTTACTTAACTGCGATTTTCCTGCCTTTCGTCAGATAGATGCCGGGCCTTTGGGGTTTGCCGGCGAGACGACGTCCGTCGAGGTCGTACCAGCAGGCTGTCGCATCTTCTGTGCGCTGAAGGGGGCTGTCTATGCCTGTCCAGAAGCCGTCGAAGGTCTCCAGCTCGGCGGCTGTCAGCAGGAGCCAGTGCTGCCTGTCGTTGCTGTCGTCGGCATCGAAGGCCGATGCCCCCACTGCCGTCTCGCTCCGAGCTGTCAGGGCCGTCTTGCTGATGGTTATCCAGTAGGAGGAGGTCCTCAGCGACGTGCCTTTGCGGTAGGTTGTCCTCGACGGCAGCAGCTGCACGCGTTCCGTCACGGTGGGCACGGGGCGGTGAGACGTCTTGAACTGCTGGTTCGAGCAGGAGAGCAGGCGACCCGTGCCGACGTTGCGCAGCATGTAGTATGCAGTCTTGGCATCGTAGAGGATGTTCCAGGCGAAGTTGTCGTTGTCCTCCGCCAGCTCCGTGTTCATTGGTCTTTGTGTCAGGCCGCCGTTCTCTGCTACGCCAAGCAGCAGTGTCCCGCCGCCCAGCTCTCCGTCGTTAGTCTTGATGTAGTAGCGTGTCTCATCGTCCTGCGAGAAGGTATAGGCGGGCGAGGCAAAGCCTACCGACGATGAGCAGACGAGTCCGTCCTGATGCAAGGCGTGGGTGAGGAGCACGTTGCCATAATATAATAATGTGTTCTCGGGGTTGTAGCTGTCCTCGTGTGCGCCGTTGATGCCGTAGTTCGGGCCGCTGAACGACGAGACGGGCCACATGTGGGTGTTGTCGCCCGTCATGTAGGCAGAGTTGTCCTTGTTCAGGAACTGAATCATCTGCGTAGCTCGCGGTCCGAGCCACTTGCCGCGGTTGCCGTCGGCCCGGTAGTTGCCGTCCCACCAGACGTTGCTCGTGCCTACGCCTACGCCGTGGTTCGTCTCGTGGAGCACTGTTCCCGTCTGCTGATAGGACGCATTGGCTCCGACCCGCATCCAGCCGCCATAGGAGCAGTCGGCAGTCGGAGTGCCGGCACTGTAGTGTACGCTCAGGTTGATGCCCCGGACGTAGGACAGGTTGTTGTAGAGCCACAGTATCTCCTCCACGGCAGAGGCGATGCGATAGTTCTCCTCCGTGCTGCCGCCGTTGTCATAGTCGGCTGTCACGGAGCCCTTTGGCAAGGTGGGAACCTTTATGATGTCGCCGTAGGCCAGTTTGTAGTTCCGGGTCATGATGTAGGGTCGCACGTAGTACATCGTGCCGGGCTGCAGCTTCTCCATGCAGTATATCTCGCCGTTGGCAGAGAAGGAATGCGTTGAGCGCCCGTCGAAGATGGTCGGTTCGGGACTGGTGCTCCAGCAGAAGCCTTTCTCCAGGACAGCAGTGGCGTTGGCGGGAGTGGCAGTCATGCGTCCCAGCAGTATGGTGGAGCCTGCTGCCACGAAGGGGTTTGTGGATGTCACTCTCGGCGTTGTTCCCGAGGCGTTCTGTATGCGATAGTTCAGCGTGGCATCGCTGAGCCTCTTGGCAATGACGTCTATTTCCTCGTCCGTGCCGCCTTGTATCAGGGCTTTGGCTTCGTCTATGGCTGCGGCCAGTTCTTCGGCTCCCATCCCTGTGCCCAGCACGGCCTCGGCCTTAGCTATGAGCTTCTGCAGCTCGGCATGCTCCGCCTCGATGTCGGTATCCAGCCGGGTCAGCCTCACGTTGTCGATGGCAGCCCAGTTTGCATTCGTTGATGCTACGCGGAAGCCGATGCGCGTCGTGCCCTGCAGGACGGTGAAGGTCAGGCTGTAGTCCTTGCTCTCCGTCACGGCCACCTGCACGTCGCCGGCATAAAGCGTGGCGCCCGTGCACGCCGCCACCTTGCCGGACTGCTGGATGTTCTGGCATCCTGCCGTCAGCGTATAGGTTCCTGCGGGGAGGTACAGGTCCTGACTGATTTCCACGTTGGGGATCTTTCCGCCGGATGCCACCCAGCGCTCCATGTAGATGTTCTTGTTCTTTTGGCTGAAGTTAGCGTTGGTGACGTAGAAGAAGCCGTTGTTGTGCCATCCGGCAAACCTGGCCTCGAAGTTGGGGTTGTCGATGTATTTGCCCGTCACGTTTGTGTCTGCCCCCGCACCGAGAGCAGCCATCATGGATACAAAAAAGAGAATTCGCCTAATCATTTAATCATTTACCATTTAATCATTTACCATTTACCATTTATCTCTCCCTCTCCCACGGGAGAGGGTCGGGGTGAGGCTTTTACCATTTATCTCCCCCCTCCCACGGGAGAGGGTCGGGGTGAGGCTTTTCCGCATGCAAAGGTACGGCGATTAATTCAAATAACAAAATATATAAATTCAAAAGTGGAGGTAAAAAGATGAATTTACCACGAAATCCCTTGGCTTATAAAGACTGAAAGAGGCTGTGTCAGAATGAATGGCACAGCCCCCTTTTTTGCTTTAACCACGAACCAGCACGAATTACACGAATTATTCAACTGCTGTTTGTCAGCTAATT
>CACWTR010000042.1 GCA_902763865.1 uncultured Bacteroidales bacterium | reverse complement strand
ACGAGATGGAGGCGGCGTAGGATAGGCACGGATTGATGATTCCAGGTGATGGTCGGCCCCTACGAAGCGGCCGTTACACCAACTTTTCCGACACTACCACGTGCAGCGCTCAGAGAACACGATGTAAGACCTAAAAGCATCTTCCGGCAGCGCTAGATATGCCGCAAGCGCCTTCACATGCGCGCGGTTTTGGAGGATGGGATTGAAGAAGCGTTCCTTGGTCCCGTTCTCGAAAGTCTAGGTCCACTGGCGCTGATCGGCGCTGCCGAATATCCACCCACCGTAGTTCTTCGACTCCATGACGTAAATGCCCGTTTCGTGAAGCATGAGCACGTCTATCTCGGACACACTCGTAGGACCCGTCGTGCGCGGCACGAGCACATTGCGAAATACCGCCCTGCGACCCGGCAAATCACCGTGCTCCAGCGCATACTCAGTGAGGTACTCGCCAAGACCGCCCGTGCCCTCCTTCCATTGGACGGATAGCTTTTTGAAGTAGCCTGGCCCCTCGCCTCGCAAGCGGTTCAGCAAGCTCACCGTGCCACTCCAATCCGATTCTCGTCCTTGACCTCCGAATCAAGCTTTGTCAGCTTGGACAAGGAAATCTGGTACTGCCCGTTCTTGGGCATGGGCTTGTTCCTCACGAGATCCCAGACGGGGCCTCCTGGACCGTTGTACACCTCGTGGAATCCGCCCATTTCATCGATATGCAGCACCAAGAGGTATGAGGGCTCAGACCCAATGCCGATCGACTTGCGTTGCGTGACCTTAATCTGCACGAGCCGACCGTCTTTAGCCTCGCCGTCATGCGTCTCCGCGGATGAGGTGTAGAGCTTTATGCCATAACGTTCGGCGGCATAAACTTCTCCAATGCTTCCGAGCAGATGGCCATCCAGCGTGAAGTGCCGATTATGGCATTCGTAATCGGATTCGAGGCCACGCACAATGCCATACAGGGTCCTAATGGTCTCGCTCAGCTTTTCGGCACCACGATTCATTGTGTACTCCCCCGCTAAACAGCAGGCCTGTCCATCGCTGTGGTGAGATAGACGGATAACCCTTGGTTACCTTTCACTGCAAAGCCCATCTGATTCCCAGCATTCCATCAGACCGGTCTCGAACCGAAGACCCGCCTACAGACTCACCGGCATGTTGTGGCTAGCAAAGAAGCCGTTGAATGCTGCCTTAGCATTGTCGACCTGCTTGGGATACTCACTCGAGATCACGTCCATCGCCTGTTGGGCATATGCGCCAGCCTGCTCGGCAAGCTCCTTGGCTGCGCCAGGAGCATACTGCACGGCAGTTTCGTATGCACCGCTAGCAACCGTGCTGCCAACCAGGCCGCCCACCAGCCCCCCGGCAATAGTGCCGGCAGGGCCAAAAGCAGTCCCTGCCGCCGCACCCACCTTGCCGCCGGCAACGGCTCCGCCCAGTATTGTCGCAGCGTTATGGCCAAGGTCATGCGCAAGCTCGTCAGCGCCAATCGTCCCTTGAGCAAAGTCCATGAACGAATCGTAAGACTCGACGGTGAAGGCCACCGCACTTGCTGGCAGGCACGATCCACCTATGCTCCTAATCAGGTTGCAGGACGAGGTCTGCATCATACTGGCAGCGGCGGAAGATACAAAAGCGGTCCCTCCTCCAAGAGCCCCTGCCGCTCCTGTCTCGGAGGCAACCATACGAACCATGTCACCTGCAGTAATCTCGCCGTTGTAGAGTTCTGCACCATGGATGGCTGTAGAGGATACGAACGTGAGGCCCGCAGCAGCAGCTGCACCATAGGCGCCCTCTTCCAAGGCCACGCCAAATGCTTCGGATCTGAAGAGCTTTGCCATGACTGACCTTGGCTTGGCCACCGCGTCTCTTGCCTCTTTTCTACCGACGGTGCTCTGCTCGATCATGTCATCTATCGTATTGAGCTTGTCAATCTTCTTCTGAATCCGTTCTATCGCATCAGTCTTACCCTCCGCAGTCACATGCTCAAGCTGTCTGGCATAGTCATCAAGCTTCTGCGATATGTAGGTTTTCGCCTCGTCGTAATAGTCCTTCGGGCACTCGAGCTTGTCGACACGGTCGCGATCAAGGTACTTCTCGCACTTCTCAGACATCATTTTCTGAACCCACTCGGAGCCGTTCTTTCCGAAGAACTTTGTCTGAATCTTCTCGATTACTCTATTGTTTGCGTCAACTCTAACCTTGTCTACATACTGATCATTCTTTGGAAACCCTAGCTCAGGCACATCGTCCGCTCGGTGAGTTGTGATATCAGAACCTGTCATGTGGGCGATAAGGTTTTCCTTAGCAGTTGATATAACCTCGGCAGCATACCCTGCGTGCTGGTTAAGAGTCTGCTCATAATAGTCAGGATTCAGATTCCAGCCAGAGATTTCGATGAGCCCGAGCGTCTGGCTACCGTTACTGTCGAGGTGCCCATAAAACATGTTGTCTGTCTGCTCGAAAAACACCGGACGCAGGTCAGAACGCCACTGAAACTCCTCTATACCCGTAAACAACGATAAAGCTTCATCGATTGAATATCTTGTTCCATCAACCACTTCAGCTGCGTGAAGTGCGCTCGTATCAAAGCTGTTGTGTAGGCCGTGCAGAGGATTGACCAGAGCTTTCGCGTCGGGCGAAAACAGCGGTGCTTCAAATGACTCCATAGTTCCTAGCGTTGCCATGGCTACTCCTTTTCATCGCTGGTCAATACGAAGCAAATATCATTGACTTCAGTCGGTTTCAAGCGTCCGAGCCTACTTACAACAAGCCCTCTCAGCTCATCTGCCGTGCTGATGCTAGCTTTCTGCTGTTCGGTTAGGTCGAGAACATCGTCGAGCAGATCCCTAAGCTCTCCCAAATGCCCTCTGCCCCAGAAGAGCTGATGACCCATCAGGTCGTACTTATCAATGAGGGAACAGATTGAGCTGCGAGAACTTCTTTTCAGCTCGAGCACCTTCTGCGCAGACAGAAGGTCACCCTTGGCGATGCCCTTACCTCCAAACCAAGGCTGCATGAGCATGCGAACAATCAACTTGCGAGCGGTCTTCTTTGGCATGATGCGCGAGAGCTTGCTTGAGACATATGGCTTCTCGTCAATAGGAGCCTTGTCAATGAGGGCAAGCACGGGGTTGATCCAATTGTTCTGGTAGATTACGGCCACACCACTTGGCAGCTTTGCTATCTCTTCGACCTGTGCATCAGTCAGGCCGATTGACCTTCCCACCGCCACACGGTCATTTGCCTCAGGCGTACGAAGGATGATCTTTGTATTGGTGTTCTTGATCGCTGCGATATCGACAGATGACGGCGACTGGTCAACGATAATGAAGCCCTCGCCATACGTGCGAATCTCGGCGATAGTGTTGGTAATCATCTCCACCGACTTGCCCACAAGCTCTGAGGCACCGGCAGAGGTATTCTTCAGCAGGTTGTGAGCCTCCTCGAGTACCGTAATGTGCTTAAGGCCCCTGTTGTTGCCAGCCTTCTGATCAACCCGGTACTCATTCAGGGCGTAGACGATAAGGCCCATGATGAGCGCCTTCGTCTCCCCCGACTTGACTCTGCTGATATCAAGAACGCAGTTGTGGTCAAACAGCACGTCATAGGGTGTTTGATCGGAGGTGAAGATGTACTTGTTGAGACCCACCGTGAGGGATTTCACGCGCGTCAGCAATGCGCCCCGGTAGTTGGACTTAATGTCTGATGCATAGTCCGATCCACTGATAAGTGTGTCGAGCTGTTCAGCAAGGACCTCAAAATCGGGGTATTCAACATGCTTTCCTTCGAACGTTGATGACCCAAGATCCCAGCCAACCGCCTCGTACGACCGAAGGATTGCATCCTTGAAGAATGCAGGCATGGCGTCGTACATAGGCCAGCAGACACTGAATATCTCAACCAACCCGTCCACGTGTTCGAGTACATGGATTGACTTGGGGAACATGAACGGGTTGAGATTAATGAGCTTAGCTACGTTTGGATTGGTTGAGAACACATTAACATCGGGCAAGCTCCCGAAAGCATCCTTGTACTCACCTTTTGCCGGCTCAACCACAAGGAAGGGAATCTTATCCTGCCTGAGTTCGGACAGCATCTGATAGACGGCATTACTCTTGCCCGATCCGGTGGAGCCAGTAATGAATGTATGCATGTTCAAGCTCTGGTTGTTGAGTTCCACAACCTTGCCTGTAACCTGGCCCAGATCGAAAATCCTGCCAATGGTAATCCTGTCCTCAGGAGCATCTGCACTTGTTTCTTGAAACAGCTGATACGTTGTCACCTCTTTGCCAAACTCGGCATGCTCGACAACGGGAAGGCCGGGAACGGTAGCTCTTGGAAGGCCAAGGTGAAGCCCGAGTTCTTTTCCGCTCACAGAAGTCGATGCATCAACCAGTACCCTGCCACCATAGAAGAATTGAGGGTGAACGAAGCGGGAGAGATAGGTCGTTAGTGCCTGAAATCCCGATGGATCTGCATTGCCATAACTGCGCCACGAGTTAATAGCAGAAACTTCGCGTCCCGAACGCTCACCATTCATGAGGGAACGATAGTTGCTTGCCGCAATCTCTGCCGTAGACATGTCGTCTGACAGGAAATAGCCAGCTACATGCCATAGACCATAACTGTCATACTCGTCGGTCTTTTTGAGCAGCTCGTCGAGCAAAGACAACATGTCGGAGACTGCTTTGTTCTCGGTGGTTGTACTGATTGACTTCGAGCTAGACTCCGACAGCTGTTCGTTCGGTGCAAGTGAGTTGATGAACCCATTGAGCTGACCAGTAATCTGCCCGCCAATCATCGCACCCTCTGCCCCACCAACTGCTGCGCCGCCAATGACGCCAATCAGAGATGTTGCCGCTCCTCCAATCATTGCCGCTTTCTGTTTGCTATCCATCTCGGCGAACGATCTGGATTTGGATGTTGAGGTTGAGTCACTCTCGCTAAGCTGGACCTGACGGTACGGCGAGAGCTTTGTGTAGAGTTCCTGATACTGTTTTCGCATAAGCTGGATGCTTTGCGGCGACTGGTTGGCTGCAATTATGACGCCCGTGTACACACGGCCGCTCATCGCAAGCGCAAGCTTTTCGAGGCCTTGTACGAACTGCTCATTCGCGGTCTCGTGAATTACCTTGTTGTTTCCAACAACACTCACCGAGGCCACATTGTGGAGAGCGCTAATCTTATGCGATATCTCGCCAATTGCCTTGCGGTCCTCATTTTCGATACGCACACCAGGAAAATGACCTATCAGCGTCTGCTTGAGCGTATCACCCAGCGTGACTGTCGACCGCTTTGACGGAGAGTCCTCTGGCTCGTTGTTTCTAATGCCCAGATAAAAAGTAGTGTTCTTACCGTCGGAGTCAAGCACTATGAATGCAGAAGCGTTATACGTAGATAACGTGTTATAAACGGTCGTGAACTTGTCGGTAACTGGCTCACCTTTTTGGTACACCATCTCATCAATGCGATAGAGACGGATATTGTCGATTAGATCCTCCTCAAGTGAAGGAATATCCGTTAGAGGAACAATCTCCATATCGGAAAGCCTGGAAAGATACTTCTTGCGCATTGCGTCATCAATGATATCAATGCGATTATCAATCGTGATATCGGCTAGTGCAGCCGTCGTGCCATGCTCTTGTCTATTAATCTGCTTGTTCATGCTAGCTCCGCTCAATCGCATGAAGCTGATTCTCAAAATCAGATAACCAGTCTTTATCTTCCTCAAGCAATCTCTCCGTATCAGAGAGCATTGCCGTGGCTAGCTTCTTGTCCTCAACAAGCTCCTCAATGAGCGAATCTAAGTGCTGAGAATAAGCTTTGACGAGGGACTTGTGATAGTTGACTAGCTCTGCTTCGCAGGCTTTTTCGACTTCTCTGACGACCGGCATTATCATCCCTCTTGCCGTAAACCTCCAGACATCAAAGCTTGCTATTTCCACTTCCTTGTCAGGTACGTCCGCTTTTCCACCGGATCCGAACAACCCAAAGAAGTCGCCTTTTGAAGCAACCTTATCCTTACCGGTTTGGCTCATAAGGGCCTTAAAAAGCCCTGGTACTTCGAGATCGTGCTGAAAACTCGGTGGCCTCACGTCCGGATGAAAAACAGGTACATTGCCGGCAGAGTAATACAGTTCAGACAAACTCTTCTCTACCCGATTCCTTTCGGATTTCATAATACAAACGATTTCTACGTCGAGAGACTTCACCCATTCGTGGATATCAAAGATAAACTCGTTTGCAGCCCTTTGAATGTTGCCAAGACCCGTTGCACCTGTCTTTCTATTGCGCCACGATAGTATGCAGTTTTCGAAACCTTGATATAGGCCAGAAATCTCTTGTTGCTTATCAAAGGCTTTGGTATCTACGATGAGCCTACGAGCCCTCTTGTGACTCCCAATCTCTGAGTCAAGCTCTGCAATCTCTTCTCCTTGGCTCTGCGTTGTCTCGACGCTTTCTGAGTCGAATTCCGCAAGTATGCCCTTGGTGGCATCAAATGCCTCACGAAGCACTCTGATTGCCCCTCTGACATAGTCCATAGACGGATAATCATCGATGTACTGCAAGACCATTGGGTCATCAGGCTTATCAACAACTTGTGGGTCCCTGACGCCAAGATCGGATATAACTCTAACCACCTGGTCTTGGTTCATCGATGGATGTATGAGGAAGAATAGCTGCCGGTCCTCTATACTCTTTTCTTTCTTTACATCCACCAGTTCGTTACGAAAACGTTCTTTGTTTTTTGGGTCTACCATAAAAAGAATGGGAGTATTAGTTAGCTCAGTTCTCGATAAATCATGTACGCTATCGACTGTCTCTACACTTACAAAAGGTATATCGAGTTGCATTGAACTTTCGTTTATGATTATGTAAGGGACTAAATCATCCAAAGAATTAGAGTTTTTATTAATGAACTCATCGTACTCAAACCACCGATTTCGATATGAATCAAGCCATTCTATAAGATTGGTAATCTCACGTCTTTTTGTATTAACGTCCTCGAAGCCACCGACGTGGATTACGCGCACGGCATTCTTGGGCATGTCCTTCGCCGACGGGACACTATCGATAAATGAGGACTCGTCAAGAATGGCAATGCCTTGCTCGGTAAAAGCGCTAACCATCCTTTCGTAATCTGCCTCAGTCCCTGTGAAATAAAGGTCGAAATCGAAGCCATTCATCTCGTCGCGGTATGTCTGAGGGATCTCGTTAGCCCAGTCAGCCAGCGGTCGTCCCTCGAATCTCTCAATGGCGCTATTGACTTTGGGCGCATGGTTGTTGAACCGAGCAGTTGTCTCTAGCAAATAGGGGTTGTGAGCCAATTCAGCACTGACCATGAGTCATCCCATCCGTTGTCTGGTGTAAACCATGATGGGTCCTATGCTAGAGAATGGTGCCGTTCAAATACTCAACTGGCAGTTAAGTTTCAGCTCTCAGTCTATAAACGGTAGTTCAAGTGCGACAACCAATTGCGCATCACGAAAGGAGCTGATGTTGGAGTCGGAAAAGTGAAACTAAAGATTAGTGCGGAACTTGATGAGGCTGTAGAGTAGGCCCATAAAGCCATTGACCTCGTTACGGGGATAATCTCATATAAAAACACGAGCCTCGACAGATTGTCGAGGCTCGTGTTTATCAAACATCGAGAGCCTATGTTATACGGCCATGATATCTATGACTACACTGCTGTCGATAGGCTTGAGCAATCTGGACAGATCATTCGCAACAGAGTCTAGGAACTGCTTCGAGTAACCATAGCCACGCGCATCAAGCACGACTCGTTGTCTTGTTCCAGCTGGTAGATCGACCGTTCTCTGCTGTACCTGGCGAACCAGCTCTTTCCTTAGTTGGTAATAGCTCTTAGCCGAGTTCATGTTGTAGTTCTTTACCTCTATTGCCTCGAATTGACCCTTGATGCTTCTGACAACATCAGGCCTCGTACATCCCTCTGTTGTTTTCGACACTACCTCACCTTTCAAGTATGAGACTTGGTCACTTCCTCCATAGCGTTTGAGCACTTCAGCCTCTGACTGCTGCCAAGAATGAACAGTATTGGAGGATTTGAATAAGTCCAAGCCCTTGCTTGCACCCCCCGCAACTGCACCGGTTATGGCACCGAACTTGAAGCCCTTGGATCCATCTATTGCGGCTGCTCGCAAGGCTTCCTTCATATCTCCAGTCTTGTAACCCGTCATAACGCCTGAGGTCAATGCGCTCATGGCACCAGTCGATAAGGCCATCTTGGTAGCAGTGGTTGCCGACGCAGCGAAAAACTCATGTACAACATAAGCTGCCCCAACGGTAGCGCCGCCCGTAGCAACCGAAATAGTTACACATACGAGGATGACACCCCCGCCGATAGCTAGGTTTTTGAGGATGGGTATCATCGGGTCTTCGTATTCGGTGAACTCGGCTACCGTCGTATGCCCGTCTTCACCCACAGTAAAGACGTATTTCTGGTCTCCAATCTGCTTCTGAATTCGCTCAAGCTATAACCGAAGAAAATGTTCTCCTTCGAGTTGTACTCAAGTTCTTCCAAGTATTCTTTCGAGATGTAAACGCTAGCAACATCCATCACCTGATAATCATCACTAGCTAGATCGCTCTCGATGGTGGACGCAAGATCATCTG
Organism: uncultured Bacteroidales bacterium; assembly: GCA_902763865.1. GTDB lineage: Bacteria > Bacteroidota > Bacteroidia > Bacteroidales > Bacteroidaceae > Physcousia. The sequence continues at coordinate 12,163 of CACWTR010000042.1, read as the reverse complement.
AAACATACCGAAGCAGAGACTCATCGGCTAGTCCCGAAAAATGGAAATCCTTCTCGTCTTTGATTCTGAACTCAATGTCGATCGGCTCATCATCTGAGGACTGATGGGGATTTGACTCTTCGTCTACCGAATCATTCTTTCCCGCACAACCTGTTCCCATCAGAACAAGGGCGCCCGACAGCAGCACACATAGAGCGTTATGCAGAAGCCTTCTCATGCTTGCCACCGCCCTTCACCATGCTACGCACCTTAATGATGATTGCCAATGCAAGCAAAACAATGAAAATGGGGCGCACCGGCAAAGTACGCTTGGACTCACGGGCATCGGGAAGTTCGCTCGCATCCATATCGCCTGCATCATCACCGTTCTCATCGGGAATCTGTGCTTCCGCCTGAACGAGCGTGCCATCTTCAGCAACCGAAGCACCAGCATCGATACGCTGCTGCACTTCGGCGACGCTAATACCGTTTGCCACCGATGCCTTAAGCAGGTCGTCATCACCCACGTAGATCACTTTGGTCGTGGGATCGTCTCCCGTCGTGGGATTGCGCGCCGATACGGTGTAGATGCCAGGGTCAGTGAACTCGGACCCGTTCGTGGCGCTTCCGTTGAAGCGAGCATCCTCGACAATGCCGTCGCGCGTCTCGTTAAGTACCTCGCGCTTGACACTTAACTCAAGATAATGCGAGTTTGCAGTATCGATGCGGAAGCCATTCGATGACACAGACCCATTAAATAGCTCGTTACCCGTTGCAGTATCGAAGAGGAAGAGCATCGTGTTGCTGTTGCGTACCTTGAACTTGAAGAGAATCTTGTAGTCACGGTACTCGGGAACGACGGGCACAACTCCCGGCTTGCGCGTCTCATAATCGAGCGCAACCTCGTAGTCACCTTCTTCGAAGAGATCAACGTCTGTCTCGGCTCCGACCTTGATACCCTTGAGGTAGTCCTTGTATTTCGTTGGTTCCGGCGTGTCATTCTGGTAATCAGTATGTCGAATGATGAGCATGCCGCGTCCAAAGTGCGACTTCGGAATGCCAAAGTACTGGTCATACCCATTTTCGTCAGCGTTGATGTAGTAGTCTTCCTGACCATTAAGCTTGTTAATGTCCTGCTCAAGAATGAATGAGAGCTTAACTTGGTCTCCGACGTTCTTGAGGAACACTGGCACATCATCCTGCGTGCGGCTCGTAAACCCCGAAACAACGAACCTGCCAAGGCGCCAGCCAAAATGAGGGTCACTCCCCTCAATGGCCGTTGGATTTGAGAAGCCCTTGTCATGCCTACAGCTCATGGATTGACCGTAGTAGTAAAGATTGCCGGCCGAGGCGTTGTCGGCGAGGGCTTCTGCTGACAGCACAAGCATCAGAGCTAGTGCCGCCAGGAAACAACGAAACACTCTTCTCAACATGAGAGACCTCTCGCTTTCGAAAGATGTTCAGGTAGCTTCTCATTGTAATGTGAGCCGTAGGTGGGCGAATCAACTATCAGCTCAGATTCGGACCGAAGAAAATAAAGACTAGCCCACCGTTACTTGATCCTCCGGCCTCTGATTGCCCATCTTCGCCGCACATGCCTGCATCTCGACCACGTGATGAGACAACTCGCGGCCGCAAGACCACTGAAACGTTCTTTGCGAAGCATGCGTGATGGATTTTGCTAGAAGTGCTGCAGTCAGCAGGACAGATGGCCCGGTCGTAGCCGAAGCTGTGCGTCTCGTACTCGTAGGTTATGCTGCCGGTCTTGTAGCCCACGTTGCGGGTGTAGTCCCCGAGCCCCGTGACCGAGATCTTCGGGATGAAGATCTCCTTTGCGTTGCGTCCTGCGCGGACCATGCGCCCGCCGCTGTTCAGGCAGCGGGACACCGCCGCCCTCTGGTACACCTCGTCGAGGATACCGGTGTAGTTCTTCGCGAACTCGATGCTATTGGCCATGTCTCGGCCCTCCTAAGCGTTGTCGTTGGAATCGTCCAGGCCGGCGAACCTGCGCCAGCGCCACATGGTCTTGCCGGCGTCCGTGTTGGTGCCGGCGTTGGGGAGCCCGGTCTTGCCGCCCTGCTGCTTGGCGGGGGCGTCGGCGAACAGCCAGGGCTCGGCCTCCTTGAGCGCGTCGACATCGCCGTCGTAGTCGTCGAGTAGCGCACGTCCATCCTTGACCGAACGACAACCAGCCAGCTTTAGCTCGTACTCGATTCTCTGGATCTCGCTCTCTGCCTCGAGTTCACTTACCTTCGCCGTCAACGCCTCCATGGCAGTTCTGTTGGCGGCTTCTTTTGCAAGCTTGCGTTCGAGGCTTTCGATCCGTCTATCACGCTCGGCGATAGGGTCCTGGGAGTCGGACTTGCTCATAAGCCCTCCCCGTAGCTAACGCGCCCTGCGACGGCGCCTCTTGCTCGACTACTTTTTTCGACTGTTTCCTGCGCTTCTTCGACATGTGAATCACCCGCCATGCTCGCCAACCTTTCTTGTGTGGCGGAGATGGATACACCCGCCTAGACTGCATGCCTTACACAAGCAATCTAAGCGGGCGTCACAAAGTCATCAGGCAGGCGCTTAGTCTAGCCAGTCGAGTACTACCGGTATGTCCCAGTACTCTCCTTGGGAAACATTGGTGATGAAGACCTTGAACTGCTCGTGATAGAGTCGCACGGCCTCTGCTAACGCCACAAGCGCCTCATCATAATTATCCGTTTCAATCGTGCGGCGCATCGCGTGAAGAGCCTTAACTAGAGCGGGCACAACATGAGCGGCCCTGCAATGCATGTAATCAGGCGCCTCCTTCTTAGCTCCTTCCGCGTCACCCACCGAGGACACTATGTATATAAGCGCCAGGCGCGTGTACTCCGAGAACTGGGCTCCGAACTCGTTCTGGTCGATGCGGCGCAGAGTGTAGTTGCGACGCGCATCTATAAGGAGTCGTTCAATCTCTATGACGTACTTCTCGTCGTCCGGGATAAACGAAATAGGCTCGATCGAAGCTGCATTGCGACATGCGTTGTATTCATCGTAGAGCAACCAGGCAACTGACTTCAGCTGCTCTCGATAGCTAGCGCCAAACGTTGGCCTTGCATGCGTGGACTCAAAATCGACGTGCGTGAACTCGTGAGCCACCAGGTTACGAGAGGTCGCCCTTTGTGCGCGGCACTCCTCTTCCTGTCCTAGTGCAAGCTGTAGAATTACCTCAAAGAGTTTGTCGTCAACAAGGGTTACACCGAAATTGCTGTCGAGGATGATCGTGTATCGTCCAGTCTCCCTGTCGATGAGTGTCTTGCCTTGTGCACGCGCAACGCCATTGTTGGTGATGCCAGTACTTGTGTAGTTGTGCTCAGTCTGGAACGCGAGGACGTCCTCTTCGAAGTTGTCCGTGATTATTAGTTTATCTGCGTATGTGGTGTCAATGCCAGCAACGATGTCTGTAACCACTGTTGACATCAAAGCCTCGAGACCTTTACGGTTTTCAGCGTCCATCTTGAGCACGCCCAGATAGGTATCGGGGCGATATTCAACCTGAATCATTCGCTGCTTTCTCTCGTGTTTCGCAGCCATCGGCGGACTTGTGACAACCCCACAGAATTGCCAATGGAAGCTGGCTGCGCTAAAGTTTGCAGTTGCACGAAGCGGAGGCGAGCCGCAAAACTACACCTCCGCTCCGCTCATCAGTGGGGTCTCAATCGCAAGTTGGGGCCCTACTTCTTCCTGATGTGGACGTGACGGGTGGTCGTACCGGTCTTAACGATCCGGCCAGTCCGCGTGACCTTGTAGCGCGGAATGCGCACGGTTACCGTAGTCTTCATCGCTGTTTCCTCCCTCCTACAATCGAAGGCTTCCCGGCTTCGCCCACTCCGGCTCTTGCCGGACTTCTTCGCGCCCTAGTCGAATCACCTCCCTGCGGGCACACTCGAGCGTTTGACCGCTCGCAGGGATAGTACATCACTTCACGTTAAATTGCAAACCTCGTCCCGATTTCTCGTTTCTTGTCCTATAATGTCCCTTAGAGTAAAGGAGGATGGGATACCCATGAAGAAGCGCAGCGTCATCAACCTGATTCGCTATCACGCCGAGAACAACAATGCGGCGTTCCGCAACGAGGCATACGACATCGCCCGTGATTTCGACGCTGCTGGAGACTACCAGCTGGCCGAATACATTATGGCGCTCATGTCGGACGCTAATGCGTTCGTTCCGCAGTCGAGCGACGGTAGCTCGGAGTTCTTTCGCAAGCTGGACCTTCCTGCAAACCCGCTGCCTCTCCCGGAGAGCATATCCAACGACGTGACCGGCATCATCAATGCAATCGGACACAACGCTGGAGTGAACAAGTTCCTGTTCCAAGGCCCTCCCGGCACAGGCAAGACGGAGACGGCAAAGCAAATCGGCCGCATCGTGGGACGCGACGTCTATGCTGTCGACTTCAACACCGTAATCGACAGCAGGCTTGGCCAGACGGCCAAGAACATTCGCAGCCTCTTTATGGACATCAACTCGCTCGTCCATCCAGAAAAGGCGATTTTCCTGTTCGACGAGATCGACGCCCTCGCTCTCGACCGCATCAACCAGCATGACGTGAGGGAGATGGGACGCGCTACCTCTGCACTCCTCAAAGAACTCGACTCCATGGACGACCAGGTGGTGCTCATAGCGACGACCAACCTCTACAGCTCTCTCGACAAGGCTTTGACGCGGCGCTTCGATACGAGCATCGACTTCGGGCGCTACGCCAAGGATGACCTGCTCGAGATTGCGGACGTGCTTATGGGCAACCTGCTCACACGTTTTAAGTATGCGGGCAGGGACATGCGTCTGTTCCGCAAGGTTATGTCGCTCATGCCGGAACTTCCGTACCCCGGTGACCTGCAGAACATGCTCAGGTCCGCGGTCGCGTTCAGCAACCCAGGCGACGAGTTCGACTACATGAGGCGGCTCTATTCGATGGCGTGCCCCGATGGCTCCCTATCGGATTTGGCGGGGCTGCGGGAGCAGGGGTTCACAATCCGCGAGATCGCGACTCTTGCCAATGTACCGCGCAGCACGGTCTCCCGCGAGCTGAAGGGGTCCGACAATGAATGACCTGCTGCAGCTTAAAGGCCAGTTCCAGCACAACCGCGCGCCCCAGCCGGGCCCTGTCGAGCTACCAAGTGGTGGCAGGGTCACCTCGGATAAGCTGCGGTCGCTGGCAAACGACCTGCGAGTAATGAAATCCTACTGGTCAGAGCGCAACGTGCCATTCGACCCGCTCATCAGCGTCTACTACAAGACCGTCGTGGCGAAGAGCAACCGCGTTCGCCGGCTCCTCAGCGGAACCAAATCTGCAGCGGCGTCTGTCGTAGGCGCGAAATTCGAAGGCGATGAACGCAAGCCCAGGCATGTCATCACGCACTGCGTCGACACGGAGACAATCAACAGAACCATCGAGCTGCTGGAACGCTGCGCGAGGATTCTCGACAGCGACTACGGCAGTTCGATGGACCGGGACAAGCTTAGGGACTTCAATAAGAAGGGGCTGCGGCGTTCCATCAAGGATCTCACCAAGACCGCGTTCGCACAGTGTATGCGGGACGCTTACTACGTCGAGCGTTTTGGCGTAGAAGACGAGCCGGAAGCCATCGATGACGTCGCAGTGGTGACGCTCTACGATACGGGCTATGCGGAGGACGTCATCGGGTTCATGCATGGCCTCGGGTTCGTCATCACCCCAGACCGCGTTCTCGGTAATGCGGTCCGCCTAAATCGGGACGAGTACGCCAGACTCGTTGACCAATACCCCTACCTTATCTCTATGGCCGTCAAGGACTGGAGTGAGGTCGAGCCAGAGGTGTTCCAGGTCGACGACCAAGGCGTAGCGACCATACCAAAACCGGCCAACGAGCCGGTCATCGGCGTCATAGACACCGCCTTCGACGATCGGGTCTATTTCTCGGAATGGGTTGACGCCCCAGAGTCTGATTACGTTCTGCCAGAAGAGGATATAGAGCCACAGGACAGGCTGCACGGCACAGCGGTGACCTCGCTCATCGTCGACGGCCCGCACATCAACCCCACGCTCGACGACGGCTGCGGCAGATTCCGAGTGCGGCATTTCTGCGTCGCTAAGGCAGGCCGTTTCAGCTCGTTCGCCGTCATGCGCAGCATTCGCGGCATCGTCAAGGAGAACAGGGACATCAAGGTGTGGAACCTCTCCCTTGGCTCACCGGCCAGCGTCTCTCGCAATTTTGTGTCGCCGGAAGCCGCAATTCTTGACGAGCTCCAAACCGAGTTCGATGACATCATCTTCGTAGTTGCCGGCACGAACAAAGAGAGCGAAGGCGGTTCCGAGAAAATCGGGGCGCCAGCGGATTCTATCAACTCGCTCGTCGTGAATGCCACCGGCTTTGACGGCACCATCGCAAGCTACTCGCGCCGAGGCCCAATTCTCGAGTTCTTCAAGAAGCCTGATGTCTGCTGTGTGGGCGGAGAAATCGGCAAGGGCATGCACGTCTGCACACCAACAGGCGAGTCATGGCGCCCTGGCACCTCATATGCAGCGCCTTGGGTTGCCCGGAAGATGGCCTATCTGATGCAAGTCATGAACCTGCCGCGTGAGGTCGCAAAGGCGCTAATCATCGACTCCGCCGCCGGATGGGATTTCGAGGACGACCCATACATGGGCTATGGCCGTGTCCCACAGCGCATCTCCGATATTCTGGGTTCATCGAACGATGAGATTAGATTCATTCTCACGGGCTCGTCCGAGGACTATGAGACCTATCACTACGGAATCCCCGTCCCCATCAACAAAGGTGGACACCCCTACATAGCGCGCGCCACCATGTGCTACTTTCCGAAGTGCGACCGTCGCCAGGGCGTCGACTACACGTCCACGGAGATGGATCTCCATTTCGGTCGCATCAATGATAAGGGTCGCATCCAGGCACTCAACAAGAATCCGCAAGGTGAGCCTGGCGAGTACACCTACGAGGGAGAAGCCCGCAAGTTCTATCGCAAATGGGATAACGTCAAGCACATCGGAGAGGTGTTTAAAGATGGCGTCCGTACGCGCAAGGCGTACAGCACAGGTCTGTGGGGCATAAAGATTCGCACGACCGAGCGCGACGACAAGAAGAACGGTCGTGGCATGAACTTCGGTGTTGTGGTTACGCTAAAGGAAATCAATGGAGTCAATCGTATCGACGACTTCATCCAGCAATGCTCCCTTCGCGGTTGGATAGTCACAAGAATTGACGTTGAAAGCCGCATCGACATCTACAACGCTGCTGAGGTAGACATTGAATTCGATGACTAGCATTTCCCTCCCCATCGCTCCCGTGCGATAATTACTAAGTTTGCGACAGTGAAAGCAGGTTTGAGGTGGAACCTAACCACACTCCAAATATGAATTCCTTCTTTGCAGGCATCGGCGGGTTTGACCTCGGCTTCGAGAAGGCCGGCTTTGACATTAGCTATATATGCGAGATCAATGACTATTGCAACAAGGTCCTAGACATGCACTGGCCTGATGTCGCAAGGGGCTACGATATCAACGAGGTCATGCCGTCGGATATCCCACAAGCGGATGTGTGGTGCGGTGGTTTCCCTTGCCAAGACATATCGGTAGCGCGCGGGTCGCTGTCTCGGCTCGGACTGAATGGCGCTCGATCTGGCTTGTTCTATCGGTTCGCCGAACTCATCGAAGCCAAAAAACCAGAAGTTGTGCTTATCGAGAACGTCGGTGGCCTCTTCAACTCCAACAAAGGCCATGACCTTTTAGTCGTGCTGAAGACTATGAGCGACCTTGGTTATGCAGTCGCTTGGCGCCTGCTTAACAGTCGATACTTCGGCGTACCTCAATCCCGCCCGAGGGTGTATATCTGCTGTTGGAAGAAATCACCATCGGCTGCACTGCGGAGTATGTTCAATCCCGAGCCAAACGCAGCCTTGGAGGGCGAACGCAAAGCGTTCCTGAAAGAGTCAACGCCAGACGGGAAGTTTCCCAGGGTACCAACAGTCGGTTACTGCCTTGCAGCAACTTCTGGACGCCACACAGGAACCGATTGGAGCCGAACGTACGCAACCTGCGAAGATGGCATCAGACGTCTTACACCCATAGAGTGCGAAAGACTTCAGGGCTTTCCTGACGATTGGACAAAGGCTACAAACGGCTACGATCCGGAGGAGTCCGATTCCCTGCGCTATGCTGCAATCGGCAATGCCGTATCTGTGCCGGTTGTCGAGACCATAGCGAGGCGTATTGCAGGAATTCTGGCTGAGGCGCCTCAACGGCGCGCACTGAGCAACAAGGCGCTCTCCGCATATCCAGTGTTCAACGGCAGTGAATGGTTGGACTTGCCTGACGAGGAAGATGTGCCAGCTGAGCAGAAGATTGTTTGGCCGAAATCGGGTCTTGTCTGGGAGGGGCGCTACATAGTCGCCAAGGCCAATACGGCACCGAGCTCTCCCGTGCCCAGCTCGCTCTACGAGATCATTCAGCATGGTCGCATGGAAGATCGCTACTATCTCAGCCCTAACGCCGCAGAAGGCATACTCCGGCGTGTCGATAACAACAACAGGCACCTGTTCGAGCCTCTTAGAGACGGTCTCGAGCGACTGTCAGGCAGGAAGGCATGATGATTATGGCCGACTATCCAAGCTTCTATACGCTGCGCCTTGGCAAGACGAGCGTTAACGATATCTCCCGTATTGATGGTCTTGCCCCTGGGGTTCAGCGACCCCCGTTCGAGCTTTCTGTCGTGTGCAAGCAGGTGCCCCGCACCATTGCTGTGGGGAGCTACGCTCTAATATGGCTGGGTTCGGATAACTCGAAGGGCATGGCGACCGCTTGGAAGCAAGGATTCCGCGCTATCGCGAAGATAGAAAGCGTTGATCTAGGTGCAGGCCATAATGACGATACAACCACACGTTTGTCCATAGGCTATGTTTTCGAGAACTCACTGACCAAGACAGATTTACTAGAAGCCGCGCCGGCCGTATACGTACGCTATTCAGAAATGGCGTTGTTCGGCATGGACGACTATGCCAATCAGACGATTCGCGTAGTCGAGCACTCAACGAAAAGCGACGTCGGCGCGCTGCTGCTCTCCTGTGATATAGCCCAGCCAGGGTGTTTCAAAGGCATTGTTGAAGCATACCCGGAACTTGCTCCTATCATCGCGAAGGAAGAGGGGACTCGTGGGTCAAGCGCAGGCGCTAGTCGCTCAAAGACCGCGATGCTTGACGACGCACCAATCAACCGAAACATGATTGTCCACGGAGCTCCAGGCACGGGCAAGAGTCACTACATCGAAGAGCTTCAAGAGCTCTACTTTGACAACGATAAGGTTCAGAGGGTCACGTTCTACCCGAACTACTCATACACACAGTTCGTGGGCGGCTACAAGCCCTACAGCGGCATCAATGACGACGGCAAGCACGAGGTCTACTACAAGTTTGTGTTCGGCCCCTTCCTCGATACATACGTTGCCGCGCTCAAGCATCCAGACCAGCGTTACCTCCTCATCATCGAAGAGATTAACCGTGCCAATGCAGCCGCAGTATTCGGTGACGCCTTCCAGTTGCTCGACCGAGGCATTGACGGTACCAGTGAGTATCCAGTCCGTGTCTCCTACGAGATGGGCAACGAGCTGTTCCACCAGCTGCATTTCACTAAGGCTGGCGAAACCCAATATGCAGGCTTCACCGCAGAAGAGCTCGAAGACGAATGCGTGAAGTCGATAGCATTACCGCCGAATATGTTCATTTGGGCAACCATGAACTCGGCTGATCAGGGCGTGTTCCCCATAGACACTGCGTTCAGGCGTAGATGGGCCTTCGAGTACTTGAGCATCGACAACTCGCAAGAAGCCGCCGAAATCAAGGTCAAGCTCGCAGCAGGCCATGACGTGTCATGGAATGCTCTACGAACGGTGCTCAACGATAAGTTGCTTGCTCTTGGCATCAATGAAGACAAGCAGATCGGCCCGTTCTTCATCGGAAACCGCGAATACATGAACCAGCTACAGACCGATAACCGGTTCAATGCCGTGTTCAAGGACAAGGTCATCACCTATCTGTTCAATGATGTCGTGAGACACTGCCGCCCACAGTTTTTCACGGGCGCGACGAAGCCAAGCTCCTATTCACAGGTGTGCGCAGACTTTGACCTTATGGGAGAGCGCATCTTCGGCGACTACGATCTGAGCATCTAATGGAATCCCTTCAGAGCGAGAGCGAAGCCTATTTCGTCGAGCTACACGAATACCCAATCGAAGAAGTGTTTGCGCGCCTCAAGGCGAGCGAAGAGCTTGTGCGGGAGGCAATTGTCGGCCTCGTATCACAGGGGCTTGCATCGATGCGGAGCCGTCCAAGCCCTGCCACCAACAGGCCAAACACGCTTGTCACCTTTTCGTTTGTTGGCATAGTATCTTACAAACATCTGGTGCTGAGGTGTCTGCCGAAATTCTTCGAGCGCGAAGAGTGCTGCGGCCCCGCCTTGGAACGGGTCATAAAGGCAATCTTCCGGCAGAGATCGTCCGACATATCACCAAACAGCCAGCATGATGAAAGCCTTGACTCAATGCAGGGAGCGATGGACGAAGCGGTCTTCTTCGTAGCCGACTATCTGCAGAATGGCGAGTATCCGGCAAATCCGATTGTCAGAGAAAGCACCTCTCTCGGTGAGATTGATTGGGAGCGAACAATCTCCGAACAGACGCCATGGCTATTGGGAGATGCCCTAGTCTATCTTGATCCCATCCACACCTATGCCGAAGCTGATAATAGCGACTTCTGCCAACAGTTACATCTCGCCATTGTGTCCGACTGCTTCCGTTTCCTAAAGTCCACGGGGATCGCCGAGGTCATCGGCATTGGCTCATGGCCACCATCGGAAACGAAACTGAGCGACTTTGGAAGCCCCGATTACCTTCTCTCAAGGCTGCGCTCGGAGAAACAAGTCCAATTTGACGACAGAAGGCTCCGCCTCCTCGAATTGATGGAAAGGCACCTCGAACGTTCGATGAGCCTACGCAGTTTCGAGAGCTTCGGTTTCTTCGGGACGGCTCACTTCGATATCGTCTGGGAAACGCTCTGCTCCCATGCGTTTAGTAACCAACGAGACTTGCCGATAAGCAGGTGCTTGTCTCATGCTGTCCTATCGGGCCGAGCAAGCCAGCTATCGACGAACTCAACGATGAAAGATCTGATTGAGCGGCCAACGTGGCGCATAGCGGACGGGTCGCTCTGCTTTGAGCAGGAATCGGCAGGCAAACTTAATCCTGATGTCGTCATCGTGCATCATGAAAACGGTGATTGCCTCGCCATACTCGATGCGAAGTACTACGCGCTGAAGATTGGGCACAACACAGTTTCCAACCAGCCCGGCGTAGAAGATATTGTGAAGCAGCACGCATACCAAATGGCGATGCAGGAGTTTGCGAAGGCTAATGGGTTAACAATGCAGAATGCCCTGCTATTCCCGACCAACAGTGAGACAAGGGTCATAGGCGAGGTTAGCTATGACATGCTCTCGCATTTTACCGGTGGGCATCTCATTCCGATTGCCGTCGTGCTGGTGAACATGAATGATGTCATCGATTTCTACCTCGGAACTGACATGCGATGGGCACCTCGGGCGAGAGGTGTACTTGCAGGGTTGTAGCATCCCATAAAAGCCCTTCCTGCAACTCAAATGCGGCTGACTATCGCAATTACCAGCCTATCAATCTCTCTCGATGATTGTTTTGCCGCCATCCCTGGCTGCTGGCGTGGCCGTGCGCTACCAACCTCGGGTTGTCCGCAGCCCGGCCGCCCACGCACCGGGTGTGCGCTCGGGCCGTTCGTGCCACACGCAGCCCACGCGCCCATGGGAGTCTCCCGTACGGCCAGCACCAGACGCCCAGCAGCGCCCGACAGAAGCTGCTCCCGGACCGCGACAGCCCCTCTCGCAACCCGAACCGGCCAGCTCCACCAGAGAGCGCCTGCAGGCTCCTGGCAGCCCACCTGACGCCGCTTGCCACCCCGGGCGCCGCCGCACCTGAAGGCCGTTTCCCCCGACAGGAGACGCCACCCCAGCCGTTACAATTGCACCTGCAGACGTCCACCGAAAGCGAGGCGAGCCCCATGGCCATGCCCACCACCATAGACGGCCGAGCGGCCATCCAGTCGTCCCTCGTGCGGGCGTGGGGGCTCGAGG
>CACWTR010000041.1 GCA_902763865.1 uncultured Bacteroidales bacterium | reverse complement strand
CAGCACACGGTTGGTACGACTGAATGCCTGCAGCAGTCCGTGATATTCCAGATTCTTATCCACATAGAGCGTGTTCAACTTCTTCGCATCGAAGCCCGTAAGGAACATGCCTACAACCAATAGTAGGTCAAGAGGTTCCATATCCGGCTTTTTCTTCTTCATACGCAAGTTGATGTCATCGTAATATGCGCTGAAGTTCTCCGTCGTGAATGCCGTATTGAACATATCATTATAGTCGTCCATGATGGCTTGCAACTCGTCAGAGGTCACCTTGTCATCTGCAAAGCCTTGGTTCATGCCTGTCTGTGCATCGTCCTGACTCTCGTTGGCAGCGTAAGTGAATACGGCTCCAATCTTGATTTTCGGATTCAATGATTTGAATATCTTGTAGTATTTCAAGAGCATGGGAACGGACTGGATGGCAAATAGAGCATTAAACTCCCCGTCAAATGTTGACTTGTTGAAGTTGTTGAGGATGAACTGTGCTATCTCCGTCATGCGCTTTTCACTGAACAGGTCAATATTCTGCTGCCCCTTATAGTATTCTACCAAGAAACCAAGCACATTCTCGTCCGCAATGGCATCCTTGATGAGATATTTGTGCAGACAGTCGCCAAATACTTCTGCCGTCGTATGCTCCTGTTTGGCATTCTCTGCAAAAATGGGCGTTCCTGTAAAACCGAATATCTGTAGGTTATTGAAGAACTTCACGATGTTTTTATGACATTCGCCGAAGTGACTGCGATGGCACTCGTCAAAAATCATCACCACTTTCTGATCACGCACTCCCTGCAACCGTTTGTTGTAGTACTCACGGGTAACGGCCACGTTCAGTTTCTGAATTGTTGTAATGATAATCTTGCTGTCGTCGCGCAATCGCTTGATAAGTTCCTTGGTGTTGTCCGTGTTGTCAACGGCACCAGGCTCAAACGCTTCATACTCCGATTGTGTCTGGGTATCGAGGTCGTGGCGGTCAACGACAAACATCACCTTATCAATACCATCAATCTCACTCACTAACTGAGCCGCCTTGAATGATGTCAGGGTCTTACCTGCTCCTGTCGTGTGCCAGATGTAGCCATTCTTGTTGGTGTTCTGTACTCGGTCGAGAATCTGCTCTACAGCGTAGAACTGATAAGGACGCAACACCATCAAACACTTATCGCCCTCATGCAGTACAATGTACTTGCTTATCATCTTGCCAAGATTGCACTTGTCAAAGAAGAAGTAGGCAAACTTACTAAGGTCATTGAACGGCACGTTCTCCGCATCCGTCCAGTTGAACGTGAACTTATAGCCGCTGTTAGGGTTGTTGGCAAAGTAACGGGTATTCACACCATTGCTGATAACGAAGAGTTGTATGTAGTCGAAGAGCCCGTGAAACGAAGTCTTGTGGTATCGTTGAATCTGGTTATATGCCTGTTTCAGTTCCACACCGCGCTTCTTCAACTCTATCTGTACCAGTGGCAGGCCATTGATGAGTATAGTCACGTCGTAGCGGCACTTCTTTCGTCCCTCAACAGTTATCTGATTGCTGACTTGAAACTCGTTCTGGCACCAGTGTTGCTTATTGATGAACTCAATCCATATACGTTCGCCGTTTTCCAGTTGGAAGTTCTTAAGATCACGCAGTTTCTTGGCTTTTTCAAAGCGGGTGCCGCCCTCCAGATAGAGCAGTATTTTGTCAAACTCCTTATCGGTAAAGTGTTCACGACCATGCGCAGCCAGTTCCTTCTGGTTGTGCTTTTCCAACTGCACTTTGAAATTAGCGAGCAAGTTCTCTTCTTCCTTGATAGAAACGTACTCGTAGTTCATTTCCGTCAGGGTTTTTATTAGTCCTTGCTCCAGTATCTCTTCGCTCTGCGTCATATTCGAATCAAATCATTTTGAACAACATTAGAGATACTATATCTCCAATATAATCAATTTGCGGTACAAAGGTACTAATTTTTAGTCGAAAAATTGCATTAACGGCCTAAAAACAAGCATTATTCACATTGTTATATATAAAATCAGGGGCGGTTTGCCACTTTGCTATATATACGCAACATGGACTAAACATATTCTTCTTTCGCCAGAACAATAACGATTGCTGGCGAAAGGAAAAAATATCTTCTCTTTTCGCCAGTAAATGAATCAATGCTATAGGTTGAGTGCTGGCAGGCTGTTGATGGCATCCTCCTTCAACTTATCAACGGCACGGGTGTATTTCTCGGTGTGCTTCAAACCGCTGTGGCCGAGAAGGCTGGCAACAGTCTTGATATTTGCACCATTGTTGAGGATGTTCACTGCGAAGGAATGGCGAGCGCAATGCCAACTGATGTGTTTGTCGATGCCGGCACGTTTCACCCATCGCTTGACGGACTTACAGCAGCTTTCGTATGATGGGAGGTTGAAAACAAGCGATTCCTTTGTCTCGCCTTCCTTTGGCCTACCGACCAGATGGATGAGTCCATCATTAAGGGGAATGGTGACCCAACTACGGGCAGAGTGCCCTTTAGTCTTGTCCTGTTCAAAGCGCAGGAGTTTGTTGGCATAGTCGATATTAGAATAGCGAAGGTCTTTGACGTCGCAGAAACGCATACCTGTATAGAGGCAGAAAATGAAGGCATTACGGACGTTCTCTTTCTCAAACTGATAGTGGGTATCCATGAGTTTTTTAATCTCTTCTTGTGAGAGCACATCTTTCTTCAGCACCTGGTCATCAACGACACAGACAACTCCCTTGCATGGATCTTTCGCCATGATGCCCTGGTCAACGGCAGAACGCACCACCTTCTTGAATCGCTGCAAGATGCTTTTTGCCCCTTCGCCCACACTACGAGTCTGAAGGTATTCGGCAAATTTCACCATCATTTCATGAGTGATGGCGTCGGGCCGGATGTAGTCTTTCAACAGCGGATGATACTCTGCAAGAAAGTCATTGAAACGATTGAGGGCAATCTGAATCATGCGAATGTCTTTCTTGGAGTAGCTGCTGATGTACGACTGGTAATAGTCGAGGAAGTTGATGCCCTTCTCTTTCTTCAGTCGATAGCCCTCGCGGTTGTCCAGGAATTCTTGCTCACGCTCGAAACGAATCTTCTTGGCTAGTTCCAGCGTCTCCTTGTTTTGTTGTCGTTGGATGGGTGTACGGGGAGATGCCAAAAGATATAGCGACAGACTTTCCTTCTTGCGAATGGATGTGCCGTTGTCCCGATTATACCCCATCTGATACTCCAAATATAGGCTATATTCGGTATCATTCTTCACTAATTTCTTCAATAATCGCGGATTTCCTGCTTCCACGAGGTTCTTATTCTTGCCTCTTGATTCTGCCATAACTCGTTTATTTACCGATGTTTTCTTTTCGTCTGCAAAGGTACAAAAAGTTTTAATTCTGGGGTGTTAAAAAGGTGTTAATTCTAACAAAACAAGGGCAAAAATGGGGTATTTTGTCAAAAATCAGAAAAATTGAGAAACATTGCAAATCATTGTATATCAATTACTTTGTTGCTTTTTCTTTCCTTTGTTTGAGGCGGTTATGTTCCGGCTCTGGGTACGCAAAACAGGCTGGCAGCAAAAAAGCTGCCGGCCTGTTTTGCGTTTTGGACAAAAAGTAGTAACTTTACGCCCAGAAAACTAACTCTGACGACAACTATGTTCCACTTCAAGTCCTTTATTTCCCGCCTCGTGCTTGCCGCCGTGCTGTTGTTCGAGGCAGGCGGTGCGGAGGCTGCGCGGTGGCTTTTCCGCGACGGCCAGAGCAAGTACCAGATTGTTCTTTCCCCCGAGGCTTCTGTCTCCGAGCGGACTGCGGCTCGCGAGCTGCAGCAGTACATCGAGCAGATGAGCGGGGTGCGGCTGCCCATCACTTCCGACCTCGGCACCAAGGGCCCCGGCATCTTCGTGGGCTATAGCGAGCGGGTGGCGTCGCTGACGGGTGCGGCGCGGCCTGCCGACGAGGACGAGAGTTTCACCTACCGCACTTTGGGGCACGACCTGTTCATCTGGGGCGGGTCCCGGCGCGGCACGATGTACGGTGTGTTCACGTTCCTGGAGAGGGAACTGGGCGTCCACTGGCTTGCGCCCAAGTGTACGGTGGTTCCCGAATGCCGGGCGTGGAAGCTGCCGCGGCTGGACCACTCCGAGAGCCCCTACATCGGCTTTCGCTATCATTGCTACTTCGTGACGGACGGCGAATGGGAGTGGGGTGCACACGTGAAGGAGAACATGCGCTTCACGACGCAGAACGAGTGGGGCGGACAGGAGGGCTACTGGGGTTGCCATACCTGGGACCACTTCATGCCGGCCAAGGAGTTCTTTGCCGAGCACCCCGAGTACTATTGCCTGCGCGACGGCAAACGCTATGGCGGCTACGGCCAGCTCTGCCTCTCGAATCCCGACGTGCTCAGGATATGCACCGAGCGCCTGCGCGACTTCATGCGAAAGAACCCGGGCCACAGAATCTACAGCCTTTCGCAGAACGACAACCAGCTCTTCTGCCAGTGCGAGCGGTGCGCTGCCATCGAACAGCAGTACGGCGGGCACTCCGGCATCATCGTCTGGTTCGTCAATCAGGTGGCCGATGCCTTGCGCGACGAGTTCCCCGACAAGTTCGTCGGCACCTTTGCCTATCAGTACTCGCGGCAGCCGCCCAAGGGCATCAAGCCGCGACAGAATGTCGTCATCCGCCTTTGCAGCATAGAGTGCTGTTTCGCTCATCCCCTGGACGCAGGCTGCCCCCAGAACGAGGCTTTCATGCGCGACCTGCGGGCATGGGCCGACCTCGCTCCGCACCTCTTCATCTGGGACTATATCGTCAACTACATGCAGTACATTGCCCCCTGGCCCAACTTCCAGGTGCTGGCACCCAATATCCGCATCTTCGGCGAGAACAAGGCCATCGGCATTTTCGAGGAGTCGCAGTACCAATCGACGGGAGCCGAGTTCGAGGAGATGAAGGCCTGGACGGTCAACCAGCTGCTCTGGAACCCCTTCCAGGACACGGATTCGCTGGTGAGCATCTTCATGGACGGCTTCTACGGCCAGGCTGCACCCCGCATCATGGACTACTACCGCCTGTGCCAGAGCCTCGTCCGGCCCGACGTCCACTACGGAATCTACATCAACGAGGACCACGAAATCTACAGCGACGACTTCATCGCCAAGGCTTTTGCCATCCTCGGCGAGGCAAGCCGGGCCGCGGAGAGCGACGAGGTGCGGCAGCGCGTGGAGCGCGTCTATATGCAGCCCCTCTACCTCCACTGCATGCGCCACAAGGCCGAGTCCGTCGGCGACGGCAAGTGGGCCGAGCTGCAGCGCCTCATGAAGAAATACAAGGCCATGCACCGCGAGGGACAACAGCAGGACCGCTTCTTCCGCGACTTCGAGGAGGCTGCCTCTGTCGGAAAGTAAGCAAGAGGGAGCGATTCCCTGTCAAAACGTCAATTATTGCACACTCCGGAAAGGGTCTGGAAAGCGCCCTTTTCGCGTCGATTTTGCCGAAGGAACGTGAACTTGCAACAATAAGCTCACGACGTGTAGGGCTGAACCTCGTGTCGTGTTGGGGGGCGCGTCGGGGTGTCCTGTACCGGCACTCCATGCCGAAAAAGTGTGCAAAAACGGCCCAAACCACCCTGTTTTGCAAGGTGAAGTTGTCAATTTTGCATCCCGAAACGGTGAAGTTTGAATCGTAAGATGTTGATAGTCAGCACTGACTCGATTTAAGCCCATGTTTCCCCTCAGGGGGTAGAAAAGTGCCCCGAAAGCGAAAAAAGTCGTTTCTGAGGCAAAAGTCCGAAAATCGCGTGTAAGCAAAAAGCCTGTTTTGCTTACATTTTGTCATTTGGTGAACGGGGCCGGCAACCGTCGGGCACATCTCCCGGACGTTCCGGCGGATAGGAGTTCCTGTGAAGGCGGACTGTCGGGGAGGGGACTACGGTTTGCCGTAATCCAGTTCGCGGCGCAGGTAGTGGTAGTTGTTCAGCGAGCCTCGCAGGTAGAGCTCGGTGTCGAGGTTGTTGAGCAGGAAGTAATAGTCGGAGTTATAGACGGTGTTCAGTGCGTCGTTCACGCTCATGCCTTCGTCCTCTACGAGGTAGAAGGCGAGGTCTGCAATGATGCAGTCGATGAGGAACTTCTGTTCTTTGGTTTCAGGCTGGCGCATGGCAATCAGGTGTTATAGGTTGATGACTTCCACTTTTCTGAGCAGTTTGACAGCCCTCTCTGTGGCGAAGAAGTGCTGGCTATTGTCCTTCGGGAATGTGATTTTGCTGGCCAATTGTCTCAACGTGATATAGCCTTGTTCGTAGAGGCGGAATTGGAGTGCCATGCTGTCGTTGGCTACCGGGCCTATCACAATGTCGTAGTGGTGTGTGAAGCCTGTCCGACTGGCGTTGCGGTTTTCGGAGACGAACTTAGCCCAGGATTCGGAGGGCTTTTCGAACACCTTTATCCGCAGCTTCTGTCGTTGTGCTTCCTCTTCGTCGAAATCGAAGACGGTCACCGTCGGCTTGCCGCCTTGCGAGCGGCTTGCCTTCGATAGTGCCATACGCTCAGCTTGATGGTGCAGGTGAGTCAGATAGAACCCTCTACCGAAGTCCTTGTCGGGCAATCCCAGCGAAAGGTCTATCTTGTCGATTTCCTGGTTTGAACCGTGATAGAGTCTCATCATACCATGCCTCCTCCATTCTTTTTGCAGATGGTGTCGAGCGAATTGAGAGTATCAATGGGTGAAAGCGTGTGCTCCACGTCGTAGAACTCCCCCAAGTAGTCCATCGCTTTGTGCCGACGCAGATAGTTCTGTGCCTGACGGGGTGTCAGGTGGTGGGCCTCGCCGAAGTCGCGGACTATCATCACCGTGTAGGCGATGCGGTTCTTGGTCTCTCTTATCTCGTCTGCAGCCATATTCTTTGTTTTTACGTTACGGCTGCAAATTTAAGAATAATTATTGAAAGTTCCAAACTTTCCCCCGGACAAATCACCGTCCGTTGTGTTGCGCCTCTGTCTAAGGTTCAGCCCGCGAGGTGTTGGGGAGGTTGATGACCGTCCGTGTCCGATTCGTTGAAACGGCAGAAGGGGGCAGTTCGCAATGGAACTGCCCCCTTCTGTTCATATTTGCGGGAATGCGGTCAGGAGCTTATTCTTCGCCCCAGATGTCCCAGCTGATGTCTCTCTTCGTGAGGGCATCACCGCCATCGACTGTGGTGCTGCCGTTGATGACGAGGCTCTCTGCCAGCATCTGAGCTGCCTGTGCCTCTTCGATTTGCATGGTTGGCTGTACGTATTTCATATCATTTGGATTTTGAATCAAAAGAGTATTTTCTTTCCGCTCACGATGTTGATGCCGCGCTGCATCTTCTGGATGCGCTGGCCGGACAGGTTGAAGATGCCTGCGGAGGATTCTTCGTTCTTCGTTCTGAGCTCTTCACCTATCGAGGTTGCGTTGTCACCGCCGAAGAGGAAGGCTTTCACTCCGGATGCTTCGGGCAGCTCGAGGTATGCCTTGCCGGCCTTGATGGTGCCGCTTCCGGCCAGGTAGAAGCCTACCGGTCCCTCTTCGGGCTTAGCCAGGATGTACTTGCCTGCTGCCTCGATGTCTTCGTCGGCACCCAGCAGCACGTTGCCCTCGATGCCAGCGGGGTAGGCGGCGTAGGTGACGGTCATGCTGACGATGCGGAACTGGCTGGTGCTGGTGTTGGTGAGGGTCAGGGTCTCGGCAGCACCCGTCCATGTCTTGGTGGAGAGGCTGTACTCGCCGTCGCTGAACTCAAAGCTGCCGCTCTTGAGGGCATAGTTGTTGCCGGCGAATTCGAATATAATCTTCGTGATGGGTCCTGCGGCGGAGATGGTGAGGCTGTTGCTGCCGTAGAAGCGTCCGGCATTGCCGTTTTCGTAGTAACGGGGCGGGGTGCTGTTGGTGCCTGCGTCGAAGCTGAAGCTCAGACCTTCCTGCTCGAAGGAGCTGAGGTCGGCTGCGTTCTCCAAGCCCCGGTTGGCAAAGGCGATGTTGACGCTCTTCTCTTCGGTCGGAACGGCAGGCAGGAACTCGTAGATGCCAGGTTCGCCCTTCAGCACGACGGGCTCCCAGGCGGGGATGATGCCTTCTATGGGATTGAGGTTGAGGTATGTTGCGCCTCCCTCTTCCTTGAAGGAACCGGTGTTGGCCGTCACGCCCTCGGGGGCTTCCACGGCCTTCGGCACGTACATCGTGGCGTAGCCTGCCTCGCCGATTTCCTTCACGACGTTGTGTTTCTGGTCCAGGACGGGGCAGTCATCCTCGCCGATGTTCTGGTACCAGCCGTTGCCCAGACGAGCCGTGAGCGTACCGTTAGCAACCTCTTCTGCGGTGACGGCTGTGCCCTGAACCACGCCGATTTCGTTCAGATAGTAGCAGTTGTTGATGGTAACCTTGCCGCTTCTGTGTGTCAGCGTGAAGCAGTTGCCGGTGCTGGTGCCTGCGGTCAGCTCGCACAGCGTGAAGCAGTTGTTCAGCGTTGTGGAAGACGAGCCGTTGGACCATGCCGAGAAGCTGCTGTACATAGAGCTGCCTTCGTAGCCCATCTTGCCCAGAGTGGCACAGTTCGTGAAGGTGATGTTTGCGTAGTTGGCACCCAGCATGCCGCCGTCGCCCGTCACGCCGCTGCGCTGTCCGGTGATATCGACGTCGGTGATGACGTTCTCGACGAGCACGGTGCCGTATGCGCGTCCGATGAGGGCTCCGTAGTGGATGTTCGTCACGATGGCGCTGCCTTCAACCCTCAGGTTGCGGATAACGGCGTTGTTGACGAAGGCAAACAGTCCGCGCCACTTGCTCTCGACGAGTACATAGTTATAGGTAATGGTATGTCCCTGGCCGTCGAAGATGCCGGCATACTCGGCGTTCTCGGTGCCGATCATGAGGTCTGGACAGTCGCTCTGGCTCAGGTCGATGTCAGCTGTCAGGAGCACGTCGATGTCCTTCCGTCCGGCTGCAACCTTCTGGGCGAACCAGTTCAGCTGTGCAGCATTGCTGACGAAGTAGAAGCCGTCGGCATTCTGCTTGGGGCTGCCGCAGACGGTGCAGGAGCCGTCGGCGCCATACTTGTGGGCCGGTATCGTGGTCTGGCCCTCGGTGTTGCTGTAGGCAATGGGGCTGTCGGGCAGTTCCTCGCCGTCGCAGCGGAGCTGGCCGGTGGCATATACTTGCTTATGGGTAGCGAAGGGAACAGGATAGCTGTCTGTGCCGTCGAGATTCTGATACCAGCCAATAGAGCTTTGGTCGCCGTTGAGCTTGTAGCAGAGTTCGCCGCTTGCAATCTGTTCTGCGGTTACCTGTGTGCCCTGGTTCTTGTCAATGTAGTTGAGGTAGTAGCAGTTGTTGAAGTAGTTGGCACTCGTGCCGCCATGCGAGAGGGTGGCGCTGTTGCCGTCAATTACTGTGCCGGCCTTGAACTCACAGGCTGCATAGCAATTGTTGAGTGTTACACTGCTGTTGCCATTTGACCAGCCGGAGAAGGGGCTGTACATAGAGCTACCGGGATTGCCCATCGGACCGAGTACGGCACAGTTGTTGAAGGTGATGTTGGCATAGTTTGCACCCAGCATGCCGCTGTTGCCCGTCACACCGGAGCGGTTGCCTGTGATGTCAACATTCGTTACGACATTCTCCACGAGCACTGTGCCGTTAGCCTGGCCGATGAGTGCACCGAAGTGGATGGCTGTCGAGACTGCGCTGCCTTCCACGAAGAGATTGCGAATGGTGGCATTGTTCGCGAAGGCAAACAGTCCGGAGTAGTTGCTTTCGATGCTGTAGTTGTATGTCACCTTGTGGCCTTGTCCGTCGAATGTGCCGGCATACTGGTTGGTGCTGGTGCCTACCATCACGTTGCCTGTGAGTTCGATGTCAGCAGTCAGGACGGCATCGATGTCGGTCTGGCCTTCGCTGACAGCCTGAGCAAAGGCAGCGAAGTCTTCAGCCGTACCGATTTGTGTCCGCGGGTCGAGGGGCTCGTCGGCATTGAGCTTCATCAGTCTCCAGCGACCGGGATAGCCGTTGAGTGCGGCATTGGCAGCCTCGTATTCGTCGTTGCCCACTTCCTGCTTGGCAAGGCTGTTGTTCTGGCGGTCGCCGCGAAGGTAGCCCTGCACGTGGAGCGAGTACTCCGACTCGTCGTTGGTCATGTAGAAGCGGCCTGCACCTTCCGTGAGGTCGGTGAGCGTGTAGCCTACCGGCGTTTCGGAGAAGATGACGTCGGCCTCACCGGTGTTCATGTTGCCCAGATACTTGCCGTTTTCCTTGTTGAGGAATGCCCACTGGTCGCCGACCTTCTCTGCTGTCCAGATGAAGCCGTCGCTCTCCTTGTCGAGGTTGCCCCAATAGACATACTGTTCGCCCCAATTGGTCGGGAAGTTCTCCTGGATGCAGGCCATGGCCTTGGGCTTGGCAGTCGTGTTGCCGTTGAACTTGGCACGGTCGCTGATGATGTAGAACTGGTCGCCCTCCTTTATCTGACTTACGTCGGTAATCCAGGGCGTCTGGTCGATGCTGCCCAGCGCACTTACTTCCTCGTCGGTGAGGGGAGTCTCCCAGAATGCCACCTCGGAGACGTAGGTGTCCGACTTCTCGCCGTCCTCGTCGCAGAGCAGGTAGAAGACGGGGTCAATCTCCCAGCGCGTGTTTGTGGTCTCGTAGTCGATGAACTTCACGCCGTTCACGTAGAGCTTGACGGAGCCGTTGCTGTTGGTCAGGATGACGCGGTACCACATGTCGTTCCAGATGCAGCCCGCGTAGCCGCCCAGCGCACCTGCACCAATCTGGCTCTTGCTGATGAAGATTTCGCCGTCGTTGCTGTTGCCCGGACTCGTCTGGAACAGACCGTCATAGACGTAGGCATCAGGCACCTTCAGGTCGATCATGAAGGAGAAGGAGGTGGAGGCCGCTGCACCCTCGGCGCGTTCCACCTTCAAGGCTGAAGCGGCAGGCACAAAGATGGCGCTGCCTCCGGCGGGACCCTCGGCCACGGTTATGCCGGCCTCTTCAACGGTTGAGGCGGCAATGCTGGACGCGCCGATTACGGCTGGGGTCAGTGTCACATTCCCCGTCGTGGCTGCCATAAGGTCGCTTGGGTTCTCGAACTTCCACTGCCCGGACGGCTCGGGTGTCTGAGCCGTAGCAGTCGCGCTTCCTGCCAGGACAAGCAGGAGCATTGTCAGTAACTGTTTTTTCATAGGTACAACTTTTTTAGGTTAATAAAAAGTGTTGATAGGAAAAGTATATAGTTGTTTTTTAAGGTTTGCTCCGCAAATATATTTTTTTTTGCAGATAAAAGCAAGCGAAGAAGGAAATTTTCTTTTAATCGTTCCAGAAATGCCAGCTTGCGAGGGCTTGCAGGTGCAGCATCTCCAGGCCGTTCTTGCCCACTGCCCCCTGTTCGCGTCCTTTTTTCAGGAAGAGTGTGTCCTCGGGATTATAGACGCAGTCGAAGAGCAGATGCTGCGGGGTGAGGAACCCGTAGGGGATGTCTGGCGCGGCATCCACCTTGGGGAACATGCCGACGGGGGTGCAGTTGACGATGACGGTGTATTCCTGCATCACGTCGGCGGTGAGGTCGGAATAAGACAGCCTCAGCCCCGATCCAGCCTCACCCCCGGCCCCTCTCCCGTGGGAGAGGGGAGAAACCAGCAGCCCACTCCCCTCTCCCACGGGAGAGGGGCCGGGGGTGAGGCTTTTTCGGCTGACGTAGGTCCATTCCAGTCCGAGGCGTTTCAGCCCCACGCAGATGGCTTTGCTTGCGCCGCCGGTGCCCAGCACGAGGGCTTTCTTGTGCCAAGGCCTGAGCAGCGGCTTGATGCTTTCCGTGAAGCCGATGATGTCGCTGTTGAAACCCTTGAGGCGGACTCTCTCTAACTCCCCGTTAAAGGGGGAGGACTTGAAGTCCCCCTTTAAGGGAGATTTAGAGGGTCTTTCTATCTTGATGACGTTGACGGCCCCAATCTCCCGTGCCTCGTCGCTCAGTTCGTCGAGCAGGGGGATGACGGCCTGCTTGTGGGGCAGCGTGACGTTCAGGCCGCGCAGCCCGGGGTTTTCGCGAATCACATCAAGGAGCATCGAGGCATCGGGTATCTCGAAGTTAAGGTACTCGGCGTCGATACCTTCGCGTGCGAACTTCTCCGTAAAGAACCCTCTGCTGAAGCTGTGCCCGAGAGGAAATCCTATGAGTCCATATAGCGCCCTCCTCGCGGCCTCTTTGCCGGGAGAACTCGGGGCGGCAGCAAATTTTTCACTTTTCACTATTCACTTTTCCTTTCTTTTATTTCTTCGCCAGGTACATCGTGCTGATGCCGAAGGTGAAGCGGTGCCACTCCACTTCTGCGAAGCCGGCTTTGTGCAGGATGCCTTCCATCTCTTCTGCCTGCGGGAAGGCTTCCATCGTGCGAGGCAGGTAGGTGTATGCGCTGTCATCGTGGCTGATGAGGCGACCTATGAGCGGCATGACGACGTGTGCGTAGAGCCAGAACAGTTGCTTCATGGGGAAGCGGGGCGGGGGAGTGAGCTCCACGATGAGCAGATGCCCGCCGGGGCGCAGGACGCGTTGCATCTCGCGAAGCCCCTGGTCGAGGTCCTGGAAGTTGCGCACGCCGTAGGCCGACGTGACGGCATCGAAGGTCCCGTCGGGGAAGGTGAGCGAGAGGCAGTCCTCTCGCTGGAAGGAGATGGTGTCCTGCAGTCCGGCCTCCTTGACTTTCTTGCGCCCCACGTCCATCATGCCTTCGCTGATGTCGGCCCCCGTGATGTGCCTGGGCTGGATGCGCCGGGCCATGAGCATGGCGAAGTCGCCCGTGCCCGTAGCGATGTCGAGTATGTCCTGCGGCTGATGCTTGCCGAGGGCATCGACGGCCTTGCGCCGCCAGCGACGGTCTATGCCGAGCGACAGAGTATGATTCAGCTTGTCGTAGGTAGGAGCTATCTTGTCGAACATGCGCCGTACCTGCTCCTGCTTGCTTCCCTTGTCGTAGGGCGTTATTTGTTCCTGCTTGTAAGCCACTCCGTCACGTTCTTTTCGATGCGTCGGGCCAGGTCGCCTTCGCTGTCGGCAGGCACGAACTTCCGGCCCACGATGTGTTCGTAGAGCTCGATGTAGCGGTCGGCCACGCTCTGTGCGTACTCGTCGGTTATCTCGGGCATGACTTGTCCGGGCTGGTTCATGAAGTTGTGTTCGATGAGCCATTGGCGCACGAATTCCTTCGAGAGCTGTCGTTGCGGCTCTCCCTTTGCGAACTTCTCCTCGTAGCCCTCGGCGTAGAAGTAGCGGCTTGAGTCGGGCGTGTGTATCTCGTCGATGAGGATGACCTTGCCGTCGCGCTTGCCGAACTCATACTTGGTATCGACCAGGATGAGTCCCTTTGCGGCGGCAATCTCCGTGCCGCGCTGGAAGAGAGCCCGTGTGTAGTTGACCATCGTCTCCCAGTCCTCGCGGCTGACGAGTCCCTGACGGATGATTTCCTCGGCGGAGATGTTCTCGTCGTGGCCTTCCTCGGCTTTGGTGGTCGGCGTGATGATGGGTTCGGGGAACTTCTGGTTCTCCTTCATGCCTTCGGGGAGCTTCACGCCGCAGAGTTCTCGGCAGCCGGCTTTGTACTCGCGCCATGCAGAGCCGGTCAGGTAGCCGCGGATGATCATCTCCACGCGGAAGCCTTCTGCCTTGAGGCCCACGGTGACCATCGGGTCTGGCGTAGCCAGCTTCCAGTTGGGCACGATGTCGGCTGTGGCATCGAGGAACGATGCGGCAATCTGGTTGAGCACCTGTCCCTTGAAGGGGATGCCTTTGGGCAGGATGACGTCGAAGGCCGAGATGCGGTCTGTGGCGACCATGACCATGAGGTCATCGTTGATGTTATAGACGTCGCGGACTTTGCCGTGATAGACACTCACCTGCCCTGGCAGGCGGAAGTCGGTTCTTGTCAATGCATTCATATCTGTTCGTTTTTGTTGTTTCCGATATATTCCTTTCCTTTCTCTGTTTCGGCTTCGTATTTGTTGTAGGCATTCACGATGCGGGTTACGAGCTTGTGCCTGACGATGTCCTTCTCGTTCATCTCGATAAAGCTGATGCCTTGTGTTCCCTCCAGGATGCTGCATGCTTCGCGCAGGCCGCTCCTGACTCCTTTGGGGAGGTCTATCTGTGTCATGTCGCCGGTGATGATCATCTTGGTGTTGATGCCCATTCGGGTCAGGAACATTTTTATCTGGGCGCTGGTGGTGTTCTGTGCTTCGTCCAGGATGACGACGGCGTCGTTCAAGGTGCGTCCGCGCATGAAGGCCAGCGGAGCTATCTGGATGATGTTCTGCTCCATCATCTCGCGGAGCTTCTGCGTGGGAATCATGTCCTCCAGTGCATCGTAGAGTGGTTGCAGGTAGGGGTCAATTTTGTCCTTCATGTCTCCGGGCAGGAATCCCAGCTTCTCTCCGGCTTCCACGGCTGGGCGCGACAGGATGATTTTCCGGATTTCCTTGTTCTTCATGGCCCTTACTGCCAGTGCGATGCTGGTATATGTCTTGCCGGAGCCGGCAGGACCTACGGCGAAGATCATGTCGTTCTCCTGATAGGCTTGTACCAGTCGCTGCTGGTTTTGGCTCCTTGCCGTGATGGGCTTTCCCGTCACACTATAGACGATGACGCCTTCCACGCCCTCTCTGTTGGTCTTTTCTCCGTTCAGGATTTGCAGGATTTCTTCTTCCGTCAGGCTGTTGAACTTGTGGATGTGCTTCTGCAGTTTCTCCACGATTTCTTCGAAGGCACTCATCTGCAGTTCGTCGCCCATGACGTGGATGACGTTGCCGCGTGCTGCTATGCGGAGCTTCGGGTAGAGTGCCTTCAGCATCTGCATGTTGGTGTTGTTCACTCCGTAGAGCAGCATCGGGTCGATGTCTTCGATGAGGATATGTTTTTCTATCATTCGTAGCTATTTTAATGCAAAAGTAATAAAAAGATTAGAGATTAGGGATTAGAGATTGAAGATATTTTGTGATTATGATAATTTTTTACTATTCACCATTTACTTTTCACTTTTTTATTGTACTTTTGCAGGGTGAAAGTAGCATGAGAAGACTAAAGAAAAGCATATTTCTGGGCATTAGCGGAGGCATTGTTGCAGTGCTCGGTTTGGTGAGACTCGCCTTTCCCGAGGTGACGGGCGGCGAGGTGAACAGTACGGAGGAAAGCGTCGTGGAGCCAGTACCACCGCAGGGAAACTCCAGTACTCCCGCGGGAAAACTCCAGTACTCCCACGGTGGTACTGAGGAAGGACCGGGCAGTATGGAGCTGAAGGAGCTGTCGGCTGACCCCGGAGAAAGGGTCAGCTGGCATCCCGTCCGCAGTGTGCCGTCGTATGCCAAGTGTTTCCCCGACGTGCAGGAGGTGCAGATAGTGGCCGCCCGCCGATGGGGTGTCAGCCCTGTGCGCAACCGCCAGGAGGCAGAACGGCGCCGGAAGGAGCTTGTCTATATCGGAGCCAATCCCTTCTACTACTTGGACGATGGCATGACCCACAGCATCCCTTACCTCGTGCCCCGGGCTGCCCACCTGCTCTCCGACATCAGCCGCAGCTATCTCGACAGCCTGTATGTGAAGGGAATACCCCTGCACAGGATTATCGTGTCGAGTGTGCTCCGGACGCAGGACGACGTAGCCCGCCTGCAGCGTCGCAACGGCAATGCCACGGAGCAGAGTTGCCATCTCTTCGGCACCACCTTCGACATCTGCTACAACCGCTTCTCCACCGTCTCCCCTCCGGGAGGGCCCGAGCGCCAGCCTGTCAGGAGCGACACACTCAAGTGGGTGCTGAGCGAGGTGCTGCACGACATCAGGGAGCAAGGCCGCTGCTACGTCAAATACGAAGTGAAACAGGGCTGTTTCCACATCACCGTCAGGTAGCACAGCCGTAATGACCAAGAAGACCATGAAGACCACACTCCAGGCGATTTTCGTCCTCCTGTTGCTCGTCTGCCCGCCTTGCAGGGCGGAGAAGCTGGTGTATCTGAACCTGCGCCATCTCAATCAGGTGGATTATGCCGACAGCGCGGCGGTTCTTGCCATGTGGGACGAACTGCACGCCGCGAGCACCCTGCAAGGCATAGTCAACCGCAAGCGCCCCCGCCTCTATATAGATTACGTCGTGAACGGCGAGAAGGCCATCGATGCACACTGGTGGAGCCTGTTCCGGAGCAAGGGCGAGTGGCTGGCCGGACGCGACACGCTGGCGCTCGCCTCTGTCGAGGAAGCCGTGGCGTACTTCGCCCGCGAGCTGCGTGGCGCGGTGGCCTACGACTCCAACGTGGCCTCGACGAGCAACGTGGCCTCCGCCATAGCGGGCATCGAGAACCTGCTGGCCGTGAGGTTCGACCCGGCTCCCGGTTCACTCTATAGCCGCCTGTGCCTTGCCGGACCCCGCCTGCCCGTAAGCGTCTGGCTGGTGCGGCAGGACGGCACGCCGCTCTTCACGGGTCGGGGCACCCTGCCCGGCTGCCGGCGCAACTCGTCGGGTTCCGTGAAGTGCGACCCCTACCTGTGGTTCGTCGAGCGATACATGAAGACGGGACGCTGCCCCGCACGCCATGCAGGATACTATCCCGACCAATTCTGGCGCACGATGCCGACGCGCACCAACCGCAACCATCATCAGCTCACCAACCACGACTTCTTCGTCAGCAGGCGGGGCTTCTTCTTCGACCTCTCCCCCTGGGGCGACGAACCGGCCACCGACGACCCGTCGCAAACCGCCGGCACCGACTTCCGCACGCTGCAGGAACTGCTGCACACAGCCGACAGCCTGGGGGGAGGCAGCAGGATGTGCCACATCGGAGGCTTCCCCGCATGGGCCTTCAAATACACGCGACGGGCAGGCGGACTGCACGAGGACGTGGCAACCGAATGGCAGTTCTCCGAGCTCATCAGCCACTACAATGCCTTCAAGGATGCCGATGCCATTGGCCTCGGAGCACTGGCCAACGCCTCCTTCTGGCAGCACTTCCCCTTGCGAAAGCGCTACCCGCAGCCGTGGGTCGGCAGGGAAGAACTGCAGGCACGCGGCCTGCTCGATGCGGAGGGGCGGGTGGATACCTCGCGTACATATTTCATTATATACGTAGGAGACTACGATGCGTCGTCCTGGCTCAGCCAGATGACCCCCGTCCTGTGGGATGCACCCCAACGCGGGGAGCTGCCCATGATGTGGTGCATCAGTCCCGTCCTGGCAGAGCGTGTGCCCCACGTCATGCACTACCTGCGCCGGACAGCCTCACCCCTCGACTACTTTGCCGCTGCCGACAACGGTGCCGGCTACATGATGCCGGGTACCGCTGAGGCGCAGGACAGCGCGGACGGCACTTCCCGACGCATCGACGCATGGGAAGCCCATTGCAGGAAACACTATCGGCGGTGGGGGCTCACCCTGACAGGGTTCATCATCGACGGCAACGGCCCGGCTATGGGACAGCGCTCGCTCGACGCCTATGCCCGCTTCAGCCCCAACGGTATCGTGCCTCAGAAGTGCGAGCCTGCATCCCTGCATGCGGACATGCCGGTGTTGCGGTCCGACTGGGACCTTGTCTCCAACGACCCGCACGAGGCGGCGCGTGTGCTCGTCGAGCGCATCCACCGCTGCGAGATACCCTTCCACTGGTCGCGATGCATCCTGAAGAGTCCGGCCTGGTACAACGAAGTGGTGCGCGAAGCCTGCCGTCTGGAGCCATCGGCGCAGTTGCTTGATGCACCAGCCTTCTTCGCCCTGTTGCGCTGCTGGCTGCAAGAAAGGGAGGGCCGGCCTGAGCAGCGTGAAAGGTGACGGTAAGAACCGTTAAAAAAGGTTAGCGCCGGTTTTCCCCGTTAAACTTTTCCCCGATTCGCGCGGTCAAAAGGGTGAAGAGTGATTCAAGAACCAGTTAACAAAAAAGGAAAAAGAACATGAAAAAGACAATTCTTATGGCAGTTGTGGCTCTCATGGGCTGTACTGCATTGAACGCTCAGGAAAGAGAGCGCATGAGTGATGAAGAACGTGCCAAGGTAATGGGCGAGCGCATCGAGAAGTCTGCCGAACATGCGGCAAAGGAGTTCGGACTGAAGGACGACGCGAAGAAAACCTTCATTGCCACCTTTACCGAATACCAGAAGGAGATGTTTGCGACGAACCGTTCCCGCGGCCAGCGCTCCGAGCAGGCAGAGCGCGACGGCGAGAAGAAGCTGACCGACGAAGAGGCAACAGCCAAGATTCAGGAGAACTTCGACCGCCAGGAGCAGCAGATACAGACGATGCAGAAGCGCCTGGAGGTGCAGAAGAAGTACGCCAAAGAGTTTGGCAAACTGCTCACCCCGCAGCAAGTGCTCAAGGTGCTTACTCCCCAGCGCGGACAGAACGGAAGGAATCTGCGCGGCAATGAAGAAGGCGGAAGGCGCGGTGGCTTCGAGGGCGGTCCTCGCGGCTTCGGCGGCGGACGCGGCGGCTTCGGCGGCCCCGGCTTCTGAACAGTCAGGGATTAGAGGTCAGGGGTTAGAGGTTAGAGAATACATGTTTCCACAGCAATCCTCTCACCTCTAACCCCTCACCTCTAACTACTAAAATACATCGCTCAAACAAAGAAAAAAAGTCCAAAGTCTTGCCGCTTTGGACTTTTTTTCGTAAGTTTGCATTCGCTAACAATAACAACGCAAAACAATGGGAAGAGTACTTATCATCGGAGCTGGCGGTGTAGCCACCGTAGCAGCTCACAAGGTGTGTCAGAACCCCGACACGTTCACGGAAGTCATGATTGCCAGCCGCACGGAGCAGAAGTGCATCGCACTGGCTGAAGTCCTTAACAAGAAATACGGCACCAAGGTCAAGACGGCGCAGGTGGATGCCGACAGCGTCGAACAGCTTGTCAAGCTGCTGGGCAGCTACAAGCCCGACATCGTGATGAACCTGGCACTGCCGTATCAGGACCTCACCATCATGGAGGCCTGCCTGCAGACGGGGTGCAACTACCTCGACACTGCCAACTACGAACCCAAGGACGAGGCGCACTTCGAGTACTCGTGGCAGTGGGCCTACCGCGAGCGTTTCGAGAAGGCCGGACTCTGTGCCATCTTGGGCTGCGGCTTCGACCCGGGTGTGACCAGCATCTTCACCGCCTACGCCGCCAAGCACCACTTCGACGAACTGCAGTACCTCGACATCGTCGATTGCAACGCGGGCAACCATCATAAGGCTTTCGCCACGAACTTCAACCCCGAAATCAACATCCGCGAGATAACGCAGAAAGGACTCTATTGGGAGAACGGCAAGTATATCGAGACGGAACCGATGGAGATTCACAAGCCCTTGACCTATCCCGGCATCGGCCCCAAGGAGAGCTACCTGCTCCACCACGAAGAGATAGAGTCGCTCGTCATCAACTATCCCACCATCAAGCGTGCCCGTTTCTGGATGACCTTCGGCCAGCAGTACCTCACCTACCTCGACGTCATTCAGAACATCGGCATGAGCCGCATCGATGAAGTGGTGTACGAGGCTCCGCTCGCAGAAGAACAAGGAGCAAGGGACATGGAGCAGGGAGCCCCCAATGAAGCCCCCAAGACCGTCAAGGTCAAAATTGTCCCCCTGCAGTTCCTCAAGGCCGTGCTGCCCAACCCGCAGGACCTGGGCGAGAACTACGACGGCGAGACGAGCATAGGATGCCGCATCCGTGGACTCAGAGGCGGCGAGGAGCATACATATTATATATATAACAACTGCTCGCATCAGGCCGCCTACGAAGAGACGGGCATGCAGGGCGTGAGCTACACCACCGGCGTACCGGCCATGATCGGCGCGATGATGTTCCTCAAGGGCCTTTGGAACAAGCCCGGCGTGCACAACGTGGAGGAATTCGACCCCGACCCCTTCATGGAGCAGCTTAACAGCCAAGGTCTGCCCTGGCATGAGATTCACGACGGGGACTTGGAACTCTGATCAATCCTGTAAGAACGTAATAACGATATAACGTAATAACGAAAGAATAAAACAATGGCAAAGAAATTAGAAGAGACGGCTGCCCCCGGGCAGCAGAGCGAGAAGCTGAAGGCGCTGCAGGCAGCGATGGCGAAGATAGAGAAGGACCACGGAAAGGGTTCTATCATGCGGTTAGGCGAAGAGCACATAGACAACATAAAGGTCATCCCGACGGGTTCCATCGCCTTGGACAACGCGCTCGGCGTAGGCGGCTATCCCAGGGGACGCATCGTCGAGATATTCGGACCGGAGTCCTCGGGCAAGACAACCCTTGCCATTCATGCCATCGCCGAGGTCCAGAAGCAGGGCGGCATAGCTGCCTTCATCGACGCCGAACATGCCTTCGACCGCTTCTATGCGCAGAACCTTGGCGTGAATGTCGATGAACTGCTCATCTCGCAGCCCGACAACGGCGAACAGGCACTGGACATAGCCGACCAGCTCATCCGTAGTGCTGCCGTTGACCTCATCGTCATCGACTCTGTGGCTGCCCTGACGCCCAAGGCTGAACTGGAAGGCGACATGGGCGACAACAAGGTCGGACTGCAGGCACGACTGATGAGCCAGGCCCTGCGCAAGCTCACCGGCACCATCAGCAAGACGAACACCACCTGCATCTTCATCAACCAGCTGCGCGAGAAGATAGGCATCATGTTCGGCAACCCCGAGACCACCACGGGCGGCAATGCCCTGAAGTTCTACGCTTCTGTCCGCATCGACATCCGCAAGTCCCAGAGCATCAAGGATGGCGACAACGTCATCGGCAACGAGGTCAAGGTGAAGGTGGTGAAGAACAAGGTGGCGCCTCCCTTCCGTCGTGCCGAGTTCGAGATCATGTACGGCGAAGGCATCTGCCGCGTCGGTGAGGTCGTTGACTTGGGTGTTGATTTCGGCATCCTCGAGAAGAGCGGCTCCTGGTATAGCTACAACGGCAGCAAGCTGGGCCAGGGCAAGGAGGCCACGAAGAACGTCCTGCGCGACAACCCCGAGCTTCAGGACGAGATTACGGCCAAGATATACGAAGCCATGAATGCTGCGAAGGCATAGCCTCCGCCACAGGAAGCAGAATCACGAGGATGTGTCAGAATGAATGGCACAGCCCCCTTTTTTGCTACACGAATTATTCAACTGCTGTTTGTCAGCTAATTATAAATTCGTGCAATTCGTGCAATTCGTGGTTTGGAAACTTTTTCATTGTTTTGACACATCCTCTTTTCTTTGAGCTTTGCAGAAAAAGTCGTATCTTTGTACAAATTTTGCATTTCGGGTTAGCTTTTTCTGCCCTTGAGGGGTATTATAGGTAAAAGACGTGATGGAACGAGAGGTTGTGAGGCAGCTGTTCATGCAGCACTATGCACGGATGCATCGGGTGGCGCGCACCCTGCTCTACGATGTGCAGGAGAGCGAGGATGTCTGTCAGGACATCTTCGAAAGCCTGCTTCGTGGCGAGACGATTCTCGTGCCGGGAACGGAGGAACGCTACCTCATGACGAGTGTCCGCAACCGTTGCCTGAAGCGGCTCAGACACAAAGCCGTTGAAAAAGCCCCCTCCCTGCTCCCCCTTTGGGAGAGTGCCTCAGAGGAGGACGAAAGGATGGCGGACATCGTGGAGTTCGTGGTCAGCCATCTCTCGGAACAAGACCGGCGCATCTTTGCCCTTCGCTTCACGGAGGGCTACAGCTACGAGGAGATTGCCGCCAAGGAGGGCATCAGCCGCGTTGCCGTCTGGAAGCACCTGTCGGGCATCATCGCGTCCGTCAAGCAACACTTTAACCAGAAAAGCCTATGAAGCCCTTAGACGACAAGCAGCTGTTCCTTGACATGCAGGAACACCCCGAGCTATACTCCGACGAGCAGCTTGAAGCCATGATGACGGAGCTCGACAAGGAACCCGACATCGAAGCAGCGTGGCAGAAGACACTCTCTGACTCCAAGACCTTCTCTGACTCCCCCTTAAAAGGAGAGTACTTTGGCGGAGACTTCCTCTCATTAAGGAAGGGTAGGGGAGGGACTTCCCTACGCCGCATAGCCGCCATCGTCATTGCCGTAGCCAGCTTCGGCGTGCTGTCGCTGGCCGGTTACCGTGCCTTCTCCGGTTGGCACAAAGCGCCGCAGGCCCCTGTGCAGGCCGACACGACGGAGACCGTCAGGGAACGCTTCTATTGCGACGTGCAGGACGGCGACACCATCTTCCGCTTCGAGAACATCCGCCTGGACAGCATCCTTGCCGTCGTCAGCAGGCACTATGACCGCCAGGTCGTCTTCAAGGACGAAGCCCCCAAGCATCTGCGCCTTTTCGTCACCTGCCGCACCTCGCAGTCGCTCAGAGAGTTTGTCGAGACGCTGAACATGTTCGACGGTATCAACGTCACGCAGGAATTCTACATGCTCTATGTCGAGTCAGACGAAAGGAAGGAGGACAGGAAATGAAACGCACGGTCTTATACATTATTATATATATAGGCGTCCAGCTCGGCCTCTCGGCACGCGACCTCCATTTCCGCGGCGAATCGCTCGCCACGGCTCTCGCCGCTCTCAGGGAAGTCAAGTCGGACTACACCATCAACTTCATTGCCAACGACCTTGAGGAGCTGCCCGTCCATGCCGACCTCACGGGGCTCTCCATGACGGAAGCCGTGAAGCGCCTCTGTCAGGGACAGCCCGTCAAGATGAAGATAAAGGGGAAGGACATCTTCATCCAGTACGACCGCAGCTACAAGCCACGCACCATCAAGCTCTCCGGCGTGGTCTGCGATGCCCGGACGCGCCAGTATCTGATGGACGCGAAGGTGGAACTCCTCAGCGAGGACAGCACGCTCATCGACTCGGTGCGTGCCCGGCAAAGAGCCTTCTACTACGACGGGAGCGGACGGCAAGTAGATTACGACATGCCGCGATACAGCATCGAGGTGCCCGCCCTGCCCCGTCACTACATCTTCCGCATTTCGATGGACGACTATCGGACGACCTGCTTTAGCTATGAGGTGGACCGTGTGGGCCGACG
This sequence comes from uncultured Bacteroidales bacterium, assembly GCA_902763865.1. GTDB lineage: Bacteria > Bacteroidota > Bacteroidia > Bacteroidales > Bacteroidaceae > Physcousia. Next base: position 10,285 of record CACWTR010000041.1, on the reverse strand, counting down.
GGAAACGTCGCGCAACGTCGCGCCCTTCTATCTGCATAAGCTCTCGAAGACCCTGCAGGAAGTGACCGTCAAGGCATCGCGCGTCCGCTTCTACTTCCGGGGCGACACCGTCGTATATGATGCCAGCCAATTCCAACTGGCCGAAGGGTCAATGCTCGACGCCCTGCTCCGTCAGTTGCCGGGCGTCGAGCTCAAGAGCGACGGGCGCATCTACCATAATGGCAAGTTCGTGGACGACCTCTTGCTGAACGGCAAGGACCTTTTCAAAGGCAGTCGGAAGCTGATGCTCGAGAACCTTCCGGCCTACACCGTGAAGGATGTGGCCGTTTATGACAAGCAGACAGAAGAGAACGAATGGCTCGGGCGGACCGACGAGAGCACGCAGCACCACGTCATCGACGTGCGGCTGAAGCGCGAGTACATGGTCGGCTGGATGGCAAACGTCGAGGCCGGAGTGGGCCTGCGGCAGGACGAGACGCCCTACCTGGCACGCCTCTTCGCCATGCGGAACGACGAGCGCTCGAACATACGCTTCTATGCCAAGGCCAACAACCTGAACGACGAAGGCTCGGGCGACATGGTCTGGGGCGACGGATGGCAGCCCGACAGGTCGGGCAAGCTGAGTCGCAACGAGATGGCCCGCGTGGATGCCAACCTGATGTCGGATGACAAGAAGCGCGATTACTTTGTATATGTCGAGGCGCATCATGCGAAGGAATGGCAGGATACGCGCACCACGACGCAGACCTTCCTGCCCGACGGCGACACCTACGACTACGGATTCGGCAACATGAAGAACGAAGAGTGGGACGTCTCGACGTGGCACCGCTTCATCTATAAAGGCAAGCAACTGCGGACACAGGCAACGGCAGATGCCCGCTACCGCTACTTCCGGAACGCCTCCGGCACCACGTCGGCCCTCTTCTCTGCGCCCGTCGAGGTCAGCCACCAACTGCTCGACGACCTCTTCTCCCCGACATCTCCCCGTCCGAACCTGCGCGACACGCTCATCAACCGACAGCTCCGCGAGAGCAAAGGCACGGGGCACGACATCGAGGCAAACGCCGGCCTGTTCGAGACAAAGAAGATAAAGGGCACGGGCGACTTCCTGAACTTCGGCATAAACGCCAGCTACAAGGAGAACAAAAGGCAGGAGTTCTCGCGTCAGGAAATGCGTGCCAACGGCTCGAGCGAGCCTTCCTTCTTTCGCCACCAATACATCGACACACCTCCTCGCAGCAAGTTCGAACTCAATCCCTTCGTCCAATATACATTCTCCCTTGGCGAACATTATCGCCAATTGCTGCTTGGCTATAGCTTTAGCCACAGCAATCGGCGCGAGCAGGAGAGCATCTATCGCCTGGACCAACTCCCCTCTCTCTCGGGAGAGGGGATGGGGGAGAGGCTTTCCTTCTCTAAGGCAATCGATTTGCTGCCGAGCGTGAACGAATACCGGCAGGTCTTCGACCGCGCGAACAGTCATTTGGCGCACTACATCGACAACACGAGCGACCTTTGGGCCGACTTCAAATACGGCTTGGGGCAGAAGGAATGGGGTCAGTTCTACCTTGATTTCAGGATTAATGCCACGCTGGATGCGCAACGACACGCCTACGAGCGAGGCGCCATCGACACGGTTCTCCACCGCTTTAGCCCGACGTTTGAGTTCAAGACGAAGCCGTGGCTCAGGACCAGGGAAGGGCATCATGCCGGACTGGAAGTGCGGGTGAGGAGCGAGGCGCCTGAACTTCTGAACGAGGCAGGCATCGTCGATGACACCGACCCCATGAACATCCGCATCGGCAACCCCGACCTTCGCTACGCCATCCGCACCGACGCGGTCCTCGACGGCAATCTGTATTCGCTTGGGAAGCGCATGCACAACCGCATCGACCTTAGCTACGGCTTCACTCACGACGCGATTGGCGTGGGCCAGATATACGACCGCACGACTGGTCGCCGCACGTTCATTCCCACCAACGTCAATGGCAACTGGGACGCCTCGGCCAAGCACACCATCAACTACAGCTTTGGCGACGGCAAGAAACACAGCGCCAGCATGGTCACGCAGTTCAGCTACAGGAACAGTGTCGATTTGATGAGTGAGGAACAAGGGGCAGGAGGCAAGGAGCAAGAGATTACCAGCAACAGAAGTTTGGTAAAGAGTTCCACCCTTTCCTTCTCGCCCAAGGTGAGTCTTGCGCTGGGCAAGCACACCCTGGGCTTCTCGTCGGACATCGCCTGGAACCGCTACACGAGCGACCGTGCGACGTTCCAAAGCATCAACGCCTGGCAGTATCGTATCGGCGCAAATGCCATCGTCCATCTGCCCTGGCAGTTCGACCTCACCACCGACCTCACGCTCTACGGGCGCACGGGCTACAACGATGCGAGCCTCAACACAGCCGACGTGGTCTGGAACGCCCGCCTGAGCCGCGCCCTCTTCAAGGGCAAGTGGGTTGTCATGCTCGACGGCTTCGACATCCTCGGCCAGCTATCCAACGTGACGCGCACCATCAATGCGCAAGGGCGGACAGAAACCTACACGGGCGTCCTGCCGCGCTACGGCCTCCTGCACGTCGTCTATAAGTTCCAGAAGAAACCCCGACAGCAGGAGTAAATACTATTGTGGACAGTAATAATAAATAACGTGATTATCCTGGGTCGTACCACCAGCACCCTGACAGGGCGTGCCTTATGTCACATAGACCACCCAGGGCGATGCCCTGGGCTATGGGCTTACTGCCCTTTCAGGGCTGTTCCGAAACTAATGAATGGTGGTAAGACCCAGGATAATCATTATAAATAACATGAATTCGACGAAAATAATTAAAGGCAATTACATGGCAATTATATGTTAAAGATAAAACATGTAATTGCCATTAATATCCCATTAATTATCGAAATTATTTGTCCTTTAGCTCTCATCGAGCTTACGTTAAATAATGTGCCCCGGGATAATCATTGATTTAACTTCCGGAAGTTAATCGTTTGTTATCTCCAGTACCACCACATGAAAACTCCAGTACCACCGCGGTGGTACTGGAGTTTTCATGTGGTGGTACTGGCTCTTTGTGCAGTCTTACTTCGCGTAAGCGATGGAACGTGTCTCGCGGATGACGGTTATCTTCACCTGTCCGGGATACGTCATCTCGTTCTGTATCTTCGTGGCGATGTCGGTGCTGAGTTGTTCAGTCTGCTTGTCGTCGATCTTGTCGGCGCCGACAATGACGCGCAACTCGCGACCGGCCTGTATTGCGTAGGTCTTGACGACACCCGGGTGACTCATGGCGATGTCCTCAAGGTCCTTGAGGCGCTTGATGTAGGCCTCGACAATCTCGCGTCGTGCACCGGGACGTGCACCGCTGATGGCATCGCAGACCTGCACGATGGGAGCGAGCAGCGTGGTCATCTCCATCTCGTCGTGGTGAGCACCGATGGCATTGCAGATGTCGGGCTTTTCCTTGTACTTCTCGGCGAGCTTGGCACCGTAGAGTGCGTGTGGCAGTTCGGGTTCCTCGTCGGGCACCTTGCCGATGTCGTGGAGCAGTCCGGCGCGTTTTGCCTTCTTGGGGTTAAGGCCGAGCTCGGAGGCCATGACGGCGCAGAGGTTGGCCGTCTCGCGGGCATGCTGCAGCAGGTTCTGTCCGTAGCTGCTGCGGTACTTCATCTTGCCTACGATGCGGATGAGTTCGGGATGCAGGCCGTGCACGCCCAGGTCAATGGTGGTGCGCTTGCCCACTTCGAGGATTTCCTCATCGACTTGCTTCTTAACCTTTGCCACGACTTCCTCGATGCGTGCGGGATGTATGCGTCCGTCGCTGACGAGCTGGTGGAGGGCCAGGCGGCACACCTCGCGCCGGATGGGGTCGAAGGCGCTGATGACGATGGCCTCGGGCGTGTCATCCACGACAATTTCGGTGCCGGTGGCTGCCTCGAGTGCGCGGATGTTGCGTCCTTCGCGTCCGATGATGCGTCCCTTCACCTCGTCGTTGTCGATGTGGAAGACGGTGACGGAGTTCTCCACCGCTGTCTCGGTGGCGACGCGCTGTATGCTCTGGATGATGATGCGCTTGGCTTCCTTGGTGGCCGTCATGCGTGCATCGTCCATTATCTCGTTGATGTAGGCGGCAGCATTCGTCTTGGCTTCGTCCTTGAGCGATTCGACGAGGCGCTCGCGAGCCTCATCGACGCTCAGCCCGGAGATTTCCTCCAGCTTGGTGCGCTCCTGATTGATGAGGTCGGAGAAGCGTGCGTTCAGTTCCTCTTCCCTCTTCTCGAGCATGGCCTGCTGAGTCTCCATGCGCTGGCGCTGTGCGTCGGCTTCCTGCTTGCGTCGCGTCAGCTCGTCCTGTTTCTGGTTGAGCTGCATCTCGCGCTGCTTGATGCGGTTCTCGCTCTGCTGTATCTGCTGGTTGTGCTGTCTGACTTCCTTCTCAAGCTCTGTGCGCTTGCTCAGGAACTTTTCCTTCACCTCAAGCAGTTTCTTCTGCTTGATGACTTCTGCTTCCTTCTCTGCATTCTCTCGGGCTTCCTCGGCCAGTGACTTGCGCTTGGCAGGCACTGCCACGAAGTACCATACAGCCACGAGGATAAAGAATACCCCGATGGCTATCAGTAGAGCAACTATGATGTCTGTTGTCATGATTGTCTGTTCTTCTTCTTATTTTATTTGTTATTAATACTTTAATTCTCCTTTTCGGTTTTGAGCGCGGTTTCGATTTCTGCCAGCAGGGGGCGCAGATGCTGCAGGACGGGCTCTGCGTCGTTGGCTGTCTCCTGCCGTTTGCTCTGTACGGCGATGTCGAGAATGGTCATCACGAGATACATCTCTGTGTTCTGGCCGGGGTAGCTGCTTGTGTAGAAGCTGAACCTTTCCTTGATGAGCTTCTCTGCCTGGCGGTAGATGTATTCTTCGTCGCGCTTGATGGTCATGGGCAGTGTCCACGAACCGAAGCGGAGGGTTATTGACAAGGTATCGTCCATTATGCCCGTTTATTAGTCCCTATTCTCTAATCTCTAATCTCTAATCTCTAATCCCTAATCCTCAGTCATTGCGTCACCTTGAGCATGGAGATGCACCGGTCGATGTCGCGCATCATGGTTCTGATACGGCCTCGCATGTCCTTGACGTCGTTGTCGGCCATGTCGATGTACTTTGCCAGTTTCAGACGGTTGTACTGCTCCTTGAGCTCTTCGTTCTGAATCTGCAGCCGTAGAATCTCCTCATCCTTGTCGGCAATCTGCTCCCGCAGTCTGCCCTGCTCTTCCTGCATCTTCTGCTGCTGCATGATGAGCTGCCTGACTCGTGTCTCCAGGCGGATGATGATGTCTCTGAGCTCCTGATTCATGATGCGATTATCTCAATTTGCGCACAAAGTTAGTACTTTTTTTTTCACTATGCAAGTTTATTGCTCAGTATTTTTCTTCGGTTCCTTCTTTGCAAGCATGACGATGGTGTGTACGTACTCCGTCATCCACTGCTCCGAATAGCCGAGTGTGTTCTGGTATTTGCGGATGGCAACGCAGGTGCGGCGCACGCCGTCGTCTTTCCAGTCGTTCTTTGTCATGATCTGGTGTATCTGCTTTGCTGTCATCTCTTTCAGCGCGTTGCGGAAGAATCCGGGCAGCCTCATTTTCCACTGCATAAGGTTGCCCATGAGCATCATGAGGTCCTGGCTGAAGCCTTGGAACTGGATGAGGTAGCTTTGTGCGTCCTGTATCTTGTGGCAACGCTTCTTGATGCTGGCATCGATTTCGGAAAAGAAGGGGTCGCTGATGCCGTAGATGTCCTGTATGAGTTTGCGGCAGTGTTTCTTTTCTGCAATGCCGAGCTTGTTGTTGAGGGTGGCAACGCGGTAGGTCTGTTTGAAGATGCGCAGGTCGGGCAGTGCGCCGAGGTTGTTGATGCCCAGCTGTGCTGCCATCACCGCCTGATAATAGACGCGGATGAGGAGCATGAAGTCCTCCATGCCGCCTGCCTTTGCTTGTTGTTCTTCACTGCTTTTGCCGAAGAGTTTGCTGAATATTGACATGATGTGTATTTACGATTTGACAATTTACGATTTAGCTGTTTGCTGTTCTCTTACATTATATATAATTAATGGATTGGGCTTTTGACTTGCTCAGCAGCGTGCCGAGGCGCTGGAGCATGATGCGCACATCGAGCCAGAAGCCCCAGTTGCGGCAGTACCAGATGTCGGCCTCCGTGCTGCCTTTGCTTTGCGAGGCAAGGCGGTAGCTTGTGATGCCCGCCTTGAGGCGGCAGTCTGTGGCGAAGTGTTGCCGGAGTTCGCTCCGGTAGGCTGCATACTGTTCGGGCTGCATGACTGTGGAGCCGACAATCGTCATGGTGCCGCGCAGCACACAGATGAATTGCGGCAGCAGGTCGAGACGGGAGTGCATGAGGAACTTGCCGAAGGAGAAATAGCCGGGGTCGCTTGTTCCGTCGAAGAAGGAAGGTGCTGCTTCGTAGTGGCGAGTGCGGAAGGTGAGGCTCCGGAACGTCTTGCCGTTCATGCCGCACATGTGTTGGCTGACAAGGACAGGGCCTCGACTTTGCCGCTTGATGCAGATGAAGGCGATGAGGGCGAAGAGCGGGAAGACGGTGAGCAGGACCAGCAGGCTCAGCACGATGTCTGTCAGGCGCTTGACGGTCCTGCGTAAGATGCTTTGCAGGGGGAGCTTGGCCGGCGAGAGGACGCAGACGGTGCCGCGGCACTCGCCTTGCATGGTCTGCGGCATGGAGCCGGGGGCAAGGGGCAGGAGATGCAACACGACGCCCTGCTTGCGACAGGTGTGTGCCACGTCGGCCAGCTCTGTTGCCGGGAGGAAGCTGGTGGAACAATAGACGCTTTCTGCCTCGGGATGTTCGGCAAGGTAGGCTTCCAGCTGCTGTGCCGTCTGCTCCTGGAGGCGGTTCAGCTTCAGTCCGTAGGTGTTCTGCTGCAAGGCTTCCTGCTGCCATGTGGCATTCCCTTCGCAAAGGATGATGCCGTGCTCGGGGTGATGTATGTAGTAACGGATGGCCCAGCTGTTCAAGATGAGTCGTTCCGCAGTGATTGCCACGAAGAAGAGGCCGCTGGCAACAAGCTGCGGTTCGGTCCTTTCGGGGAAGACGGCAAGGGAGAGTATGCCGAAGGCCAGCGCGGTTTTCATGGCACAGGCCACCACTTCGTCGCGTCGGGCAGTGCGGCTGTAGGCGTTGCAGGGAATGAAGCGCGTCACGACGAAGAGCAGCAGGACGGCCCATCCCATAAGCACAAGCCAGGCGTAGGGCTGTGCTTCGCCGGCTTTTGCGTCCGGCAAGAGCGTGGCTACATAGACACAGCCGGTCCAGAGGAGTGCCTCTGTCAGGAGAGTCATTCCGTCCTGTAGCCGCAGCCGCATCGTGCTTAGAGCGGCACCGGCGGGTGTCTTAGTCGTAATTTCTTGCATAGTGTTGATGAAGTGAGTGCGCTGTATGCGCACACTCCATAGGCAAAGTTACGACAATTTATCCAATATGGCCCTTGATTTGCAAAGAAATCTCATGGAAATAACAAATTTTCGGCAAAATACTTTAACATTAGCATATTTATTTGTATCTTTGCACGCTGATTCTGATTTATATAAACGAAATACACAGATTATAAACAAAACACACAGATAACATGGCAGATTACGTTGCTAACGAAGAACTACAGAAGGAAGAGGAATCCAGTCTGTTTACCCTATCCTCCATTTGGACCATCGTGGTGCTGAACTGGCAGTGGATGCTTCTTTCCGCTTTTATTGCCCTTTGCCTGGCCTTTGTCTATTTGCGCTACACGCAGCCGGTCTATCAGTCGGCCATGAAGGTGCTCATCAAGGACAATGACGACAACCGCAAGCGCATGATTGCAGGTCAGATGAACCTGGAGAGCATGGGCCTTATCTCCAACAGTAATGGTTTCGACAATGAGTTGGAGATTCTGAACAGTACGAACATCAACAGCCGCGTCGTGAAGTCGCTGAAGCTCTATGTCAGCTACGCCATCGAGGGTCGTGTCCGTAAAATTGAGCAGTACCAGAACAACCCCATCATCGTGGATATGCCTCAGCACCAGCTTGCCGTGCTCAACACGCCTATTGCGATGGAGATAGACCGCGAGGGCAAGGGACTGCACGTCTCGGGCAAGGTCTATGTCGAGGGACAGAGGGAGCCCATTACCTTCGAGCGCAGCATACAGAAGCTGCCTGGCAGCATCAATACGCCGATGGGTGTCATCATCTTCCAGCAGAACCCCGGTGCAAAGTGGCAGAATGAGACGCTCTATGCCACCATCCTTCCCATTGAGATTGCAGCCCGCAATTACCGGAAAAAGCTTCAAGCATCAGCTACCAGCAAGACGACGACCGTGGCTCAAGTTACATTCACGGACACTCAGGTTGACCGTTCTATCGACTACCTTAACGAGCTGTTCAAGAGCTACAACGATGATGCCAACGAGGACAAGAACGAGGTGGCCATGAAGACAGAAGAGTTCATCAAGGAACGTATTGATGCCATCCGAGGTGAGCTGGACGTCACCGAAGGCGAGATGGAGCAGTACAAGAAGAGCAACGAACTCATCAACCTGACCAACGATGCCACGACTGCCCTCACCAGTACCACTGAGTACCAGAAGAAGCAGGTGGAGATTGAGACGCAGCTCAACCTCATTAATGCCTTGTTCAACTATGTGAACAATCCGGCCAACGCCATGCAGGTCATTCCTGCCAACCTCGGTCTGGAGAACAACGCACTGAATGAGACCATCAAGAAGTACAACGACGGCGTGCTGCAACGCAACCGCCTGCTCAAGTCCTCCAGCGAGGACAACCCCTTCGTGCAGCGCATTACTGCCCAGCTCGAAGAGATGTGGCCCTCTATCAGAATGAGCCTCGATGCCATCCGCAGCGACGTGATGACCCAGAAGGCCAGTGCCGATAACCAGTACCACATGTTCAGCAGCCGCATCAGCAGCACGCCCACTCAGGAACGTGCCCTCACCAATATGAGCCGCCAACAGGAAATCAAGGCCAACCTCTACCTGATGCTCCTGCAGAAGCGCGAGGAGAACTACATCTCCCTGGCCAGCACAGCAGCCAAGGCCCGTATCATCGACTCGCCGCAGTACCTTGGTAAGGTATCGCCCAGGTCCGCCATCATCTGGCTCGCAGCCCTCATCCTCGGCCTGGCCTTCCCCGTAGGCCTCGTCCTGCTGATGAGCTTGCTCCGCTACCGTGTCGGAGGTCGCGACGACATCGAGAAGCTGACGAAGATCAGCATCCTGGCCGACATTCCGCTGGCAGGCAAGAGCGTCGATGGCGAAAGAGCCCTCGTCGTGCGCGAGAATACGAACAATGCTATGGAGGAAGCCTTCCGCGGCCTGCGTACCAACCTGCGCTTCATCCTCGAGACGGGCGAGAAGGTCATCCTCTGCACCAGCTGTATCCCCGGCGAGGGCAAGACCTTCGTCTCCACCAACCTTGCCATGTCGTTGGCCCTGATGGGCAAGAAGGTCATCATCGTCGGCCTCGACATCCGTAAGCCCCGTCTGGTGAAGCTTTTCAACATCTCAGCCGACAAGAAGGGTATCACGACCTTCCTTTCCGGCACAGACATGTCCTACAGCGTGCTTGACGAACAGATTGTGAAGGGCGTAATCAACAAGAACCTCGACGTGCTGCCTGCAGGTGTCATCCCGCCCAACCCCGGCGAACTTATCTCCCGCGAACAGCTCGACAAGGCCATCGCATTGCTCAAGGAGCATTACGACTACGTCCTGCTCGACACGCCGCCCATCGGACTCGTCAGCGATACGCTCTCCATTGGTCGCGTAGCTGAAATGTGTCTCTTCGTCTGCCGTGCCGACTACAGCCCGCGTGCCAACTTCGAGCTTATCAACAGCCTCCAGCGAGAGAACAAGTTGCCGAAGATCAACCTTGTGCTCAACGGCGTTGATATGAAGAAGAAGAAGTACGGCTACTACTACGGCTACGGTAAATACGGCAAGTACGGTAAGTATGGCAAGTACGGCTACGGCTATGGGCGCTATGGTCACTATGGTATCTACGGCCACTATGGCGACCACTCGGGCAAGGAGCATATCGAGAAGTAACCCCGAGATGTAAATCGTCTCTTCCCGGGTCCGGCCCTGTGTCGGACTCAGACTCCATACCGGGGGCTGTGTCAGAATGAATGGCACAGCCCCCTTTTTTGCTTTAACCACGAATTGCACGAATTACACGAATTATTCAACTGCTGTTTGTCAGCTAATTA
>CACWTR010000040.1 GCA_902763865.1 uncultured Bacteroidales bacterium | reverse complement strand
GGACCTAATTCGATAACAGTGCATGGTACATTCTTACCCTCGGCACTGAAAACGGAAGTCATTCCGATTTTCTTTCCTAATAATCCTGGCATTTCTGTTATTCTTAATTAATAATATAAATAATGTATAAGTAGTATTACACCTTGATCTCTACCTCCACGCCGCTGGGAAGATCGAGCTTCATGAGGGCGTCGATGGTCTTTTCGCTGGAGCTGTGAATATCCACGAGGCGCTTGTAGCTGTTCAGCTCGAACTGCTCGCGGCTCTTCTTGTTGACGAAGGTGGAACGGTTGACGGTGAAGATTCTCTTGCGGGTGGGCAGGGGAATCGGTCCGCTCACTACGGCTCCGGTCTCTTTTACAGTCTTAACAATCTTCTCTGCAGATTTGTCAACCAGATTGTGGTCGTAAGACTTGAGTTTGATTCTGATCTTTGGACTCATCTTTGTAATTAACGTTTTTACGATTTACTATTTACTGTTTTTATTTCGTTGCTGCCGTTGAAGAGTCATTTGCTCAACGGCAGCTTTTGTTTTATACCAGATCGACGCGGCCTCCCATTTCCTCGAGGACTGTCTTGGCGATACTTGCGCTGACGGGAGCGTGGTGGTCATAGGTCATCGAGCTTGTTGCGCGACCTGACGTGATGGTACGCAGTGCTGTGACATAGCCGAACATCTCTGCCAGGGGAACCATTGCCTTGACGAGGCGTGCTCCGGTGCGGGTGGAATCCATTCCCTCGACCTGTCCGCGACGCTTGTTGAGGTCGCCGATTACGTCGCCCATGTTCTCCTCCGGAGTTACGACTTCGAGCTTCATGATGGGCTCCATGAGGACGGGCTTTGCTTTTGCGCAGCAGGCCTTGTATGCCATCTGTGCTGCCAGTTCGAAGGAGAGCTGGTCGGAGTCAACGGGATGGAAGCTGCCATCGACGAGTTCCACCTTCAGGCTGTCCATGGGGAATCCGCCGAGCACGCCGTTCTTCATGGCTGCCTCGAATCCCTTCTGTACGCTGGGGATGAATTCCTTGGGGATGTTACCGCCGGTGACGCTGTTGATGAACTGCAGTCCGCCCTGAGTGAAGTCGGGATCGACGGGACCTACATTGACGATGATGTCAGCGAACTTACCGCGACCGCCGGACTGTTTCTTGTAAACCTCGCGGTGGTTGACGGTTGTCGTGATGGCCTCTTTGTAGTTGACCTGGGGCTTGCCCTGATTACATTCCACCTTGAATTCGCGCTTCAGGCGGTCGATGATGATATCCAGGTGAAGTTCGCCCATACCGCTGATGACGGTCTGTCCGCTCTGCTCGTCCGTGCGCACGGTGAAGGTGGGGTCTTCCTCTGCGAGCTTGGCCAAGCCGTTGCTGAGCTTGTCGAGGTCCTTCTGGGTCTTGGGCTCGACAGCGATGCCGATGACGGGATCGGGGAAGTCCATAGACTCGAGCATGATGGGAGCTCCTTCATCGGCAAGCGTGTCGCCGGTGTGGATGTCCTTGAATCCCACGCCTGCACCGATGTCGCCTGCGCAGATTTCATCAACGGGGTTCTGGTGATTGGAGTGCATCTGGAACAGACGGCTGATGCGTTCCTTCTTGCCAGAACGGACGTTGTAGATATAGGAGCCTGCCTGAACCTTGCCGCTATAGACGCGGAAGAATGTCAGACGGCCTACGTACGGGTCAGTTGCAATCTTGAAGGCCAATGCGGCTGTCTTCTCGTCCTCGCTGGGGTGACGCACCTCGGTCTCGCCGGTCTCGGGATTGACGCCTTCGATGGCGGGAGTGTCAAGGGGAGAGGGCAGGAACATGCAGACGTAGTCGAGCAGTGTCTGTACGCCCTTGTTCTTGAAGGATGAGCCACACGTCATGGGCACGATGTTCAGTGCGAGTGTTCCCTTGCGGATAGCTGCGATGATTTCTTCTGTCGTGACAGAGTCGGGGTCTTCGAAGTACTTCTCCATCAGGGCCTCGTCCTGCTCTGCAGCGGCCTCAATGAGCTTTGCACGCCATTCGTCGCACTCGTCCTTCATGTCGGCGGGGATATCCTCGATATCGTACTCGGCTCCCATCGTCTCGTCGTGCCACAGGATGGCTTTCATCCTGAGCAGGTCAACGATGCCCTTGAAGTTCTCCTCGGCACCGATAGGTACTGCGAGGACAACGGGGTTTGCTCCGAGGACGTCCTTCACCTGGCGGACTACCTCGAAGAAGTCTGCGCCGGAGCGGTCCATTTTGTTGACGTATCCTATGCGGGGTACGTTGTACTTGTCGGCCTGACGCCATACGGTTTCAGACTGGGGCTCTACGCCGCCTACTGCACAGTAGGTGGCGACAGCGCCGTCCAGCACGCGCAGGGAACGTTCCACCTCGGCGGTGAAATCCACGTGTCCCGGAGTGTCGATCAGATTAAACTTGTACTTGTTGCCGCCGTAGTTCCAGTAGGCTGTGGTAGCTGCTGAAGTGATGGTTATGCCTCGCTCCTGCTCTTGCTCCATCCAGTCCATAGTGGCGCCGCCTTCGTGTACTTCGCCGATCTTATGAGTCTTACCCGTATAGAACAGGATACGTTCAGAAGTCGTTGTCTTGCCGGCATCGATGTGTGCCATGATGCCGAAGTTACGGGTCAAGTGAAGATCTTGTTTTGCCATTGTATCCTTTTTTGTCTTTTAACCTTTTTACCTTGTTAGAAGCGGAAGTGTGCAAAAGCACGGTTAGCTTCAGCCATGCGGTGCATGTCCTCCTTACGCTTGAAGGCACCGCCCTGCTCGTTGTATGCGTCCATGATTTCGGCAGCGAGCTTGTCGGCCATTGTCTTGCCGCCACGCTTGCGTGCATACTGGATCATATTCTTCATGCAGATACTCTCCTTGCGGTCGGGACGTATTTCAGTGGGGACCTGGAAAGTGGCACCGCCGATACGACGGCTCTTTACCTCCACCTGAGGGGTAATCTTGTCGAGGGCTTCCTTCCAAATGGTAAGAGAATCCTTCTCTTCATTGGCCATCTTGTTCTTTACAATCTCAAGAGCATTGTAGAAAATCTCGTAGGAAATGCTCTTCTTGCCGTCATACATCAGATGGTTGACGAACTTTGACACCTTCACGTCGCCGAACACGGGATCGGGAAGGATGATACGCTTCTTTGGTTTTGCTTTACGCATTGTTTTGTTTGTTTTTGTTCAGGGTTGTTTTTCGTGTTCTTCAACGCCTCCTCCGAGGCATTTACTCAACCTTATTTACAAGCCAAAACGGTTTGTTAATTGTTTACTCTCGTTAACTTCGCAGTTACTTCTTTGCGGCTTTGGGTCGCTTAGCACCGTACTTGGAGCGGCGCTGTGTGCGGTTTGCTACGCCGGCGGTGTCGAGGGTGCCGCGGACGATGTGGTAACGTACACCGGGGAGGTCCTTCACACGTCCGCCGCGTACGAGCACGATGCTGTGCTCCTGCAGGTTGTGTCCTTCTCCGGGAATGTAGCTGTTCACTTCCTTAGAGTTTGTCAAACGCACGCGAGCGACCTTGCGCATCGCGGAGTTAGGCTTCTTGGGTGTTGTAGTATAGACACGAACACAGACGCCACGACGCTGCGGACAGTTGTCCAGTGCGGGGCTCTTGCTCTTGTCTTCCAACACCGTGCGGCCTTTTCTAACCAGTTGTTGAATTGTAGGCATTGTTTTTTGTTTTTTTATTATTATATATTATGTATTAAAATCAAATTTGTAGCGAAACGGGTATTTTACGCCCATTCGGGTTGCAAAGGTACGATTTTTTATTGAAAGGACAATCACCCACGCTTCTAAAAAGCGCCTAAAAAGCCTAAAAAGTGAAAGATTTAAGTTTATTTAACATTAAACGGCGCTTTTCGGGACATTTTTTCTGCTTCTTAACGCAAAATCCTGCACTCGTCTGTTTCACCGCCTCCGGAGTGTGCGGAGCCCGTCACTTCACTTCCTCCGGCAGCCTTTTCTGCGCAGAAGGAACCACTGCCGCAAACAAAACCTGCCGGATGAAGCGGCAAAACCCGAAGTTATTTTCATGACGTGAAAATTAATTTTCAAACTTTGAAAATCTATTTTCATGACGTGAAAATAGATTTTCACGTCATGAAAATAACTTTTATGTCGCGTTGGAAAAACTTTTGGTAAGTGTTCGTCGGAATTTAGCGAACAGGGAAGCGGCCTTTGCTCCGACCGAGGTCCCACTGAACGCCAATGTTGATGTCCATAAAGGCGTTGTGACCTGTGCTGACGCTCATGCCCGTCATGGCAATGCCCTCAAAGAATTCGCTGGTGATGACCTGGTATGCCAAATCGCCGTAGATGCTGAGGCGGTCTGTCAGGCGGCGGTAAATGCCGCCGCCGATGCCTATCAGCGGGGAGGCGGAACGTATGGCAAGGTTCATGCCGAGGCCGGCGCGTGCAAACACCACGGCATTCCACTTTCGCTCCGGACGGTAGGCCCAGATGAGGTTGTGCAAGCTGAGCATCACGTCGAAGTCAGCAGCCAGGTAGCCGCCCTGGTCCATATTGCTTCGCCCGGATTCTCCGCTGGCTATCCATTCCAGCTTCTTGTTGCGGAACAGGGGGAATCCGTTCTCCCAGTTCCCCTTGAGGCGTACGCCCAGCTCCGGCGTAAACCATTTGCCGACTGCCGCATCGAGTCCGAAGGAGCGGCCCTTGCTGAACACTTGGGAATGGTCATAGTTGTAGGGGAACTGCAGGGACATGTCCAGGCCGGCCTGTACGAACCAGTTCGACCAGAAGGAGCGGCAGACTTCGACCTCTCCCTCGGCCACGTCTGTCTCCGATGCCTTGCGGAAGCCGGCGTCCCGTCCGAGGTTGAACTGCACACCCAGGTCTATATCGACGAAGGCATTGTGTCCGGTGCCGGTGCCGGTATTGGTGCTCTCATGTCCTGTGAAGCCTGACGAGACGGCATTATAGATGATGTCGGCATAGAGGATGATGTTGCGTTTCTTTCCGACGCGGAAGGTGTTGCCGATGCCGACACCGATGAGGGGGGAACCTTTCGAGACACCGAAGTTATAGGCAAGGCCGGCTCGCGGGAACACCTGCATGTTCCAGCGCCTGTCCGGTTTGTAACCGAAGAAGATGTTGTGGACGTCGAACTGCACGTCGCCGCTGACCACGAGATAGCCGCCGCGCCTCATGTTCTTGCCGGGCTCGTAGAACGGGGCTAACCAGTTTGCCCCATTCCATCCGAAGAGGGGAACACCGTTCTCCCAGTTGAACCTGCCGCGCAGTCCTATCTCGGGAGTGAACCATCGGCCCAGGGCCGCGTCCAGTCCCCAGGAGAAGCCTTCCTTGAACGCATCGGCGAATTCATAGCTGTAGGGCTTCTGCAAGGAGATGTCGATGCCGGTCTGCACATACCAGTTCCGTCGCAACGAAGGCCGCAGCACGGCCCGGTCCGTCGTCTGCGCCAGGCTGCAGAGCGAAGAAAGGAGCAGGACGGAGATGAGAGTCAGTATCAGTCGTTTCATCGGGGAGGCATTTAGAAGGTGACAGCCACGCTGAGGCATTTCGCATCGTCGATTACGGAGGGAGAGATGACCACGTCTGCCCCTTTCATGAACGGTCTGGTGAAGATATAGGTGAACCCCACGCCGATTGCCGTGCCCGCAAGTACGTCCCAGATGTCGTGGCGCTTGGAGTGGACTCTGCCCCAGGCCACGTAGGTCGCCACTGCATACGCGGGTGCTCCCCACTTCCATCCGTAGCGCCTCTGCAGATAGGATGCTCCGCTGAAGGCTATCATCGTGTGGGTGCTGGGCATGGAGTGCATGCCGTCGCCGTCCGGACGCGGCTTCCTGATGCAAGCCTCCAGGCCGTAGGAGAGGGCCACGGAGGTCAGCGTGCTCAGGGCAAACTGCTTGAAGCCCTTCTCGTCCTTGTTCACCAGGGTAAGGACGGCAGCCGTGGCCGTAGGCAGCAGGCAAAGCACATCGGTGGATCGCTCAACGAACTGCGCCCGTGCGCCCCGAGGCAACAGGAGGCAGACGGCCAGGATTATGGGGAGAAACTGTCTCATCTTCTTGAATTGTAGTTTTTCAGTCCTTTCTCGAGGAAATTGAGATAGGCAGCCACGTCCTCGTTGTAGGAGTAGGAGCCGGTGAGGGGATGTCCGTCGCCATCGAGCAGGACATAGAACGGCTGTGCGTTAGCTCCGAACTTGCTGCGCTGCAGGTAGCTCCAGCGGTCTCCCACGGTGCGGAGGGTCACGTCTGCACCATTCTCCCTGACGGTCATCTTCTCCGGCAGCGGAGTCTTCTCATCGACGTAAAGGGTAATGAGCACGTACTTTTCCTTCATCAGGCCGGCCACTTGCGGGTCGGTCCACACTGCGGCCTCCATCTTGCGGCAGTTCACACATCCGTAGCCGGTGAAGTCGAGCATGACGGGCATCGCATGGGCCTTGGCGTATGCCATACCCTCGTCGTAGTCGTTGAAGCGAGCCTCGACCGACGAGTCGTCCAGGCGGAAGTCCTGCGTCTGCATCGGCGGAGCAAAAGCGCTGACGGCCTTGCACGGCGCTCCCCAAAGGCCGGGCACCATATAGAGTGCAAAGGCAAAGGTCACAAGAGCCATGAAGAAACGTGTCACTCCGGTGCGCGGGCGCTGGATGACCTCGCCCATCTCGTCGTACTCGTCCTCGTCGTGCGGGAAACGTATCCAGCCGATGAGGTAGGCACCCATCATGGCAAAGATGACTATCCAGAGCGAGAGGAAGACTTCACGGTCCATCAGGTGCCAGCCATAGGCCAGGTCAGCCACGCTGAGGAACTTCAGGGCAAAGGCTATCTCCAAAAGGCCGAGGCAGACCTTGATGCAGTTCATCCAGTTGCCGCTCTTGGGCATGCTCTTGAGCCAGGCTGGGAACATGGCAAAGAGCGTGAAGGGCAGGGCCAGGGCCAAAGCAAAGCCCAGCATCCCGATGGTAGGTGCGAGGATGGAGCCGGTCGTGCTGACCTCGACGAGCAGGAACCCGATGATGGGTCCCGTACATGAGAAGCTGACCAGGCTCAGCGTGAAGGCCATGAGGAAGATGCTGAGCAAGCCGGTGGTGCTGCCCGACTTCTTATCTACGGCATTCGTCCAGCTGCTGGGCAGTGTTATCTCGAAGCCTCCGAGGAAGCTGGCACCGAACACCATAAGCATGAGAAAGAAGAAGATGTTGAAGACGGCATTCGTGCTGAGTGCATTCAGTGCGCTGGCTCCGAAGAGGAGCGTCACGAGCAGGCCCAGCAGGACATAGATGACGACGATGCTCACGCCGTAGGTAATGGCATCGCGGATGCCCTTCCGCTTGTCGTCGGTTCGCTTCAGGAAGAAGCTGACCGTCATGGGGATGATGGGCCAGACACAAGGCGTGAGCAGCGCAATGAGTCCTCCGAGCAGGCCGAGCAAGAAGACTCCGAGCAGACTCCTATCCGTCGTTTCTGCCCCGGCCTCGAAAGCCTTCAGCTCATCCACGACGGGGGTCCAAAGAGAACCCTCTAAATCTCCCTGTAAAGGGGAGACTTCCTTCGTTAAGTCCTCGCTTGATGGAGATACGATGGATGTCGAATCAGAGGGAAGTGTTGGTTCAGAAGTAACCTTATCCTCCCCCTTTACGGGGGAGTCAGAAGGGCTTTTCTCCCCCTTAACGGAAGAGTTAGAGGGGGCCCCTTCTCCCTTGAAGCTGAACTCCACGTCGGTTGGCGGAATGCAGTTCTCGTCGTTGCAGGCTCCGTAGGTCAAGTAGCCTACGACTTCATATTCAGGCTCCGTTATGATGAATCGCTGCGCAAACGAGGCTGTGCCTTCCATGTAGCTGACCTCCATGCCGAACATCTCGTCCATCGCCTTGTGGACCTTTCCCGTTGCACGCAACTTGCCGTCGGGTTTGAGGCCCTGCAACTTCTCCAATGTCAGCTCGGCACGGGTCGGTCCGCCGTCCGCTATGTCTGTGCCATAGACATGCCAGCCGGCCTCCACTGTGCCTTGAAAGACAATCTCTATGGCATCATCACCCACCTTCTTCTGCGCGGCAGTGATGTTGACGGGGTTCTGGAACTGAGCCAAGGCCACAGCTCCTATATATATATATAATGTAAGGAGGGAAACGATGCGTTTCATGTCGTTTGGGGTAATCAGTTATAACGAGGGATAATCTAACGTCCGAAGTTGCGCGATGCGAAAGGCAAGGCCATGCGGAGAGCCGTGTGCCAGTACTCCCAGTTGTGCACGCCGTTGCGGATGCGCAGCTCGTCGTGAATGCGGGCTGAACGCATGAGCTGGTGCAGCTTGACGCTTTGGTCGAAGAGGAAGTCATCGTCGCCGCAGTCGAAGAACCACTTCACGGTGCGCAGCTTCTCCTTCGTCTCGTCGCTGGCCTGCTCCACGAAGCGCAAGGCGCTGTGCTCGTTCACGGCTTGCGAGACGAAGAAGGACTTGTCGGGATTCTCACCGGGCCGCACTTCGCGCTTCTCGTTGTCGAGCCAGGCACTCATCGCGTAGCAGGAGGAGAACATATCGGGGTGCCTCTGGCAATAGACGGTACTGCCGCCGCCGCCCATCGAGAGTCCCATCACGGCACGATGCGACTTGTCGCCCACGGCGCGGTATTTCTTCTCTACCGTCGGCAGGAACTCCTGGAAGAAGAAATCCTCGTAGGACCACCCCGGCATGTTGAAGTAGCCGTTCCACGTATTGTGTGTATCGGGTCCGCCTGCATTGGGCATGATGATGACGACGGGTACGCATTCACCCGTGCCGATGAGTTCATCCACCACGGTCTGCATCTGTCCTTTGTCGCGCCAAGCACGATAGTCATCGCTGAAGCCGTGCAGGAGGTAGATGACAGGGTACTGCCGGCTGGTGTTCTTGTCGAAGCCGTCGGGCAGATAGACATTGCAGGGCACGTCGGCCCCAAGGACTTTGCTGCGGACGGTGTCCGTCACGATGCGCCCTGCCGTCGAGGGCAGGCTCAAAAGGAGCATCAGGGAGAGGCTCAGGAATGAGAAGATGTTTTTCTGCATAATTCAGGTCCGTTATATGTATATCCGAGGCAAAGGTACGAATTATCTGTGAATAATCTGCAATGTATGTCCCATAAAACATTGCAGTACGGCGAAAAACTCTCCGTTTTCCTTTGTGCTTACGGCAATTATTCGTAATTTTGCGTAGAATCGGATTAAAAGTGCACATCAATGAAACAGTTTCTTATTACTCTCCTTGCCCTGTCTGCCTTCGTGTCAGCCCGTGCGGAGAACATCGTCATCGTCTTGAAGAACACCAGCTACCAGAAGGTGACAGGCTTCGGCGCTGCGGCATGCGACGGTGCCATGTGCCCCTACGGAAGCGACACGCAACCCGTGCAGATGCTCTACGGTTCCAATTCAAAGATCGGACTGAACATCATGCGCATGGAGCTCTCAGCCAACTTCAAGGGCGACATAACGGCTGCCGACATAGGATGGGACACGCCCTACGACTGGCACGGCTCGCTGCCTTGCGCCAAAATCGTGAAGCAGCGCGGCGGCATCGTATTCGCCACGCCGTGGTCTCCGCCCGGTGACTTCAAGACCAACGGGACGGCAGCCGGCGGCAACGCTGAGGACCAGGGCTACCAGAAGGGCCAACTGCGCGAGGACTGCTACGAGAAGTTCTTCCCCTGGGTGAACACATTCCTGAAGTACATGAAGCAGAACGGTGTGGAGGTGGATGCCGTGTCCATCCAGAACGAGCCCGACTGGTGGGTGAACTACTCCGGTTGCCTCTACACGCCGCAACAGCAACTGGACCTGGTCAAGAACTATGCACACATGCTGGACCGCGAGACCTACCCCGGCGTCCGACTCATCAGTGCCGAGCCCTTGGGCTTCAACCCCGAGTATTCGGACCTGCTGCTCAAGAACGTACAGGCCCGTAACCAGATTGACATCATCGCGGGTCACATCTACGGCCACCCGCCATTGGGGAAAGGCGGCACGCCGGACAACCTGAGGAAGGCCGCCACCACTGCTGCCAAGTACGGCAAGGAGGTATGGATGACGGAGCACTCCGTCACGGACTACCTCCAGGACCGTCTGCCGAACTGGCACGAGCAACTGCTCTTCGCCGAGGAACTGAACGAATGCATGGTGGCGGGCTGCACGGCCTACGTCTATTGGTACATGCGGGCCCACTGGGGATTCATCAGTACAGGGGAAGCCAAGTACGGCACCGCCAACAAGACGAAGAACCGGATGCTGCCCCGCGCCTACGTCATGTCGCACTTCTCGAAGCACGTCACCGGCTCCACCCGCATCTATGCCAACGCCATTGGCTATACTCCACAGACGGAAGCAGCCTTCGAGACGTCGGCCTACGTCAAGGGCGACTCCCTCATCGTCATGGCGATTGACACCACTCAGAACGAGAAAGAGCTGGTGCTGAAGCTTCCCTTCAAGGTTGGACGCGGCACCCATATCCTCTCCACCGGCAACAAGACATCGGAGCTCTGCCAGGAGTTGCCCATCGACATCAGCGAGCCAGTGCAGGAGCTGACCGTCACCATACCCGGGCGCAGCCTGAGCACCCTGATTTTCATTAAAGACGACGGGACGGCCATCCGCGACGTGCAGGGCGACACCTCGGCAAGCGGCAGGGCAGATGCCGGGTGGTACGACCTGCAGGGACGGCGCATCCGCACGCCCAAGGGCCTGAGCATCGAGCGCCGCACCGACGGGACCAGCAAGAAAGTTCTCGTCAAGTAGCAGCCCCCGCACAGAGCGGCACTGACATTCACATGAGCACAAGACATCTCCTTGCAGCAATCCTCTGCCTGCTGCTTTCCCCGATGACCGCCAAGGCCGACGGCCTGCAGGTCGTGACTTCCCCTGCGGATGGTTGTTTCACCATTGCCGGCAGCGGCACCGACAAATGTATCCTCCTCTACGACGAGGGGGATGCCGAGGTGGTGCAGACCGTCATCGACTGCCTGCTGTCGGACCTCAAGGCCGTGACCAGGAAGAGTTTCGTGAAGTACAAGTCCGAGCCCTCGTCGCTGAAGGACCCCATCATCGTAGGCACCATCGGGCAGTCCTGCCATGTAGATCAACTCATCCGCGACGGCAAGCTGGACGTGAGCGACGTGGAAGGCCGCTGGGAAGCCTTCGGCATGCAGGTGGTCGATGAGCCGATGGAAGGCGTGGAACGTGCCTTGGTCATCTTCGGGTCGCAGCCCCGCGGCACGGCCTACGGCATGTTCCACCTGAGTCGCATGATGGGCGTGTCGCCTTGGATATGGTGGGCCGACGTCACGCCTGCCACGAAGACGCAGCTCTACGTGACGCGGGGCCGCTACGCTTCCGGCACGCCCTCGGTGAAGTTCCGCGGCATCTTCCTCAACGACGAGGACTTCGGCCTGCTCCCTTGGGCAAAGAAGAAGATGGACAGCGCTTATGGCAACATCGGCCCTGGCACCTATGCCGCCATCATGGAGCTGCTGCTGCGCCTGCGTGCCAACACGCTATGGCCCGCCATGCATGCCGGCAGCCGAGCCTTCTGGGACCAGAAGGCCAACATCCCTCTCATCATGAAGTACGACATTTACATGGGTTCGAGCCACTGCGAGCAGATGCTCAGGAACAACGAATGGGAGTGGAACCGCTACGGCGGGCACTACAACGACGACTGGCGCTGGAACACGAACCAGGCCATGATTAAGCGCTACTGGGCCGAGCGCGTGGGCGAGAGCCGCGGCAAGAACGCCATCTACACGCTCGGCATGCGCGGCGTACACGACTCGGGCATCAACGGCTACAGCTCCACCGCAGAGCGGGTGGCAGCCCTGACCGACATCATCGCCTACCAGCGGCAACTCCTCTCCGACAGCATCGGCGACCCCACCGGCATTCCCCAGCTCTTCATCCCCTACAAGGAAGTGCTCGACTGCTACAACGCCGGGCTGCAGGTCCCGGAGGACGTCACCCTGATGTGGGTCGATGACAACCACGGCTACATACGCCAGATGCCTACGCCGGCGGAGCAGGCACGGAGCGGCGGCAACGCCATCTACTATCACCTCTCCTATTGGGGCACGCCCGACTCCTACCTCTGGCTCAGCACCATCTCGCCCTCGCTGTGCAGCTACGAGCTGAGCAAAGCCTACGACCAGGGCATCCGCAACCAGTGGATCATCAACGTGGGCGACATCAAGCCGGCGGAAGAGGAGCTGGAGTTCTGCATGGACTTGGCATGGGACATAAGGAGCTGGACGCCCGACCTGGCCTACAGATATACGCGCGAATGGGCTGCCCGCACCTTCGGCGAAGCGTATGCCGACGACATCAATGCCATCAAGATGGCCTACTACCGCCTGGGCATTGCCGCCAAGCCCGAGCACGTGCAGCTCTGCCACTTCGACCACTCCAATGCTCAGGTCGATGCCCGCATCGCCGAGTATGAGGAGCTCTACAACAAGGCCGTCGCCCTGCGCCCGCGCATCCCCACCTCGCTGCGCAATGCCTACTACGAGCTCATCGAGTACCCCGTCTGCGCCTGTGCCGAACAGAACATCAAGCTGTTGCGCTCACGGCAAAGCTTCCCCTATGCCTGGGCCGGACAGCGGGAGAAGGCACTCGCCTACGCTCAGGAAGCGCAGAAAGCCTTCAGTGCAATCGTCTCGCTGACACAGAAATACAACACCGGCATAGCAGGCGGCAAGTGGAATGGCATGATGGACTACAAGCCCAACAACTGGAACCAGCACCTCATGCCTGCCACGGCGACAGCCGACGACGTCGCCCCCCTCCAGAGCAGCATCCTCCAGCCCGAAGTGCACATCATCGGCGGCGGCAGCTACGACCAAGCCTCGCCCACCGTCCGCACCCTTCATGGCCTCGGCATCGAAGGCTCCACAGCTACCGTCTGGCCCCTCGACATGCAAGCCTACGCCTCAGCCGGCAGCGCTCCCTGCGCCGAATACTCCCTACCCGTCCGCAAGGGCCTCAACGTCATACAGGTGCGTTGCCTCCCCACCTTCCCCATCAATAAAAACTACGACCTGCGCGTCGGCATCTCCGTCGGCGACAAGGCTGCGACGGTCATCTCCGTCAAGCTCTCCGCCATGACCGACAATTGGGACGAGACGGTGGCACAGGGCTACATCCCCGCCGCCGTGCACTACACGAGCCTGGAGAACGGGACCGTCCCCGTCCGCGTCAGCTTCATGGACCCCGGACTCTGCGTCAGCGCCGTGGCAAGCGTTCCCTTCACCGCCGGAGGCGAGGACCTGACCGGGCTCCTGACGAACCCCGACTTCGAGTACGGCACCAGCGGGCAGCTCAACCCGCAGGGCGGACTGGTGCGGGGAGTGCCCAAAGGATGGAGAGCCACCGGCACGATGAACGGCAACTCGTGGGGCATCAATCAGGATGCCAAGCACCTCTGGGGCATCAACACCTATTGGGCCAGTGCCAAGCCCATGCCCAACACTTACGAGCTCTCGCAGACCATTCCCGCCTCGAAGCTCGGAGCGGGCACCTACCTCGTCACCTGCCTGCTCGGAGTGCAGAAGGACAAGATGGCCAACTGCCGCCTCTTCGCCAACAAGAGCGTACAGTACTACGGCAAGGAGAGCGACTATCAGCCCTCCATGCTCACTGCCGGCGAGTCCAACACCTTCGCCGGCTACGGACCGTCCGGCTCGGGCAAGATGACCCTGAAACCCATGACCGTCATGGTGACGCTCCGGGACGGCGAGAGCCTCAAGCTCGGCATCCGCTCGGGCAACTACAAGGCCGACGGGACCCGCTCCACCGCCGACAGCCACGGGTGGTTCAAGGTCGATCACTTCCGCCTCCAGCGCATCGATGCCGCAGAGATACCCTCCGGCATCCGCCAGCACCATTCCCCTTTTGGAGAAGAAGCCGAAACCGGAACCGACGGCTTCAGGCTCTACGACCTCCAGGGCCGGCTCATTGCCTCCCGCACCCTCCCGCAAGGGAGAATCGCCGCCGGAGCTTCGCCCTCCCTCTTCATCCTCCGCCGTCCCGACGGCACATCCCTCAAGTTCACAAAGTAATCATACCGCCTGGAGGAAACCCTGCCCGACGCATGGGGTTCCTGACCTCTCCCTTTGTCTTCGTTTTGTTTCCCGCGCGAAACAATTTGTTTCACGCGGGAAACAAAACTGTTTCACGTGGGAAACAAACCGAATCAACGTGCTGCCTGATGTTGAAGTTGTAGTTTAGTCATTGCGCAGCTGAACTCTTTTTGCAGCATTGGTGAATGTTTTTGGTGCGAAGGCAAATTACCTGCCTATATATAACTACATATATAAAATGTGTACGGCAGCACATTATTTGGCTGCAAAAAGCTTGCGGTTAGGATTATTTTTGCTAACTTTGTACGCAGAAACTAAAAATTCACGTTATAATTGCTACTTTTATGTCAACAAGAAGGAATTTTCTGAAAGGTATGGGACTGGCAACAGCAGGCATGGCCCTGGCCCCTGGTGAACTGTTAGCCGCCAAGAAGAAGAACAAGGTGCAGCCCGCTGCTGCCCCGAAGAACGAGAAGGTCAGGATTGCCTACATCGGCATCGGCAACCGCGGACAGCAGAACATCGACGAGTTCGCCAAGACAGGCATGGTGGATGTCGTGGCACTCTGCGACGTCGATCTGCAGGGCAAGCAGTGCCAGAAAGCACTCGGCATGTACCCCGACGCCAAGCGCTTCACCGACTTCCGCAAGCTCTTCGACGAGTACAGCGACAAGTTCGATGCCGTGGCCGTCAGCGTTCCGGACCACACGCACTTCTTCGTCTGCATGGCAGCCATGAAGCACGGCAAGCACGTCTATTGCGAAAAGCCCCTCATCCGCACCTTCCAGGAAGGAGAGATACTCATCGAGATGGCAAACCGCCACCCAGAGCTCGCCACCCAGGTGGGCAATCAGGGACACTCCGAGGCCAACTACTTCCAGTTCAAGGCTTGGCAGGAAGCCGGCATCATCAAGGACGTGACGAAGGTGGTGGCTCACATGAACAACGACCGACGCTGGCACAAGTACGACTGGAACATGACCAAGATGCCCGAGGGAGACCCCATCCCCGAAGGCATGGACTACGACACCTGGCACGGCGGCGTGCGCTACCACAACTTCAGCAAGCTCTATCACCAGGGCGACTGGCGCAGCTGGTACGACTTCGGCATGGGAGCCCTCGGAGACTGGGGAGCACATCTGCTCGACACGGTGCACGAGTTCCTCAACCTCGGACTGCCCTACGAAATCAACATGAAGTATGCCAAGAACCACAACGAGTTCTTCTATCCCTTCTCCAGCACCATCGAGTTCCGCTTCGGCGCAAGAGGCGAGATGCCGCCGTGCGACGTCATCTGGTACGACGGCACCGACAACCTGCCGCCACTGCCCGAAGGCTATGGCGAGAGCAAGCTGGCCGACGGCATCCCCGCCAGCGGACAGGGCGAATACACACAGCAGAAAATCAACCCCGGCAAGATCATCTATGGCCGAGACCTCACCTTCAAGGGAGCCAGCCACGGCAGCACCCTCGAAATCATACCCAAGGAAAAGGCAGAAGCCATGAAGGACAAACTGCCCCAGGTGCCCAAGAGCCCAAGCAACCACTACGTCAACTTCCTGCGTGCCTGCAAGGGAGAGGAAAAGACCCGCTCGCCCTTCCAGATAGCCGGCGTGCTCTGTCAGGTCTTCTGCCTTGGCGTCATCGCACAGAGGCTGAACACCCGTCTCTTCTTCGACCCGCGCACCAAGAAGTTCACCAACAACGAGTTCGCCAATGCCATGCTCAGCGGCATGCCACCACGCCGCGGATGGGAAGAGTTCTATAACATAGATTAACTATGGGTTAGAGGTTATAAGTTAGGGGTTAGAGGTTAGGGGTTAGAGAAAACCTTTGGACCCTAATCAGCATCCCCAACAATCCTCTAACCACTAACCACCCACCCCTAACCTCTAACCACCAACCCCTAACCACTAACCCCCAAAAACAACCACAATGAAGACAATTATCATAGCCCTGTCGATGCTGGCCATTCTGCCCGCATCGGCAAAAGTAAAGAAAGTAGTGGCCGAACCCGCCGCTCCCGCACCCACAACCGACAATGTCCTCACCGAGCAGGAACAGCGCGAAGGCTGGAAGCTCCTCTGGGACGGCAAGACAACCAACGGCTGGCGCGGCGCAAAGCTGCAGACCTTCCCGCAGAAGGGATGGAGAATAGAGGACGGCGTGCTCAAGGTAGAGAAAGCCAACGGCGCCGAGAGCGGCAACGGCGGAGACATCGTCACCGAGAAGAACTACCACAACTTCATCCTCAAGGTCGATTTCAAGATAACCGAAGGTGCCAACAGCGGCATCAAGTACTTCGTCGATCCCGACATGAACATGGGCGAAGGCAGTGCCATCGGATGCGAGTTCCAGATCCTCGACGACCTGCGCCACCCCGACGCCAAGCTCGGCGTGAAGGGCAACCGCAAGCTCGGCTCGCTCTATGACCTCATCCCCGCCCCGGACCAGAAGCCCTTCGACATCACCGCTTGGAACACGGCCTGCGTCATCGTCGAGGACAACCACGTAGAGCACTGGCTCAACGGCGTGAAGCTCCTCGAGTACGAGCGCAACAACCAGGAATGGAACGCACTCGTGGCCTACAGCAAGTACAAGAACTGGCCCAACTTCGGCAACCGCGACGGACGCATCCTCCTGCAGGATCACGGCGACGAAGTCTGGTTCAAAAACGTAAAGATAAAGGAACTGTAATATGAAAAGACTCTTTCTGGCAGCCATCGCTGCACTTTCTTTCACGGGAGCATTCGCTATAGACGACCCTGTGCAGTACGTCAATCCCCTCGTAGGCTCGCACTCCACGCCAGCCCTCTCCACTGGCAACACCTATCCCGCCATCGCCCTTCCCTGGGGCATGAACTTCTGGACACCACAGACCGGCATGATGGGCAACGGATGGTGCTACTCCTATGATGCCGACAAGATTCGCGGCTTCAAGCAGACTCACCAGCCAAGCCCCTGGATGAACGACTACGCCATGTTCAACATCATGCCCGAGGCCGGCGACGCTCCCATCTTCGACGAGAACAAACGCGCCAGCTGGTTCAGCCACAAGGCCGAAGTGAGCAAGCCACATTATTATAAGGTATATCTGGCCGATTACGACATCACAACCGAGATTGCCCCGACGAGCCGCGCTGCCATCTTCCGTTTCACCTGCCCCCAGGGACGGAACTTTCTCATCATCGACGCCTTCGACCGCGGTTCCTACGTCAAGGTCATCCCCGGAGAGAACAAGGTGGTTGGCTACACCACACGCAACAGCGGCGGAGTGCCCGAAGGCTTCAAGAACTACTTCGTCCTGCAGTTTGACCGCCCATTTGCCTACACCTCAACAGCCGACGAAGGCAAGGAGAGCAAGAACCTGGAGATGACAAGCAAGCACGCAGCAGCAGCCGTAGGATTCCTCACCTCAAAGCGCGGCGAACAAATCAACGTGCGCGTAGCCAGCTCCTTCATCAGCATTGAGCAGGCCGAGCAGAATCTCAAGGAGCTGGGCAGCAAGAGCCTAGAGGAAGTGGCAGAAGCTGGCCGGCAGGAATGGAACAAGGTGCTGAGCGCCATCGACGTGGACGACGACACGGACATCGACCGCCTGCGCACCTTCTACAGCTGCCTCTACCGCAGCACACTCTTCCCCCGCAGCTTCTACGAAATCAATGCCAAGGGCGAAGTCGTGCACTACAGCCCCTACAACGGACAGGTACTGCCCGGCTACCTCTTTGCCGACACAGGCTTCTGGGACACCTTCCGCGCCCTCTTCCCCCTGGTCAACCTGATGTACCCCGACATGAGCCGGAAGATGCAGGAAGGCTGGGCCAATGCCTACAAGGAGAGCGGCTTCCTGCCCGAATGGAGTGCTCCCGGCCACAGGGCCTGCATGGTGGGCAACAACTCCGCCAGCGTCGTGGCCGATGCCTACCTCAAAGGCATCCGCGGCTACGACATCGACGCCCTCTGGGAAGCTGTGAAACACGGTGCCAATGCCGACCTGCCGCACACCACCAGCGGACGCAAGCAGTGGCAGGCATACAACAAGTTGGGTTATGTTCCCTACGACAGCATCAACGAGAGTGCTGCACGTACCCTGGAGTATGCCTTCGACGACTGGAGCATCTACAAGCTCGGTCAGGCACTCGGCAAGCCTGAAAAGGAAATCAAGGTCTATGCCGAACACGCCTTCAACTACAAGAACCTCTTCGACAAGGACTACAACCTGATGCGCGGCAAGCTTGCAAGCGGCGAGTGGGCACCCAACTTCAATCCCTTCAAGTGGGGCGATGCCTTCACCGAGGGCAACAGCTGGCACTACTCCTGGAGCGTCTTCCACGACCCGCAGGGACTCATCGACCTCATGGGCGGCAAGGACGTCTTCAATCGGATGCTTGACAGCGTCTTCATCCTGCCTCCCGTCTTCGACGAAAGCTACTACGGCGGCGTCATCCACGAGATACGCGAGATGCAGATCATGAACATGGGCAATTACGCACACGGCAACCAGCCCATACAGCACATGATATATATGTATGCCTACAGCGGACAGCCCTGGAAGAGCCAGTACTGGCTGCGCGAGACGATGAACCGCATGTACAACGCCCACGCCGACGGCTATTGCGGCGACGAGGACAACGGACAGACGTCCGCCTGGTACATCTTCACGGCGATGGGCTTCTATCCCGTCTGCCCCGGCAGCGGCGAGTACGTGCTCGGAGCTCCCTACTTCAAGAAGATGACGCTGCACCTGGAGAACGGCAAGGACGTGGTCATCACGGCTCCAGGGCAGAGCGACGTGAACCGCTACGTCGGCTCCCTGCGCGTCAACGGAGCTGAGTACGGCAAGAACTTCGTGAACCACACCGACCTCATCGCCGGCATGAAGATGGACTACACCATGCAGTCGCAGCCCAACATGCAGCGCGGCACGTCCGACGAGGCTGCACCCTATTCCTTCAGCAAAGAGTACAAACCCGCCGCAAAGGGAAAGAAAAGGAAGTAAGCCCCATAGGTCTTATAGGCCCATAAGTCTTATAAGTTCAATCAAAGAAAACCCAAGCAAATGAAAAAGCTATCTGCCCTCATTCTCTGCCTGCTCGCATGGGCCGGTCCTGCCACAGCACAAGTTGCCATCACCTACGACGATGAGGCGCAATGGAAGGCCTACGATGACTTCAACACAGCCTTCCTCGACAAGTCGCGCAACATCTACAAGGCCGATACCAAGCAGCCTAGTGCCGACCACCGAGGCAATGGCTTCCGCGACGGCGACGTCTCAGGATGTGCCGCTGCCATCTGGTGCCAAGCCATCATGTACGACATGGTCATCAATGCCTACAACCGTGCCAAGCTCGAAGGCGACGACGCTCGGATGAAGAGCTACAAGACGCTGCACGACAAGATCTACAGCGGCGAGAAGTCGCACTATGTCAGCTTCGACTTCCACAACCCCAACACAAACAACGGCTGGTTCGTCTATGACGACATCATGTGGTGGACCTGCGCCCTGGCTCGCGCCTACGAGACATTCGGGAAGCAAGAGTACCTCACCAATTCCGAGAAGAGCTTCTGCCGCGTATGGTACGGCTCGGCCAAGGTCGGAGACGACGGTTCCTATGCCGACCCCGCACGCTTCGAAGGCAAGTACGGCGGCGGCATGTTCTGGGAGTGGCAGCCCATAGCTCACGCCAATCCGCATCAGCCCGGCGACTTCCGCTCGGCATGTATCAACTTCCCCACCGTCATAGCAGCCTGTCTGCTTCACCGCCTGGTACCTGAAGGACGCACGGCACCAACCGCACCGCGTCCGGCCAGACAGACAAAAGAATGGTATCTGGAAAAGGCAAAGGAAATCTATGCCTGGGCAGACCAAACCCTCGTCACCAGCAACGGGCGCGTGGCAGACGGCATCCACGGCGGCGGTCCAGAGTACAGCGACCACCTCTACAACCAGGCAACCTACATCGGGGCCAGCTGCATGCTCTACCTGCTGACGCACGAAATCAGCTACCTGACCAAGGCACAGCGGGCGGCCAACTACGTCATAAGCAACATGTGCACCAGCAACATCCTCAAGTACGAAAACGGCTACGAGCAAGGCATCTACGCTGCCATCTACGCCCAGTACATGAAGATTCTCATCTATGACTGCGGCCTGAGCGAGTCTCTGACGAAGAAATATCTGTCCCACATCCAGCGCAACATCCAGCGGGCCTACAACAACATGGACCCGACCCGTGGCATCCAGATAGGCAACTTCACCAAGGCAACTTCAGCGGACGACGTTGTGGAAAGCTATGGAGCCAGTGGCATGCCGGCCCTCATGCTGATGTTCCCTGCCAGCGACACGGCAACGCCCCTCAGCAAGACCGGCGGCGAGAACAAGTACGACGGACTCTCCGATGTCTATTCCCCCGAAGGCCGACTGGTCATGAAAAACGCCACGCCGGAGCAGGTGAACAAGCTCGACAGCGGACTCTACATATTCCAGCGCAAGAAGGTTCTCGTCAGATAAGACAAAGTCTGAAAGGCAGACGACATGACGGATGCCTCAATCCTGTCATTCCCCATTCGGGGGATTGACAGGAAGCTCACGAGTCATTGCCCGGAAGCTCACGAGGTTTTGGTCGGAAGCTCACGAGTCATTGCCCGGAAGCTCACGAGGCATTGGCCATAAGCTCACGAGGCATTGGCCATAAGCTCACGAGGTTTTGGCCGGAAGCTCACGAGCCATTTCCGTCAGGCAGCAGAACGGCCCGCCGGAAACCTCATCAGCAGTCCGCAGACGGTTCCGATGCATACGCCGATGGTGTTGGCAACAAAGTCAAGCCACTCACCGCTGCGGTACGTGGTGAGATAAGCCTGGACAAGCTCCAGCACGCCTCCCATCGCAACCGGGGCAAGGAAAGCAAACAGCAGAAGCCGCCATGCGTTGCAACGTTCATGGGCACGCTTGTAGTCGAACCAGATGGCTACGATAAGCGCAGCATACATCACCATGTGGGTCCACTTGTCGGCCAGCGGCACCTGGACCCCTACTTTCATATCCGACAGAGGAAGGACGGAAAGCAGGACGATGGTCACGGCCAAAAGCAAGGAAACGGGATAACGGCGCAGATACAGATAAAGCATATTAAGACACTATTTGATATTTTTCTGCAAATATACGACAATTAGTTCATAGTTCATAGCCTGCAGTTCATTATTTCTTCGTAACTTTGTGCGGAATATCAGCTATTCCCCGTTTTCAGTTCCAACGTGAATCAACCATAAAACGATGTACTCGAGTCTATGAACAAAGAAAGGGGTCGTTTCGGCAGTCAGCTGGGAGTTGTTCTGGCATCGGCAGGCTCTGCTGTCGGCTTGGGTAACATCTGGCGTTTCCCGACGGAGGTCGGCAAGGGCGGAGGCGCTGCCTTCATCCTCATCTACCTGAGCTTCATCTTTCTGCTGGCGATGCCTGTCATGCTCAGCGAGTTCATCATTGGCAGATCGGCACGCAGCAATGCCATCAGCGCCTTTCAGAAGCTTGCACCGGGCAAACCCTGGGTGGTAACCGGCATGATGGGTGTGCTGGGCGGTTTCCTGGTCCTGTCGTTCTATTCCGTCGTAGCGGGCTGGACGCTCCACTACGTCATTGTCTCCGGCCTCGGACAGCTGCACATACAGGGTGGGGCTGATTTCGGCCAAGCCTTCGCCGCCTTTGTGTCCCACCCTTGGCGGCCCATCCTCTACCTTGCCATCTTTCTGTTGCTGACGCACCTCGTCGTGGTCGGCGGCATACATCACGGCATTGAACGCTACTCCAAGCTGATGATGCCCCTGCTGTTCGTCATCATCATTGTCCTGGTAGGCTTCTCACTGGCTATGCCCGGTGCAGCCGAAGGCATCCGCTTCCTCCTGCGGCCCGACCTGAGCAAGCTGACGCCGGATGTAGTGCTGAGTGCAATGGGGCAAGCCTTCTTCTCCCTGAGCGTGGGAATTGGCTGCCTTGTCACCTACGCATCCTACTTCAGCCAGGAGACCAGACTCGTGAAGTCCGCAATGAACGTCTGCGTCATCGACACACTGGTAGCCGTGCTGAGCGGTTTCATCATCTTCCCCACGGTGTTCAGCATCGGCATTGCCCCGGATGCAGGTCCCGGCCTGGTGTTCATCACCCTGCCCAACGTCTTTGCACTCACCTTCGGACAGATGCCATTCCTGGGCTACGTCTTCTCCCTGCTCTTCTATGTGCTTCTGCTGCTGGCCGCCCTGACAAGCAGCATCAGCATGCATGAGATATGCACAGCCTTCATCTCTGAACATTTCAGCACAAGCCGCCGCAAAGCAACAGTCATCGTCACCGCCATTTGCTTGGTGCTCGGCTCCTTCTGCTCCCTTTCCTTCGGGCCTTGGAAGGACGTGACGTTGCTCGGCAGAGGCTTCTTCGACCTTTTCGACTTTACGGTGACAAAGTTCCTGATGCCCCTGGGCGGCTTGCTGATGACGCTCTTCGTAGGCTGGTACCTCGACCGTCAGCTTGTGGAGCAGCAGCTCACGAACAATGGCTCTGTCCCCGTCCGCCTGATGAGGCCGCTGCTCTTCCTGATTCGCTGGGTGGTTCCGATAGGCATCCTGGCTATATTCCTCAACGAGATTCTACCCCTTTTCATACCCTGACGCATGGAGACAAGACACAACTTCGGCAGCAAGATAGGTGCAGTGCTGGCCTCGGCAGGTTCAGCCGTAGGACTGGGCAACGTGTGGCGCTTCCCGACTGAGGTCGGCAACAACGGCGGCGCGGCTTTCATCTTCATCTATCTCATCTGCATAGCCCTGATAGGCATTCCCGTCATGATGAGCGAGTTCCTTATCGGCAGACACACCCACGCGAACACCATCTCGGCCTTTGCCAAGCTGGCGCCGGGCAAGTGGTGGCGCATCGAGGGCGTGGCAGGCGTGTTCGTCGCCTTCCTTATCCTCTCCTACTACATTGTCATCAGTGGCTGGACGCTTTTCTATCTGATAGAGTCCGTAGCCGGTAGGCTGCAGGCCGGTCGCAACTACAGCGATGTCTTCAATAACTTCGTGAGCGACCCGTGGCTGCCAGTCCTGACGGGAACGGCCTTCATGGGCCTCACGCACTTCATCATCTCGCGCGGCGTACAGTCGGGCATCGAGCGGTTCTCGAAGGTGATGATGCCCATGCTGCTCTTCATCATCGGCATACTGGTGATCTGTTCGTTCAGCATGCCCGGCTCGTCGGAGGGCTTGCGCTTCCTGCTCAAGCCCGACCTCTCGAAGCTGACAGCAAGCGTCATCCTCAGTGCCGTCGGCCAAGCCTTCTATTCACTCAGCCTTGCTATGGGCTGCCTCTGCACCTATGCCTCCTACTTCCGGGCTGATGCCAACCTGCCCAAGACGGCAGCCGGAGTGAGCATCATCGACACGCTTGTCGCCATCCTGAGCGGCTTCATCATCTTCCCCGCAGTCTTCAGCGTGGAGGAAGTCAGCGTGGATGCAGGCCCCGGCCTGGTGTTTATCACGCTGCCAAGCGTCTTCAACATCGCCTTCGAGCATGTGGCCTGGCTGGGCTACATCTTCTCGGGCTTCTTCTATCTGCTTCTGCTGCTGGCGGCCCTGACCAGTGCAATGTCTCTGCACGAGAGCGTGACGGCCTACGTCCTGGAGGCCTTCTCCATCTCGCGGCGCAAGGCGGCAACAGCCGTGTCGGTCTCCTGCATGCTGCTTGGCGTGCTCTGCTCCCTGTCGTTTGGCATCTTGGGCGACGTGAAGCTCTTCGGCATGAACGTCTTCGAGCTGTTCGACTATACGTCGTCAAAGATTATCCTGCCCATCGGCGGCATCATCATCTGTCTGTTCACGGGATGGTACCTCGACCGTCGGCTTGTCGAGAGCGAGCTGACGAACAATGGGCGGCTTCGCTTCCGCCTGTTCCGGCTCTACTATTTCATCATCCGCTACGTGGCTCCGTTGGCTATTGCCGCTGTCTTCCTTCAGGAGATTGTCTCATGAAGCGCTTGCCCTTCCTCACGCAATCGCAGCGCCGCGCCCTGCTTGTGCTGGAATGGGTACTGCTTATCGTCCTCATGGTGCTTGCCTTAAGGACCCCCTCTAACTCCCCCGTGAAAGGGGAGGGAAGGCCCTCTGAATCTCCATTGAAGGAAGACTCTCTCTCCCTCTCTTTAAGGGAAGGCCGGGGAGGGTCTGGCTGGGTAGGCTCTGTGCCCGAGGAACAGCCCTTCGAGTCCTTTCCCTTCGACCCCAACACGGCAGACTCCACAACGTTGCTGCGGCTCGGCCTTTCCCCCTGGCAGGTGAGGAGCATCTACCGCTACCGTGCCAAGCACGGACGCTACCATACGCCCGAGGACTTCATGCGCGTGCCAAACATGACAAACGAGCAGTGGGAACGGCTGAAGGATTACATACAGATTGACCACAGGTTCCAATACGTGGAGCCCCAGCCGCGGGAAGCCAAGCCCCGGCAGACGGAGGCTCCCGCAGAGCATGTCGTTGCCCAGGCAAAAGAGGCAAGGCAGGACTCTTTCCCCAGGCAAGAGAAAATACAGGCAGGCCAGACTATCGACATCAACACAGCCGACACCACTCTGCTGAAGCAGATACCGGGCATCGCCTCCAGGCGTGCGGCCCACATCGTCCGCTATCGCGAAGAGCTGGGAGGCTTCGTCGCCGTGGAGCAGGCAATGGAGGCCGCCGAGATGCCCGACTCGGTGCTTCGCTACATGAACGTCTCGGCTCAGCCAGTCCGCAGGATAAACATCAACAAGGCTTCCGTGCAGCAGATGATGCGCCACCCCTACCTCAGCTTCTATCAGGCCAAGGCCATCAACGAGCACCGCCGCAACAAGGGCGAGCTGCACTCCCTGGAAGAGCTCAGCCGGCTTGAAGGTTTCAAGCCCACCGACATCGACCGCCTGCGACCATACGTCGAGTTCTGAGCGCCCTGTCCCTCCGCTTTTTTATTTCGCGAGAATTTTCCTGCCGGTTGTGCCGTCGATGTAGAGGCCCTTGGCTGGCGGTGCACTCAGCCTGCGACCACAGAGGTCGTAGTAGCGGGCAGCGGCTTTCCCGTTGTCCTGTCCGAGGGGGGAGGCGATGGACGAAACCCGTCCCTTGCCCATGTACTGCCCGATAAAGAAGATGGTGCCGGTGCT
>CACWTR010000039.1 GCA_902763865.1 uncultured Bacteroidales bacterium | reverse complement strand
TAAGGGGGGCTTACTTTTCAAAAATAGAATCCGCAACGCCTGTTTATCGGCATTGCGGACGATAATTTGTGCTCATTGGACTTTTAGCGGACAGCAATATATCAAAATACAACCAATAGCTTTTATGATTATCCGCCATCGTGCCACCAACGCCTAATATAGGGCAGTAGGCTGTAGAAGGTGTCAAGTTTAACAACAACGGATTAAACGGATTAAACGGATTGTCTGATATGATGATTATCAGCATTGCATAAATCCGTATAATCCGTTAAATCCGTTGTCTATATAAATATGATGGTATTTTGACATATCATCATGGGCTTACTGCCTTTTCAGGGTCGTTTCGAAGCTAATGAATGGTGGTTCGATTGCGGATAATAATCTCCGTTTACTATGACACAGCCTTCTTTCTGTTTGCGTTTTGTTTCCTTTGCCTCAGCAGAATTGCTGCAGTGACTTCTCGGCAATGACTTGGCGCGTGCGGTCTGTGTCTGTGGTGCGGAATATCAGGATGCCCTTTCCGGAGAGGAGGAAGGAGTACATGTAGGCGATGCTGATTCCGGCTTGGGCAAAGATGGCCAGCACTCGTGCCGCCTCGCCCGGCTTGTCGTCCAGCTGGATGGCAAACACGTCGGTGAGGGTTGCGGAGATGCCTTGTTCCTTCAGGACGGAGATGGCCTGGTCGGGATTATCGCAGATGATGCGGTAGATGCCGAAGTCCTGTGTGTCGGATATGGTGGAGGCTATTATCTGGATGCCTGCCTCCTTGAGTGCGTTCAGCACGGTGAGCAGTGTGCCGCTCTTGTTCTCGATGAAAATAGATAACTGTTTCATGTAAAAGTTGAAAAGTTGAAAAATTAAAAAGTTAAAAAAGAGGGAAAAGGAGAAAAACTGAGGAAAGGGGGAAAGGGAATGCTTTGCACTGCCTTTTTTACCTTTTCAATTTTTCACCTTTTCTCTTTTTATTGATATACTTTTCTCTTATCGACGACGCGGACGGCTTTGCCTTCGCTGACGGGCAGGCTGCCCTTGGGCACGAGCTTCACGATGGGCGTGAGCAGGATTTCGTCCTTCAGGGCGCGGGTGATGCTCTTTGTCAGCGACTGCAGACGTGCGTAGTCGTCGGTGAACATCTCTGCCAGTTCCACCTCGACGGTCATGTTGTCGTTGTCGTTGTCCGTGGTGAGGGTGATGAGGTAGTTGCTTGCGAGTTCGGGGAAGGTCATGAGAATCTTCTCTATCTGTATGGGGAAGATGTTCACTCCGCGCAGCACCATCATGTCGTCGCTGCGTCCTCTCATGCGGTCGAGCCGTATGTGGTTGCGTCCGCAGGGGCAGGTACGTCCCAGGACACGGGTGAGGTCGCGTGTGCGGTAGCGTATCAGGGGCATTGCCTCGCGGCGGAGGGTGGTCAGGACGAGCTCGCCTATCTCTCCGTCGGGAACGGGCTCGAGCGTCTCGGGGTTGACTATCTCCACGATGTAGTAGTCTTCCCAGAAGTGGAGTCCATTCTGCTCCTGGCACTCGAAGCCGACGCCCGGTCCGCACATTTCCGACATGCCGAAGCTGTTGTATGCCTTCACTCCGAACATCTTCTCGATGCGTTGCCGCTGTTCTTCGGAGTGCGGTTCTGCGCCGATAGCGAAGACGCGGAGCTTGGTGTCGCGGCGCGGGTCAACGCCCTGCTCCTGCATCACTTCGTAGAGGCGCGTCAGGTAGGAGGGTACGGCGTGGATGGCCGTCGTGCCGAAGTCCTTGATGAACTTTATCTGTCGCAGCGAGTTGCCGGCAGCAGCGGGAACGGTGAGCATTCCCATGCGCTCGGCTCCGTACTGGAAGCCAAGTCCGCCGGTGAACATGCCGTAGCCCGATGAGTTCTGGAAGACATCGTCGGGCCTCAGCCCTACCATCCAGAGGTTACGGGCCACCTGATTGGCCCACTCGTCGAGGTCGTTCTTCGTGTGGAGGATGACGGTGGGGTTGCCGGTCGTGCCGCTGCTGGAATGCAGACGGACGCAGTCGGTCAGGGGCACGGCAGCCAGTCCGAAGGGATAGGTGTCGCGCAGGTCTTGCTTAGTGGTGAAGGGCAGTTTGCGCACGTCCTGCGGCGAGGTGATGTCCTCTGCCTTGATGCCCATCTCGCGGAACTTCCGCTCGTAGAAGGGCACCTTTGCGCATCGTCTGACGGTCTCTTGCAGGCGTTCCGTCTGCAGCTTGCTGATTTCCTCCCGGGAGAGTGTCTCGTACTCGGGATGGAGGTACGGTGAGTCTATGTTCATGCTTTATGGTTGTTAGTTAGTTATTTCCACTGAGCGAGGGCGTCCTCGGCAATGAAGGGAAGGTTGTTCTCGGCGATAGTCTTGCGGGCCAGTTCTGTATTGTCGGTGCGGAACACGAGGATGCCCTTGCCTCCGTAGAGGAAGGTATAGACGTAGGCAATGCTGATACCGGCCTGGCTAAAGAGGTCGATGACGTCGGAGGCACAGCCGGGTTTGTTGTCCAGCTCGAGGGCAAAGACGTCCGAGATGGCAACGGCGATGCCGGCTTCCTTCAGCACCTCGCAGGCACGCAAGGGTTCGGCACATACGATGCGGAGGATGCCGTACTCCGCAGTATCGGCGATGGTGATGGCTACCAGCTGCACATTGGCTTTCTTCAATTGCCGGAGGACCTGCACCAACGTGCCGGTCGTGTTCTCCAGGAAGACGGATAACTGATGTATTGTCATGACTGAATGGGGTTTGAAAGTTACGGGGTTGTCTTATAGTTTACGTTTGTCGATGATGTGAGCGCTCTTGCCCTGGCTGCGCTCGATAGTGCCGGGGGCCTTCAGCTGCACCTTGGCAGAGATGCTGAGCACGCTCTTGAGCTTCGAGGCCAGCCTCTTTTCGAGTTCGTTGATGGCTGCAGGCGTGTCGAAGGTGGCGGTGAAGTACTCCTGGCGGAGTTCCACCTGCACCTGCAAGGTGTCGAGATTGTTGACGCGGTCCACGACGAGCATGTATCGCGGAGCGAACTCGGGCATACTGAGCACGACGCTCTCCACCTGCGAGGGGAAGACGTTGATGCCGCGGATAATGAGCATGTCGTCGGACCGGCCCTCGATGCGGCTCATGCGGATGGAGGTGCGTCCGCAGCCACACTGTCCGGGCATGAGCGAGCAGAGGTCGCGTGTGCGGTAGCGCAGCAAGGGCATGCCTTCCTTGGTGAGAGTGGTGAAGACAAGCTCGCCCGTCTGTCCGTTAGGCAGCGATTCCAGCGTGACGGGATTGATGACTTCGGGATAGAAATGGTCCTCGCAGATGTGCGAGCCGTCCTGCTCCTGGCATTCATAGCTGACACACGGCCCCATGATCTCGGAGAGGCCATACAGGTTGTAGCCCTTCAGCCCGAGGCGGTCCTCAATTTCCTTTCGCATGCTTTCCGTCCAAGGTTCAGCGCCGAAGGCACCGGCCCTGAGCTTCAGGTCCTCCTTCTTGATGCCCATCGTCTCCATCGTCTCGGCCAGGTAGAGGGCATAGGAAGGTGTGCAGGCAATGCCCGTGATGCCCAGGTCGCGGATGAGCTTCAGGTGCTTCTCCGTATTGCCCGTCCCCGCAGGGATGACAGAGGCGCCAAGATGCTCCACGCCATAGTGGGCCCCGAGGCCGCCGGTAAAGAGTCCGTATCCGTAGGCCACGGAGAACGTGTCGTCGCGCGTAATGCCATAGGCCGTCAGGCAACGGGCCATGCATTCGCTCCAGACACCGATGTCCTTGCGCGTGTAGCCGACGATGGTGGGATTGCCCGTCGTGCCGCTGCTGGCATGCACGCGGATAATCTCGCTCTGCGGCGCAGCCTGCAACCCGAAGGGATAGTTGTCGCGCAGGTCCTTCTTGGTGGTGAAGGGAAGTTTCCTGATGTCCTCGATGGTCTGGATGTCGTCGGGACGGATGTCCATCTCCTGCAGCTTGTGGCGATAGAAGGGGACGTTGTGATAGACATATTCCACGATCTTGTGGAGACGCTTACCCTGCAAGGCACTCATCTCGTCGCGGCTCATACATTCTTTATTAGGATTCCAAATCATGGCTTTTTATTTATTATAACATTCAAAAATTCTATCTACTTCCGTGCGGGGCATCTGCCTGCAGAAGAGGCTTACCAGAAAGACGACGGGAAAGCCGCCCAGCATGGCGATGGCACCACAATTAATGGGATTGATAGGGTTGCCCAAGAGCATATTGACAACAGTGATGCCTACGCCCCAGGCAAAGCATGCCCAAACCGCATCGGGGGCAACACGGCGCCAATAGAGCCCCAGCATGAAGGGAGCCAGGAAAGCACCGGCCAGCGCACCCCACGAGATGCCCATGAGCTGCGCAATGAAGGTGGGCGGGTTCAGTGCCAGCATCAGGGAGATGACGATAAAGAAGACGATGAGGACACGCATGACAACCACCTTGCGGCGCTCTACCTTCTCGGCCACAGTGTCGTCAATACTGCCCTCCTCCACCTCGCCGGGCAGGGATTTCTTGTCACGGTAGATGAGGTCGAGGGTCATCGTGGAGCTGGAGGTCAGCACCAACGATGCAAGTGTGGACATGGATGCCGAGAGCACCAGGAGCACGACGAGAGCAATAAGGATGTCGGGCAACGTGACGAGCATGGCAGGCACAATGGAGTCGAAAGCAATTTTGCCGGTTGCCTCGTTGATGACAGGCTTGTAGAGACGACCGAAGCCGCCGAGGAAGTAGCATCCGCCGGCCACGATGAAGGCGAAGATGGTCGATATGATGGTGCCGCGCCTGATGGCACTCTCGTCCGTTATCGAGTAGAACTTGCCCACCATCTGCGGCAGGCCCATCGTGCCGAGCGATGTCAGGATGATGACGCCAAGCAAGCCCCAGGGGTCCGGACCGAGCCATGAGGCGAAGCCTCCGTTCACGGTCGGGTCGGCATCGGAAGGAAGCTGGGCCAGCTTGCTGACAGCAGCCGACAGCCCGCCCTGCGCATTCAGCACGGCCACGATGACGGCCACGATGCCAAAGAGCATGATGATGCCCTGGATGAAGTCATTCATCGCCGTTGCCTTATAGCCGCCAATGATGACATAGACGGCTGTCAGGATGGACATGATGACGACGCAATACTCATAGGGAATGTCGAATCCCATCTCGAAGAGACGCGAGATGCCGCTATAGACACCTGCCGTATAAGGAATCAGGAACACGAAGGCAATGATGGAAGCTGCCACGCGCAAGCCCTGGTCGCCATAGCGTGTTCCGAAGAAGTCGGGCATCGTGCGGCTCTCTATGTGCTGCGTCATCAGCTTTGTGCGACGGCCAAGGATGAGCCAGGCCAGAAGCGAACCGATGACGGCATTGCCAATGCCTATCCAGGTACTGGAGAGGCCGTAGCGCCAACCGAACTGACCGGCGTAGCCCACGAAGACTACTGCCGAAAAGTAACTGGTGCCGTAAGCAAAGGCGGTAAGCCAAGGCCCCACGGCACGTCCGCCCAGTACGAACCCATCTACACTGCTGGCCTGCTTACGGGAATAAATTCCCACACCTACCATTACGACCAGAAAGATAATGGTGAGAAGAACTTTGATTACCATAGCTTTAATTGAACCTTACTTGCATTTGACACTTGATGCCGTGGTCGGCGCCGTGAATGAACTGGTCGCCGCTCGTGTAGGCACTCTTATATACATACTGGACTTGCAGCCGGCACTTGCCGAAGAACCAGTACTGCAAGCCGGCAATGGCTTTGTGCTGATCCATGCCAAGGTCCGTGTTGAAGTTGAAGAAGTCGTAGGAGGCGACAAGTTCCAGCTTTGGCGTACCCAAGGGAACGGAGCCCGTGACGTATGCGCCCAGGCTGTGGGCGGGGCCGTCCCAGCCTTCTAGGTACTCGCCGTGCACCTTGAAGGCCTTGGACTTGTAGTCAGCACCAACCGTCCAGCGATGGCGCTTGTAATCTTCTCCTACCTGGATGGTAGGGTTATAGAGAGAGGTGGCAATAGCGTGCCCGCGACCTATCTGGCCTGAGGCGACCAGGTTCAAGCCTTCTACGGGCCGGTACTCAATGCGGGGGATGATGTCCTTGAAACCGTTCTGGTCCTTGCGATTGATGCCCTGACCGTTCATGACATCAATTTCGTAGCGCAGCTTGCCATTGTTTGTCTCGCCAAAGATGGAGATGCCAAGGTCACGACCATACTGCACGCCCAGGAGGGGGTCGCTGCCGCAACCGGTCAGGAAGGTGACAGCCTCGCTATAGACGTCGATGGCTTCCATTGATGTGGGAGAAAGGGGGTTCTCGAGCGACAGACCATTCTTGAACTGTCCCAGCCGGACGGTCAGGGCTTTGTTCCTGGTGATGCGATAGTCTGTGTAGAATTCCTGTACGACGCTCGAGAAGTCGTGCATGAAGAGAAAAGACCAGCGTTCAGTGATTCGGGCATCTACCCAGAAGAGAACGCGCTTGAGGTCGAAGGTGTTGGTGTCGGTGCCTCCCTTGTGGGAGTAAGTGTAGCCGGCTTGTGCGTAGCCGTGAAGACGGATGCGACTTGTGATTTCCTGTAGCCACTTGGGTTGGGTGTTCTCTGCGTTCTTGCCGAACTCGACGCGGCCATCCTTGGTGAGGGAGACGGGCAGGGATTGTCCCATGGCGGCTGTGCTGCTGAAGATAGCCAGCGCAACAGCCAGTGTAGCCTTTACGTGAAAGAATGTTCTGGGTCTCATGTTTGTCTTTAGCTTTGAGTGTTGAACTGATGGGTTGTTTAATTTGTATTGAGTGGATTATTATATGCGAAGACAGCCATGCGCTCGTCGAGCTGCGCATACTGGTGGTCCTCGATGAAGGAAGTGCAGACGCGCAGGCCCTCCTGATGCGAGCCGGTAGTGACGAGGCAGATGGCACTGACTCCATAGTACATCAGTTCGCGGGCAAGCTCACCGCTGGTCATGCCTTTGTAGCCGATGGTAAAGTAGAAACCGTCGGCAACGGGACGGTCCAGGTCGCGGTCATAGACGACATGGAAGCCGTGGCGCAGGAAGATGTCCTTCAGCTTGCGGGCACGTTCACCATAGACCTTCACTTCGTTGCGGAAGCAGTACTCACCGTCGCATGCGGCGCGGAACATCTCGGCCAGAGCGTATTGTGCCGAGTGACTGGTGCCGCTGCTCAGGGCGTAGAGCATGCGGGTGGAGAAGACAAGCCCGAAGGGAAAACCTTCATAGCGCTCGCTGAGGTCAGGGAAGTGACGGTGGAAGAGTTTGTTGCTGATGCAGACAACTCCGATTCGCTCGCCGGCGTATGAGAAAGCCTTGGAGCCGCTGATGAGCAACAGGTAGTTGTCGGTGTAGCGTGCCACGGAGGGCTGATAGGGAGGCTGGAAGGGAACGCTCAGGTCCTCGCGAAAGTCCATTGCAAAGTATGCAAGGTCCTCCATGACGATGGCATCATACTGCGTTGCCAGTTCCCCGATGGTCTGAAGCTCGCCTTCTGTAAGGCAAACCCACGACGGGTTGTTGGGATTGGAATAGACAATGGCGCAGATGTTGCCCTTGACGAGATAGCTC
This sequence comes from uncultured Bacteroidales bacterium, assembly GCA_902763865.1. GTDB lineage: Bacteria > Bacteroidota > Bacteroidia > Bacteroidales > Bacteroidaceae > Physcousia. Next base: position 14,282 of record CACWTR010000039.1, on the reverse strand, counting down.
TCCAGCTTCGCGCGCAGCTTGTCACCGCGGAAGTCATAGACGTCGAATGTCTCGTAGCGCACCCCCTGCACTTGCAGCTGCATCTTCTGGACGGGGAAGCCGGGGTCGATGAACAGGACCGTGTCCTTCTTCCTGTCGGCTTGCGAGCACGTGAGGAACGATGCGAAGGTTCCCTGCATGGAGCCGCACACTGGCACACACCCCTCGGCTGCTATATCCACGCCGATGAAAGCCTTCACGAAGCGCGAAGCCTGTCGCTTCAGTTCGGGGTAGCCCTGAATGTCGGGATAGCTGTGGGCAATGCCGTCGGCAAGGGCCTTTATCTGTGCTTTCACGCCCACCTCGGCAGCCGGCAGACCCGGGATTCCCATCTCCATCTTGATGAACTCCACCCCACTCTCCTTCTCGGCCATTGCTGCCACCTGCTTCACTTCGCGGATGGTGGCCTTGGCAAAATCTTGTATTCCCAGCCGAGCTATCAGCCCATCGACAATGGACTGCGGAATGGGAGTCGCTTTCTTATTTTCTGTCATAAATAACCTCCTGTTTTACGTTTTTATCTGCAAAGATAACATTATTTCTGGAAAAATGCTCTTATTCCACGAAGAAAATAATCATTTTGTCTGAAATTAGTGCGATTCTCTCCCGCAGGCAGTGTCCCGGCCCGGACTCCACCGCGAGTACTTCATTGCTTCATCGCGATGGAGTGATTGCACATACATGTAGATGCAATTGCTTCATCGCGATGGAGTGATTGCTTCATCGCGATGAAGCAAACAACATCTCCCGTCGTGCGAAGTGCAGCGACCCGCGTCGGGGGCTATATGCAAAAAGCACAGAAACCTCTTTCTGCGGAAAACTGAACCGCTGGGAGGTTTCTGTGCTTTGGATGTTGATGGGTCTAAGTATCGGGTGAGTCAGGGGGTCCCTGAGGCGCCGAGCCGAAAGACTTTTATCAGGCTCCGGCTTTCACGCCGGCATCGAAGGCTTTGAGGTTGGCCTCAACCACCTGCTCGCCCTTTCGGGCAAAGACGGTGGCAATGGCCTGCCGCAGCTCCTCGACGGAGAGGATGCCGATGAAGGGGGCTGCCATGCCGAGCAGCACCATGTTGGCACCCCTGGGGTTGCCGCAGTCGCGGGCCACGCTTTCAATGTCGAGCTTCACGCTGGGCAGGGCACTGAGCTCCTGCTGCAGGGCTGCCTCGTCGGGATAGTTGGGGATGTTGACGAAGGGCTTCGAGCTGGTCACTATCCGGCCTTCCTTGTTGAGGTAGGCAAGATAGCGCATGCCTTCCATCGGCTCCATAGAGATGATGAGGTCGGCTCCGGCCTGGCCGATGAGGTCGCTCCAGATGGGTTCGGTGGAGAGACGCAGGTTCGACTGCACGTCGCCGCCTCGCTGACTCATGCCGTGCACCTCGGCCTGCTTGAGATAGAGTCCCGCCCGGGTAGCGGCCTCGCCTATGATGGTTGCGATGGAGAGGATGCCTTGTCCGCCCACACCGCAGAGGATGATATCTTTCTTCATTCTTCTATTGTTTTTTGGCTCTTGCGTGCCTTGCAAAAGTCTGGATACATTCTCTTCTCGGGATGATGACGCTGACACCCTTGTACTCGATTTCCTCCCTAATGACACGGGTTATCTCGGGCATGTTCTTCGGCAAGGGCACAACGACGCGCACATGCTCCGGCTTCACGCCAAGGCCCAGGCAGATAGCCTCGAACTTGTTCGTTCCGGCGGAGTCCTGTCCGCCCGTCATTCCGGTCGTGAGGTTGTCGGAGATGATGACCGTGATGTTCGACTCGTCGTTCACGGCATCAAGGAGTCCGGTCATGCCGCTGTGCGTGAACGTGGAGTCGCCGATGACAGCCACAGCGGGGAAGAGTCCGGCGTCGGCAGCTCCCTTGGCCATCGTGATGCTTGCTCCCATATCGACACAGGAGGAAAGGCTCTGGAAGGGAGGCAGCGCACCGAGCGTGTAGCACCCGATGTCGCCGAAGACGCGATGGTCCGGATAGTCGGCCAACACTTGGTTCAGGGCTGTATAGACATCTCTGTGGCCGCAACCCTGGCAGAGCTGCGGCGGACGCGGAGCCATGTTCTTGGCTGGTGCAAAGGCTGCTCCGACCTCCTTGCCCAGGGCTTTTGCCACGTTGTCGGGAGTCAGCTCGCCGGTGCGGGGCAGGTCGCCAGTCAGACGTCCCTTGACGGGATAGCCGGCACCAAGCAGGCCCTTGACGAGTTCCTCCACTACGGGCTGACCGTCCTCGATGACCATCAGCTCGTCGCATCGCGCAGCCAGAGCCTTAATCTTCTCTTCCGGCAGCGGATACTGCGACACCTTGACCATGTTGGCTTCGTTGCCCAGGGCTTCCTTCACGTAGTTATAGGCAATGCCGCAGGCCACGATGCCGGTCCTGGAAGCTGAAGTCTCTACATTATTATATATGCTGTCCTCGGAAGACTGCCTCATGGCATCCTGCTTCCCGAGCAGGGCCACATACTTCTTCCTGGCGATGCCGGGCAGGAGTACCCACGCATCGGTGGCCGGCGAGAGGGGTTTCTCTGCCTTAGGCTCCGTCACCTCCACTGCGGCACGGGAGTGAGCCAGCCTTGTCACCACGCGCAGCACGATGGGTTCGCCCAGCTGCTCCGAGAGGTCGAACCCGTATGCCATCATGTCGTAGGCTTCCTGCTGATTGGAGGGTTCCAGGCAGGGCACGAGTGCGAACTTGGCATAGAAGCGCGAGTCCTGCTCGTTCTGGGAAGAGTGCATGGAGGGGTCGTCGGCGGCAAGGACGATAAGGCCGCCCTTCACGCCTGTAATGGCACTGTTGACAAAGGCATCGGCGCAGACGTTCATGCCCACGTGCTTCATGCACACCAGGGCTCTCTTGCCTGCATACGACATGCCCAGGGCTGCCTCCATTGCCGTCTTTTCGTTGGTGCACCATCGGGAGTGGATGCCGCGCTCCCGTGCAAGGGGATTGTTTTGAATGTACTCGGTGATTTCCGTGCTTGGTGTCCCGGGATAGGCATATACGCCGCTCAATCCGGCATTGATAGCACCAAGGGCTACCGCCTCGTCACCTAATAGAAGTTTCTTCATTCCTAAATAACGTGAGTTCGATAAAATATAATTGTCTATAAATTTAGTGATTAGCGAAAATTGTTGTACCTTTATAGTGCTCAATTACGAAGTAGTACAAACAATAATCGCTATGTTCTTCCCTCTGGTCAGGCGCAGGCGGAACGCCGAAGACAAAGTTACAGTAATTTTCTTTATGGCAGACGAATTTCACAAAGTTTTTTGCCGTATGTTAGATAAATATAGTCTCAATGCCCCCAAAATGACAGGTAAGAGGCCTTACCATAGGGCAGGAAAGCTCTCTGTCCCCGAGATTATGACCATTATGATACTGTTCCACAAATCTGGCTACCGTTACCTGAAGCATTTCTATCAGAATGAGGTCTGCGTTAACCTTCGCCACCTGTTCCCGCAGGTCGTCTCCTACAATCGCTTCGTGGAACTGGAGAAGGAGGCGGTCATACCGCTCACCATCTTTGGGTCAATCCCTACGAATGAGTCCGAGGAACTCTTCGCGGGTCTTGGCTTGGTTGAAGGCACCGCAGAAGTCGCTGGTCGTGGTGATGCTGCCTTGCTTCTGCACGCCGCGCATCTGCATGCACATGTGCTGTGCCTCGACGACGACCATGACGCCGAGCGGCTCAAGGGCTTCCTGGATGCACTCGCGTATCTGCTTCGTCATGCGCTCCTGTATCTGCAGGCGGTGGGAGAAGCAATCTACCACGCGGGCTATCTTGCTCAGTCCGGTCACATGTCCGTTGGGGATGTAGGCCACGTGCACTTTGCCGTAGAAGGGCAGCATGTGGTGTTCGCAGAGGGAATAGAAATTGATGTCCCGCACGATGACCATCTGGCGATAGTCTTCGCTGAACTTGGCCGAGTTGAGTATGGCCACGGGGTCCTGTTCGTAGCCACATGTCATGAAGGTCATTGCCCTGGCTACCCGCTTGGGTGTCTTGACGAGACCTTCGCGCCCGGCATCTTCGCCGAGCAGGCTGATGATGGCACGTATGTGTTCTGATATCTGCTGTTGGGCAGGTGTCAGTTCGTGCTTGTATTGTTCTTCCATTTAGCTTTTCAACCTTTCATCAAGTTGTCAAAGTCTGACGTTTATTTTGCTTTTCACGATAACGGCCTCGCGGAAGATGCCCATCTCGCGTATCTGCTTGAGGATTTCGCTGGCTTCCTCTATGGTACGGAAGTCACCGGCCTGACACTTCCAGTGGGGCGATGCAAAGCTGACATAGACGGGAAGCTCCGGAAAGGAGTTCCTGAAGCGCAGGCCCGCAGCCCGCGCTTCAGTCTTGCCTTTCCTGGAGTTGTCGCCGAAATAGACTTGGATGCGAAATCCGTTGATCTTCACCTTCGGCCCGAGCGAGAGGCTGTCGGCGGATGACGTGGAGTCCGGCACCTGGAGTGCAGAGCCATCGACTTGCTTTCTCTGGACAGGTGTTGCTGCGGCCTTCTTCGCGTTGTTGACGAGGTCCGTGATGCTCTTGTCCTGGTGCAGGATAATCCTGCCCGCCGACTCCACAACCTGCTGCAGCTTCTCGGTAAACGTCTGTTGAGCGCTCAGGGTGAGGGTGCTCAGCCAGAGGGTGAGGGCAAAGGAGTACTTCTTCATTTACTTCCAAGCATCGATTATGCCCTTGAAGTCGGGAGCCTTGAGGCTTGCGCCACCGATGAGGCCGCCGTCGATGTCGGGCTTGCTGAAGAGTTCGGGGGCATTGCTGGCCTTGCAGGAACCGCCATAGAGGATGGAGGTGTCGTCGGCAGCTTGTGCGCCATAGACGTCGGCTACGCACTTGCGGATGAATGCGTGGATTTCCTCGGCCTGCTCTGCTGTGGCCGTCTTGCCCGTACCGATGGCCCAGATGGGTTCATAGGCGATGACGATGTTCTTCCACTGTTCTGCCGTGAGGTGGAAGACGCTGCCCTGGAGCTCGGCCTTGCAGACGGCTTCCTGCTCGTTTGCTTCGCGCTGTGCCAGGCTCTCGCCGATGCAGAAGATGACCTTCAGTCCGTTGGCAAGGGCGAGGTCAACCTTCTCCTTGAGGATTTCGGGAGTCTCGTTGTAGTACTCGCGGCGCTCGCTGTGGCCCAGGATGACGTATTCTGCGCCGGTGCTCTTCACCATTGCTGCGCTCACTTCGCCGGTGTATGCGCCGCTCTCCTTGTTGGCGCAGTTCTCTGCGCTGACGGCGATGACGCTGTCCTTCAGCATCTCGCTCAGGGTAGCGAGGTGGATGAAGGGGGTACCGATGATGACTTCACAATTGGGCTTTTCGGCAGCCAGAATGTTCTTGAGTTCGGTAGCGAGTGCTACACCTTCCTGCAGGGTCTTGTTCATTTTCCAGTTGCCTGCTACGATTTTCTTTCTCATTTCTTTTTTTTGATGGTTTAATTTGGGAGCTCCCGACTTTCCGCGGAAAGGAAGAGGCGGAGCGCTCCCGGGTTTATGATTCTTTTCGTTTCTTACTCTTGTTTATCACTACGTTCACTGCGTCGATGAGCAGGAAGAGAAGCAGAGGCAGGATGTACCAGCTCAGGATGCCGAGGATGGTGTCGGTCATGCTTCCTGCGTCGGGTGCTTCGTCCAGGTCCTTCAGCTCTTCAGCTCTGGGGAATGCCGTCGAGGGCCATTTCCCGATGACCTTGCCGTCATGCAGGAGCATGAGGCCGGGATTGGAGCGTATCATCGTCTTCAGCACGACGGCGTCAGCCAGGCAGAAGGGATACTCGGCTCCCGTGAATTCCTTCCAGGTCTCTATGCCCTCCTCTCCGCTTGCCGTGAGGCAGTAGAAGCCGTAGCCTTCCTCCAGGCTGAAGTCGTAGAGCGTCAGCAGACGGCCCATCACGCTGTCGTCGGCCTTCTCCAGATAGGGAGCTATGAGCAGGAAGGTGTAGCCTGCCTCGCCAAGTATCTGTTCCGTGATGTCCTCGCCGCTCTGGGCATCCTGAATGAAGAGGTCCCCCACTCCGGTGCGCTTCGGCGGCGCTATCTGCACGGTGCGCGTATCGACGAAGGTCCAGGTGCTGTCGGGATAGTCTTCGAGCGAAAACTCCTTCCTTACGCCGTCCTTCTCCATGATGAAAGTCGTCAGGAACTGTCCGAAGTCCTGCTGGTCGTCCGTCCAGGCTTTCCTGATGTCGGCTCCCACATGGTAGGGGCGGAAGTCGATGACCGGCAGCCGCCACAGGTTGTAGCCGGCAAAGAGGGCGGCAAAGACGAATGAATAGAGCGCCACCATCCACTGGTTCTTCTTCGTCACGAAGCGCGGCATCCACTGGTAGTAGCGCAGCGCAAGGCATGCACAGACGAGCAGCACGACGTTCTTGCCGAATGTCTGCCAGTTGGAGAGGACGAGTGCATCGCCGAAGCAGCCGCAGTCCGTCACCGGATTCCTGATGGCCAGGTAGAGCGTCAGCGGCGTCATGACGAGCATGAAGCAGATAGTCAGCGACGACACCAGACGGCGCCGGATGCCGTAGAGCATGTGGATGCCCAGCAGGAACTCCGTAATAGCCAGCGCACAGGCCAGCACCAGCGACAATCCTTCGGGCAGCAGGCCGCTCAGTCCGAAAGCCGAGCCGTAGTCCTCTATCTTGTACTGCGTGCCGCGAGGGTCAATCAGCTTCACCGCACCGGAGAACAGGAACGTCAGGCCAAGCACCAGACGAACCACCCCCAAGGCTATGTACCTAAACGCTTCCTTCACAATCCTTTTCTCCGAACGTCAGCTTAATCAAGCCGAAGACGGCATAGTTCAACATGTCCATATAGTTAGCATCGATGCCCTCTGACACCAATGTATCCCCCCCCAGAGATTCTATCTGCTTCGTCCGGAACACTTTCATCAGGATGAGGTCCGTATAGCTGCTGATACGCATACAGCGCCACGCCTCGTCGTAATCATGATTCTTGCGGAGCATCAGCTGCAGGGACTCGGCAGCATATCTGTCGTAAGCCTCCACCGCCTCCTCCTTCGTCATGTCATCGGGCTTCTCGCTGTAGCCCTTCTCCAGCTGGATAAGGCCGATGATGGCATAGTTCACGATGCCGATGAATTCAGGGCGGATGCCCTCACCGACCAGCGAGACGCCCTTTGTCTCGATGCTGCGGATGCGGTTGGCCTTGATGTATATCTGGTCCGTAAGCGACGAAGGCCGCAGGATGCGCCATGCAGCTCCGTAGTCGTGAAGCTTCTTCACGAACAGGGCACGACACTCGGCCATCACCTTCTCAAACTGTTCTTGAGTATCCATTGCATTATAATTTCGCGCACAAAGATACTACATTATTTTCAATTAAACGGCAAGAAGCCGAGAAAATGTTTGTTAACTGAGGCATTTGTCACCTCCGCTTGCAAGTAGGAAGCAACCACCCCTCTCCCTGCCGGAAGCGCACAAAAGCGTCGCCGCACTCCGACAGAAACCATCGTCAGCGCATCTCAGAACCCTCTTCAACGTGTCTCAAAACCCTCTTCAACGTGTCACAAAACTATTTTCACGTCATGAAAATTAATTTTCACGTCATGAAAATATATTTTCAAAGCTTGAAAATTGATTTTCAAACTTTGAAAATAACTTTTCCTCACAATGCTTCGCGATTCTCGGCGCGGAGTTCCGGGTTTTGGAATGGGCAACAAAAAGAGGCGGCAGTCGCTCGCGAATGCTGAACGACTGCCGCCGGGAGATAACGGGCAATGGGCCCGGGAAAGGGACTTAGTAAACGAAGATGGGATAGTCGGCCATGATGGCGTTGACTTCGCTGCGGACCTGGGCGATGACTGCTTCGTCTTCGGGGGCGTTGAGGACGCGCTCGATGAACTCGGCTATCTTGACCATGAGGTCTTCCTTGGCGCCGCGCGTCGTGATGGCAGGCGTGCCGAGGCGGATACCGCTCGTCTGGAAAGCGCTGCGGCTGTCGAATGGCACCATGTTCTTGTTGACGGTCAGGTCGGCTGCGACAAGGGCTTTCTCTGCCACCTTGCCGGTGAGGTCGGGGTACTTGGAACGCAGGTCAACGAGCATGGAGTGGTTGTCGGTGCCGCCGCTGACGATGTCGAACCCGCGCTTGATGAGTTCGTCGGCCAGTACTGCGGCGTTCTTCTTCACCTGCTTTGCCCACTCCTTGAACTCGGGCTGCAGTGCCTCGCCGAAGGCAACGGCCTTGGCTGCTATGACATGCTCGAGGGGACCGCCCTGGATGCCGGGGAAGACGGCGCTGTTCAGCAGGGCAGACATCTTCTTGACTTCACCCTTGGGAGTCTTCTTGCCCCAAGGATTGTCGAAGTCCTTGCCCATGAGGATGATGCCTCCGCGAGGGCCACGGAGCGTCTTGTGGGTCGTGCTGGTCACGATGTGTGCATACTTCAAGGGATTGTCCAGCAAGCCGGCAGCGATGAGGCCGGCGGGGTGTGCCATGTCAATCATCAGCAGTGCTCCCACCTTGTCGGCAATCTGGCGCATGCGTGCATAGTCCCATTCGCGGCTGTAAGCCGACCCGCCGCCGATGATGAGCTTGGGCTTGTGTTCAAGGGCAAGCTGCTCCATCTCGTCGTAATCGACACGTCCGGTCTCCTTCTTCAGGTTGTAGCCCACGGGCCTGTAGATGATGCCGCTGGTGTTGACCAGTGAGCCGTGGCTGAGGTGACCACCGTGGTCGAGATTGAGGCCCATGAAGGTGTCGCCGGGATTGAGACAGGCCAGGAAGACGGCAGCATTGGCCTGTGCACCCGAGTGGGGCTGCACGTTGGCGTACTCGGCCCCGAAGAGCTGGCAGACACGGTCGATGGCAAGCTGCTCCACCTCATCTACCACTTGGCAGCCGCCGTAGTAGCGTTTGCCGGGGTAGCCTTCGGCATATTTGTTGGTCAGACACGAGCCCATTGCAGCCATGACCTGGTCGCTGACGTAGTTTTCCGATGCGATGAGTTCGATACCCATGCGCTGGCGCTGGTTCTCCTTCTCGATGAGGGAGAAGATGATTGAGTCCTTTTTCATTTGTTGGTTGTTTGGTTATGTTATCCTTTTGCGAGTTTCACGTCCGATAGGTTGATTTCCCTGTTGCAGTAGTGGCACTGAAGGGTGCCGCGTTCCTTGCCGAGGAAGTGGAAGCGGGTGAGCATCGGCTCGTTGTTGGTGATGCATTTGTGGTTGTCGCACTTGACGATTCCGATGAGTTCCTCCGGCATGCGCACTTCCTTCTTCTCCACTACCTCGAAGTCGCGGATGACGCTGAGCGTGACGTTGGGTGCCACGACGGAGAGCTGGTTGACCTCAGCGTCGGAGAAGAACTTGTCGGCTATCTTGATGATGCTCTTGCAGCCCATCTTCTGGCTTTTGAGGTTGTAGCCGATGGTGACGGCGGAGCGCTCCCCTTCGAGGTGGAGCAGGCCGATGACCTGGAAGAGCTTGGAGGAGGGTATGTGGTCGATGACTGTTCCGTTCCGGAGGGCAGCCACCTGAAGTTCCTGACGTTTCATGAGATGATGGTTTTGTCGTTAATGATGTCGTCGAGCGTTATGCCGAGCGTGTCGCAGAGGATAGCCTGACGTGCGTAGAGGCCGTTGCGTGCCTGCTGGAAGTAGTAGGCGTAGGGGGTGTCGTCGATAGAATACTCTATCTCGTTCACGCGGGGAAGGGGGTGCAGAATCTTCATGTTGGGCTTTGCCTTGGAGAGCATGGAGCGGCTGAGCAGGTAGCGGTCCTTGACGCGCTCGTACTCGTCGAGGTCGGTGAAGCGTTCCCTTTGCACGCGCGTCATATATAATATGTCCGCGCCCGCGATGGTGTCCGCGTCGAAGTCCTGATGCTCCACGTATCGGATTCCGTTCTCGCGGCAGTACATCTTGTAGTGCTCGGGCATTGCAAGCTCATCGGGGGCGATGAAATGGAAGGTGGGCGAGAAATGGCGCATGGCTGTCAGCAGGCTGTGGACGGTGCGCCCGTACTTGAGGTCGCCGACAAGGTAGATGTTCAGGTTCTCCAGGGTGCCTTGCGTCTGATAGATGGTGTAGAGGTCGAGCATCGTCTGGCTGGGATGCTGGTTTGCGCCGTCGCCGGCATTGACGACCGGCACAGGCGACACCTCGCTCGCATACTGCGCAGCACCCTCCAGGTAGTGACGCATGACGATGATGTCGGCATAGTTGGACACCATCATGATGGTGTCCTTCAGGGTCTCGCCCTTCGTGCCGCTGGTCACCTTCGGGTCGGCAAAGCCGATGACACGTGCACCGAGGCGGTTCGCTGCCGTCTCGAAGCTGAGACGTGTACGGGTGCTTGGCTCGAAGAAAAGGGTTGCAACGACTCGCCCGCAGAGCAGGCTGCGGTTGGGCCGTTTCTCGAATTCCTGCGCCATGCGGATGAGGTACTCTATCTTCTGGCGTGAATGGTGAGCTATGGTTACGAGGCTTCTGTTTTCCATTGCAGTGTGGTTTTTCAGTTGCAAAGGTAGTAAAAAGATTAGAGATTAGGGATTGGGGAATAAAGTTATTTCATATTTATTATAATTTTTCTCTTTTCACATTTCACTTTTCACTTAAAAGTCGTACCTTTGTAGTCTTAAAACGTCTTTTTGCATGAGAAAGAAGCTGTTCATCTTCCTTTGGCTATGCTACGTACTTGGAGTTGCCGCTGTCGGTGTCATCTTCTATGGCATCTTCACGGGTGCCATCGGCTATATGCCCAACATCCAGCAACTGCAGAACCCCGTCAACAAGTTTGCCACACAAGTCTTCTCTGCCGACGGCAAGCAGCTGGGCACATGGAGCTACAGCAGTGCGAACCGTGTCTTTGCCGACTACGGTGAGCTGCCGCCAGCCCTTGTGCAGGCACTCGTCGCCACCGAGGATGTCCGCTTCTACGAGCACAACGGCATCGACTTCATGGCACTCATGCGTGCCATCGTGAAGCGCGGTGTGCTCCAGCAGAAGAGTGCCGGCGGCGGCAGCACCATCACACAGCAGCTCGCCAAGCAGCTCTACTCCGAGAAAGCCGCATCAACGAAGGAGCGACTCCTGCAGAAGCCTATCGAGTGGGTGATAGCCCTCAAGCTGGAACGCTTCTACACGAAGGAGGAAATCATCGGGATGTATTTCAACTACTTCGACTTCCTGCACAATGCCGTCGGCATCAAGACGGCAGCGCAGACCTACTTCAGCAAGGAGCCGCTGGCGCTCGACACTTGCCAGTGCGCCCTGCTCGTGGGCATGTGCAAGAATCCAAGCTACTTCAACCCTGTCCGCTACCCCGAGCGCTGCCTGGAGCGCCGCAACATTGTCCTGATGCAGATGCAGAAGGCCGGCTTCCTGACAGAGGCACAGCGCGAGGAACTCAGGAACCGTCCGCTCGGCCTCAGCTTCCATCGTGTCAGCCACAAGGAAGGACATGCCACGTACCTGCGCGACCACCTGCGCCGCATCCTCATGGCCAAGAAGCCCGTCCGCAGCGACTATCCGGCATGGCAGAAGCAGAAGTTCTACGAGGACTCGCTCTCCTGGGAACAGGATCCGCTCTATGGCTGGTGCAACAAGAACATGAACCGCGACGGCAGACCTTACAATATCTACACCGACGGCCTCAAGGTCTATACCACCCTGGACAGCCGCATGCAGGAATATGCAGAGCAGGCCGTGGCGCGGCACGTCACCGGCGAGCTGCAACCACTCTTCGACAAGGAGCAGAGCCGCAACAGGAACCGGCCCTACGCCTCCGCCATCTCAGCCGAGAAGGCACGTGCGGACCTGGCGCGTGCCAAGCGACAGTGCAGCCGCTACATCGAGATGAAGAAGGCAGGCTACTCGGATGCAGAAATCGACGATGCTTTCTCGAAGCCTATCGAGATGACCGTCTATTCCCTGCAAGGCGAGAAGGATACCGTCATGTCGCCCCTCGACAGCATCCGCTACTACAAGTCCTTCCTCCGCACCGGCTTCATGTGCATGGACTCCGAGACGGGACACGTGAAGGCATACATCGGCGGCGTGGACTACAGCCACTTCCAGTACGACATGTGCACGCAGGGCAAGCGTCAGGTGGGCTCCACCATCAAGCCCTACCTCTACTCGCTGGCGATGGAGAACGGCTGGACGCCCTGCGACGAGGCCCCCAACGTGCAGCAGACCTACACCGTGGCCGGCAACCAGCTCTGGACTCCCCGCAACGGCAGCCGTGCCCGCTACGGCGAGATGGTGACGCTGAAATGGGGCCTGGCTATGAGTAACAACTGGATTTCCGCCTGGCTGCTCAGCCAGCTCAGCCCCGACCTCTTCGTCAAGCTGCTGCACGACTTCGGCATCCAGAACCGCGACATCGTGCCTTCCCTGGCCCTCTGCCTCGGCCCCTGCGACATCTCGGTAGCCGAGATGGTGGGCGCATACTCCGCTTTCCCGCAGAAGGGCGTGCGCAGGCAGCCGCTCTACGTCACACGCATCGAGGACAGCGACGGCAACGTGCTGGCGCAATTCCAGTCCAGGGTCAAGGAGGTCATCTCCGAGGAAGCTGCCTACAAGATGATTATCATGATGCGCGGCGTCATCGACGGAGGCACAGGCGGACGCATGCGCGGACGCTATAAGATAACCGCTCCGATGGGCGGCAAGACAGGCACCACCAACGACAACAGCGACGGATGGTTCGTAGGCTACACGCCGCGCCTCGTCTTCGGAGCCTGGGTGGGCGGCGACGAGCGCGACATCCACTTCGCCAGCATGGCCCTCGGACAGGGTGCCAATTCCGCGCTCCCCATCTGCGCCTACTTCCTGCAGAACGTCTATGCCGACCCGAGCCTTGGCTACAGCCAATCCGAGAACTTCGACATTCCCGGCTACTTCGACCCCTGCAAGAGCGTCATCGAGGAGGACGAAGGAAGCTCCGAGGGAATAGAAGAAAGCATTGGCTTCGACATCGGGGAATGAAGCACCCCGGGGCGGACGGCTTCAGCAACTTGTCTTTTCGACCCCCGAATTTCACAAAATAGTGTCAATTTGAATTAATATAGTGTCACCGACTTGACATAAATCAACAAAAGGCGTCTCTTTCGGCTATTTCTCATCTTTTCGCTTGCAGATTGAAAAAACTGCCGTAACTTTGCAGTGCAAAAAGAAAGACAAGCACATTTATAGTTTCAAAATAGAAAGCTATAAAGTTTAGGTAAAGAGATTTGTTTGAAGGTTAATAATAGTTGTTAGTTTTAGTTTTTGGAGAAGCCATCCGTGAGGACGCTTCTTTTTTTTGTCCCTACCCCACCCTTCGAAGCACCCCGACTCGTGCAGGACGACAGCATGGAGCGCCCCGCGGCTGTGGCGTACCCCTCACGTTGACTTCATTGCTCCATCGCGATGGAGCAATTGCTTCATCGCGATGAAGCAATTGCTTGTTCGCGATGAAGCAAGCAACACATCGCGTCATCCCCGGCAAAGGCATCCTGTGTCCTTCCGCCTTTGATTGCCATTATTTGAACTTTTTTATGCTTCAATTGCACGTAATCCCCCAAAAAGTCGTACCTTTGTGGCCGGGTATTCGAATACATAACGTTATGATGCAACTAGTAAGCAGCAATGGCACCGTGCTACTCGAACGCGAGAAGTCCTGTGCTACAAGGAGTAAGAATTCTTCACTCCATGTCCGTCGCATGTCAAAGGGCATAAAGAAGACCGTCACTCCACAGCTTATGAGCCGTGAGGAGTTCTTCACTAAAGTCATTAAGTCCACCGACGATGCCAACGTTTAAGAAGGAATACTCTACATTGGTGGAGGACATCATGACCGATTGCGACATCTATTCTGCCGACGGTCATAAGTACCACACCGAGCGTGCGCTTTGGGACACGGGAGCCGACACCACCATCATATCCTCGCGCATAGTTACGGAACTGGCACTTCAGCCCTATAAGGCAGGAGGCATCAGCGGCATTGGCGGTGCAACTGGCTCGAATGTCTATCTTGTTCACGTGCTTACTCCTACTGGCGATTTTGTAGCCAATGTTGAAGTCATGGAAAACGACTTTGAGGACATCGATGTTCTTATTGGCATGGATGTCATCGTATTTGGCGACTTCCTCATCACCAACGCCGACGGCAAGACCACCTTCCAGTTCCGCACGCCAAGCGAGGGCGGCGTGGAACTTTAAAACGCAGAAACTCAATACACATTTTAGCTTATGCTACGCAGAGAGACGTTATAAA
>CACWTR010000038.1 GCA_902763865.1 uncultured Bacteroidales bacterium | reverse complement strand
CGAGCAGGAGCTGCAGCCTCGCGCGCACGTTCCTTATATTATTGTGCCCTTCGAGGACTTCAGCATCGACCCGGGACAGCTGGAGCTGGAGGGGCTGAAGCCCGACACGGTCAGCGTCGATGGCATCAGCTTCATCGGCACCTATTCGTCTGAAAAGCTGGAGAGCAAGGAGGACTTCCACATTGAAATCATTGATGCAACGCCGGATTGCTCCCCTCTCCTTGGAGAGGGGCAGGGGGAGAGGCTTGCTTTCGTCGGCACCCTGCGAGCCTACCTTACCTGGCACGACCCCTACAACCCTGGCGGCTCAAAGGGACCGGAGGAGGAGATGAAGATTGTTCTGCGCGACCACGGGACGAGCGGCCTCTCCCCCGCCCCCTCTCCCGAAGGAGAGGGGAGGAAGGATGCTGCCATCTACGAACTCAGCGGCAAAAAGGTAAATGGTAAATGGCTAAATGGTAAATCCCACAAGGGTATTTACATCAAGGACCGCAAGAAGTGGGTGAAATAGTTTAAGCGACGCGTCGCAAAACTATTTTCACGACGTGAAAATCTATTTTCATGACGTGAAAATTAATTTTCATGGTTTGAAAATTGATTTTCAAACCATGAAAATAACTTTTTGGCGCGTCGCCATGGCTTTTCTAATGAGGCGCGGAGAAGTTTGTGGAGCGGATATTTGGAAAAGTCGATGAGGTTTGCTAACTTTGCAAACAAAAAACCGAAACACTATGAAAGGAATCATACTGAGTCTGATACTGGCGATGGCCGGTGCCGTGAGTCTTCATGCCGAGGGACGAAAGGAGACGCTGCTGAGCGAAGGATGGCAGTTCCATGCCGGGACGGGCGGAGGGGAGAGTGCTCCCGAATGGACGGAAGTGAGCGTACCGCACGATTGGGCCATCGGCGGGCCTTTTGACAAGAAATGGGACTTGCAGCGCGTGGCTATCGTGCAGAACGGCGAGACGAGTGCTACGGAGAAGAGCGGACGCTCGGGCGCCCTGCCCTGGATTGGCGAGGGACACTACAGGCGCATCATCAACATATCGGAGGGGACGGAACACGCCGAGCTGGTGTTCGACGGGGCCATGTCGGAGCCTGTCGTCAGCCTGGGCGGGCAGAAGGCGGGCTGTTGGGCCTACGGCTACAACACGTTCCGCATCGACATCACACCCTTCATGCATACAGGCGAGAATCTGCTGGAGGTGGACCTGAAGAACATGGAGGAAAGTTCACGCTGGTATCCGGGAGCCGGCATCTACCGTCCGGTGACGCTTGTGGAGACACGGCGTACCTACATCGATGACTGGAGCCTCTTCGTGAGGCCGCTTGACGAGAAGAAGGTGCGGGAGGGCGAGCGCGTGGAGATGCAGGCCTGCTTCGACATCGCGGGCCCCTCGGGGCACTTGCGCTGCAAGGTGGAGGCGAGCGACGCCGAGGGAAACCGGCTGGCGGACGTAAGCCTTCCGGAACTCGCGGGCGGGAAGGCAGTCGCCGTCTTCTCGGTTGCCAACGCACACCTGTGGACACCGGAGTCGCCTACATTATATAATATAGTGGTTCGCCTCTTCGACGGCAGCCTGTTGGTTGACGAGAAGAGCGCCCGCTTCGGCATACGGACGGTCAGCGTCTCGGCTAAAGGCGGCTTCCGTCTGAACGGCCAGGGGCGCAAGCTCAAGGGCGTCTGCCTGCACCATGACCTCGGTCCCTTGGGAGCTGCCGTGAACAAGGCTGCCCTCATCCGCCAGATAAAGATACTGAAGGACATGGGGTGCGATGCTATCCGCACCGCACACAACATGCCCAGCCAGTGGCAAATGGAAGTGTGTGACTCGCTGGGCATGATGGTCATGGCCGAGAGTTTCGACATGTGGATCTACCCCAAGTGCAAGAACGGCTATGGGCGCTTCTTCCGCGAGTGGGCAGACCGCGACCTCAGCAACCTGGTCAGGGCACACCGCAACCACCCGAGCATCATCATGTGGAGCATCGGCAACGAAATTCCCGAGCAGGGCATGCAGGGCGGACGGGAAATGGCGCTCCACCTGCAGGACCTGTGCCACCAGCTGGACCCCACGCGCCCCGTCACGCAGGGCTGCGACCGTCCGGACAATGCGCTCTCCACCGGCTTTCTCCAGCTCATGGACGTGCCCGGGCTGAACTATCGTCTGCACCGCTACCAGAACACCTTCGACCATTTGTGGCATGGTTTCCTGCTGGGCACGGAGACGGCCTCCACCGTTTCCTCGCGCGGAGTCTATTACTTCCCCGTGGAACCGTCGGACCGCGCCAAGCATCCCGACGGACAATGCACGGGCTACGACGTGGAGTGGTGCCCGTGGTCGAACCTGCCCGACGATGACTGGCGCTGGCAGGATGACAAGTCATGGGTCATCGGGGAGTTCGTCTGGACAGGATTCGACTACCTGGGCGAGCCTACGCCCTACGACGAGTACTGGCCTTCGCGCTCCAGCTATTTCGGCATCTGCGACCTGGCAGGCTTGCCAAAGGACAGATTCTACCTGTACAGGTCGAAGTGGCAGACTGAGGACCATACCATCCATCTGCTGCCCCACTGGACCTGGGGAGCCGAGCGGCACGGGGAGGTGACACCGGTTTATTGCTACACGGACTATCCTGCCGCCGAGCTGTTCCTGAACGGCAAGAGCCAGGGACGCAGGGAGAAGAACCCGGCAGAGCGGCTGGACCGCTACCGCCTGCGCTGGAACGATGTCCGCTACGAGCCGGGCGAACTGCGGGTCGTCGTCTTTGACAAGGAAGGCCGTCCGGCTGGCGAACAGGTGCTGCGGACCGCAGCCAAGCCGTCGAAGCTGAAACTCGACGTATGGACACAACATGAGGACGGCACCCTCGTGGCCGACGGCAACGACCTGGCCTTCATCACGGTGTCGCTCGTTGACAAGCATGGCACGTTTGTTCCCAATGCCGACGACAGGCTGACATTCGAAGTGACGGGTGCCGGACAGTTCCAGGCTGTCTGCAACGGCGACGCCACCAGCCTGGAGCCATTCACCGAGCCGGCCATGAAACTCTTCAGCGGGCAGCTCGTCCTGGTGGTGAGAAGTCATCGGCAGGCAGGCACCATACAAATAAAAGTAAGGGACCCGCAGCGTAAGCTGTCGAAGTCCCTTACCATTCCGGTCAAGAACCGGTAGAGCTCAAATCAGACATCGATGGAGTAGCCCGGACGATAGGCGTAGTGGAGCAGCTTCGTTGCTTCGGGGTCGTCCATGAATTTCTGTACGATGGGATTCCAGCGGACAGGACGGCCCAGCTGCGTAGCGATATTGCCCAGCGTGCATACCGTGCAGGAAGAGTGACCCGTCTCGACAGGACAGTTCGGGTCAATGTGAGCCTTGACCGCATCGATCCAGATGCGGCGGTGAGCCGACTGCGACTCGTAGGCACCCTTCTCCACGCCGAGGTCCATCTTCTCGAACTTGGGGTCAGAAGCGCGTAGTGAACCGCGGCACACCTTCAGCCAGCCATTCTCGCCATAAATCTGCAAGCCTTGTTCACCGCCATTGTACGACTCCTCGGTCATGATGGTACCATTGTCGTACTCGAAAGTGAGGTGCTCGAAGGGCCCGAAGCCAGCCGGACTGATTCTCATCGGGCCGCCGTTGCCGTCCTTGCCCAGCACCCACTGAGCAATGTCGAACATGTGAGCTCCCCAGTCGGTCATCAGTCCGCCGCCCGTCTCCTTGTACCAGCGCCAAGCCGCCCAGAACGACTCGTTGTGCTCATCGTCGATAAAGGGGTCGAGTTCCTGATTGTACCATACGGACGTAGGCAGCGGACCGAGCCACTTGTCCCAGTTCAGTCCGGCAGGCACGTCCATCTTGGGCAGATTGTAGGGAACGGGGGCAGCGCTCTTTGTGTTCGTCTGCGTACGACCGCAATGCACCTTTATGCGCTCAATCTTGCCCATGACACCTTCGCGGCAAAGCGTGGCGGCATGAACAAACTCGCCGCTGCTGCGCTGCTGACTGCCCACTTGCAGGATGCGGCCATACTTGCGCACAGCCTTGACGAGCTGCTGGCCCTCGTAGATGGTCAGCGTAAGAGGCTTCTCCAGATAGACATCCTTGCCGGCTTTGCAAGCAGCAATGGCAATGATGGCGTGCTGGTGGTCGGGCGTGGCAATGACAACGGCATCAATGTCCGGACGAGCCAGCAAATCCTGATAATCCTCATAGACATCCACCTTCTTCACTTTCTTCTCGCCCTTCGACTGGTAGAAATCGCGGACGCGACGCTCGAAGCGGTTGCGCTTGATGTCATACACATCGCAACCAGCCAACACGCGCACGTCGGGGAAGTCCATAAACGTGGCAAGCAGATACATAGCCTGCTGGCCGAGTCCGATAAAGCCAAGGTTCACCTTGCCGTTAGCCGACTTTGCAGCTGCTGCTGCGGGAGCAGGCTTGGCACTTACGAAACTCACGGGCGCAGCCATAGCAGCAGCACCCAATGCACTTGTTCTCAGGAAATCTCTTCTTTTCATGATATAAAGCTGTTAAGATATAAGAATTATGAATTAAGAACCATTCCGAAGGCAAAGATACGAAAAAAAGAAGAACAACAGGTGAAGAATCAGTTTTTTTTTGTACCTTTGCAGCTGAATTATTTGCCTCGGAGACATTATAACCATGAAAATTATACAACTACTCACCTTTTCAAGCTATTCTTCCCCTCATTTATCAACTCCACATTCCTCCATTCTCACTTTCTTGCGTTTCTTCATTCTAACGTTCTTCTGCCTCCCTGCTTTGGGGCAGAACAGCATTAGCGTCACGCCGGCTGGCAGGATGGAACGGGCCGTATCGGGCCACTTTGCGGGCATAGCCAACGGGCAGCTCACGACATGGGGCGGGTGCAACTTCCCCGACGTTCCCTGTGCCGACGGCGGACAGAAAGTGTTCTACCCCAAAGCCTACGGCGCAAGCGTAAGCGTGCCGGAGGGGACGGTTTTCATAGGGGGACAGGAGCCCTCCGACTCCCCCGACGGGAAGAGCACAACCAGCCTTTCTGAAGTTTCCTTCCTCTCCCTAAAAGGGGAGTCGGAGGGAGTCTGTTCGCTCCCTAAAGGGCTCGACAACTTTGCCGCATGCTACGGAACGAACAGGATATTCGTGGCAGGAGGGCAATCCGACGGAGTGCCCAACCGCGACGTCTTCGCCCTCGACTGGCCCGACGGAACAGAATGGGTGAAGATTGCAACCCTCCCGGATGAAGGCAGGTTACAGCCTTGCATGGCTGTGCAGAACGCCCCCGAAGGGAAAGCTCTGTATGTCTTTGGAGGGTACATCCTCACCCCCGACACTTTCCAGTCCCCCCACCCTTCTGTAAGGGGAGTTGTTTATACCAATGGCCTTAAACTTAACCTGAAAACATTGGAATGGCAAGAGACAGCCCCCCTCCAAACCTCCCCCCGAGGAGGGAGGCTTTCCGCCACAAACATCCCCTCTCTCCGGGGAAAAGTTGGAGGTGAGGCTCTTGTCGGCTCCTGCGCCACGGCCTGCGGCTACAGCCACATCATCTTCTTCGGCGGTGTCAATCATGACATCTTCCTCTCTGCCATACAGGGCAAGCAGGACAGCCTCTATCTGCGCCATGAACCGGCATGGTACAAGTTCCGCAAGGACGTGCTGGCCTATCACACCATTACCGACACATGGGCCGTCATCCCTGGCGACAGCGCACTGGCCCGCGCCGGAGCAGCACTGACGCCCTTCGACGGAGGATGGTACTACAGCGGAGGCGAGACAATGCCGGGCATCAGGTCGGACCGGATTTCGCGCATCGAGATTCAGCGCGAGACCTCCTTCGGTTGGCTTAACTGGACTGTGCTGGCACTCTATCTGATTGCGATGCTGGGCATGGGAATCTACTTCATGAAAAGGGAGAACGGAGCAGAGGACTTCTTCAAGGGCGGCGGTCGCGTCCCCTGGTGGGCTGCCGGCATCAGCATCTACGCCACCATGCTCAGCGCTATCACCTACATGGCTATTCCCGCCAAAGCATACGCTACCGACTGGACCTACTACCCGATGCTCTGGATGATACCCGTCGTGGGCTTCCCCGTCATCTGGTACTACCTGCCCTACTTCCGCCGGAGCAAGGCAGCGTCGGCCTACGCCATACTCGAAGAGCGCTTCAATACTGCCACACGACTGATGGCATCTTCGCTGTTCTGCATCTTCATGATAGCCCGCATGGCCCTGGTCATGTACCTGCCTTCGCTCGCCCTCACTGCCGTGACGGGCATTGACATCTACCTCTGCATCGTGCTGATGGGACTCGTCACCATTGTCTATTGCACGATGGGCGGTGTGGAAGCCGTCATTTGGGGCGATGTCGTGCAGGGGTGCATCCTTGTGGGCGGAGCCATCTTCTCTGCCGTATATCTTTGGGCAGAGACCGAAGGCGGTTTTCAAGGAGCCTGGCAGCTGGCCGCCAGCAACGACAAACTTCGCCTCTTCGAGTGGAGCTGGGACTACCGGCGCGTCACCTTCTGGGTAGCCATCTTGGGCGGTGGCATCGCCAACAACCTCATCTCCTACACAAGCGACCAGACCGTCATCCAACGCTACATGACCACGAAGGACGAGAAGAGTGCTGGCCGAAGCATCCTGGTCAACGGCTTCATGAGTGTCTTCGTTTCCGCCAGTTTCTACTTCATCGGGACGGGCCTCTATACTTTCTACAAGACGCATCCCGCGAGTCTCGACATCGGGATGCAACAGGGCGATGCCATCTTCCCATTCTTCATGATGAGCCAGATGCCCGCAGGTATCGCCGGATTGCTCATCGCCGCCATATTCGCTGCAACGATGAGCACCATATCGAGCAACATCAACAGCGTCTCGACAGCCTTCAGCGTAGATTTCGTACAGCGCTTCCGCCCATCCATCAAGGACACGACACTGCTGCACGTGGCCCGCTGGACTTGTGTAGCGAGCGGGCTGATGGGCCTTGGCATTGCTTTGCTGATGGCCACATGGGACATTACCTCGCTGCTCGACTACTTCAACACCATCCTTGGGCTGCTGACCAGCGGCCTGGGCGGACTCTTTGTCATGGCCGTCTTCTTCCCCCGCATCAAGGGACAGGCTGCCCTGACTGGCTTCGTGGCAGGTGAGTTGGTGGTTCTCCTGATGTATCTCTTCACAGATGTCAACTTCTTCCTCTTCGGAGCGGCTGGCATCGTCGTAAGCGTGATTACTGCATGGCTTGTCAGTCATGTTGTAAGTGAATAGTGAATAGAGAAAAGTGAATAATTTGCTACCGCGCAATAATTAGTAAACAGTAAATCCTTAAATAGTAAACAACTATGATAGATTTCAAATCATTGGCTGCTCAATACAAGAGCGAACTGCTGGACAGGGTAATGCCCTTCTGGATGCAGAACAGCATAGACCGAGAATTCGGCGGGTACTTCACCTGCATCGAGAGAAACGGCGAAGTCTATGACACCGACAAGTTCATTTGGCTGCAGGGACGTGAGGTGTGGATGCTCGCGACATTATATAATAAGGTAGAGCCGCGACAGGAATGGCTCGATGCAGCCGTCCAGGGAGCAGAGTTCCTGAAGAAGTACGGGCACGACGGACAACTGAACTGGTACTTCTCGCTGGACCGCGAGGGTCGTCCGCTCGTGGAGCCCTACAACATCTTCTCCTACACGTTTGCCGTCATTGCCTTCGGCCAGCTTTACAAGGCGACGGGCAACAAGGAGTATGCCGACATCGCCAAGCGGACCTTCGACATTGTCCTTTCCAAGCGGGATAATCCTAAAGGGAAATGGAGCAAGGCCGCAGCAGGAGCCCGCGCCATGAAGGACTTTGCCCTGCCGATGATTCTCTGCAACGTGGCGCTCGAGATTGAGGACTTGCTCGACCCGAAGTTCCTTCAAGAGACCATCGACATCTGCCTGCATGAAGTGCTCGACGTGTTCTACCGTCCCGAGCTGGACTTGATAGTGGAAAACGTCAGCAAGGACGGCAAGCTGGTCGATTGTCACGAAGGCCGTCTGCTGAATCCTGGACATGCCATCGAAGCGATGTGGTTCATCATGGACTTAGGCAAGCGTCTGAACCGCAAGGACCTTATTGACAAGGCTGTCCACATTGCCCTTCGCGAGGCCGAACATGGATGGGACAAGGAGTACGGCGGCATCTTCTACTTCATGGACCGTCTGGGCAGGCCGTTGCAGCAGCTCGAATGGGACCAGAAGCTCTGGTGGGTGCACATCGAGACGCTTATCACGATGATAAAGGGCTACGAACTGACCGGACGACAGGAATGCCTCGACTGGTTCATGCGTGTACATGAATACGTCTGGAGCCACTTTGTCGATCCCGACTATCCAGAATGGTACGGCTACCTGAACCGCCGCGGCGAGGTGTTGCTGACGCTCAAAGGCGGCAAATGGAAGGGGTGCTTCCACGTTCCGCGCGGCCTGATGCAAGTCTGGCAGACACTGGAGAGGATAGCTGCCAGACAGTAGTTCCTCTCCCTGCTACGGATGCATGTCCTCCCCCTCGAAACGGAGGGGGAGCAAGGGGCTGATGCCTTCGGAGACCAGGATGCCGTCCGTACCGTAGAGAAGGATGCGGATAGGTGACCCGAAGCGTTCCTCCACTCCCGAGATGACCTGGCGACAAGCTCCGCAGGGAGATATGGGCTTTGAGAGGAAGCGCCTGCCCTTGCGAGCGGCAATGGCCAGTGCTGTGACGGGCTGGTCTGGGTATTGTGCCCCAGCTGCAAAAAGTGCCGTCCGCTCGGCGCAGAGGCCGGAGGGGAAGGCAGCGTTCTCCTGATTGGCTCCCGTGACGATGGTGCCGTCCAACAGACGTACGGCTGCACCTACACAGAACTTGCTGTAGGGGGCGTAGCTGCCTTTGGTTGCCTGCCGTGCAGCTTCCACCAGCTGGCGGTCCTGTTCATTCAATTCGGCCATCCCGAAGATGTGAACGATGGTCTCAATCTTGTATTCTCGCATATAAGAATTAGGTTTTATGGCACAAAGTTACAAAAATCTTCTTTCTTCCTTCTTCTTTCTTCGTTTTTTTTCGTACCTTTGCGCCACTTTATGAAGAAATCAAGCATATTACTCCTTCTGTTCCTGCTCCTTGCCCCGTGCACCGGGCCCTTTGTCCGGGCACAGCGCACCAATCAGGCCTACTGGTCCTACATTGACAAGTACAAGGATTGGGCCATCGAGCAGATGCACCAGTACCACATCCCGGCCAGCATTACCCTGGCACAGGGATTGCTGGAGAGTAATGCCGGGCGAAGCAGGCTGGCTACGCAAGCCAACAACCATTTCGGCATCAAGGTGGGCGGCTCGTGGACCGGGCCTTACATCGTGCAGAGCGACGATGCCCCTAACGACAGGTTCCGCAAGTACAAGAGTGCCCGCGACAGCTACATCGACCATTCCAAGTTCCTGCAAGGGAAACGTTATCAGGGGCTTTACCGCCTGAGCCAGACCGACTACAAGGGATGGGCTCGCGGGCTGAAGGCTGCAGGCTATGCCACCAACCCGGCTTATGCCGAGGCACTCATCCGCGTCATCGAGATGTACAACCTGCATCAGTTCGACAAAGGCAAGCACCGCACTCCGAAGACTGTCGCGGCTGCGGCCTCGGCAGTCGGCGGGGATGATTTCTTCCAGCGCCACGTTGTCTATCGGAACAACAAGAATTACTTTATTATCGTAGAGCTGGGCGACGACATGGCCTCCATCAGCAAGGGCACAGGAGTCAGCCTTCGCAAGCTCCGCAGGTATAACGAGCTGCCCCGCGACTATGTGCCAACCGCCGGCGACCTCATCTATCTGCAGAAGAAGCGGAAATGTGCCTCGCGTGAGTTCCGCAAGAACCCCATCCACATCGTCGAGGTGAACCAGAGCCTCCACGACATTGCACAGCTCTACGGCATCCGCCTCGAGTCGCTCTGCAAACTGAACAACTGGGAAGAGCCGCAAGCCATCGAGGTAGGAGAGATACTGAGAATCCGCTAGCCCCCGCCTCCCCCACAAAAAAGAAGAAACAAATCGTCAAATTGTCAAATACATAAATGATTACCCTTTCCAACATCGCCGTACAGTTCGGCAAGCGTGTCCTCTATAAGGACGTCAACATGAAGTTCACCAGCGGCAACATCTATGGCGTCATCGGTGCCAACGGAGCCGGAAAATCCACCCTGCTGAAAGTCATCAGCGGCGAGCTGGACGCAACCAAAGGCACCGTAGAGCTGGGGCCGGGCGAAAGGCTCAGCGTCCTGAGCCAGGACCACTTCCAGTACGACCAGGAAACCGTGCTGAACACCGTACTGATGGGTCACACCACCATGTGGGAAGTCATGAAGGAGCGCGAGGCTCTCTACAGCAAGTCCGAGTTCACCGACGAGGACGGCATCCGCGTAGCCGAGCTTGAGGAGAAGTTCGCCGAGATGGGTGGCTACGAGGCTGAGAGCGATGCCGCTGCCCTGCTGTCCGGCCTGGGCATCAAGGAAGCGAAGCACTACCAGCTCATGGGCGAGCTCTCCGGCAAGGAGAAAGTGCGCGTCATGCTGGCAAAGGCCCTCTTCGGCAATCCCGACAACCTGCTGCTTGACGAGCCGACCAACGACCTCGACCTCGACACCGTGCAGTGGCTCGAGCAGTACCTCAGCGAATTCGAGCACACGGTCCTCGTCGTCAGCCACGACCGACATTTCCTCGACTGCGTCTGCACCCACACCATAGACATCGACTTCGGCAAAGTCACCATGTTTGCCGGCAACTACAGCTTCTGGTACCAAAGCTCGCAGCTGGCCCTGCGTCAGGCACAGAACCAGAAGGCCAAGGCCGAGGAGAAGAAGAAGGAGCTGGAGGAGTTCATACGCCGGTTCTCGGCAAACGTAGCCAAGAGCAAGCAGACCACCAGCCGCAAAAAGATGCTTGAGAAGCTCAACATCGAGGACATCAAGCCCTCCACCCGCAAGTACCCTGGCATCATCTTTCAGATGGAGCGCGAGCCGGGCAACCAAATCCTCGAGGTGGAAGGACTGAAGGCTGTCAGCGACGACGGGACAGTGCTCTTCGACAACGTCAGCTTCACCGTAGAGAAAGGCGACAAGGTGGTCTTCCTGAGCCGCGACCCAAGGGCCATGACTGCCCTCTTCGAAATCATCAACGGTAACCGTCAGGCGCAAGCCGGCACCTTCTCGTGGGGCATCACCATCACGACGGCCTATCTGCCCCTTGACAACACAGAGTTCTTCCAGAGCGAACTCAACCTGGTCGATTGGCTCAGTCAGTTCGGCGAAGGCAACGAAGTTTATTTCAAGGCATTCCTGGGCCGGATGCTCTTCAGCGGCGAAGAAGTGCTGAAGAAGGTCAATGTCCTCAGCGGCGGCGAAAAGATGCGCTGCATGATAGCCCGCATGCAACTCAAGAACGCCAACTGCCTCATCCTCGACACTCCCACCAACCACCTCGACCTCGAGAGCATTCAAGCCTTCAACAACAACCTCAAGCTCTTCCGCGGAAACATCCTTTTCGCAAGCCACGACCACGAGTTCATCCAGACCGTTGCCACTCGCATCATCGAACTGACACCCAGCGGCACCATCGACAAGCTGATGGACTACGACGAATACATCAGCAGCGAAGCCATCCGCGAACTGAAGGACCGCATGTACGGCACCGCTGGCTGACAAGGTTCCGACATCGCGTCGGGAAGCCCTTACCGGCACGTCACAAAGTTCCAGGCAACACGTCACAAAAACTATTTTCAAACTTTGAAAATCAATTTTCACGGTTTGAAAATTAATTTTCACGTCATGAAAATAGATTTTCACGACGTGAAAATAGTTTTATGACGTGCGAATGAGATTTCATGACGTGCTCGACGAAGGTTTCATATTACCAAGCGAAGGTTTCGTAGGGACAGGAGGGCAGGTTTTCTGCCAAATGACTGACAGCGGAAAGAGTGGCACACTTCTTGTAGTAAAGCAGACAGAAACGTAATACATATTATATATAATGGAAGAAGAACTGAAAGACGAAGAAAAGAAGGAAACGCAGCAGACGGCTCCCGAAACAGAACAGACTGCTCCGGAAACAGAGCAAAACTCCCCCGAAGCAGCGACAGAGGAGAAGGAACAGACTGCCGAGGAGAAGCTCGAGGCAGCAAACGCCGAAATCGCCAGCCTGAAGGACCAGCTGCTGAGAAAGATAGCAGAGTTCGACAACTACCGCAAACGCACCATCAAGGAGAAGACAGACCTCATCCTCAACGGTGGCGAAAAGACCATTACGAGCATACTGCCCGTCATCGACGACCTGGAGCGTGCCATCAAGAACATGCAGAACGCCGAGGACGTGAGCGCTGTGCTCGAAGGCGTCGAACTTATCTATAAGAAGTTCATGCACATCCTCGAAGGACAAGGCGTAGCCGTCATAGACACAAAGGATGCCGACTTCGACGTCGATATCCACGAAGCCGTGGCACAGCTGCCCGCACCCACGCCGGAGCTGAAAGGCAAGGTGATGGACTGCACACAGACAGGCTACAAACTGAACGAGAAGGTCATACGCCACGCCCAGGTGGTAGTGGGAGTTTGAATTAGACAAAGATGGAGAAGAGAGATTACTACGAAGTGCTTGGCGTCAGCAAGACGGCAAGCGATGCAGAGATAAAGGCTGCCTACAAGAAGATGGCCATCAAGTATCACCCGGACCGCAACCCGGGCGACAAGGAGGCCGAAGAAAAGTTCAAGGAGGCGGCAGAAGCCTACGATGTCCTGCGCGACCCCGAGAAGCGGCAACGCTACGACCAGTTCGGCTTTGCCGGAATGAACGGACAGGGAGGCTTCAGCGGACAGAGCATGAACATGGACGACATCTTCAGCATGTTCGGCGACATCTTCAGCGAAGCAGGCTTCGGAAGCCACTTCGGAGGCTTCGGAGGCTTCGGCGGGAGCAGAGGCGGAGGACGCCACACCGAGAAAGGCTCCGACCTCAGACTCAAGGTGCGCGTCAGCCTGAAAGAAGTCAGCACAGGCGTCACGAAGAAGTTCAAGATAAACAAATACGTCACCTGCCCCCACTGCAACGGTTCCGGCAGCGAAGACGGCAAGAAGGAGACCTGCAGCAAGTGCAACGGCAGCGGAACAACCTACCGCACCATGAACACCATGCTCGGACGCATGCAGACGCAGACTCAGTGTGAGAACTGCAACGGCACAGGCTTCATCATCCGCAACAAGTGCAAGCAGTGCGGCGGACAAGGCATCGTCAAGGGCGACGAAGTGGTAGAGATAAAGATTCCTGCCGGAGTACAGGAGGGAATGGTGGTCAATGTGCCCGGCAAAGGCAATGCAGCCCGATGGAACGGCGTTCCGGGCGACATACAGGTCTATATCGAGGAAGAGCCCCACAATGAGCTGATCCGCGACGGACAGAACCTGCAGTACCACCTTCTGCTCGACGTTCCCACAGCCATCCTGGGCGGCACTGCCGAAGTGCCCACCATCGACGGCAGAGTGAAAATAAAGATTGAGCCCGGCACACAGCCCGGCAAAATCATGCGGCTGCGCGGAAAGGGCTTGCCCGTCGTACAAGGATACGGCTACGGCACAGGCGACCTCATCGTGCAGATAGGCGTCTATATCCCCGAAAACCTCTCGCGCGAAGAGAAGGAAACCTTCGAAAAGCTCCGCACAAGCGACAACATGAAGCCCGGAGCAACAGCGAAGAACAACTTCTTCCAGAAATTCAAGACAATGTTCTGCTGACGATGACCTACGAAGAAGCCACACAATACCTGTTCGATGCTGCCCCCATGTTCCAGAACGTAGGGGCTGCGGCATATAAGGAAGGCCTCGGCGGAACACTTGCCCTCGACGAGTATTTCGGCCATCCGCACCGCCGCTACCGCACCATCCACGTAGGCGGCACCAACGGCAAAGGCTCCGTCTGCCACACCCTGGCGGCCATCCTGCAGGCACAGGGCTATCGCGTCGGGCTCTACACAAGCCCACACCTCATCGACTTCCGCGAGCGCATCCGCGTGAACGGCGAAATGATTAGCAAGGAACGGGTCATCGAGTTTGTAAAGACCCTCTCTAACTCCCTCTTAAAGGGGGAGAGCAACAGTTTGCTCCCTTTAAGTCAAGGAGGGTCCTCCTATTCCTTTTTTGAGCTCGCCACAGCCCTCGCCTTCCAGTACTTTGCAGAACAGAATGTCGATTTCGCCGTCATCGAGGTAGGACTGGGCGGCAAGCTCGACTGCACGAACATCATCACGCCGGTGCTCTCCATCATCACCAACATCAGCTTCGACCATGTTCAGTTCCTTGGCGACACGCTGCCGAAGATAGCATCGGAGAAGGCAGGCATCATCAAACCAGGCATCCCCGCCGTCATCGGCGAGAACGTCAGCCCCGAAGTCAAGGCCGTCTTCCGCAGAAAGGCAGAGGAAGTCGGAGCACCCATCACCTTTGCCGAAGACGAAGACAGCCAACGCCCGGCGCCCAATGCCCAACAGCCAACGATTGACTATCAGCTGAAAGGTCTTTGCCAAGAGAAGAACCGACGGACCATCCTCACCGCCGTCAGCATCCTCCGACGCCAGGGCATAGTCATAAGCGACGAAGCCGTCAAGAAAGGATTTGAGCAAGTCATTGAGATGACAGGACTCATGGGCCGATGGCAAAAGCTCGGCGACAAGCCCCTCACCATCTGCGACACAGCCCACAACACGGGCGGCCTCCAGTACATCTTCCGCCACCTCGCCTCCCTACCCCATCGCCATCTCCACCTCGTCCTGGGCATGGTCAGCGACAAGGACGTTGACGGCGTCCTCTCGATGCTGAAAGCCCAAATCCCCTCACCCTACTCCATCTACTTTACCCAAGCATCCGTCCGGCGAGCCATGCCTGCCGATGAGCTGGCAAGGAAAGCCGAAGCCCACAACCTGCACGGCACTATATATAATAATGTAGAGTCCGCCTTCATTTCAGCCAAAGCAAATGCTGAAGCAGATGACATTATATATATCGGAGGCAGTACGTTTGTCGTGGCAGACCTGTTAAGCGCGATAAACGCTGGCAAATAGACGGAAACACATCCAACGGCAGCCCGTTTTGTATCACTCAGCCATGCTATTTAACATCTTTTAGCAGCTTGAAGTGCAAGTTTTCTCGTTTTCTCTTTGAAGAGGATTAATTTTTTGCTAAATTTGCAAGGGAAAAGACCTGAAAAAGCAAACGATTAATTCACAAAACGACAAATATGCCTATGGACAAGCAACTTATTTCCGGACTCAAGAGAGAGAACTTCCAGGCTGTCGTGCAGGGCAAGCAGACTGACCTCTACGTCCTGACAAACAGCAGCGGAATGGAAGTGTGCATCACCAACTACGGAGGTGCTATCATGGCCATCATGGTTCCCGACAGGGAAGGCAAGATGGCCAATGTCATTCAGGGACACGACAGCATACAACACGTCATCGACAGTCCAGAACCCTTCCTCAGCACACTGGTCGGACGCTACGGCAACCGCATCGCCAAGGGACATTTCACCATGAACGGCAAGGACTACAGCCTCGCCGTCAACAATGGTCCCAACCACCTGCACGGCGGACCGACTGGCTTCCACGCACGCGTATGGGACGCAGAACAAATCAACGAACACGAGCTCGTGCTGCGATACATCTCAGCCTACTACGAGGAAGGATTCCCCGGCGAACTGCACATGACCGTCAAGTACAGCCTGACAGAAGACGATGAACTCATCATCGACTATCGCGGCACGACGAACAAGAAAACACTCGTCAACATGACAAGCCACGGATTTTTCTCCCTCGCTGGCATTGCCAACCCGACACCGGAAGCACTCAACAACATCCTCACCATCAACGCCGACTTCTTCATCCCCATCGACGAGACAAGCATCCCTACAGGCGAAATCCTGAAGGTGGAAGGCACTCCCTTCGACTTCCGCACACCACATGCCGTAGGCGAGCGCATCGGCGACACCAACTGCCAGCAAATAGTCAACGGAACGGGCTACGACCACTGCTTTGTGCTCAACAAGCGCGAGCCCGGCGAACTGTCATACGCCGTCAAGTGCGTAGAGCCATGCAGCGGACGAAAGCTGGAGATGTGGACAACCGAACCCGGCGTACAATTCTACAGTTCGAACTGGCACAGCGGATTTGTCGGCAACGGCGGGGCAACCTATCCCAAGTACAGCGCCCTCTGCTTCGAGGCACAGCACTTCCCCGACTCGCCCAACCGCGCCTACTTCCCGAGCTGCATCCTCAAGACCGGCGAAATCTACAGACAAAAGACTATCTACAAGTTCGGAATAGAAGCCTGAAAACAAAATCAAACAAATCATTCATAAATTAATCCTTTAATCATCATGACTCAATCAAAATCGAATAGCAATATCGTTGCTATTATCACGATGTGCTTCATCTTCGCGATGATCAGTTTCGTAACAAACATGGCCGCACCATTCGGGACCATCTGGAAGAACCAATATGAATGGGCTGGTATGACCGGCAACCTGATGAACTTCGCTGCTTATCTCTTCATGGGTATTCCCGCAGGAAAGATGCTTATCAAGGTTGGCTACAAGAAGACTACTCTCATAGCACTGGCAGTAGGCTTCATCGGCATCTGCATCCAGTACCTTTCCAGCTTCGAGTTCCTGCAGGGCTCAGCCATCTACGTTTACCTGCTGGGAGCTTTTGTTTGCGGATTCTGTGTCTGCATGCTCAACACCGTTGTTAACCCCATGCTGAACATGCTTGGCGGTGGCGGCAACAAGGGAAACCAGCTCATTCAGACCGGCGGCACGCTGAACTCGCTGACCGGCACACTGACTCCCCTGCTGGTAGGTGCACTCGTTGGTACTGTCACCGACAAGACTGCCATGTCCGACGTTTCTCCCCTGCTCTTCATCGCAATGGGCGTATTCGGCCTTGCATTCATCATCATTGCCAGCCTCACGATTCCCGAGCCTGCACAGGAGCGCAACACGAAAGTCTATGAGAGCAGTGCCTGGAACTTCCGCCACTTCGTGCTGGGAGCTGTTGCCATCTTCTTCTATGTAGGTATTGAAATCGGCATCCCCGCACAGGTTATTTTCTACCTCTCCGATGCCACGGAGAAGGGTGCAGGCATAGCCGTGAACGGCGCAGCCATCGGCGGTGCCATCGCTGCCATCTATTGGCTGCTCATGATGGTAGGCCGCTTCAGCAGCACACTGGTTTCGGGCAAGGTCAGCAGCCGTGCACAAATGATAACCATGAGCTCCATCGCCATCATCTTGATTCTTATTGCAATCTTCATTCCCAAGACCACGACCATCAGCATGCCCGGCTACAGCGCAGCAGATGGCTTCGCTATGTTCCAGGTTCCCCTGAGCTGCCTCTTCCTCGTTCTTTGTGGCATGTGCACCAGCATCATGTGGGGTTGCATCTTTAACATGGCTGTCGAGGGACTCGGCAAATACACCGAACAGGCTTCCGGCATCTTCATGATGCTTGTCGTAGGTGGAGGTATCATGCCTTGGATTCAGGAACAGATCGCAGAGTCCGCCGGCTACATGAACAGCTACTGGCTCGTAATTGCCATGCTCGTCTATATGCTCTACTACAGCTTGATTGGCTGCAAGAACGTCAACAAGGACATCAAGGTAGATTAGAACTCTGAAACATATAAACCATTAAACATATATATAATAATGAGACTTACAATTGACGACGTTCGCAGTCGCTTCATTAAGCACTTCGACGGCTCTACCGGCAGCGTCTATGCCGCCCCTGGCCGCATTAACCTCATTGGCGAACACACCGACTACAACAATGGTTATGTCTTTCCCGGTGCAGTTGAACAAGGGATGATTGCTGAAGTCAAGCCCAACGGCACACGTATAGTTGATGCCTACAGCATTGACCTCAAGGATCGTGTGCAGTTCTCGCTCGACGACGAGAAGGGTCCCTCTGCATCATGGGCCCGCTACATCTACGGCGTTTGCCGCGAGATGATGGCTCTCGGCGTTCCCGTTGAAGGATTCAACACCGCCTTCGCAGGCGATGTACCCCTGGGTGCCGGCATGAGTTCATCAGCCGCCTTGGAAAGCACCTACGCCTTCGCACTCAACGACTTGTGGGGCGAAAACAAAATTGACCGCATGGAACTTGCAAGAGTCGGTCAGCGTACAGAACACAAGTACATCGGCGTGAACTGTGGCATCATGGACCAGGCCATCAGCTGTCTGGGCAAGGCAGGCAACCTCATGCGCATGGACTGCCGCAGCGGCGAGATAGCATACTTCCCCTGGCACCCGAAAGGCTATCAGCTCATTCTTGTCAACAGCCAGGTTAAGCACGAGCTGAAGGGCTCACCCTACAACGAGCGCCGCCTCCAGTGTGAACATGTCGCAGAAATCATCGGCAAGAAACACCCCGAAGTGAAGAGCCTGCGAGACGCCACAATGGAGATGCTCGACGAAGTGAAGGACGAAATCACAGGGGCCGAGTACAAGCGTGCCCGCTACGTCATCGGCGAAGTGATACGCGTGCTTGCCGTATGTAAGGCACTCGAGGCTGACGACTACGAAAAAGTAGGCCAAATGATGTACGACACTCACTACGGCCTGTCGAAGGAGTATGAAGTGAGCTGTGAAGAACTCGACTACCTGAACGAGATAGCCAAGGAAGAAGGCGTCACAGGCTCACGCATCATGGGCGGCGGCTTCGGCGGCTGCACCATCAACCTCGTGGCCGACGAACTGGCACCCAACTTCAAGAAAGTTGTCGTAAAGAAGTTCGAAGAGAAGTACGGCAAGAAACCCATCATCATTGATGTTGTCATCGGCGACGGTGCCCGCAAGCTCTGCTAAGCCCTGACACACCAACCCCACCACCGGAGTCCTGGACATCGTGTTCAGGACTCCTTTTTCAACAATTCATTCAACAGACAACACTAAAAAAACCTCAAACAACACATGGCACTATTAGACTGGATTGTCATCGGAATCTTCTGCTGTGCACTGATAGGCATCGTTCTGTGGGTCGTATCACAAAAGAACAACAACTCGGCAGACTACTTCCTCGGAGGCAAGGATGCCACATGGATTGCCATCGGTGCAAGCATCTTCGCCTCGAACATCGGATCGGAACACCTCATCGGACTGGCCGGTGCCGGAGCATCTTCCGGCATGGCGATGGCCCATTGGGAAATACAAGGCTGGATGATTCTGATACTCGGATGGGTATTCGTCCCCTTCTACACACGCTCTATGGTTTACACGATGCCCGAATTCCTTGAGCGTCGCTACAACACCCAGAGCCGCACTATTCTCAGCGTCATCTCGCTGATCTCCTACGTACTCACTAAAGTTGCCGTCACAGTTTATGCCGGCGGACTCGTATTCCAGCAAGTCTTCGGCATCAAGGAACTCTGGGGCATCGACTTCTTCTGGATAGCAGCCATCGGACTCGTGCTCATCACAGCCCTCTACACCATCTTCGGCGGAATGAAGTCAGTGCTCTACACATCCGTGCTCCAGACACCAATCCTGCTGCTGGGCTCACTCATCATTCTCGTACTGGGCATGAGGGCCATCGGCAGCTGGGACCTGATGCTGCAATACTGCGACGTAAAGCCCAACTACGAAGGAGCCACCGGCACCATGATTCACCTGATGCGCTCAAACTCAGACCCACAGTACCCCTGGCTGGGCGCTCTGATAGGTTCAGCCGTCATCGGCTTCTGGTACTGGTGTACAGACCAGTACATCGTCCAGCGCGTCCTCTCCGGTAAAAACGAAAGAGAAAGCCGCCGCGGCACAATCTTCGGAGCATACCTGAAGCTGCTCCCCGTATTCCTCTTTCTGATTCCCGGAATGATAGCCTTTGCCCTGCACCAGAAGAGCCTGGAAACCGGAGCAACATTCCTCCCGTTGCTCGAAGACGGCATGCCGAATGCCGACGCAGCCTTCCCCACACTCGTAGCTAAGATACTGCCCGCCGGCGTGAAAGGCTTAGTCGTCTGCGGCATCCTCGCCGCACTGATGTCGTCGCTGGCATCACTGTTCAACAGCTCTGCCATGCTGTTCACCATCGACTTCTGGAAACGTCTCAAGCCCCAGACATCGGAAAGGAACCTCGTCCGTATCGGACAAATGGCAACCGTAGTAATCGTCATACTCGGCATACTCTGGATTCCAATCATGCGCAGTGTAGGAAACGTGCTCTACAACTATCTGCAAGACGTACAGTCCGTACTCGCCCCCGGTATAGCCGCAGCATTCCTACTCGGCATCTGCTGGAAACGAGCCTCGGCCAAGGGCGGCATGTGGGGCCTGCTATCAGGCATCATCATCGGCCTCACCCGTCTCGGAGCCAAAGTCTATTACAGCAACACACCTGATGCTGCCGACAGCTGGTTCAAGTATGTATTCTACGACTTCAACTGGTTGTTCTTCTGCGGAGTAATGCTTGTCGTATGCTGCCTCGTTGTCATCGTCGTATCATTGTGCACCGAAGCACCGGACAAGGAGAAGATACAAGGACTCGTCTTCGGCACCTCAACCCCGGAGCAGATAGCAGCAACCCGCCAAAGCTGGAACCACTGGGATGTCATCCACACAATCATCATCTTAGGCATAACAGTTGCATTCTACATCTACTTCTGGTAACGGAACCCAGCAAAAGAACATCTATATAATAAACACATTAGAGAGGGTGTGTCAAAATAGGCACATTCTCATTTTTATTGCAAAGCCCCGACTTTCTCAAGCCAGGGCTTTGTTATGTTGTAAAAATGTTGTATCTTTACAACATCAAACAAAAGATATGCAAAGATACCACTTTCGCCCGTATTCACCAAACCAATTGGCACTTTTTCCTCAAAGAATCGACAAAGATATTTCGGAGGACGACCCTGTGCGCATTTTAAGCGGCATTATCGGTAGCCTTGACCTCAGTAGTCTGCGCAAGCTTTACAAGGAGCGCGGTCGCAGTCCCTACGACCCGAAGATGCTGCTTGCGGTCGTCATTTACGCCTACATGAACAACATCTACTCATGCCGCAGGATAGAGAAGAGCCTGAAGCGCGACATCCACTTCATCTGGCTTGCGGGCTACGAGCAGCCGGACTTCGTCACCATCAACCGCTTCCGCAACCGTGTTAAGAAGGAGGTTAACGCCGTGTTCACGCAGGTGGTGCTGCTTCTTGCCGAACGTGGCTTCGTAAGTTTGGATGTGGAGTACATAGACGGCACGAAGATAGAGTCGAAGGCCAACAAGTACACCTTCGTCTGGCGCAAGACGGTGGAGAAGAACCGTGCGAAGCTGCTGGCGAAGATCAAGGTGCTGCTTTCGCAGATAGATGACGTGATAGCGCAGGACAATGCCTCTGAGCAGGAGAAGGTGGAGTTTACGCCAGAACTTCTGCACTCTATGGCACGCGAACTGAACGCGGCACTGGCAGAGGAGCCGGAGCCTGCGACTAAGGCGGGGAAGAAGGAACGTAAGGCCAGGCAGAAGCAGGTAAGGGAACTGGAGGAGAAGGCAGAGAAGCTTGCAGAGTATGACCGGCACCTTGACACGCTGGGCGAGCGCAACTCGTACAGCAAGACCGATCCCGATGCCACCTTCATGCGCAGGAAGGAGGATGCGATGAACAACGGCCAGACCGTCCCGTGCTACAACCTGCAGATAGGCACGGAGAACCGGTTCATCACCGACTTCGGACTCTTCCCCAACCCCAACGATACCGGCACCATGATTCCCTTCCTCTCCTCGTTCTCCATGCGCTATGACCGCCTGCCCAGGGAAGGTTGCGCAGATGCCGGCTACGGCAGCGAGGAGAACTACGCATACATGGAGGCCAACGGCATAGAGGCATACGTCAAGTACAACTACTTCCACAAGGAACAGAAGAAGGCCTTCAAGGATGACATCTTCCGTATAGAGAACCTCTACTACAACTCCGCCGATGACTACTACGTCTGTCCGATGGGCCAGCACATGGAAAGAGTAGGCACCAGGCGCGACAGGACGGACAGCGGCTACAGGACGGAGAGTGCCGTCTACAGGGCGGGGAACTGCGAGGGATGCCCGCTCAGGTGGGGATGCTACAAGAAGCGGCAGGGCAACAGAGAGATTGAGGCCAACCACCGGCTCATAGAGTACAAACAGCAGGCAAGGGACAGGCTCACATCGGAGAAGGGACTCGAACACCGCTCCAAGCGTCCCATAGAGCCGGAGGCTGTCTTCGGGCAGATGAAATACAACATGCAATACAAGCGCTTCCGTCACTTCGGCACGGACAAGGTCACTATGGACTTTGCCTTCTTCGCCACCGCCTTCAACATCAAGAAAATGATTGCAAAGATGAAAAGGACGGCATAAAAGCCCTCTTGAAGTGCAGTTTTTCACTATATACGGGGCTGTATGAGGTCATTCAACCCAATATAAGTAAATTTAGAGATGAAAAAAAAGAAAATCAGCAGTGGAAGAATTGTCGGGGCGAACAAACTGACAATTAAGAGACAAAAAAGGAGGATGTGCCTATTTTGACACACCCTCTCTTTTTTTATTGCCACACATGCCACGTCACCCATCGATGCACGGCATCCCGCAGCATGACATTCCAAGCACGACGCGTCGTTTTGTTTGCTTCATCGCGAACAAGCAATTGCTTCATCGCGATGAAGCAATCACTCCATCGCGATGAAGCAACGAACCCGTCACGACAATCCATTGCCCTCATTGGTCCTATCAGTCCCATTAGTCCTATTAGTCTCATCCGTCCTATTAGTCTCATCCGTCCTATTAGTCTCATCCGTCCTATTAGTCTCATC
>CACWTR010000037.1 GCA_902763865.1 uncultured Bacteroidales bacterium | reverse complement strand
TGCCATAAGTTTCCTTAAGTTCGTTCTTAAGATCGATTACTTCCTGTACTGTGAGCGCTACGAGCTCAGCAGCAATAGCCTTAATATCAGCCATTTCTTAAATGTATTTAATTTGTTATTATACTTGGTTATTACTCAGTTGCAGCCTCTTCTGCAGCCTTTGCCTCGCGATTCTCCAGAGCGCTCAGAACGTTCATAATCGGAGATTCGAGAGCAGCTACCACGTCTGCAATCAGTTCATTCTTGCTCTTCAGAGCTACGAGAGTCATCAGCTGGTCGGCACCAACGTAGATAGCACCTTCAGCATAAGCTGCCTTGAAGGCAGGCTTCTCCTGCTTCTTGCCGTTCAGCTCCTTGATGAGCTTGGCGGGAACATTGGCAGTCTGCGTCAGTATCAATGCTGTAGTACCTACCAGTGCAGGCTTCAGCTCCTCGAAATCACCCTCAGCAGCTTCAAGAGCCTTGGTCATCAGAGTGTTCTTGACAACGACCATCTTCAGGTCCTTCTCATAACACTTGCGGCGCAGGCTGCTTGTGTCGGCAGCGTTCATTCCCGCTACATCTACCAGGTAGAAGTGAGGATACTGCTTCAGCAGCTCACCGAGCTGGGCAATAATTGCAACTTTATCTTCCTTTCTCATGATGTTACAGCTTTTTTAGATTTCCTCAGTAGCCTTAGGATCAACCTTGATGCCGCGGCTCATCGTACTTGAAAGATAAATACTCTTGATGTATGTACCCTTAGCAGCAGCGGGCTTCAACTTGATGATAGTCGAGATGAACTCCTTCGCATTCTGAGCGATCATGTCAGCAGTGAAAGAGATCTTGCCGATAGAGGTATGCACGATACCAGTCTTATCGACCTTGAAGTCAATCTTACCCTGCTTCACCTCGCGGACAGCCTTGGCTACATCCATCGTTACGGTTCCACTCTTGGGGTTAGGCATCAAGCCACGAGGACCGAGGATACGACCCAGCGCACCAATCTTGCCCATGATAGAGGGCATCGTGATGATGACGTCGATATCAGTCCAACCACCCTTAATCTTCTCGATGTACTCATCGAGACCTACATAGTCGGCACCTGCTTCCTTTGCAGCAGCTTCGGCATCCGGCGTGCAGAGGCAGAGAACGCGTGTCACCTTACCCGTTCCGTTGGGCAAAGATACGACACCGCGAACCATCTGGTTTGCCTTTCTGGGGTCAACGCCCAGACGCACGTCGATATCCACGGAAGCATCAAACTTGGTGGTGGTAATCTCCTTCACCAAGGCAGAAGCTTCCTTCAAGGTGTATGCCTTCCCTGCTTCAATCTTATCAGCTACCAACTTCTGATTCTTTGTCAGTTTACTCATTTTAATTGAAGTTAAAATTATTTACCAGGGAACTCACCCTTGACAGTGATACCCATACTTCTGGCTGTACCTGCAACCAAAGTCATTGCAGACTCAACGGTAAAGCAATTCAGGTCAGGCATCTTGTCCTGTGCGATGGTGCGAACCTGATCCCATGTAATCTCGGCAACCTTCTTACGGTTGGGCTCTGCACTGCCGCCCTTGATTTTTGCTGCCTCCATCAACTGTACTGCAACGGGAGGTGTCTTGACGACGAAATCGTAAGACTTGTCCGTGTAGTACGTAATGACAACAGGCAACACCTTACCGGCGCGATCCTGCGTTCTGGCGTTGAATGCTTTGCAGAAATCCATGATGTTGATGCCCTTTGAGCCCAAGGCAGGACCCACTGGGGGAGATGGATTTGCAGCGCCTCCTTTAATCTGTAATTTGATTAATCCAGCAACTTCTTTAGCCATTTGTTTGTTTCTTTATTATTAATGTTAATGGAAGTCTCAGGACCCGTAACAGAATGTCCTAAAGCTTCTCTACCTGTGTAAAACCAAGCTCGACGGGTGTCTTGCGCCCGAAGATCTTGACCATGACCTTCAGCTTCTTCTTCTCGTTATTCACCTCCTCGACGATAGCATCGAATCCGCTGAACGGACCGTCGGACACCTTGATGCTCTCACCAACCTCGAAAGGTATGATGATGTCCTCCGGTATCTCCGCCATCTCGTCGATAGTTCCCAGCATCTGACTGACCTCGGAAGGACGCAGCGGCATGGGGGTATTGCTTGAACGAGAGTCATTGAGAAAGCCCATCACATTCGACACATTGCGCAGACGTGCTTGAGTCTCGCCTACCAGCTCTGCCTCTACGAAGACATAACCGGGGTAGCGATTCTTTTCCTTAATCTTGCGCTTGCCGCCTGTGACGGTGACTACCTTCTCGGTAGGGATCAGCACCTGAGAGACATGTTTGGCGAAATCGGGCTGGTTGTTAACCAGCGCATCGATTACCTCCTTCACCTTGCCCTCTTTTCCACTGATGGCACGCAGAACGTACCATTTCATTCCAGCTTCTGCCATTTCCTGTGAGACTCTTTATCGCAGCAAACCATAGATGACTTCCATTCCAGACTGGAAAAC
The DNA here is from genome assembly GCA_902763865.1 of uncultured Bacteroidales bacterium. GTDB lineage: Bacteria > Bacteroidota > Bacteroidia > Bacteroidales > Bacteroidaceae > Physcousia. The sequence continues at coordinate 24,208 of CACWTR010000037.1, read as the reverse complement.
GAAGTCCATAACGAAAACGACCAGTGCTATGCATAGGGAAGCAGTTAAAACTACAACAGCACTGCTCATAAGTTCTGAACGCGTAGGCCAAGTGGTTTGGTTTACAAGCTCATTGTATGATTCCTTACAATATCTTTTGAAACTATCAAACATAACATTTGCTTTTTAGCACGGGAAGTAAGACTCGAACTCACGACCCTCGGTTTTGGAGACCGATGCTCTACCAACTGAGCTATTCCCGTATATAGGGTGGACGGCTTGGTTCCGCCCACCCTGTTTCGCTTTGTCTTTTTCCTCTTGTGAGGCGCAAGCCTCGGGGGAACTGACTTTTTAGTCGAATACTTCTGTAATCTGTCCGGAACCTACCGTGCGGCCACCCTCACGGATAGCGAAGCGGAGACCTACGTTCAGAGCCACTGCATAGATGAGCTCGACCTTAATCTCTACGTTATCGCCGGGCATTACCATCTCGATGCCATCGGGGAGATGAATCTCACCGGTGCAATCCATGGTGCGCAGATAGAACTGAGGACGATACTTGTTGCCAAAGGGAGTGTGACGGCCACCTTCTTCCTTCTTCAGAACGTAGATGGAAGCCTTGAAGCCCTTGTGAGGAGTGATAGCACCCGGGTGAGTGATAACCATACCACGCTTCACCTCGTTCTTGTCGATACCACGGAGCAGCAGACCTACGTTATCGCCAGCTTCACCTTCGTCAAGAATCTTGCGGAACATCTCGACACCGGTGATGACAGACTTCTTGTCCTCGCCAAGACCGAGAATCTGAACCTCGTCGCCTACCTTAACAACACCAGTCTCGATACGACCGGTAGCAACGGTACCACGACCTGTGATTGAGAAGACGTCCTCGACGGGCATCAAGAATGCCTTATCCTTATCACGAACAGGCTCCTGAATCCAGTTGTCGCAAGCGTCCATCAGCTCCATAATCTTAGCTTCCCATTTGGGTACACCATTCAGGGCACCGAGGGCAGAGCCGCGGATGAAGGGAGTGTCCTCCTCAAACTCATACTGAGCCAGGAGCTCCTGCATTTCCATCTCAACGAGTTCGAGCATCTCCTCGTCATCGACCATATCGCACTTGTTCAGGAACACTACCAGACGGGGAACGTTCACCTGACGGGCGAGCAGGATATGCTCACGAGTCTGAGGCATGGGACCGTCAGTAGCAGCCACAACGATAATGGCACCGTCCATCTGGGCAGCACCAGTTACCATGTTCTTCACATAGTCAGCGTGACCCGGGCAGTCCACGTGCGCATAGTGACGCTTTGCTGTCTCGTACTCAACGTGAGCAGTGTTGATGGTGATACCACGCTCCTTCTCCTCGGGGGCGTTGTCAATCTGGTCGAAAGACTTAACCTCAGAGAGACCCTGCTTTGCCAGTACAGTGGTGATAGCAGCAGTCAGAGTAGTCTTACCGTGGTCCACATGACCAATAGTACCAATGTTCACATGGGGTTTGGTACGTTCGAATTTTTCTTTTGCCATAACGTTTTCTTATTTATAATAAATAATGTAAGTCTCGTTTTCTCTTTTTTGAGCTGCTTCCGAGAGTTGAACTCGGGACCTCATCCTTACCAAGGATGCGCTCTACCACTGAGCTAAAGCAGCGACCTATACATGCATTTCGCTTTCGTCCTATCCTTTTCCCTTTCTCCGGTGAGCGGAAGACGGGGCTCAAACCCGCGACCCCCAGCTTGGAAGGCTAGTGCTCTATCGACTGAGCTACTTCCGCGTTTTCCGAGGAACTGTCTTGTCGGTCAAGACGTGGGTGGTGATGGATTCGAACCACCGAAGGCGTAAGCCAGCAGATTTACAGTCTGCCCCATTTGGCCACTCTGGTAACCACCCTTCCATGCTTTTCTTTGTTTATCCAGCAACCACTCTTGGTTTGCTGAGCCTCTTGTCGGATTCGAACCAACGACCCCGAGATTACAAATCACGTGCTCTGGCCAACTGAGCTAAAGAGGCGTTTTTACAGCCGCATTGACATGCGAACACGTCTAATCGGCTGCAAAATTACTAATTATTTCGGAACCAGCAAAATCTTTTGTCAATTTTTTAACGATTTTTTTGCTTTTCCTTGTATTTTGTGGCTTGTCGGAGTAAAGACTCGACGGTTTTATCGATTGCTTCTTCAAATGTGTTGCATGTTTCCTGAGCGAAAAGTTCCGTGCCTGGCAGTATGGCTTTCAGGGCGGCTTCCTTGTTCATTGCTGTCTCAGGCTTTACAACCTTCAGTGACACCTCTATCCTTCCTATTTCGTCGTTGAACTTTGCGAGTTTGGAGAGTTTCTTCTCGATGAACTTCTCCAGTTTCTCAGCCATCTCAAAGTGAATTGCCTGAATTTTGATTTCCATAGTTACCTCCTTTTGTTTTTGCCCGGGGATGGGCTTGGTTATACATTTCCTTCAGTTGCTCGAAGGTGGTGTGAGTGTAGATTTCGGTTGTTGACAGGCTCTCGTGTCCGAGCAGCTCCTTGACGGACTGCAGGTCGGCGTTGTGGTTGAGCATTGCAGTTGCAAACGTATGCCGGAGGACATGCGGGCTGTTGCGCTGCTGCGTAGTGACCATCGAGAGGTACTTCTTGACGATTGTCCTCACCTTGGCCGGTGTCATTCGCCGTCCGCTTCGCTCGTCGAGGAAGAGGGCTTTGTCCCCTGCGGTGTTCTGAGCGGTGAAGGCATTGCGCTCGCCGAGGTAGCTGCGCAGGCTGTCGCCGAACTCATCGCCGTACGGGATGATGCGTTGCTTGTTTCGCTTGCCGGTCACCTTCAGCTGCATCTGATCCAGATCGACATCCTTGTCGTCGAGGCCCACGAGCTCGGAGAGTCGTATGCCAGTGGAATAGAATGTGAGCAGTATCATGCGGTCGCGGCAGCCTTGGTATCCGTCGCCGAAGAAGTCGCCGTCGAAGAGGCGGTCCATTTCAGTCTCGCGGACGTAGGACGGCAGTCTCTTCTCGACCTTTGGCCCCGGCATGTTGTGCACAGGGTCGCGGCTTACCAGTTTGCGGCGCAGCAGGAACTTATAGAAGGAGCGGAGTGAGCTGAGGCGGCGCCGCACGCTTGTGGCTGCATTGCCTTTGTCCATCATCTCCACTACCCACTGCCGGACGATGTCGGTGGGCATTTCTGCCCAGCTGAGGTCCTTGTCAATCTCTTCATAGAACCGCCTGAACGCTTCCAGGTCGGCTTGATAGTCTTCTGCCGTTCTGCGGGAATAGTTCCGCTCGTACCGAAGGTAATCTATGAAGTCTTCAATCCAATTCACGCACTTCGCTTACTGATTCTTCTGCGAAGGTAGCTATTTTTTCTGACATTCCCAAGAGATTGGCAGAAAAATTAAGGACTTTTAATCTTCTACGCGGTGGAGCTTCTGCACATAGACGGCACGTTCCATAGCGAGGCGCTTGAGAACGGAGGGCTTGTCGAACTGCTGGCGGGCGCGGAGTTCCTTCACGATGCCAGTCTTTTCAAACTTGCGTTTGAACTTCTTGAGAGCCTTCTCGATGTTCTCTCCTTCTTTTACGGGTACTACAATCATCGTTGCTTTCTGTTGTTTTTAATTAGTTAATAGGTTTATGCAGTGAAAATGCGGCGCAAAATTACACATACTTTTTGAATTGACAAAGCTTTTTAGTAAAAAATTACACTAACTGTCGTTTTATTGTATTATTGGGCCGCTCATTCGGGCTACTGGTGGTTGGGGAAAACGACTGAGGGGCTGCCGTTAGCGGTGTGCAGCCCCTCGGTCTGTTTGGTTCTGTATGATGCCCTTGCATTATACCTCCGCGCTATAGCTATATATAATATATAATGTACGCGCGAGATGGGTCGGGGATTAGAGGTTGGGATTATCCTTGCCCCAGTCAGCCACGGCGGGGATGATGCCGAGGTCAATGATTTCGTCGCGCATCTTCTGCAGGTGCTCGTAGGAAGCCTGGAGTGCTGCCATTTCCTCAGCCGTACCTTCGGGAGCGCAGAAGCGGACACCGTCCTTGTCGATAACGGTTGGCATAGCCATCATGACGTTCTTGAAGCCGCACTTGTCGCAGTTGACGTAGCAGCCGGCAGGCCAGGTGAAGGGTTCGCCGCCCATAGCACCTTCTATCATCTTCACAGCCTGATAAGCTGGGCTCTGGAAGGAGGAGCGCCCGCGGAGCTTGATGATGTTGCTGCCGCCCTGGGTGGTCATGTGCTTGATTTCGGCCCAACGCTCGGGCGAGAGGGGAAGTTCGCTGAGAGGCTTGCCGTCGATTTTAGCCTTCGATGCGAAGACGGCCATCTGTTCGCCGTGACCGCCATAGGTGTAGGCATCGGTCACCTTGTCCTGCTGTACGCCGAACTCCTGTGCCAGCTGCTGCTGGAGACGTGTGGAGTCGAGGGCTGCCAGGGAGGTGAGCTGGTTGGGCTTGAGGCCGGAGTGAATGAGGGCGGTGAGGGCCGTCACGTCAGCGGGGTTGAAGATGACCACGACGTGCTTCACGTCGGGGCAATACTTCTTGATGTTCTCGCCGAACTCGGCAGCAATCTGGCAGTTGCCCTTGAGCAGGTCTTCGCGTGTCATGCCTTCCTTTCGGGGAGCGCCGCCGCTGGAGATGATGTACTTGGCACCGGTGAAAGCCTTTTCAGGATCAACGGTGTAGCAGATGTTTGCGCCGGGGAAGGCGCAGTGGCACATTTCGTCATAGACGCCGTGCACGCCGGGTTCATAGATGTCGTAGAGGCAGATGTTTGGGGTGAGGCCGAGCATCAGCACGCTCTGCACCATGTTGGAGCCAATCATGCCGCCGGCTCCTACGATTACGAGTTTCTCGTCAGTCAGGAATTTCATGTTTTCTTAATTGTTAGGTTGTTTTTATCTGTTCTGGACTGCAAAGGTAGCATTTTTTCCTCACGTCTCAAAGTTTTTAGGGCAAAAAGAGCAGTATGGGTTGAAAATAGTTGTCCGGACAGCAATACGGGACAGGAACGGGGGTTATGCCTGCCCTTGCGTCACAAAATCACATTTTTTTCTAAAGAAATCTTTCATTTGTTTGCGTAATTACTCAAAAAAAATTATTTTTGCGTTTAAAACAGCGAAAAGACTATATTTACAGTTAACTTTTTTATTAATTAATTCTTTATCCTATGAAGAAATTTACATTCATGCTTCTGACAGCGTTTATCGCTGTTGCAGCTATGGCAGCAGGACCAGGGAAGCGCAACATGACGAAGGAGGCAACTCCCTTCATGCCGCAGGTTCAGCTCGGCCAGAAGATTAGTGCAAAGCAGGCTCCAAGTGAGCTTGTCAGCAAGATTCAGACCAGCAGCAGGGCACGCGCCAGGAAGAAGGCTGTTTCTGCAGCCGACCTCGTTGGCGACTACACCTGGAACTACCAGACTGCAAATGAGACTTCGACGGACCTCGATGCTATCGAGAAGACCGCCGGTTCTGCTCATGTCACCATCAGCGAGTCCACGACCACAGAAGGCGGCATCACCATCACCGGTATGTTCCCCAACAGCCTTGAGGCAACAGTGGTAAGCAGTGAAGATAGCGGCGACTACTTCCAGATTGCCGCCGGCCAGGTAGCCGGTTCATCCAGCTACGGCGACTACGTCCTCAATGGAATGTTCTTCTATGAAGGCGATGACGAGACAGCTGGTGGATGGTACTTTGGCGACATCTTCGGCTACGTCCAGGAGGACGGTTCCATCGTCATCAATCCCTGGATGTGCCGTGTCCTCACCGGAGGCCAGTACGACGGCTATTCCCTGACTCCCTACTGGGTTGAAGGCAGCACACTGACTCTCGCCGATCCTCTGGCACCGGTTGTAGCTCCCGAAGGACTGGAGACCGATGAGTACATCATTTCCGCCCGCAACTACAAGGATGACGCTGATGTAGGCGGCTCCGTTCAGATTGGCTTCGACGGCAACGACGTATATGTTCAAGGTCTTTGCACCTACCTTCCCGAAGCCTGGGTAAAGGGTACCCTCGACGGAACCACCGTCACCTTCCCCTTCGGCCAGTACTTCGGCAACTATGGCGGAAGCTACGACATGTTCCTGAATGTGCTGATGGGCACGGATGTAGTGTTCACCTATGATGCCGAGGCAGGCACACTCACAGCTCAGAATGAATTCTTCCTGGTTGACAACAACCAGTACTACTTCGACTCCTATCGTGGCTGCGTGCTGAAGAAGGTTGTCGAGCAGGCTGCCATGCCTGCCAACCCGACAATCACTGGTTTGCAGGAAACTCAGTACGGCTATGTTATCTCCTTCAACGTACCCAATGTTGACGTGAACGGTGACGGCCTTGTAGCCGAGAAGCTGAGCTACAAGCTCTACACCGACATCGAGGGTGAGATTGCTCCCCTGACGTTCACTCCGGAGACTCACAGCCGTCTGACCGAGAGCATGACCGAGATTCCCTATGGATTCACCGAGGGCTATGACTTCTACAACGGTCAGATCTACCTGAACGACCTCTACTCTGCCGACTGGAACAACATCGGCATCCAGAGCACATACACTGGCGGCGACGAAGTGAACACTACCGAGATTCAGTGGTTCCACATCAAGGACTACTATGTTCCCGCTACAGGTGACTTCACCTTCGACTTCAACCACATGGACGTTTCCACGTCTGCTAGCGGCGTTAACGACGGCGATATCATTGATGATACCGATTTCATCGTAGGCAACGTAACTATGACCGTTTCCACTTCCACCACCAACACCCCGAACCGCTTCTGGAGCACTACTGCAGGTCCGCAGCTGCGCGTCTATGGCGGCACACTGACCTTCAGCGTTCCCGAAGGAAGCACTATCACCCAGATTGTCTTCAACCACAACGGCAAGTGGGGTGCCAACACCGTAGAAGGCGTTGAGATTCCCAACGACACTGACAACAAGGTTGCCACTTGGGCAGGCGAAGCTCAGAAGGTTGTTGTGACTGTTGCAGCCAACAGCCAGATTAACAGCATCGTCGTGACTGTTGCAGGTGGCGGCGACCAGCCCCAGCCCGGCGGAGATGGCGTCACCTATACCTTCGAAGACGGCACACTGGAAGGCTGGACTAGCATCGACGCCGATGGCGACGGCTTTGGATGGGAGAACACACAAGCAGCCGGCAGCGGCCTTTCCGCCCACAACGGCAGCACCGGTGCAGTCTATTCCAAGAGCTACGACAGCAACGCCGGCGCTCTGACGCCCGACAACTACCTCGTTTCCCCGAAGGTTCAGCTGGGCAGCAAGTTCTCCTTCTTCGCTGTGGCACAGGATGCTTCCTATCCTTCCGAACACTTCGGCGTATTCGTATCGACGACCGGCACGAACCCCGAGGACTTCACAATGGTTGAAGAATGGACGCTCACGAAGGCTCGCTACAACAAGTTCAGCACCCTCAACAAGAGGAGCAATGCTCCGCGCAAGGCTCAGGGTAACTGGTATCAGTACATCGTTGACCTGAGCCAGTACGAAGGTCAGGAAGGCTACGTAGCTATCCGCCACTTCGACTGCACCGACAACTTCTACATGCTCATCGACGACATCACCTTCGGCACTCCCGCCGATCCCGATCCGGAACCCGTTCCCGACGAGCTCGTTGTCCTGCCCGAAGGCGTTGAACCCGCTGAATACACGCTGACCGCAGCCGGCGCAACCAGCCAGGGTGCTATCGACATCGAGCAGACCGTGAATGTTGCCTTCGACGGCAGCGACGTCTATCTCCAGGGTCTGGCATATTACTTCCCCGAAGCTTACGTGAAGGGCACACTGACCGAGGACGGCCAGGTTGTAGTTCCCAGCGGACAGTTCGTCGGTGAGGACAAGTATGGCGTAGAGTACATCGTTGCCCTTGACGTTAACGAGGAAGGCAACTTCATCGACGCCGAGAGCTTCGCATTCGACTACGATGCCGAGAGCGGCGTACTGACTCTGACCGGCATGTACGGTGAGTCCGGCACAAAGAACTCCAGCAGCCTGTGGGATTACTTCGACGAGGCTACCTTCACTCCCGGTGCACTGGTTCTGCCCGACGTGGTAGAGGCTCCCGAGGGTCTGGAGACCGAGACCTGGTACTTCATCGCAACCAATGCCGACGGCAAGGCTGTTCGCGGCAATGAGCTGCAGATTGGCACCGACGGCACAGACATGTACGTTCAGGGCCTCTGCGAGTACCTGCCCGAAGCTTGGGTGAAGGGTACTGTAGCCGAGGACGGCACCGTCACCTTCGCCAGCGGACAGTTCTACGGCACATACAACGACCAGTACAACCTCTTCTTCGTAGGCTATGACAGCGAGGCAAAGGAAATCAGCGACGTTGTGTTCACCTTCGACGAAGAAGGCAAGACGATGACCACCAACCAGTGGATTATCCTGAACGGCAAGCAGAGCGCACTCTCCGTGTATGACTACTTCACCGACATTACCATCTCCAGCGAGCAGCCCGAAATTCCCGAAGCAGTCGTTGCTCCCGAGGACCTCGCTACCGAGCCCTACTACTTCCAGGGCATCGACACCTACCGTCAGAAAGAGACTAGCAAAGAAGTGCAGGTTGGCTTCTACGGCGAGAACGAAGTTTACATTCAGGGCTTGAGCTCTTATGTCCCCGAAGCTTGGGTGGTAGGTACCGTAGAGGGTAACACCATCACCATCCCCGAGACTTATCTGGGCATCTACGCCAGCTTCTTCGGCGAAACCGAGGTGTTCTTCTCCGGCGCAACATTCGTCTATGACGCCGAGGCCGGCACCTTCACCTCTGAGGACGGCTTCGTCAGCTACGAGACTCCCGATGACGAGTACATGATGGACGAGTACGTCAACGTCGTGCTGACCAAGCTGCAGGACGTGGCCGCTACTCCCGCCACTCCCACCATCGTTGGCATCAAGACTGTTGGCACCAACTATCCCAATGTCACCTTCGACATTCCCACAGTGGATGTTAACGGCACTCCCATCATCGCCTCCAAGCTCGCCTACCAGCTCTACGTAGAGAAGGACGGCCAGGTTGAACCTCTGGTACTTGATGCCGACATCTACGACCAGCTCGAAGAGGACATGAGCGAGATTCCCTACACCTTCAGCGATGATTGGGACATCTACAACTACAAGGTTTATCTGAACCAGGGTGCAGAAGAGATTGCTACATGGTCGAAGATTGGCATCCAGACCATCTACTACGGTGGTAACGAGGTTAACAAGTCCGAGATTGCATGGCACGGCCTCGACATTGCCGTCAATGTTGGCACAGCTCTCTATGCTACCTACGTAGCTCCCGTTGACGTTACCTTCATCGGCAGCGAAGCAGAAGCATTCACCGTCACCATCAACGAGCAGACCGGTTGCGCTACGCTCAACCCCGTAACCAACGTTCCTGCCGGCACAGCTGTTGTCGTGAAGGCTGCAAGGGAAGGCACATACGCTGCCTACAAGACCGAAGGCGCTGTCCTCGATGCTGAGAACCAGCTCGTAGCAGCCACCGAGGATGTCGTAGCCGACGGCGCACAGTACATCCTGGCTCTCAAGGAGGAAGGCGTAGGATTCTTCCAGGCTACAGCAGGCACCACCATCGCAGCCGGCAAGGGCTACCTGGTAATCAACGCCACTAACGCCAAGGCATTCTATCCCTTCAGCGACGATGCAACTGGCATCCAGGGCATCTTCGCCAACGAGAACAATGAAGCCATCTACAACCTCGCCGGACAGCGCATCGGCAAGATTCAGAAGGGCATCAACATTATTGGTGGCAAGAAGATCCTGAAGTAAACAGAACCCCCCTCCAACTCCCCCGCAAGGGGGAGGAAAGGGGGTGGTTCCACACCACACTATTATAATAATATATAATACCATAATTATATGAAGAAATACATTGCGCCCGTAATACGGACAGAAGAGGCACAGGCAGCTCAGATGCTGGCCGAAAGCCTGATCATCAGCAACGACCCCGTCGATGGCAGCCAAGCCCTCGGTAACAAAAACGACAGTTGGGACATCTGGGGCGAGGAATAAAAGCCTCATCCCCCAACCCCTCTCCCCGGAGAGGGAAGATACGCAGGCAATCCCCGGTGTGCGAAATGCACATCGGGGATTCTTTTTGTGCCCGCACACAAAAGCCCCGCCGCACAACACATTTGTCCGCACGTCACGATGCAAAACTATTTTCAAACTTTGAAAATCAATTTTCATGGTTTGAAAATTAATTTTCACGTCATGAAAATAGATTTTCACGTCGTGAAAATAGTTTTCCCTCACGTCCCTCAAGGTTTTGGTCCAAAGGGCAAGAAGGTTCCGGAAGTGACAATTTGCACTTTATTTTGCAAAGAATCAGTCATGTTCTTGCTCATTTCGGCAAAAAAACGTATTTTTGCAAGCGGATAACACAAGAGAGACTTAAACCAAATTTCATCCAATCAAAAAAACACATCAAAGCTATGAGAGTTATCATTGAACCTGACTACGAGAACCTGAGCCGCTGGGCCGCCGAATACGTGGCCGCCAAGATTAACGCCGCACAGCCCACACCCGAGAAACCCTTCAAGCTGGGCTGTCCCACGGGCTCCTCTCCACTGGGCCTCTACAAGCACCTGGTAGAAATGAACAAAGCTGGCAAGGTCTCCTTCCAGAACGTCATAACCTTCAACATGGACGAATACGTAGGCCTGCCCGAAGAGCACCCCGAAAGCTACCACAGCTTCATGTGGACCAACTTCTTCTCTCACATCGACATCAAGAAGGAGAACGTCCACATCCTGAACGGCAACGCTAAGGACCTCCAGGCAGAGTGCGAGCAGTACGAGGCAGCAATCCAGGCCGCCGGCGGCATCGACCTCTTCATGGGCGGCATCGGACCCGACGGACACATCGCCTTCAACGAGCCTTTCAGCTCCCTGCAAAGCCGCACACGAGTGAAGAGCCTCACCACCGACACCATCATCGCCAACAGCCGCTTCTTCGGAGGTGACGTCAACCAGGTGCCCAAGACGGCCCTCACCGTAGGCGTAGGCACCGTGATGGATGCCAAGGAAGTGCTCATCGTAGCCAACGGACATGGCAAGGCCCGCGCCCTGCAGCACGCCATCGAGTGCGGAGTCAGCCAGGAGTGGACCATCAGCGCCCTGCAGATGCACCCCCACGCCATCATCGTCTGCGACGAAGCAGCCACCGACGAACTCAAGCATGGCACCTACAAGTACTTCAAGGACATCGAGAAGGACAACCTGTAACCCTAAAAACTCAAGTAAACAATGCAAACAACCATCATCGGCATCATCACCGGCATACTGGCCGGCTTCATTGCTAACAAGCTGCAGAGCGGCTCCGGCAAGGGACTCCTGCTGAACCTCTTCCTGGGCATCGTCGGCAGCATCGTGGGCGGCTGGCTCTTCAGCCTGGTAGGGCTCGAGGCCAACGGCTTCCTCGGCACACTGATTTGCGCCGTCGTCGGTGCACTCGTCGTGCTATGGCTCGTATCGAAGATAAAGTGAAGAAATGTTAAATTACGGGGTCATCCCTAAAATTCTTCATTCTTCATACCACATTCTTCAATTTTTTGTCGTACCTTTGCACCGCAATTAAGGCACGAGCCTCCTTTGCGGTGCTAACACGGTGACTATAGTTCAGTTGGTTAGAGCGTCAGATTGTGGTTCTGAATGTCGTGGGTTCGAGTCCCACTAGTCACCCCCCAACAAAAAAGACTTCCCAAGCAGGTCATCTGCTTGGGAAGTCTTTTTTTGCTGTGTGCTCCTTCCTGAACTACTCGGCGCTGAAGCTGTAGATGGTGTAGGTCTGATAGACCTCGCCGGGACGAAGCGTCGTGCTGGGCCACTCGGGATGGTTGGGGCTGTCGGGGAAGTGTTGCGTCTCGAAGCAGAAAGCACTGCGGCGCGGATACTTCACGCCTTTCTTTCCGACGAAGCTGCCGTCGAGGAAGTTGCCGGCATAGAACTGCACACCGGGCTGGTCGGTGAACATCTCCATCTTGATGCCGCTGTTCGGGTCGTAGAGCGAGCCGAAGAGCTTGGGCGTGTTGGAGGCATCAACCTCGCCGGCAGCGTTGATGATCCAGTTGTGGTCGTAGCCCTTGCCGTTCACAATCTGCTCGCTGGTCTCGTCGTCGATGCGCTCGCCGATGGCTGTAGGCGTGCGGAAGTCGAAGGGAGTGCCTTCCACGTCCAGCACCTCGCCGGTAACAGCCACGTCAGCATCGACAGCCGTGAAGCGGTCAGCATCCAGCCAGAGCACCTCGTCGAGGCAGTCCTTCGAGGCATCGCCGCTGAGGTTGAAGTAGCAGTGGTTCGTCAGGTTCAGCACCGTGGGCTGGTCGGTAATGGCATAATACCAGATTTGCAGGGCATTCTCGTCGGCAGCCAGAGTGTAGGTCACCTTCACGTCGAGGTTGCCGGGATAGCCGTCCTCGCCGTCGGGACTCGTGGTGGAGAACTCAATGCTCTGCTCCGTCTTCGGCGTGGCCTTCCAGATGCGATTGTGGAAAGCAACGGGGCCGCCGCCGTGCAAGCTGTTGGGGCCGTTGTTGATGGGGAGCTGGTACTCCTTGCCGTCCAGGGTGAACTTGCCCTTCGCAATGCGGTTGCCGTAGCGACCGATGAGCGCACCGAAATTGCAGCCCTCAGCGCCGTACTTCACGTAGTCGGCAATGTTGTCATGGCCGAGGCAAACGTCCTGCATGTTGCCGTCCTTGTCGGGCACCATGATGCTGACGATGCGACCACCGAAATTCGTAAAGCAAACCTCCATGCCATTGTTGTTCTTGAGAACATAGAGCGCTGTGGAGTCGCTGGCGAAGTCTGCAGGGTTCAGACCGGAAAGCGTGAGGCTGTCGTTGCCCTCACCGTTGCTTGACGTCTTGCCGCCGCAAGCCGTCATGCACAGTCCTGCTGCTATAGCGGCAAGACCAAGGAAAAAATTCTTTTTCATACGTTGTTTATTTGGGTTTATACGTCAATTCTGACAGCAAAGTTACAATTAAGCAGTCGAAATGCAAAAGATTTGGTGCAAAATGTTGTTTTGTGTTAAAAAATATGCTAACTTTGTACGAGAATCTAACATAATAGTATTATGATTACGCATAAATACTTCAGGAAACTATGCTACTTTGCAGTCGGCATCGCCTGCCTGTGGAGCTGTTCGGAAACAATTGACACATCGGCACGCTACGTCTTTACCGAGGAAACCGTCATGAGCTACCTCGAGAAGCACGAAGCCTACAGCAGCTACGTAGATTTGCTGCGGCAGGTGAACGTCAGCGCTATCAGCGACTCGAAGATAAGCCAGCTCCTGAGCGCACGAGGCGTCTATACCGTCTTCGCACCCACCAACGAGGCCATCCAGAAATACCTCGAGAGCCTCGTCGAGGAAGGACTCATCTCGGAACCCTCATGGGATGCCTTCCCAAATGAACGCAAGCTCGACTCCATACGCAAAGTCATCGTCTTCAACAGCATCATCGACGGCGGCGACCAGCTCGACGCACTCTTCTACGTGGCCGACTTCCCCGACGACAAGGACGAGTTCACCCTGGGCACCCTCAACGACAAGAAGCTCACCGTCCGCAAGCCTGCCAACAAGCCGGACAGCATCTACATCAACGAGGACTGCCCCGTCAGCATCACCGAGCGCGACATCCTCTCCATCAACGGCATCATACACCAGATGGGAAAGGTCATTGCCCCGAAGGACATCACCGCTGCAAGCTACATACAGGAATGCCTCGACGAAAACAAGGGCGACTTCCTCGTCTGCTTCCGCGTCATCCAAGCCTGCGGACTGCTCGACACGCTCAATGCCGTCCGCGACGAGAAGTATGAGACGCTCTACCAGCTCGGACAGGTGCCCGACCTCATCGGCATGACGAGCTACGGCTTTGCCGAAGGAGACATCGCGTCCGCACCCAAGCACCGGCTCTACGGCTTCACCATCTTTGCCGAACCCGACGACTTCTGGCGCAGCGAAGGACTTGACCCCAACGCCTCCGACCTCCTGCCGAAGCTCACCCAGTGGATACTCGACAACCACCAGTACAGCGACGACGACAAGTTCAAGACCGACGACGACTATGCCAGCGAAGATCATCTCCTCTATCAGTGGATGACCTATCACATGCTGCCCATGCGCATCCCGAAAGGCAAGCTCGTCTTCCACATGAACGAGTACCAGTACAACCTGAGCAGACCCGACATCTACACCATCCCCGTCTATGAATTCTACACCACGATGGGCAAGCGGCGCCTCATCAAGCTGCTGGAGAGCAAGGCCAGCAACGGCATCTACATCAACCGCTTCCCCACCATCGACAACGGACGGCACGGCACAGGCGAAGAGATTGGCTGCGACCCGGACAAGTTAGGCAGCCGCATCGAGACCGAGTCGCAAATGGCTATCCTCAGCGACATGACCAACTGCAACATCTATCCCATCAGCGCACCCATCTCCTACAATGACCAGACGCGCAACAACCTGCAGAAGAACCGCATCCGCTTCGACGGCATGAGCCTCTTCCCCGAAGCCATGAACAATGACATCCGCCTCAAGAAGGCAAGCGAGGAACGCTACAAGCACGTCTATATACCCAACACGGTACGCACCTACAACTACTTCGAGAACATGCAGCAGAACGCCGACATGAACTTCGTCTATTACAACGCCTGGAACGACGACTGGTGCAACCTGCAGCGCGACGAGATGAAGGCCGTGGGTCGCTTCGAAGTGACATTCAAGCTGCCTCCCGTACCGCGCCGCGGCACCTACGAAGTGCGCTACAAAGTGCTCGCCAACGGCAACCGAGGCATTGCACAAGTCTATTTCGGCTCCGACCCTGAGAAGCTGGCAGCTGCAGGCATCCCACTGGACCTCACACTCGACTGCCGAAACGATCTGGACGCAAAGAAAGTCGGTTGGGAACGCGACACCGACGACGACGACCAGGATGCCGAGAACGACAAGAAGATGCGCAACAACGGCTACATGAAGGGGCCAAAGTCCATCGACTCCAACGACGGCACCGAGCGAGACTACAACGACCGCGAGAACATACGACACATCTTTGTCCGCCAGACGCTCGACCCCAACGAGACTTACTACATCAAGCTCAAGTCGGTGCTCGACTCCGACCGCAAGGAGTTCTACATGGACTTCATTGAATACTGCGCAAAGGAAATCTACGACAACCCCGAAGAGCCGGAAGACATTTGGTAAAAGAAGAAAAGGTGAATAATTGAAAAGGTGAAAAGGTGAAGAGCAACAAGTTTATTTCTTCACCTTTTCACTTTTTCTTTGTCCCTCTGACTGCCTCTGCCTCGAGCGGATTGTCCGGCCAGTAATGCTTCGGATAGCGGCGACGCAGCTCCCCACGAACCTCGAAGTACGCGCCTTGCCAGAAGCTGCCAAGGTCGCTCGTCAGCTGAACAGGCTTGAAGCCGGGCGACAGCAATTCCATCAGGACCGGCAGGCGTCCGTCATCGACACGCGGTGTCTCCTTCATGCCGAAACACTCCTGCAGCCTTACGCTCAGCACAGGAGCCTCAGCCCCGACACGGTAATCCAGGCGGATGCGGCTGCCCGTGGGAACCTGAATGTGCGAGGGAGCCAGGCGCTCTATCTGCTGCTGCAAGTCGTAGGGAACGAGAGCCCACAGAGCACGGCAGAGGTCAATCCGGCGCAGGGCAGCTCCCGTCGTGCGCAGATGTCTGTCTTCGTCATACAGGTAATAAGGCAGCCAGTCGTGGGCCGTCTCCAGAAGGTGCGGCGTGGAGAGGTCGGGGATGTTCAGTTCGGGATGCCATGAGGCAAGCTGCGCCACCCGTCGCTGCAAGGCTGCCACGTCGCCACTCCACGGCAGCAGACTGAGTCCGTACTTCTTCACGGCATCGCAAAGCGCCTGCTCCTGCTGGTCTGTCGGTACGTCGTGAATAGGCTTTGAACTCAGCAGCAGACAACCTATGCGCCTTTCGTGCTGCATGAGCAGGCATTCCCTGTTATTGTCCCACGCCACATGGTCGCGGCGCGTAGCCATTTCCTCCAAGTCCGAAGGCTCGACGGCTGCTGCCAGGAAGACCTTCCCTGCTCCTCCCGTCGCCGATGTCTGCAGGGAGGCAACGGCAAGCCAAGGATAGGAGGACAGCGCATCGTCACGATTAAGTCGCACCTCCTCGCCGCCCGACAAGCGGAAACGTCCCACGCTGTCCATCTGCATGGCAACGCGTTCCGGATAGGCACAGGCTACGAGGCGGCCCGTCTCTTCCGTGCCGACAGCCTCGTTCTCCTCGCTTGCCTTCATCATCCTGCGGTAAGCCTCGGCCACCTGTGCTATGCGATACCACGGACCGAGGCTTCGGCGCCGACGATGCTGCCTGAGCAGATTGATGCGGGCCGACATGTCTGCATCGTTTTCGTTTTGCGATAGCGGGTCCTTCTCTTCGAGCAAGGCAGCAATGTCACATGCCAAGGCGACGTTCCCGAATGAGTCTGCCTGCAGTATCATCCTCGAGATGCGCGGATGGCAAGGCAGGCACGACATCCGTCTGCCAAGTGGCGTAATCGCCCCCGTCTCGTCAACAGCCTCCAGCGAGAGCAGGAGCTGGCGGGCAGAGGCAAGGCTGTAGGCCGGTGGCGGCGTAAGCCAAGGCAGGGCCTTGACATCCGGTTCGCCGAAAGCTGCTACATCGAGCATCATTGGCGACAAGTCGGCTGACTCAATCTCCGGCTTGCGTTGTTCTGCCATGCGGTGCTCTGCCGCCTTTGTCCACAGGCGGTAGCAGATGCCCGACGTCAGGCGTCCGGCTCGGCCCGTGCGCTGATGGGCCATATCCATGCTGATGGGAACCGTCTCAAGACGGCTCAGGCCGGTCCGTCCGTCGAAGACAAGAGTGCGGCAGAGTCCGCTGTCGATGACGATGCGCACGCCCTCTATCGTGAGCGACGTCTCGGCGATAGGCGTGGCAAGCACGACCCTGCGTTCCTGCTCCCCGCCCCCTGAACCTTGCCCCTTGGCAGGCCGGATGGCCCGTTGCTGTTCCGAGAAGGGAAGGTTGCCGTAGAGGGGAAGCACCGTCGCCCCGATGCCTTGCAGGAGTTCGGCACACCGCAAGATGTCGCCTTGCCCCGGCAGGAAGACGAGGATGTCGCCCTCCTGCTCCTTCAGGGCTCGCCGCACGGCACTGGCTGCCGCCTGCGGCATGTCGGCGCTGCAGGTGTCTTCCCTGGCATAGGACACTTCAACGGGGAACATGCGGCCCTCGCTCTCAATGAGCGGAGCCTGCAGCGCCTTGCAGATGGCAGAGGCATCAATGGTGGCGGACATCACGACGAGCCGCAGGTCTGGCCGAAGTATCTGCTGAACATGGCGGGAAAGGGCGAGGGCCAGGTCGGAATGAAGGCTGCGCTCGTGGAACTCGTCGAAGATGATGATGCCGGTGCCGTCAAGGGTCGGGTCAGCTTCCAGCATACGGGTCAGTATGCCTTCCGTCAGGACCTCAATGCGCGTCTCCTTGCCGACCTTTGTCTCGAAGCGGATGCGGTAGCCGACAGTCCTGCCGACGGGTTCGCCCAGCAGTTCTGCCATGCGTTCAGCTATCTGTCGTGCTGCCAGGCGTCGCGGTTCGAGCATCAGAATCCTGCCCTCGACCGGTGCTGCGGCCAGAATGGTGAGGGGCAGCAACGTCGATTTACCAGCACCCGGCGGTGCCGTCACGACGAGCGTCGGACTCTCAGCAAGCGACCTGTTTACGGCTTCGGCGATGGACCATGCTGGTAACTCGCCCGAGCGTTCAAAGAGATTATTTCTGTCTATCCGCACTTCTTGGAGGGTGTGTCAAAAAGTAGAGGCGTGAAACACGTCACGACGTATGTGCCTTTACCACGTGAGGTAAATGCATTCGACTCACGAGGTAAACGCTTTCGACTCACGAGGTAAACGCTTTCGGCTCACGAGGTGAAACCTACCCCACAATCCACTTGCTGCCGGGCAGAAGGGAGATGACCTTCGTGGTGACGGCACAGCAGATGAAACTCAGCACGGCAATCACGGGGATGGCTGCCCAAACGGGGATGAGCGGTTCTGCCTGGTTGCCACCGATGAAATAGACGGCAATGGGTGCAAGGAAGAAGAGGTGCATCAGGTACATGCCGAAGCTCAGCTTGGAGAGCGACGTGATGATGCGCGGCGCGGGCTTGCGGATAGTGGAGAACATGAGGAAGAGGCCGTAGGTGGCCATCAACACGTTAAGCGTGCAGAACTCCCAGCTCCACTCGAGCATCGGTGTCTCGATGGCAACGCCGGGCTCGCCCTTCAGCCAGAAGCTCCATGCCGTGAATGCAGCTCCGACGAGGAAGCAGACAAGGCCTACGCTCAGGCGGCGGCTATCGTCCCACTTGAGGTGGAAACGGATGTAGTGGGCCAGCACGAGGTAGCCCAGATAGCCGGAGCAGTACCACAGCATGTGGAAACCGTTCCAAAAGCACTCGCCCCACAGCTCGTCGCTGACAAAGCGGTGCAGCCACGGCATGGTCGTGGAGAAGACAAATATCCAGATGAATATCTTCTCCTCCTTTGCCGAAGCTTTCTCAAGCCAAGGCGACACGACGGGAATAATCAGGTAGAGGCTGATGAGTGGATACATGAACCAGAGGTGGCCGGCCATCGAGGGGAAGTTCCACGGCAGGCGGCAGAAGTCGGCCCACGACGTCTCCCATGTCATGCCGCCCCAAGCCAAGGGCAGGAAGCAGTACAGCAGCATGAAGACAATCATCGGGGGCAGGATGCGCAGGAAACGGCGACGATAGAAGTCGGTCATGCCAGTGCCCGGCTTCATCGGCACAAGCAGAAAGGCACTGATGGTCATGAACAGTGGCACGGAGACGCGGCCAAGGGCTCCATCGTAGAAGGCTACCCAGAAGCGGTTAGCCTCATTGGCAAGCATTGAGACATTGCCGGCCAGTCCGCTGTCGTCGGCACCGTAGAAGTTCTCGCTGGCATGAACCAGCATTACCATAAAACATGCTATGACGCGTATCCAATCGACAAACGCCACACGGTCTTTCTCTTCAGTTTTCATCGTTTTGGGCTGTTTCGTTCAAAGAAGGGGAGGGATTGCCAGAGGGACTAGAGGGACTAGAGAGACTAGATGAACTAGAAGGACTAGAAGGACTAGAGGGACTAGAACTTGTGGCATTCTGTGGTTTCTTAATCGATGAGACGATGATCTTCCGCACCGTCATGGGGTGCTCGATGCAATGCACCTGGTGGAATGTGCCGCCGCTGCCCACCATCTCCACACAGCCGGTGCCGATGATGCGCTGCCACAGGGACTGGTAGAAGTTGACGGTCTCGATGCGGGTCAACGGAATCTCGGTCATCTTGATGTTGAAGATGCCGTCCTTCTGCACGAAGCGTGTATTGGTGACAGCAAACTCGCTGCGAGTGCGGATGATGCGTCCCAGCACCCACGTGAAGAAGGCCAGCACCAGCAGTGCTATGCCGGCAATGAAGAGTTTCTGTTGCTGTCCCTCATAGTTGTTGTAGGCCAGCCAGAGGCATACGAAGCCGCCCAACGTGAACACCGTAGAGAAGAACAGGTAACGGAATATCGACGACCAGTGCAGCCGTCCCTTGAAGATGATTTGCTCGCCATCTTCGAGGCTTTGCTTAATGTAATTTGCCATGATTCTTAGTTTTTCTTCTGCAAAGATACTCTGTTTTTACTTACAAAACAAGAAAGAAGGCAGAAAGTTTTAGCCTTAGCTCCGTTCTTATCTTCAAAAAGTCGTATCTTTGCAGAGCTTTGTGCATTATCCTGCTTTCAGATACACATTATTATATTATATACTATGAGGCAAACAACTCACCTCGCCCTTGCCGTCCTTCTGCTCTTTACGGT
Organism: uncultured Bacteroidales bacterium; assembly: GCA_902763865.1. GTDB lineage: Bacteria > Bacteroidota > Bacteroidia > Bacteroidales > Bacteroidaceae > Physcousia. The sequence continues at coordinate 4,301 of CACWTR010000037.1, read as the reverse complement.
GCCGGTCCGCGCCGCGCTCTACATCGTGGGCTCTGCCATCGGAACCGGCTGGGACCGCCAAGCCATGAGCGAACAGGTCAGCGGCATCTACGTCTGGGAAGGCTACCTCTTCCACGGCGGCGAACTGAAGTTCATGACGGAAGCTTCCGGCTGGGGCAGCCACTGGGGACCGTCTTCGGCCAACATGGTACTCTCCCGCGGCACGCAGACGATAGCGCTCCACTCCAGCGGCGACTACAAATACCGCATCGACAACATCGGACTCTGCCAAGTCCGGGTCGATACGAACACAAAGCAGATACAAGTGGCCGACAGCGAAGGCCGCCTGCCCGAGGTGCGACAGTACCCGCCCTGCCTTTATCCGGTCGGCACGTCCGTCGGCACGGCATTCTCCGAAGGAAACGACTATGCCCTGCGCGAGGAAGCTCCCGACGCCGGCACCTACAGCGGTACGCTCACGCTATCCACCGGCACGATGGCCCTGCACAGCAAACCCTACAACAAGGCACTCGAGCCTCGCGGTATCGCGCCGCTGCTCGCCTCCGGAGCTAACGCCAAGCTGCCTAAGCTGCGCTATCAGATTGAGACGGACCGCTGCTCCTACCTGCCGGGCGAGATGGTGACGCTGACCATGTCGTCGGCACCGCCGCAGGGGACGAGGGTCCGCTACCGACATCTGGGCGACATCATCCAGGACACACTGCTCACCTCGCGCACGTGGACATGGCAGGCACCGCCCGAGGACTTCCGCGGCTACATGGTGGAAGTTTATCGCCCGGATGAGGAAACCGACAACGTCTGCGCCACCATCGCCATCGACGTCAGCAGCGACTGGACGCGCTTCCCGCGCTATGGCTTCGTGGCAACCTTCGGCAGCGACAAGACGCTCAGCAAGACAAGGACCGAGATGAAGTGGCTCAACCGCTGCCACATCAACGGGGTGCAGTTCCAGGACTGGCACTACTGCCACGACTGGCCCCTGGGCGGCACACGCGACGCCCTCTGGAGCACCTACAAGGACGTGGCAAACCGCACCATCCAGACCTCAGCCGTCAAGAACTACATCCGCTCTCAGCACGACCGAGGCATGAAGAGCATCTTCTACAATCTCTGCTTCGGCGCACTCGACGGATGGCAGGAGCGGGGCGTCAGGCCCGAATGGTTCATCTTCAAAGACCGGAACCACCAGACGCCCGACTCTCACGACCTCCCCGCCGACTGGAAGAGCGACATCTATCTGCTCAATCCCGCCAACGAAGGCTGGCTCTCCCACCTGGCCGAGCGCAACGACGATGTCTATTCGATGCTCGACTTCGACGGCTACCAGATTGACCAGCTCGGCTCACGCGGCAACGTCTATGACTACGAAGGGCACTCCGTCAGCCTGCCCGACGCCTATGCCGTCTTCATTAACCACATGAAGAACCGGCACCCGGGGAAGCGCCTCGTCATGAACGCCGTCAGCGGATGGGGCGGCAGCCAGATAGCAGCCACGGGGAAAGTGGATTTCCTCTACAACGAGGTCTGGGGCAACCATGCCGGAAGCAGCCTGAAGAGCGGCGAGGGACGCTTCGCGAACATCAAGAGCGTCATCGACCAGAACCTGAGCCTCAGCCCTACCCTGCGCACCGTCCTTGCCGCCTACATGAACTACGCCAGCGACAACCGGAACTTCAACACGCCGGGCATCGTCATGGCCGATGCCGTCATGTTCGCCCTCGGCGGCTCGCACCTCGAGCTTGGCGGCGACCACATGCTCTGCCGCGAGTACTTCCCCTACGCAGGCATGAAGTGGCACAGCCAGCTGGAGGACTGGATGACGCGCTACTATGACTTCCTCACGGCCTACGAGAACCTGCTGCGCGACCCCTGGAAAGAGAAGACCAGCGTCAAGGCAACGTGCTCCGACGTCACCATCAACACTTGGGAACCAGTGGCCAATCAGGTGACGCTGCTCGCCCGTGAAGTGAACGGCAGGCAAGTCATCCACCTGCTCAACTTCACGCAGGAGGAAGGAGCGACAAGTCTCTCCCCCTTGGGGGAGGTGGAGGGGGCTAACTATTTGCTCTGCTGGCACGACAACCAGGCCACACGCCCCTGGCCCCAGCGCTTCGAGGACCTGTCCGTCCGCCTGACGGGACTGTCGGGCATGGGCAAGGTGCGGCGTGTATGGACTGCTACGCCCGATTATTGCGGCGGCGCCATGCAGGAGATTTCAGACTACAGATACACCTCTTCCACCGGAACCCTTACCCTCACCGTGCCTTCCCTGCTGTTTTGGACGATGATAGTCATCGAGCCCGAGACCGCCACGACGAAGGACAACACCTGCTACGCCCCTTCTTCGAATGGCGAATCGCTCGTGCCGGGCATCCCCTCGTCGCTCGCTGCCACCACTTCCGCCACGCGCTCATGGACCCTACAGCTCGACGAGGGCATCTACACGGTCCGCGCCGACATCCCCGCCGGCACACTCACCCTATTCAAAGACAACGACGACGCCGTCAAGGAAGTGAAGAATGAAGAGGCCCAGATGGTCAGTGGTCAATGGTCAAATGGTAAATGGTATGACCTCAGCGGCAGGAAATGGCGGGTGAGCAATGCCGAAGGGTCAATGCCGAAGGGCATCCTCGTCGGCAAAGGCCGCAAGGTGCTCCGATAGTGGGCACCTCATGTATAAAATCACCTGGAAAAAGTTCCCGTCGGCTCATAATCCGCATCCTTTCATCTGTTTCTCCACTATGGAGGGCTTGCACATACATGTACATGCAATTGCACATACATGTATATGCGATTGCACATACATGTACGTGCAAACACTTCCACCCTTTGTCATGTCAGTCAAGGTAGCGCATCGAGGATGAGTCCCTTACATGTTTATTTCTATTAATAAAGGTTAAAATCCCGTCTCTTGCAGCAGAATTAGTTTTTCTTTTCGCATTTCTTTCCCTGTTTCCTCATACCTTTGCAGCAGAAAACATGCACAAAGATGAAAACTAACAACAGACGCGAGACCATCCTCAGCAAGACGGAGTACGACATCATGTCCATCATCTGGGACATCAACCGCTCCGTCTCTGCCCGCGAGATTTACGAACTGCTCGACCCCAGGCCTGCCTACACGACGCTTGCCACTGAGATGCGGACGCTCTACGAGAAGGGCTTTGTGGATTACTTCAAGAAGGACGGCGAGGGCAAGACACATTATTATATAGCCAAGATTGGCAAAGGCGAATATGTCCGCAAGGCGATGCACGACGTGAAGAAGACCTTCTTCGGCGGCAGCCTGCGCTCCATGCTCAGCTACTTCATCCGCGAAGAGGAACTGACGGAAGAGGAACTCGTCAGCTTCCTGCATGAAATGGAAGAAGATATAATGAAGAGTGAAGAATTTGCTACCGCCCTAAAATAGCTAAATTACCAAATCGCACATAAATAGTAAATTGTAACATCGTAAAATTATAATGTCAGCCTTCCTCATCTACGCCATCAAGTCGGCCATCTTGCTTGCTTTGCTCTTCGTGCCGGGCATCTTCCTGATGTTCCGGGAGAAGATGTTCCGATTCAACAGGATGACGCTCCTTGCCATACTCGTGCTGAGCCTCGTGCTGCCGCTCTGCAACTTCTCGGCTCTCTCGATGGACGACATGCCCGCCGTGCAAGCCTTCGAGCGTGGTTTGTTACAAGCAGGAGTTCCTATAGCCTCCTCACCCTCTACCCCTCTCCTGGGTGAGAGGGAAGACGTGGAGAGGACGTTCCCCTGGTTCTACGTCGTGAGCATCCTCTACGGCATCGGCGTGATGACGATTCTCTGCATCCGCCTGCGCGAAGTGCTCTCCATGGGACGCATCATCCGTCAGGGAAGCATCTGGGCGAAGGACGAGGCCGACGGCATCCGCATCTATTGCCACGCAGAGAACGTTGCTCCCTTCTCGTGGCTGCGCAACATCGTCATCAGCGAAGCCGACTACAAAGAGAACGGACGCGAGATTATCCTTCACGAGAAGGCACACATTCTCTACCATCACTCCCTGGACATCCTTCTGCTCACGCTCGTCGAGGCCGTGCAATGGTGGAACCCTTTCGTCTATATGCTGGGGATGTACCTTCGTGACGTGCACGAGTACGAAGCCGACGACTATGTCCTCCGGCAAGGCATCTCCTGCCACGCCTATTCCGAATTAGTCATAAGGAAAGCTGTAGGCGCCAACAGCTACACCTTCGCTAATAATTTCAATCACAGTTTAACTAAAAAGCGAATCAACATGATGCACAAGACAAAACCCAAGGGAAGCCGACGC
>CACWTR010000036.1 GCA_902763865.1 uncultured Bacteroidales bacterium | reverse complement strand
GGGGGGCTTACTTTTCAAAAATAGAATCCGCAACGCCTGTTTATCGGCATTGCGGACGATAATTTGTGCTCATTGGACTTTTAGCGGACAGCAATAATAGTTTTACTTTCGGGGAAGGAACATCGAAAGTGACATCTATGCATAGCAAAACAGGCCGTTTTCTTCCCTTTTTGCACACTTTTTCGCCGTCAAGTTCCGCCGAAAGAATCACGTGGACTTCGCCAACACGACGTGAGGCGTTGGCCAACACGTCGTGAGCTTATGAACGCAAGTTCACGACGTGCGGACAAAATCGACGCGAAAAGCGGCCTTTTTCCTCCTTTTCTTGAGTGTGCAATAATTGACAATTTGACAGGAAATTCCGCGATATGCTTTCATTTGGAACACCACCTACCTTCCGCTGCAAAGGGGCAGCAGCAGACAGGCGAACAGGTGGCGGAGCGAATAGGGACGGATGGGCAGGGGCAGGAAGCCTTCACTTCGGAGCTGGCGGGAGCGGTGACGGAACTCGCGAAGGCTGTGGGTGAGGGTCCAAACCTTCTGCATGTAATCCACCGTAAGTTGGTGAACACGACGTTCAAGCAAAGGATTCCGAAAGTCTCGCAATTCGTTCAGTATAAAATGAATATCATCAAGTCGTTTTCGTATCTTTTCGGGGGATGCAGCATGGGTAATGGTTCCCGGATGCTGACGGTAGAAGTAGGCACGGATGGGCAGGTCGCAAAGCTTGCCTGCCTGCAAAAGGAGCTGCGGCGTGAAGAGTTCGTCCTCGTGCAGGAGTCCGGGGCGGAACCGCAACTCGCCCAAAACGTCGCGGCGGAAAGCATACCCGCAGGCCGCTGCCCGCATGTTGCGGTGCTGCAGAAACGAGGGGCCGGACTGTAGTTTGGGGGCATGGGGCATGGGGCATGGGGCATGGGGCGGGGAACTGGGCTTGGTGCTCATCCGGAACATGACGAGGTCTGCACTTCCTTCGCGAAGCAACTGCAAGACAGCCCGATAGTCGGGCAGGAGGCAGTCGTCGGCATCCACGAACTGAATGTACTTGCCACTCGTCCGGCTGATGCCCGTGTTGCGTGCCACGGAGAGTCCCGAAGCCTCCTGGCGCACAAGGCGAACACCAGAGTCTCCTCCTGCTGTTGGGTCGGAAACGAGGGGAAGAGGGCAGGACTCGCTTCCGTCATCTACGACGACCACCTCCCTTTCCTCTGCGGCAAGGGGGAGCGCCATGATGCTTTCCAGGCAGGCCCGAAGCAAGTCCGGCGGCTCGTTGTGATAGGCGATAATGAATGATATCAGCGGACTCATACGTGCCACAAAGATACGAAGAACTGCCGACTTCGCAAAGGCTATGCCCGATTTTGTCGTAAAAACATCGGCGAGCACCTGTTTTTCTGCCGGAAAGCTTGCTTCGTGAGCAAAAAAGTTGTACCTTTGCAGAAATTGCGCGTACATGTGCGCATGAACGAATGAACAAAACATAAAGCAAGCTAAGACTATGGTGACTTACAACGTATCCCTCGAAGGGAAGACCGTCCTGGTGACGGGTGCCGCAGGTTTCATCGGGAGCAATCTCGTGCTACGCCTGTTCCGTGAATTCAAGAACATCCGCATTGTCGGCATCGACTCTATGACCGACTACTACGACGTCAGCCTCAAGGAAGAGCGTCTGTCGAAGATAGAAGCCCTGGGGCGCGACTGGACCTTCGTGCGCGAATCAATTGCCAACAAGACATGCGTCGATAAGCTCTTTGCCGAGTACCGCCCTGCCGTGGTGGTCAACCTCGCAGCTCAGGCCGGCGTGCGCTACAGCATCACCAACCCCGACGCCTATATCGAGAGCAACATCCTGGGGTTCTACAACATCCTGGAAGCCTGTCGGCGGAACCCTGTGGAACACCTCGTCTATGCCTCAAGCAGCAGCGTCTATGGGTCGAACAAGAAGGTGCCCTACTCCACCGACGACAAGGTAGATAACCCCGTCAGCCTCTATGCCGCCACGAAGAAGAGCAACGAACTCTTCGCCCATTGCTATTCCAAGCTCTACGACATACCCTCTACCGGCCTGCGCTTCTTCACCGTCTATGGTCCAGCCGGACGCCCCGACATGGCCTACTTCGGATTCACCAACAAGCTGCGCGAGGGCAAGACCATCCAAATCTTCAACTTCGGCAACTGCAAGCGCGACTTCACTTACGTGGATGACATCGTCGAGGGCGTGCTTCGCGTCATGCAGCATGCACCGGAGAAGCAGACCGGCGAGGACGGCCTGCCCGTACCTCCATACAAAGTCTATAATATCGGCAACAGCTCGCCCGAGAATCTGCTGAACTTCGTCACCATTCTGCAGGAAGAACTCATCGCAGCCGGTGTGCTGCCCGCAGACTATGACTTCGAGGCTCACAAGGAACTCGTGCCGATGCAGCCCGGCGACGTACCCGTCACCTTTGCCGACACCACGCCCCTGGAGCAGGACTTCGGGTTCCGTCCCTCCACGCCGCTCCGCCAAGGGCTCCGCGCCTTCGCACGCTGGTACAAGAGTTTCTACATGCCCTGACAGGCGAACCTCGGAGAGACACACACCAAGCCGACCACATGACCATTTCCGCCATCAAGACAGTCCTGACAGGAGGAAGCCAGAGGACAGCCATCGTCAAGAAGAACATTCTTGGGCTGCTGGCTATCAAGGGCGTCAGCATCCTGACCTCCCTGCTGCTCGTCCCCATGACGCTGGGGTACGTCTCCTCGGAAGTTTATGGTATATGGCTCACGATATCCTCCGTCCTGCACTGGCTCACCTACATGGACGTGGGGTTCACCCACGGCCTCAAGAACCGGCTGAACGAATGTCTCGCCCGGAAAGACTACGAGAAGGGCAAAAGTCTGGTCTCCACCACCTACGCCATCATGTTCGCTATCTTCGTGCCGATGTCGGCACTGCTGATAGCCGTGAGCCCGGCCATAGACTGGTGCCGCCTGCTGAACGTAGATGCCTCCAACCAGGAAGTCATCCTCAAGACGATGCAAGTGCTCTTCGTCTTCATTGCCTTGCAGATGATTGTCAACGTGTTCGTAACCGTCGTTGCCGCCTACCAGAAGACCGCCCTCTCCAGCCTGTTTGCCGTCGTCGGACAGATCTGTTCGCTGTGCATCATCGGCATGATGACGCTCTTCGTAGAGCCCTCGCTCCTGAACCTGGCCTTTGCCTATTCGATGATGCCGATACTGATTGTCCTGACAGCATCGGTCATCTATTTCCGCACAAGCATGAAGGAAGTGGCGCCCTCCGTCCGCTCCGTCAACACGGCCTACATCAAGGACCTCTGGGGACTCGGCATCAAGTTCTTCATCATACAGCTGCAGATGATAGTCCTCTACCAAGCCACCAACATCCTGATATCACACATTGCCGGACCGGAATCCGTCACGCAGTACAACATCGCCTATAAGCTGCTCAACGTCGTCGTCATGGTATATACCATCATTCTGAACCCGCTCTGGCCCGCATTCACCGATGCCTACACCAAGCAGGACTACGCATGGATGAACCGCACCTACAGGAAGATGCAGCAAATCTACATCGTCCTGTGCGCAATGGTGGCCCTTGTCGTGGCGCTGTCTCCGCTGCTCATCAGGCTGTGGGTAAGGGACATGGTCCAAGTGCCGATGGGTCTCACCCTCGGCATCGCCATCTATACCCTGATTCACTGCTGGGTGTCGCTGCAGGCCATCCTCATAAACGGAACGGGGAAGGTCAAGCTCCAGTCCTACGTCATCCTTGTGGGCCTGGTGCTCCACATTCCCCTCTCGCTCTTCCTGGGGCGCTATATCGGCATTCTCGGCGTCGTGGCCTCAATGTCCGTCATCAACGTCATCTATGCCTGTGTCTTCACAACCCAGATAACCCGAATACTCAACAACACAGCCACCGGCATCTGGAACGAATAACCTCACCCTCCCATCGCCATCATGATAAAGATTCACGATAACTTCTTCTATCCCGTCTTCGAATATCTCTACATGTTCGTGATGGTCATCTACATGGCACAGATGACACCCGAGACAGGACGAATGGTGGGCGGACTTTCCGGCAATCCCATCCCCCTGCTCCTTCCCATATTCCTGACCGCGGTCCTGCTGGTGCGCAATCCCATCAGCTTTCGCGATGCCAGGCTCTGGACGCTCGTCGGCATCATGCTGTGCTGGTCCGCTGCCGTCTGCTACAAGTTCCACGACTTCAGCCCGGCAAACCTCTCCTACTATGTCTTCCTTATCTATGCCATTCTCATTGCCTTTGTCCACATCAGAGTCTTTGGCAGCGACCTCTTCCCTCTCTACGAGCACATCATGGTCGTCTTATCGGCCATCAGTCTCGTGCTCTGGAGCATAGCCATCATGAGTCCGGTGGAATCCAATCCCTTCCGCGTATTCCCCGAAACGTCATTCGGCAACAATGTCCTCTACCTCTTCAACTGGATGGACCCCCTAAAAGGACAGGTGCAAGGCTCCTTCGTCCGCAACGCCGGCTGTTCATGGGAACCGGGGCGCTTTGCCATCATGCTCATCCCCGCCATCCTCATCAACCTCTCGCGCAAAGGTATCACATTCTGGAACAACTGGAAAATCATCATCCTCCTGCTTGCACTCGCCACCACGATGTCCACAACCGGCTACAGCATCGCCTTCCTCGTCTATGTCCTCTTCTGGACCCGAAAGGTCAATGTCAAGGCCGTCATTTCCTTCCTGTTCATTGTCCTGCCCATCGCAGCATTCATCTTCTCGCTCGACTTCATGGGAGACAAGATCATGGAGAAGATAGACTTCGAGGGCCTGACACGTGAACGGTTACACAACATCAGCTACAATGCCAAGATGTACGGCGACGAATACCTCGGCTCGCTCGACCGCTTCGAGTCCGCCTACTTCGACTGGCTCAACTTCCGCCAGGAACCATTGCTTGGCTATGGCCGCAACTACGACTACAGCTGGTTCCGGCAGGACATCTCAAGGAACTTTGCCCTTACCGGCGGTTTCGTGAAACTATTCGCTCAGTTCGGCATCTTCATTGCACTCTTCCTCTACGCAATCCTCTTCTATTCGTCCTACAAGATAAGTCGCGCCAGCCTCTATCGCCAGCGAATCGCCATCGCAGTGGCGTTGCTGGTATCCTCCATCTCATATCCCGTCTTCGGCATCCCCGTCTTCACCGCATTCTGGTTCTACGGCCTCTTCTGCTACGAGGAAGATGAACTGCCGGATGAGGATGCGGAAGAAGAGCCCGAAGAAGACGAACTCTACGAAATAACTACTTAACCGGAACAGCGATACGATGAAGAAAATCAGAAGCATATTGTCGGACATCGGGTTTCTCCTCCGGGAAGGGCGGCACCTCCTCTATTGCCTCCGACGCGACTACCCCAGCAGGCAGGACTTCGGCTCAATGCCTCCCCATTCCACCATCTCCTTTCCCTGCCACATCGGGGTGAAGAAGAACATCTATGCCGAGGACTTCGTCAAGATACGCTACGGCCTGACCGTCATCAACGCCGGCCAGGAGAGCGTCTTCATCGGGAAATATACCGTGATAGCCCCCGACGTCACCATCATCACCAATAACCACCACCCCACCGTCTCCATTCCGCAGGTCATCCTCGGAGAAAGCCACATCAACGACACGTCGGCCAACGTCACAATCAAGGAAGACGTGTGGGTAGGGACACGCTCCACCATCATGGCCGGGGTAACGCTGGGACGAGGCTGCATCGTCGGGGCCAACGCCCTCGTCAGCAAATCTGTCCCGCCCTACGCACTGGTGGCAGGCGTGCCAGCCAGAATCATCGGCGTAAAGTTCTCCCTGGCCGACATCGAAAGGCACGAAGAGGCACTCTATCCGCAGGAAGAACGAATGACGCACGAGGAACTGGTCGAGCTGTTCCAGGCACACTATAAGGACAAGAAGGTCTATGGATGTTCTGTTCCGCTGACCGACGAACAACAAGAAATCGTAAAGAAGTTGAAAAAGAAACGGGGAATCAAGCCCTGATATCACTCACGCCAGAAAAGAAAGATGCAGATATATTCCTACCAAGACACACCATTCCCCTACGGCATGGCCGACATGAAACGACGGCTCTGCTACTTCAAGGGACTCCAGGCCGCAGGCGACCGGGTCAACGCCGTTGTCTGCAACAGAGTCTTTGAAAGGGTGACGGACAACGGAATGCCGGCAAAAGGGATGTACGGCTCCACGCCCTATTGCTACATCTGCGGAAAGTACAAGCACCCGAGGTGGAACAAGCTGATGCGCGGGCTGGACTGGTATGTCTTGGATCCCATCCGAACCTTCATCTTCTCCCTGCGCCACCTTCACAAGGGGGACATCGCCTACGTCTATCTCTATCCCCTCTTCATGCAGGCAATGATTCTCCTGGCTGCAAAGATGAAGGGTGCCAAAACCATCAAGGAGACATGCGAGCACCCTGGTGCGCTGAGAAGTCACAAGCTCAGTTGGCTGGCAGACTGGATAGAGTTCCACCTGCTTATGCCCGGATATGATGCCTTCATCGTCATTTCAAGAAGTCTGGAGCTGTTCGTGGAAAGATACAAAAGGCGTGACGCACAGGTCATCTGCATCCCCATATTGGTTGACCCTGCCCCCTACGACAGGGACTATTCCGGAATGCAATCCGCTATGGATGTCCCCTACATCATCCACACCGGCACAATGCATGAGCAAAAGGACAGCATCTCGAAAATCCTGCATGCCTTCCAGCGGTTGAGACAGGAGCAACCCCAACTGCCCTGCAAGCTCGTCTTTACCGGAGCACAATCCAATCCCAAGCGGTGCAAGTATAACAAGCTGATAGAACAGCTCGGCCTTACGGACGATGTCATCTTGATGGGGTACGTCAGCGACGATGAAATACTTCGCCTCCAGCACTTCGCTGCTTTCTCCATCATCTACAAGTCAGACAATCTCCAAACCCGCAACTGTTTCCCAACCAAGCTGGGAGAGATGCTCATCAGCCAGGTACCTGTCATCACGACAACCGTGGGAGAAGCAAGCCATTACCTGCAATCAGGAGTCAACGCCTATCTCTTTGACGAGAACGACGAATCGCGCCTTGTCAGCCACATGTCTTTCATTCTGTCCCATCCGCAGGAGGCAGCGCTCGTAGCTCAACGGGGCCGCGAAGTTGCCCTGAACACCTTCAACCCTATCAGTCAGGGGAAACGTCTCTCTGAATTCATTCACAACATTAACTCGACGACAAGATGAAGAAGAAAATAATCCGATTCCTGAAACGTGCCTTCTGGTCTCTTGAAAAGCATGCCCGCCACGACGGAGTGACGATGGGAACGGGCAACAGGATAGAGAGCTACTTCTGGAGTTCGGCAGAACCCTATCTCATAACCATTGGGAACAACTGCGACCTCACCGAAGGCTCACGAATCTATACCCACGGCAGTGCAAAGGTGGCAAGAGACATGTACCCCGACTTTGACATCTTCGGCAAGGTCGTGTTGGGCAACAGGGTATATGTCGGGTCGAGGGCACAGATAATGCCCGGAGTGACCATCGGAGACAACGTCCTGATTGCTGCCGGCAGCGTTGTCACGAAATCCATACCCTCCAATGTCGTCGTTGCAGGAAACCCGGCCAGATACGTCTGCTCCCTTGATGAGTACATCCAGAAGAACCTTCCCTTCAACATGAACACAAGGCCGCTCAGCCCAAAGAAAAAGAAAGAATTCCTCCTTGCTCAGCCCGAAGAACGCTTTATCAGGAAAGAGCTGATTCAGGTCTGCCGATAAAAGCCCCACAGAATGTCACAACCATTTCCCTATGCAGTCACAGCCAAACCATAAGAAAAAAGTCCTCTTCTTCCTGCCCCCCACTGTAGGCGGAGCGGAGCGCATGACGGTTGTCATTGCAAAGATGCTGCCACGTGAGGAATTCGAAGTAAAGTTTGTCCTGGTCGGCAAGACAAGGGGAGAAATCGAGAAATACATTCCTGACGGCTATCCCGTCAGGTTCATCCGCCTAAGGAACATCTGGCTCTTCGGGACGACACGCATCTGCAAACTCGTAAGGCAGGAACAGCCCGACATGCTTTTCAGTTCATTCCTGTACCTGAACGTCCGTCTGATTCTCGTTGCAAAGCTTTGCAGGACAAGAGTCATCGTAAGGAACAATATCGATTTGAGCAGAACAGAACACAAGATAAATCTGCCCTTTGTTCGCCTCACGTACAGATGGGCTGACAAGATAATAGCCCAGCAAGAGGAGATGCGCCAAGAGATAATTTCCTTTACCGGGCTGCCCGCAGAAAAGGTCGTTACCCTGCACAATCCTATTGATGAGGAATACATCGGAACTTGCCTGAAAGCTGACAACCCGTTCCCACCGGATGCCCAAGGCCAGTACAAATATATCTGTGTGGCACGCTTCAACCACCAGAAAGGACAGGACCTGGTTGTCAAGGCCTTCAGGTCGGTACATCAGGAGAACCCCGATGCTCATCTCTATCTGCTTGGCAAGTTTGACAATGACAATGCCTTCTGCCGAAGCATAGCAGATGAGATCAGGAACAGCAAGTTGCAAAATTACGTCCACATAGTCGGCTTCGACAGCAATCCATATCGCTGGGTGAGCCATGCCGACTGCTTCGTCATGCCTTCCCGCCTCGAAGGGTTGCCCAATGCGTTGATTGATGCCATGTATCTGGGGAAGCCCATCGTTGCCACGCGTTGTATTCCTATAATAGAAAGGATTGTAAGGAACAGCTACAATGGCATTGTCGTCGAGCCAGACAATGTGGAAGCTCTTGCCGAAGGAATGAGAAAAGCCACTCTGCTGAAAGATACCCGAATGATATATCAACCTGCAACCGGCAGGGATTTCGTGTCTCTCTTCAACTCGGTCTTAAACGAATAAATTAACGGAGAAATAAACGGAGAATATGTCTTGGCTACGCAAACTGTTGAACAATCCACTTAAGCCCGGAGCCGTCCTCATGAGGAAACTCGGCCCGTGGATTAAGGATGATGAAACGTACCTCCGCTGGTACTACTTCTTCAGCATGAGGAAAAGACTCAACCTGAAGAAACCTTCAACTTTCAACGAGAAAGTCAACTGGCTGAAGCTCCACGACCATAATCCGCTTTATACTTCGCTGGTCGATAAGCTGGAGGCAAAGGACTATGTGACGAAGAAGGTAGGGGCCGAGCACGTCTTCCCGACTCTCGGCATCTGGCATCGTCCCGAAGACATCGAATGGGATGCCTTGCCCAATCGTTTTGTACTAAAGACAACGCAGGGCGGCGGCGGCATCGGTGTGATAATATGTCACGACAAGACCAAGTTCGACAAGGCTAAAGTTACTGCCAAACTGAATTCAGCTCTGAAGCAGAACCTCTACACTTCCTCACGCGAGTGGTCATACAGAGACGTCCGGCCACGCATCTTTGCTGAACCGTACATGGAAGATGAGCATGGAGAACTGCGCGACTACAAGTTCTTCTGCTTCAACGGCAAGTGCAGGATGCTCTTCGTAGCGACAGAGCGTCAGACACGAGAAGAGCCATTCTTCAACTTCTTCGACGAGAGGTATCAGCCGTTACCCTTCCGGCAAGGGCATCCCGTCAATCCAGTCATTCCCGCAAAGCCCGACGGGTTCGACGAGATGGTCCGCATCGCCGAGCAACTGTCGGAAGGACTTCCACACGTCCGGATGGACATGTATGAAATCAAAGGAAAAGTCTATTTCGGAGAATACACCTTCTACCATTTCGGTGGCGTAGTGCCTTTCGTGCCCGCCGAATGGGACGAGAAGATAGGCTCCTGGCTAACAATCCCGACAACGAACAACTGACATGAACAAGCGAATATACTTCTTTGCCAACTTTGGTCAATGGGACCGGCAGCCGTATGGTGGGGGCGAGATAGGCAACCGCCGCACGCTCGCCATGATGTGGCGTGCCGGATACGAGGTGCACCCCATCGGGAAGTATAACCGTGTGTTCAAGCGTACCTTGCCCGACATTCTTATCATTCCCCTGCTGATGCTCTGGAGCTTCATCAAGTTCTCCTTCGTCATGCTTGTCGGGAGGCGCAACAGCAGTCTGGTCCATATCGTCGGATTCTATGGCTCCACAATTTACTTCGAGCATCTCCTCGTCAGCATTTCACACCTTTTAGGCTACCTTACCATCTACGAGATGCGAGGCGGCGGCGCAACTGACCATTACGCAAACGGAACGAGATGCTATCGCCGGACCTTCGAGGCAACAGTCAGACACGCCGATGTCATCTTCAGTCAAGGAATGGAGAACAAACCTCTCATCGACAGCATTGCCCCGGGGAAGCGATTCTTTTACTATCCCAACTGTGTCGGGCAGGACTTCTGTCCCGAGACCTTCCCCGTGAAGGCTAACGACAGCATCAAACTGCTCTACTTTGGCCGCATCTCAAGACAGAAGAACGTTGAGGTCGTCATCGACACTTTCAACCTGCTGGCTGAAAGACGCTCAGACTTCCGTCTCGACATCGTCGGCAACTGCACAGAGCCTGGCTATGCCGAGGAAATCAGGCAGCACATCAAGGCATCGCCATTTGCCAGCCACATCACGATGCATCCCGCTTGCAGTCACCAAAAACTAAAGGAGATTCTTTCCGACAAACACATTTATCTCTTCCCGACTGCTGAACCGCGTGAAGGGCACAGCAATGCCCTGACCGAGGCAATGTCATGGGGACTTGTTCCTATTGCCACAGACAAGGGATTCAACCGCACGATAATCGGCAACGATGCCCTGATTGTCGGACAGCCTTCTGCCGAGTCGTTTGCAGAGGTTGTCAGCCGCATTGTTGAAAAAGGGGAGTTGAATGACCTATCCAGAGAATCCTATCAACGAGTACAGGACAACTATACAGAACCAATCATATACAACCGCTTGAAGGAAGAGTACGACACTCTCTTCAAGATAGAAGCAGATACCATCCCATGAAACTCAAGGACCTGAACATCGTTTCATCGTTGGCAGAACTCGGGCTGATTCCTGCCGGAAAGACGCTCATCAACACCATCAATGCCTATTCCTACGACATGGCTCAAGAGGATGAGGCTTTTGCAGAAGCTCTCACTCGCGGAGACTATCTGATTCCCGACGGTGCCTCCATCGTCAAGGCTTGCAAATGGTTGAAGGCAAAGTCCCAGCCCCTGGAACGTATCGCAGGATGGGACCTGTTCATGTTCGAGATGGAAGCTCTCGAGAAGAAAAGCAAGGCTCTGAAGGCGAAGGGTGAGAAGTGTCTGAAGGTGATGTTCCTCGGTTCGAGCCAGAAGGTGCTCTCCCTGATTCACAAGCGGGCAACCACAGATTTCCCCAACCTGGATGTCCTGACCTATTCTCCCCCTTTCAAGGCGGAGTTCTCCGACGAGGACAGCCGTGCAATGATACAGGCCATCAACATGGCAAAGCCCGACCTTTTGTGGATCGGCATGACAGCACCCAAGCAGGAGAAATGGGCCTTCGGTCACTGGGACAAGCTCAACATCCACTGTCATTGCGGTACCATCGGAGCTGTGTTCGACTTCTATGCAGGCACGGTCCGGCGTGCTCCTGCCTGGTGGCAAAGGCATTCGCTGGAGTGGCTCTTCCGACTGCTGAAGGAACCGAAACGCATGTGGCGACGCTACGTCATCGGCAATGCAAAGTTTCTATACTATATATTATTTAAGGAATAATAGGACGAAGATGAAAGACATACTATTCTTTGAACTCATACGCATAGCTATAGGCCGTCAAGAGTCGTTCAGCCACACGCCTACCGACGAGGAATGGCGCGAGCTGTTCGCCGAGGCAAAGCGACAGACACTCGTGGGCGTACTCTACGAAGGCCTGAGCCACATCTCTGCCGACCAGAAGCCGCCTCACCAGCTGCTCATCAACTGGCACGCAACTGTTCAGAAGATTATCCTGGACAACAAACGGGTCAATCACGACACAGTCTGGGTGAGCGAGCGATGGGAGAGGTTAGGCTATCGCAGTGTCATCCTGAAAGGACAGGGCAATGCCCTACTCTACCCCGACCCGATGCTCCGCATCCCGGGCGACATTGACATCTGGCTCGACGGTGACCGCAAAAAGATAGTCGATTACATCCGTAGCCACTTCCCAAAACTGGAAGTGACGCGCATAGAGATGGACTTCCCTGTCCGCAAGGACACCTCCATCGAGATACATTTTCTGCCGAGTTTCCTCTACGACCCCTTCAAGAACCGCAAGATGCAACGCTACTTCAGTAGGCAGCTTGCCTGTCCCAAGCAAGTGGAACTGCCCGAGGAGGGTACCATCAACATCCCCGGCGACGAAATGAATCTGGTGTTCCAGCTGAGCCACATCTACCGCCACCTTTTCTTTGAAGGCATCGGGTTCCGACAGCTGATGGACTACTATTACCTGAGCCAAGTCCTCTCTTCCCCCGACGGGGCGAGGCTGAAGGAAACCGTTCTGCCCGTCATACGAGACCTGGGGTTGACGGACTTCTGTAGTGCCTTGATGTGGGTGCTGGGCGAAGTGTTCCACATGCCTCAGGAGCTGATGCTTACCGTTCCCAACGAGAAGCGGGGCCGCTTCCTTCTGAGCGAGGTAATGCGGGCGGGAAACTTCGGTCACTCGGACGACCGTGTCGGCAACTGGGCAAAGATGAGCCGTTGGGAACGACTCACTTGGGGCACACGCTGGAGCTGGCGTCTTATCGGCCAGTATCCGCGCGAAGTGTTCTGGCATCCCTATTACAGGATATCGCAATACGCCTGGAGGCTTTTCAACGGCTATCTGTAGGCGGGACAGGAGAAGAATTGAAGAAACTGACAGTTTAACAGAAAACCAAGCATAATGGTAAGAGAAAACAAGACTTCCGACAACAACATACGAAGAATCATCTTGGCAGGCGAGTTGATAGCCCTGAATGCAGCCCTGCTGACGATGTCCTTTGTTTATAAGAGTCTGGGCCACGTCACTACTCCGCACTACAAGCGACTGATGCTGCTTATGACACTGGTTTATGTGCTCTGCGACCTGCAAAGCCGCTACCATATCCACGACCGCTTCGTGCGCGGCGACCAGTTGCTCCGTAGTTCGATGCAGAGTACGATACTCTTCGTCCTGCTGAGCCTGATGGTGATGTGGGTGTTCCGATGGCCCCTGATGAGGTGGGACTTCATGCTTCCCTTCTACGGTTTCATCATCATCTTTATCTTTCTCTACCGCTGGGGGCTCAGGAATTTCATCAAATGGTACCGCAAGAATGGTCACAACACGATGAGTGTCATCTACGTAGGCAACATCAACATCGCCAGCGAGCTCTACAAGACGATGGCTTCCGACCCCACGACCGGCTTCAACGTAAAAGGCTATTTCGCCGACAAGCCGCGCACAACGGTAACCGAGGAGGGTTATCTCGGCACACCCGAAGAGGCACCAGCCTACATTGAAGCTCACCTGCTCCACAATGTCTATTGTCTGTTGCCATCATCGCAAAACGACCTGATAAACACCATTATGCTGACCTGTGCACAGAAGATGGTGCGCTACTGCCACATCCCCGATGCCTTCAACTATCAGCGGCACACGATGGCTATCGACCTCATGGTAGGCACGCCGGTTTTCAGCCTCCATTACGAACCTCTTGCTCAGGTGGGCAATCGCATCATCAAGCGGACATTCGATTTTGTCGTCTCCAGCATCTTCCTGCTGACGCTCTTTCCGTGGATTTACATTGTCTTCGGTTTGCTCATCAAGCTCAGTTCTCCCGGACCGGTCCTCTTCAAGCAAAAGCGCTCAGGGCTGAACGGCAAGGATTTCTACTGCTATAAGTTCCGGTCCATGCGTGTCAACACGGACAGCGACAAGGTTCAGGCCACCAAGGACGACCCCCGCAAGACACGTATCGGCGAGTTCATGCGCCGCACCAGCATCGACGAACTGCCGCAGTTCATCAACGTATGGTTAGGCGACATGAGCATCGTCGGCCCGCGTCCGCACATGCTCAAGCACACCGAACAATACAGCCAACTCATCTCCACCTATATGGTGCGCCACTTCGCCAAGCCCGGCATCACTGGATATGCACAGGTCTCGGGCTTCCGGGGCGAGACGCAGGAGCTGTGGCAAATGGAGGGCCGCATCGAGAAGGACATCTGGTACATCGAGCATTGGAGCTTTTCCCTTGACCTCTTCATCATCTGGAGAACAATCTACAATGCCCTGCACGGAGAAGAGAACGCATACTGAGAGAAACCATACACATAATATATTATAACACATGAATCCTACCCCCCAAACCATATACACCCCTGACATGATGTTTGAAACACGCCAAAACGCCTCACGAGGTTTTGCCAATAAGCTCACGAGCTTTTGGCCATAAGCTCACGAGGTGTTGGCCTTAAGCTCACGAGGTGTTGGCCGCCCCCCGCCAGCAGAGAGCCGTTCCCGCGCTTTCACATCCGGTGGCATAACAGAGGAAAGTCATTAGTATTAACATAAAACAAAAAACGAGAAAAGGATGAAAAAGATTGTTTCTATGCTTGCCTTCGTGGCAATCAGTGTGACGGGCTCGGCACAGACCGCCGAGTTCTTCAAACCCTACAAGCAGACGGACCTGCGCCTGCCAAGTGTCCCATTGGTCGTGAGCGACCCCTACTTCTCCGTCTGGAGTCCCTACGACAATCTCACCGACGGCAGTACGCGCCACTGGACCAACGACGAGAAGCCCCTGGAGGGCCTGCTGCGTGTGGATGGCACGACCTACCGCTGGATGGGAGCCGCACAGCGGACCCTCATGGAGAGTGTGGTGCCGATGGCTAACGAGGCCGAATGGGAAGCGCAGTACACCGACAGCAAACCTTCCGACAACTGGATGAAGCCCGACTTCGATGCCTCTTCCTGGAAGGCTGGCAAGGGCGCCTTCGGTTCGGACAACTACGACAACATCCGCACTCCCTGGACCAAGGAGGACAACGACATCTGGGTGCGCCGCACCGTGGAACTGACTTCCGCACAGCTCGAAGGCGACCTCTATCTCATCTTCTCCCACGATGATGCCTGCGAGATATACATCAACGGCAAGAAGGCTGCTACGGGCATCATGGACTATGTCGATGGTGTCGTGGTACGTCTGGACGGCGAAAAGTCCGGCCTGCTCAAGGAGGGCAAGAACGTCTTTGCCGTTCATTGCTACAACAAGACGGGCGGTGCACTCGTCGATTTCGGCATCTTCCGCAACATTGCGAAGGGTAACGACAAAATCGTGACAGCCACGCAGAAGAGTGTCGATGTGCTGGCATGCAACACCTACTACACGTTCTCCTGCGGTCCCGTTGAGCTGGACGTGGTGTTTACCGCACCTCACATCATCGACGACTACGACCTGCTGTCCGCACCCATCAACTACATTTCCTATCAGGTCCGCTCCACCGACGGCCAGAAGCACAACGTGCAATTCTATCTCTCTACCACTCCGCAGATGGCTGTCAACAAGATTCAGCAGCCCACCGTGTCGAATCGAATCTTCGAGAACGGCACGCAATACCTGAAGGCCGGCACCATCCAGCAGCCCATCCTCGCCAAGACGGGTGACGGCATCTGCATCGACTGGGGCTACGTCTATCTTGCCGGCACGAATGGCCGCCTCAGCCTTGCCAGCGACGCAGACATCAAGACGGAGTTCCTCGCCGAAGGACGTCTGCCGCGCGGCGAGCGTCAGGTTATCTGCCAGAAGCAAGCCTCACTGCCCACACTGGCATACGTCCACGACTTCGGCACGACCCTGTCGGCCAGCAGCTTTGCCATGATTGGCTATGACGAGATTTGGGACATCGAGTACTTCTACAAGCGCTACAAAGGCTATTGGGCGCACGAAGGCAGCGTCAGCATTTTCGACATGTTCGACCGCATGAAGGGAAACTACAACAGCATCATGCAACGCTGCCGCCAGATGGACCGCACCATCTACGACGACGGCCTGGCTGCCGGCGGAGTGAAGTATGCCGAAATCCTCTCCGGTTCCTACCGCCACGTCAATGCTGCCCACAAGCTCTTCTGCGACGAGAAGGGCAACGTCCTCTTCTTCTCGAAGGAAAACAACTCCAACGGCTGCGTCAACACCGTTGACCTCACCTACCCCGAAGCTCCGCTCTACCTCTGCTACAACCCCGAGCTGCAAAAGGGCATGATGACTTCCATCTTCGACTACAGCCTGTCCGGACGCTGGACCAAACCCTTCGCAGCACACGACCTCGGCCAGTACCCCAAGGCCAACGGACAGGTCTATGGCGGCGACATGCCACTGGAGGAAGCAGGCAACATGATCACCCTTGCAGCACAAATCTGCAAGCAGGAAGGCAACACTCTCTACGTCGATAAGTACTGGCGCATCATCACCACCTGGGCCGACTACCTCGTCGAAAACGGCCTGCATCCCGCCAACCAGCTCTGCACCGACGACTTCGCAGGTCATTGGGCCGGCAACTGCAACCTTGCAATCAAGGCCATCATGGGTGTAGCCGGTTATGCCGAGATAGCCAAGATGAAGGGAATGGACGATGTCTATGAGAAGTACAATGCAAAGGCAAAGGAGATGGCTGCCGCATGGGAGAAGGAAACCAAGGTGAAGGACCACTACGAACTGGCCTACGGTGCCGGCAGCGACACATGGAGCCAGAAGTACAACATGGTTTGGGACAAGCTCTGGCAGACAGGCATCATCCCCGGAGGTGCCATGCAGACGGAGGTGAAGTACTACCTCAAGAAGCAGAACAAGTATGGTCTGCCCCTCGACTGCCGCAAGGACTACACGAAGAGCGACTGGATAATGTGGACGGCTGCAATGGCCGACACCGACAAGGACTTCCAGGCTTTCGTCGAGCCTCTCTACAAGTACATAGGCGAAACGGAAAGCCGTGTGCCCATCTCCGACTGGCACGACACCAAGACGGGCCGCATGACAGGCTTCAAGGCCCGCAGCGTCATCGGCGGCTACTGGATGAAAGTCCTCATGGACAAAATGCTCGGGGTAAGTGCTGACTCCAGTGGGAATCAAAAGTAATCCAATATAACGGAACGAAAAGAGAGCGTGTCAAGGCCAACCAACATCGGTTGAGTCTTGACACGCTCTCTTTTCGTATTTGCCGTTACTTCAGTAGTGTCTTGCAGAAGAATGCCACGGCCAGCTTCACGGCCTCATCGGGATGAGGGCCAAAGCCGTGGTCATAGTGGTCCAGCAAGTGCCACTCGCTCTTCTTCCAGAGCTGATGGAAGCGGTAGCCGTAGGTGTAGGGCACGATGCGGTCTGAGGTGCCGTGGACGATGCAGGCACGTCCCTTGTAGCCAGCCGCCGTCTCGTAGATGGGCAGCCAAAAGGCCGACTTGATGTAGTCGCGTCCCAGCTCATGTCCCCACACCATGACGTATTCTGGTGGGTCCTGCGGGTCGCCCTTGAATTCACCTTGCAGCCCCGGCGGGGTTCCGCGGATGGCATCTTCGCGTATCCCGCCTGCGGGAGCAAGCAGCACAACGCCGCCCTTCAGGGCTTTTCTGCCCAGCCGTCCGGCCAACATTGATGCGACGACACCGCCTTGCGAGTGTCCCTCGAGGCCAATGTTGCCGAATCGTCCGTCAGCTTTCACCCATTCATAGACGTGGCGAGCGTCCTCAATCTCGTTGGGAATCGTCATCCGGCGGAAATCGCCTTCGCTTTCGCCGTGACCGTTGAAGTCGAAGCGGATGCTGGCAATGCCTCTTGCCTCCAGTTCGCGAGCGATGTCACGTTCCAGTCCGTTTCTGTTGGCTCCAAAGCCATGACATAAGATAACGATGGGGCACTTCCCCTTCACACCGTCGGGCGTTTGCAGGTCACCCACCAGCTTGCCGTGGTCGCCCTGAATGACGACCCGTTCCGTGCGGGCACCAACGAAGCCTGCCCAAAGCAGACAGGCAAGAATCATCCAATGTCTCATATTCAATTCTTCGTTAAGACTCATTGCAATACTATTTTATCGTGTTCTACATTTTTGTAGTAGGGCATAAACGACATTTCATCCCACTCTCTCTTTGTGTAAATCTGTGGACATCTTTCTCGTTCTATTTCTTCGCAAAAATACAAACCGTTCCATGGGGCTGAGGGAACAACAAATGTACTTTTATCATGAAGAACCACGAATTGCACGAATTGCACGAATTTATAAATAACAAACTACCACCAGTTGAATAATTCGTGTAATTCGTGCAATTCGTGGTTAATTCATAAACAGGGAGTATGTCCGTTTATTTTGACAGCCCCTGTTTTGGGGGAAGAGTAATGTCCTTCCCTGCGATTATTCCTTTGTCTCGATGACTTTCCAGAGGAGGGCAGCAACGAGGGCGCCTACGAAGGGACCTACGATGAAGATCCAGAGGTTAGCAAGTGCGTCGCCACCAGCAAAGATAGCGGGACCGATAGAACGAGCGGGGTTAACGCTTGTGCCGGTGAAGTAGATGCCTACCAAGTGGATGAGAATCAGCGAGAGACCGATAGCCAGACCAGCGAAGTTGTTGGTAGCGCCATTCGTCTTGTGCGTAGAGCCAAGCACAACGAGCACAAAGAGGGCCGTCAGGATAATCTCAGCAGAAATGGCAACACACCAGCATCCGCCGCAACCAACACCGATGCCGTTAGCACCCAGACCGGAGCCGGGATAGAGATAGAACAGAGCAGCACCGGCAATGATGGCACCGATGACTTGTCCGCACATATAGCCGAAGCAGTCCTTCACGCTGATTCGACCCGTCACGAGGCAACCAAGTGTGATGGCAGGATTGATGTGGCAACCGGAGATACCGCCAATGGTGTAGGCCATGGCAACTACAGCCAGACCGAAGGCAATGGCTGTTCCGACTACGGAAGCGGCATCTGTGCCGCAACTCAGGCTGACGGCAGCGCCGCAGCCCAGGAATGTCAGTACGAAGGTACCGAGACATTCTGCAATGTACTTTTTCATAGTTTTGTTTGTTTGATGTTTTGTGTCTGTCCCGCAGGGGGCAGGCGGTTAATTGGTTTTAATGTTTGAGCACTACAAATTTAGCATTTTAATCGTTCACTGCAAAAGAAAACAAGGATTTATTTCCGCTTTTTCGCTTTATTGAAGTAAACGAAAGGAAATAAAAGTTATTTTCATGGTTTGAAAATCAATTTTCACGTCATGAAAATATATTTTCACGGTTTGAAAATTAATTTTCACGTCGTGAAAATAGTTTTTGTCTCACGTCGATACGGGTTTCGTTCCCCGTCGGGGGAGATTTTGTTCCCCGCCGGGGAAGGTTTTGTTCTCATTTTCCGGCCTCAACTCTTGGTGTTTAGACAAAATAATCGTAAATTTGCAAGGCATAATGTTTGGCACGGGATTTGTTGTTATGTCTGTGTGAGACATACGACACGAAACGAACAATGCATAATGAACGACGAACAACTAAGCTGATATGACGACAAACTTCTCACCCGAAACGTTCAACATATTGAACTACAGCAAAGAAGAGGCCAGCCGCCTGCACTGCGGCAGCGTCTCGCCCCTGCACCTGCTGCTTGGCATCATCCGCCATACTGACAACAAGGCAAGTCAGCTTCTGGCATATTACCTGCCAGATGGGGTATCGCAGCTCAAGACGCAGCTGGAGATGACAGCCCGGCAGCATCAGGTGCTCATCTCCCCCACCCCTGCCGACATGAACTTCGACACGCAGGCCAACCGCATCATGCGCCTGTGCCAGCTCGAAGCAAGCCTGATGAAGTCGGAGAGCATCGAGCCCATCCACGTCCTGCTTGCCATCCTGAAGGCCAACGACAACGAGGCAAGCGACATCCTGCAACGGCTCGACATAACCTACGACAAGGTGCAAGCCTCTCCCGCCCCATCCAAGGGAGGGCAGAACGGCCCCCTCGCCTCGGGAGAAGGATATGGTGACGCTGACGACGACGACATGGAGCCCGTATCGGCTGGACTGGACGGAAACGTCATCTCCGTGCGCCTGCAAAAGAAGCAGGAGAGCAAGACACCGGCCCTGGACAGCTTCGGGACCGACCTGACGCAGCTGGCTGCCGAGGACCTGCTTGACCCCGTCGTGGGGCGCGAGGCGGAGATAGAGCGCGTGGCACAGATACTGAACCGCCGAAAGAAGAACAACCCCATCCTGCTGGGTGAGCCCGGCGTGGGGAAGAGCGCCATCGTGGAGGGACTGGCACAGCGCATCATCAGCCATCGCATCAGCCGCACGCTCTGGAACAAACGCATCGTCGTGCTCGACCTGGCAAGCGTCGTGGCCGGCACGAAGTATCGCGGACAGTTCGAGGAACGTCTGCGCTGCATCATGGTCGAGCTGAAGCAGAATCCCGACATCATCGTCTTCATCGACGAGATACACACCCTGGTCGGAGCAGGAAACGCTGCCGGCTCGATGGATGCCGCCAACATGCTGAAACCGGCCCTCAGCCGCGGCGAGTTCCAATGCATCGGCGCTACCACGCTCGACGAGTTCCGCAAGACAATCGAGAAGGACGGTGCCCTGGAACGTCGCTTCCAGAAGGTACAGGTGGCACCGCCGTCGGCAGAAGAGACACTGCAGATACTGCAGAACCTGCGCGAGCGCTACGAGAAGCACCACAACGTGCGCTATACCGACGAGGCGCTGCAAGCCTGCGTCAAGATGACGGGCCGCTACGTGACAGACCGCAGCTTCCCGGACAAGGCCATCGACGTCCTTGACGAGGCAGGAAGCCGGATGCACATCCAGAACTTCCCCGTGCCCGACGAGATACTCCGGCTGGAACATCTCGTCGAAGAGCTCGACCTGAAGCGCGACGCAGCAGCCGAGCAGCAGGACTTCGAGAAGGCTGCCGACTATCGCGACAAGTGCAAGGCCATACAGCAGGAACTGAAGGAGGCGAAGGAAGTATGGGAGAAGAACATCAGCCAGAGCGAGCGCAGCCTGGTGGACGAGCAGGTCGTGGCCGAAGTAGTCAGCACGATGACAGGCATCCCCGTGCAGCGCATCGGACAGGAAGAGAACCAGCGCCTGCGCAGTCTGGGCAGCACCTTGCAGCAGAAGGTTATCGGTCAGGACGAAGCCGTCGCTACCGTAGCCAAAGCCATACAGCGCAGCCGCGTCGGACTGAAAGACCCGCAGCGGCCCATCGGCACCTTCCTCTTCGTCGGACCCACCGGCGTAGGCAAGACATACCTGGCAAAGTGCCTGGCCGAAGAGTTGTTCGGCAAGGCAGATGCCATCATCCGCATCGACATGAGCGAATACATGGAGAAGCACACCGTCAGCCGCATGGTGGGAGCACCTCCGGGATACGTCGGCTACGACGAAGGCGGACAGCTCACCGAACAGGTGCGCCGCAAGCCCTACTCCATCGTCCTGCTCGACGAGATAGAGAAGGCCCACACCGACGTCTTCAACCTGCTCCTGCAAGTCATGGACGAAGGGCGGCTCACTGACGGCAACGGCACCACCATCGACTTCCGCAACACCGTCATCATCATGACGAGCAACTGCGGCACAAAACAGATACGCGACTTCGGACACGGCATCGGCTTCCAGAGTGCAGCAGCCGACTCGTCGGGCAGCAAGAAGCAGAACCGCGACATCGTGCGCAAAGCCCTGCAGAAGCAGTTCGCACCTGAATTCCTGAACCGCCTGGACAACGTCATATACTTCGACCACCTCTCGCAGGATGACCTGCAGCGAATCGTAGATATCGAGCTCCGTCCGCTCCTGGCCCGCGTCAGCGAGATGGGCCACACGCTCGACGTCACGCCGGAAGCCCGCCAGCTGCTGGCCGAGAAGGGCTACGACATGCAGTACGGTGCACGCCCCCTGAAACGCGCCATCCAGGACCTCATCGAGGACCCGCTCTGCGAACTGCTCATGGAGCAGCAGACGACTGAAGGATTGCAGCTGAAAGCCACAGTCAGCGAAGAGAAAAATTGTAAAATCGTCAAATTGTAATCGCAAAATTGTGAAATAGTAAAATTGTCAGATATAAACATGAAACAAGGTAACATTGGGGTTACGACTGAGAACATCTTCCCCGTCATCAAAAAGTTTCTCTATAGCGACCACGAAATTTTCATTCGCGAAATAGTAAGCAACGCCGTCGATGCCACGCAGAAGCTCAAGACCCTGGCCGGTAAAGGCGACTTCAAGGGCGAGACAGGCGAACTGAAAGTATATGTGCGGCTCGACAAGGAAGCAGGCACCATCACCGTCAGCGACAACGGCATAGGCATGACTGCCGACGAGATAGAGAAGTACATCAACCAGATAGCCTTCTCCGGAGCAGGCGACTTCCTCGAGAAGTACAAGGAAGATGCCGCTGCCATCATCGGGCACTTCGGCCTCGGATTCTACTCTTCCTTCATGGTCAGCAAGCAGGTTGATATCATCACGAAGAGCTATCAGGAAGGCGCCCCAGCCGTCAAGTGGAGCTGCGACGGAAGCCCCAGCTACACCATCGAAGAGACAGAAAAGGCAGAACGAGGCACCGACATCGTCATGCACATCGACGACGACTGCAAGGAATTCCTCGAAAAGGACAAGATGGAAGGACTTCTGCGCAAGTACTGCCACTTCCTGCCCGTGCCCGTATGTTTCGGCAAAAAGACTGAATGGAAGGACGGTAAGCAGGTTGACACCGACGAAGACCTTATTATAAATAATGTAGAGCCGCTCTGGACAAAGAAACCTGCCGACCTGAAGGACGAAGACTACAAGGAATTCTATCGCCACCTCTTCCCTATGGCCGACGAACCCCTCTTCTGGATTCACCTCAACGTCGATTACCCCTTCAACCTCACCGGCATCCTCTACTTCCCGAAGATTAAGAACAACCTCGATATTCAGCGCAACAAGATACAGCTCTACTGCAACCAGGTCTTCGTAACCGACGCCGTGGAGGGCATCGTTCCCGAGTTCCTGACACTGCTGCACGGTGTCATCGACTCGCCGGACATACCGCTGAACGTCAGCAGAAGCTACCTCCAGAGCGATGCAAACGTGAAGAAGATCAGCTCCTACATCACCAAGAAGGTAAATGACCGCCTGGCCTCCATCTTCAAGAACGAGCGGGAAGAGTTCGAGAAGAAGTGGGACGACATCAAGATATTCATCCACTACGGCCTGCTCACCGAAGAGGACTACTTCGACAAGGCCAAGGCATACTTCCTCCTGAAGGACGTCGATGGCAAACACTACACCCTCGACGAGTACCAGGCACTCATAAAAGAGAAGCAGACCAACAAGGACGGTCAGCTCGTCTATCTCTATGCCAACAACACCGATGCACAATATACCTACATCGATGCAGCCAAGCAGAAGGGCTACAACGTCCTGCTCATGGACGGACAACTCGACGCTCCGCTGGTCGGCTTGCTCGAAAGGAAACTTGAGAAGACCACGTTCACTCGCGTTGATGCCGACGTCATTGAACGCCTCATACAGAAAGAAGAGACGAAGCGCGACAAGCTCGAAGCCGAGCGCTCCGACAAGCTTTCAACAGTCTTCCGCTGCGGAGCGCCCAAGACGGAGAAAGTCGATTTCAACGTCGAGGCACAAGCTCTTGGCGAGGACCAGTTGCCCGTCATGATGACACAAAGCGAGTACATGCGCCGCATGAAGGAGATGGCACGTCTGCAACCCGGCATGGCCTTCTACGGCGAGATGCCCGACATGTACAACATCGTACTCAACACCGACTCGCCCCTCATCCGCGAAGTGCTCGAGGACTGCGAGCAGCAGACAAGCGAAGCTCTCAAGCCCATTGAGGCAGAACTGCGCGGACTCAATGCCCGCCAAGCCGTGCTTCGTCAGGAACAGGACAAGAAGAAGCCCGAGGAGATAACGCAAGAGGAAAAGGACGACCTCAAGAAGTGCGGCGAAGACATACGCGCCGAGCAGCAGAAGCGCGACGACGTGCTCAAGGCCTATGCCGAGAAGAGTGACCGTGTACATCAGCTCATCGACCTTGCCCTCCTGCAGAACGGCCTGCTGAAGGGTGAAGCCCTCACCCGCTTCGTCAAGCGCAGCGTAGAGATGATAAAGTAATCGACAACTAATAAATACTCAAGGTGAACCACGGATTCGTTAAAGTAGCATCGGCTATCCCTCTGGTGAGGGTGGCCGATTGCCAGTACAATGTTCAGCAGATTGAGTCGCTTGTCATTCAGGCTGAAGGCAAGGGCATCGAAATCATCTGCCTGCCCGAACTATCGCTGACCGCCTATTCGTGCGGTGACCTCTTCGGCCAGCAACTGCTTCTCGACGAGGCAGAGATGGCCCTCGTCAACCTGATGCACACCACGCGGAGCCTCAACATCATTAGCATAGTGGGGCTTCCCGTGCCGTATCGCGGCTGCCTGCTCAACTGTGCAGCCGTCGTGCAGAGAGGCAAGATACTGGGACTCGTGCCAAAGACCTTCCTGCCAAACTACAGAGAGTTCTACGAGAAGCGATGGTTCCAGAGCGGCAACGATATCCCCGAGGGAACGGTTCTCATCTGCGGACAACAGGTCAAGGTGAGCAACCGCCTACTCTTCAGCACGCCTTCCTGCACTTTCGGCGTGGAGATTTGCGAGGACCTTTGGGCTCCCGTTCCGCCCAGCTCGATGCTTGCACTTGCCGGAGCCGACATCATCTTCAACCTGAGTGCCGACAACGATGCCGTAGGCAAGTACGCCTACCTGCAAGGCCTTTTGGCGCAGCAGAGTGCACGATGCATCTGTGGTTACGTCTATAGCGCATGCGGCTTCGGCGAGAGCACGCAGGACGTGGTCTTCAGCGGCAAAGCTCTCATCTACGAGAACGGAACGCTGCTGTCCGAGGCAAAGCGTCACCAGTTCACGCCTCAAATGCTTGAGACGGAGATCGACGTGGAGCGGATTCATGCAGAACGCAGGCGGAACACAACGTTTGCCGGCTGTGCAAACCAATGGTCAGCAGCCAACGGTCAATGGACGACGGTCGAGACGGAACGTGTTCCTGCCCGTCCGTTCTCGCTGACACGCAGCGTCAATCCCCATCCCTTCGTGCCCACCGGCAAGCGACTCGACGAGCGCCTGCAAGAGATATTCGACATTCAGACAGAGGGCCTGGCCAAGCGCATACAGCATACCGGCGCACAGACTGTCGTGCTCGGCATCAGCGGCGGACTGGACTCGACGCTTGCCCTGCTCGTCTGCGTCAGCACCTTCGACAAGCTTGGATTAAGCCGGCGAGGAATCGTGGGCATCACGATGCCGGGCTTCGGTACTACGGACCGCACCTACACCAATGCCGTCAACCTCATGAAGCTGCTCGGCATCACCATCCGCGAGATAAGCATCCGCGAGGCCTGCCTGCAGCACTTTGCCGACTTGGGGCACGACCCGGACACGCACGACGTGACCTACGAGAACAGTCAGGCCCGCGAGCGCACACAGATACTCATGGATGCTGCCAACCAGATGAACGGCTTCGTCGTGGGTACAGGCGACTTGAGCGAACTGG
The DNA here is from genome assembly GCA_902763865.1 of uncultured Bacteroidales bacterium. Classification (GTDB taxonomy): domain Bacteria; phylum Bacteroidota; class Bacteroidia; order Bacteroidales; family Bacteroidaceae; genus Physcousia. The sequence continues at coordinate 1,259 of CACWTR010000036.1, read as the reverse complement.
CCCTTGGATGGGCCACATACAACGGCGACCACATGTCGATGTATGGTGTCAATGCCTCTGTGCCCAAGACGCTCGTCAGGCACCTGGTGGCCTGGATAGCTGAGCACACGAAGGATGAGAGCACGCGCCAGACGCTGCTCGACATCGTTGACACGCCGATCTCGCCCGAGCTCATGCCTGCCGACGAGCAAGGCAACATTGCACAGAAGACGGAGGACCTCGTGGGCCCCTACGAGCTGCACGACTTCTTCCTCTATTACCTGCTGCGTTGGGGCTTCCGTCCTGCCAAGATATACTTGCTGGCTCGTCAGGCATTCGGTCCCACCTACGACGATGCCACCATCCGCCGTTGGCTGCGCACATTCTGCCGCCGCTTCTTTGCCCAGCAGTACAAGCGCAGCTGTATGCCGGACGGCCCGAAGGTGGGCAATTGCTCCCTCAGTCCGCGCGGCGACTGGCGCATGCCCAGCGATGCCTCGGCTACGCTGTGGCTGCGTGAGTGCGACGAACTGGGATGAAAATACCAAACAACCAATATAACAACAACTATTATTATGAACGTAGAAAGAATCATGCAAGGCCTGGAGCAGAAGCATCCGGGTGAAAGAGAGTACTTGCAGGCTGTCCGTGAGGTACTGGACAGCATCAAGGATGTCTATGACAAGCATCCTGAGTTCGAGAAGGCCAAGATTGTAGAGCGCATCGTAGAGCCGGAGCGCATCATCACCTTCCGTGTGCCCTGGGTCGATGACAAGGGCGAGGTGCAGGTAAACCTGGGCTACCGAGTCCAGTTCAACAGTGCCATCGGTCCCTACAAGGGCGGCCTGCGCTTCCATAGTTCCGTGAACCTAAGCATCTTGAAGTTTCTTGGCTTCGAACAGACCTTCAAGAATGCGCTCACCACTCTGCCAATGGGTGGCGGCAAGGGCGGCAGCGACTTTGCACCCCGCGGCAAGAGCGAGGCCGAGATCATGCGCTTCTGCCAAGCCTTTATGATGGAGCTCTACAAGGTCATCGGTCCCGACATGGACGTGCCTGCCGGCGACATCGGTGTGGGCGGTCGCGAAATTGGCTACCTCTTCGGCATGTACAAGAAGCTTACCTCGCAGTTCCACGGCGCCACGCTTACCGGCAAGGGTCTCGAATGGGGCGGTTCCATCCTTCGTCCTGAGGCTACGGGCTACGGTGCCCTCTACTTTGTCCACCACATGCTCGACACTCATGGCCTCGACATCAAGGGCAAGACTGTGGCTCTCTCC